>JROS01000017.1:0-50239 GCA_000769715.1 Desulfobulbus sp. Tol-SR
GTCCAATTGCGGCGCATCAAGGCGGAATTGGCGAATCTGCCCTTCTCGGCCCAGCCCGGGGAAGGGGAGGAGGGCAGGTTGCAGGAACAGCTGTTGAAGCAGAGGAAGGTCATCCTGGCGCGGAGCAAACGGACGATTGATGACAAAATCGCCGCGCTCCATGCCAAAATCGACATGATCAGAGTACAGCTTCAGGGGCAGGAACAGCAGGTCAAACTGCTGCGGGATATCGAGGGGACCACGGCCAAACTTCCTCGGAACGACCCCGATTACCGGCTCAGGCTGCTCGATGCCCAGAAAGCCCGATACCAGACGGCAAACGCTATCGAGAACCTCAAGGCTGAGGAACAGGTGGCGATCAATGAGTTGAAGCAGGCACAGTCGGATTGGCAGCGATTTGTCGAGGAACGCAACGGCGAGTTGATGGAGAAGGAGGTGCAGTTGCGAAACGAGTGGGAAAAGGTCCGCGAGGAGATTCTCAAGGCCAGAAGAGTGCATGAACTGGTATCTCTGCGGGCGCCACAGAAGGCCATCGTCCTCAAGATGGCGGAGCGTTCGATCGGCTCAATTATCCAGCAGGCCGAGCCCTTTATCACGCTTGTCCCTTTCAACAGCAACATCGAGGTCGAGGTCGATATCGGTTCCAAGGATATCGGCAGGATCCGCACAGGCGATTCGGTCCGGATAAAGCTGGATGCCTTTCCCTTTCAGCGGCATGATACCTTGCCCGGGAAGGTCAGGGTCATCAGCGAGGATTCCTTCCAGCGCAACAATCAGGATATCATGGGGCGGACTCCGTCTGAACGGGTGCCCGCAGATGATTTCTACCGTGCCCGGATCACCCTGCTCTCAACTCAGCTGCGCAATGCGCCGGAGGGGTTTCGCCTGCTGCCTGGAATGAAGGTCAGGGCAGAGATAAAAGTCGGCCGGCGCAGCGTCATCTCGTATTTCCTCTACCCGGTGATCAGGGCTCTTGATGAGAGCCTGCGCGAACCGTAATGAATGTTAACCTCCAGGATTTGATACCTGAAGGTGTCCATTTTGATCTTCAGGAAGAGCCTGTTTCCCTTTTGATAACAGGCTCTGTCTGAAAGTCTTCGTCCAACATAGAGCAATAGCCGCCAATATGACATTTCAAATCCAGGAAGTTACACAAATGTACGCTTTAGTCGGATGAACCGGATTTAAGACCTGGTCATGCCAGATTGTACTTCTCAGCAAACAAATGACTATGGGCCGTAATTGGACATTGCTGCATCTCCCGCTCAATGGACTTAAATACATATCCGACCCATCTTGATGAAGAACTAAGCGGAGCGCCCGGTATATTCATCCTCTGGTCACGATTGACCTGCCGCATCGCCTCGGTCACACCGTCCTGTCCAAGACGAGCGCTCAGCCCCTGATTTTGTTTTGCCGATATCGACAAGAAACGGTACTGCACCTTCATGTATTCCTCAGGTCTCCTTGGAGAAGCCCGGGCCAAGACGGGGGAAAATGTTTCTTGATCCGGAAACCAACGAGAGATTGACTATGGGCCTCAATTGGTATATCAACCGCGAAAATGGGAGGAAGATGTTCGCCGAGGTCTGGGGGGCACCGGGGCGCCAAGCAGAATCAACCGTCGTCTCTCGGGGCGGACGAAATCGGCTGCCGGAATTGTCGGATACTACGGGGACGGCTTGATGTTCAAGACCGGTTTCAAAGGACTGAAGCGAGATAACGGCAGTGCCGGAACCCAGGGCGGTATTTCAGGGTTCATACTATGTCACCGTGTTGATGCGGATGGCGACTTGAGACTTTTAGAGGGGATTTCAATATACAGCAATTATGGGTGATAAGCAGAATCGTTTGCGCGTGGTTCCTCCCTGTCTTCTCATCTTCTCTGTTGTCATGGTGCTGGGAGGCTGCGGCACGCTCACCGGTCTGCCTGGTCATGGGGGTGGCAAGCGGTTTGCCGTGGAGCAGGAACTGGTTGCCGCCGCCACAAGAGGCGCGATCAAGCAGATCGATCTCTCGACGATTCGAGGGAAAAAGGTCAACCTCTTCGTCAATGCCATCGGTGATACCGGTGCCGGCAACATGACCGGCGGGCGTTTCTCGATCGTCTCACAACTGCGAGGTGACTACGTCCAGTCCCCGGTAACCACCGAGACCTCGAATTTTCCCCGTTACACCGCAACAAATACGACGAAATCCACCACCACCTCGGAATCGTTCGCCACCACATCCACTGCGACCACTTCCAGTGAGACGGAGACCAGTACGCTGTTGCCCTATCCCGAATCGAAAACCACCGAACAGGAGGGGAGCGGCGGTATTGTCCAGGGCGGCGTGAAGTATGAAGGCTTGGGGGCCTACCTGAATTCCACGGAAATACCTTCCGACGACCTGCAGTATCTTTCCGCGCTGCTCCAGACTTATCTGTATCTGAAGGATGTCTACGTCGTGCCGCCATCCGAGGCCGAGATCGATGTCTATATCACCGTCGATGTCTTCGGCACGGTCCGCACCAGAGTGGAATGGTTTCTGGCCAACAACGAGATCCTCCGGGCCAAGACCTCGTTCGAGGTGCTGGCTGTCGACAGCCTCACCGGCCGTCTGGTGATGCCGCCGGCTGCAGCAAGCGCCGAGGCCGAATACAACGAGCAGTTTATTCTTTGGGCCGGGCCGATCATCATTAAAAAAACCCTGACCAAATCCGAGCCCCTCCTCAGTGATTTTACCGATGTTCGAGAGCAGAAAGAAGTGGTTGACTCTGCCGCACAAAACGAACCCATCCCTTATCCTTTCCGTTATCAAATGAAGAAATGGTTCGAAAATAAATAGGAAAAAATGGTAGTATTCCGAACGATTTTTTTTTGCCCCTTGATTGCATTTCACCCCATCATCCGGCAAGATCTGGAATCGGTTATCATAATCATTGTGGCTGACAAGCGCGAGCCACCCACCCCGGCCAATTTTCGTGATCAGCGCTGCAGGTTATTGCAATTATCAAATTATCATGCGGGCTGTGTCGGATCTTTCTCCTTATCACTCTAACTTAACAGAGCTTTTCTCATGTATGGCCTTTCTCCCGTGACCACAAAACAGTTGCATGCAGGATGGATTTTTCTTTTCATCTGTTTTTTATTCTCACCATCCGCCTCGGATGCCAGGTTTGTTCCTGATGTCCGAATCGAACACTCGCCCCCAACGGCACTGGTGCAAGGTGAGAGGGTTCATCTCAACGCCCGTGTTGCCAGTCCGGAAAAGCTGAAGGAGGTCCGCTGCTATTTCAAATACGAAGCCGCCAATCCCTATCTGTTTGTCAAGATGAGACAAACCGAACAGGGGTTCGAATGTTGGCTTCCGGTTCCGGCGAACCATATCAATCAGATTGAATATGTGTTCGTGGCAGTGGATTCGATGACACAGGTTGTGAGATCGAGTGTTTTTTATGCCTCGACAACGGGGCTTCCCAAAAATCGCATCAAGCCATTGGTGCTTCAGAAGGAAATCGTCACTGTACAAACCGAACTCCCGGTTTCATTGAACACCGCCGCCGCTTTTGCGAAAACAGATCAACCGGTGTACTCGGTTGTTTCTGCGAGCAAACAGTATGGACTCCGGGCCGGAATGTATGATTCGGCCCAAACGGGATATCGATACGGTTTGATCGGCAGCCTGGCCTTTGGCCTGAACGCTCAATATCTTTCTCCGACCCTGGGTTACCAGTCCTTCACCGCCGCCGCGTCATCCGAGGTGCAGGTGCTGTTCGAGCAGGAGGTTATTGCGACAAATTACCCGGATATCGACGGGGCCAATTGGTCCGGCTACTTTTATGTCGTCGATAATAGCGGCAATCTTCTCAGCGCTAAAAGTCCCTTGACGGCAACCGTCTATCATGACGGCAACGGCAACGTGAGCATCGCGATTTCAACCCAGACATGCCCGGGCCAGGACTATTTCAGCCATGGCGATATTGATACATCCGGTTTTATCCATATTTACGACGATTGCGATGACGAGTTATGGACAACGTATTCGCTGACCGCCACATCCACCCATATCCAGATCATGGATTTCACCGACCCTCCGTATTATAAGACACTCAACGTCGTCGACCTTACCCGGACGACCACCCCCCCCCCGCTCGCAGCCCCTGTCCTGGTTTCGCCGGTGGATGGCACCACCACAAATCCACAGGAAACGGTGCTCCGTTGGAAGGCTGTAGATTCGGCGGTGAATTACCAGGTCCGACTGGGCAGCACCTGCAACGCCGGGACGGTGTACGCGACTCCGTCGCCACAGTACACTCTGACCAAACTCGTACCAGATAGCGTAACATACTGGCAGGTAAGGGGCCAGAACGTCTATGCGCAATGGGGGCAATGGAGCCCCTGCTGGAGTTTCACCGCTGTTCGCCCCTGTCTCTCCTGCCCTGTCATCAATTTATTGCTGTTTGAAGAGTAAAAACCTGTTCAGATTACGTTCGCCTCAGGTGTCGGCTCGAATGCGTGATCAAGCCCTCTACTTCACCCATCTTCACTGACGATGAATACAATTCGCCGGAATGTTTTCAATGCACTGTTCTTCCTGACCAGTGCCAGATACCGGAAAATTAAAAATTCCGGTATCTTTGATCAGGATTATTATTACGAGACACATCCTGACGTGGCATCCCAGGGAGAAGATCCGCTGGTACACTATATCCGGGGTGGCTGGCGCGAGGAACGATCGCCAGGGCCGCTGTTTGACCTTCGCTATTATCTCAGCCAGTTTCCAGAGGACGAGAAGATCGATGTCGAACCGCTGACCCATTTCATGACCGAAGGATGGCGGCAGGGCAGGAAGCCGAATCCATACTTCGATCCCCTGTACTATGCGCAAGTGAATGACGATGTCGATTTTTCCGGCGTCAATCCTCTCACGCATTACATAAAAAGCGGATCGACCGAGGGACGACAGCCCATTCCTTATTTTTCCCCTCATTTCTATCTCCGGAAATATCCGGAAATCACTGAATACGGGGGTGATCCACTCGTTCATTACATACGGCATGGAGGCAGCGAACGCAGACAGCCGTCACCGTTCTTTGATCCGCAATGGTACCTCGATCGCACACCGATTCTGGCGGATGAGGCAGACGATCTGCTCCGCCATTATCTTGAGTATGGAATTCGTGAAGGCAAGAGCCCGATTCCGGTGTTCGACCCACTGTTCTATCGAGCCGGACTGGCAGAGAAACTCGGCGAGGCGGAAGATCCGCTCGCCCATTATCTCAGGACAGGGGAGAAAGAGGGGTGTCGTCCATGCGCCTGGTTCGATCCAGTCTACTATAACGAGCGATATCTGGACGACGGCCCGGTCTCTCCGTTGGGACATTATCTCACCGAGGGGGTGTTCAACGGGCTGTACCCGAACCGCGAGACCGCCGATCTGCCGCAGAAACCGACAATCTCCGTGGTCGTCCCGGTGTACGATGTCGCCGCCCATCACCTCAACAACTGCATCCGCTCCGTCCTCTACCAGAGCTATCCCCACTGGCAGCTCTGTCTCGCCGATGACTGCAGCACCCTGCCGCACGTCCGGCCGTTGCTCGAGGAGTGGGCGGCCAGAGACCAACGGATCAGGGTCGTCTTTCTCGAGACCAATCGCGGCATCGCCGGCGCCACCAATGCCGCCGCGGCCCTGGCCGACGGCGACTATCTCGGCTTCCTCGACAATGACGATGAACTGGCGTCCGAATGTCTGTTTCAAATAGCACGGACAGTAACAGACACCGGCGCCGACCTGCTCTATTCCGACGAGGACCTGATCGGCGACGACGGCCGCCGCTTCAGCATCTTCCACAAGCCGGACTACAACCCGGAATTGCTGCTCTGCCATAACTATGTCACCCATTTCGTCGTCACCGCAAAAAACCTGTGGCGCGAGGTCGGTGGCTGCACCGAGGACAGATCGGGAGCTCAGGATTATGACCTGTTCCTCAGGTTGGCCGAAGGCGCCCGGAAGATCGTCCACATCCCCATCGTCCTGTATCACTGGCGGGCCTCGGAGACCTCGACCAGCATCGACCACAGCCAGAAGGAGTATGCCGACGAGGCCGGCCGTCGGTCGGTGATCGATGCCCTGCAACGGCGGGACATCGAGGCCGAGGTCCTCTCCACCGATCTGAAATACTTCTATCGGGTGAAAAGGGAGCTGTACCTGCTGCCGCTGCTGTCGGTGGTGGTCCGCTGGAACGGCGATCGGCAAGGGCTCGGGTCCTGGCTGCAGGATCTGCTCCAGCGAACGATCTACACGAACTACGAGGTGATCCTCATTGTCGATCGCGAGATCATAGATGCCGGGCTGGAAGAGCATCTGCTGTCCGTCGATCAGCCGGTCCGGTTGGTGATCGCCGACCAGCCGGCAGGGCTTGCCGCGCACTACAATCACGCCTTACCGCATTGCGACGGCGATTATGTCGTCTGTGTCCGCGGCGATCTCGACATCGACGACGGCTATTGGCTCTCGGCCCTGGTGGAATACTGCCAGCGGCCCGATGCCGGGATCGTCGCCGGGCGGGTGGAAGGCGATGCGATCGATGTTCCGGAGGTCACGCCGATTCCCGAAATCGACAATGATTCTCCCTGGTATTACGCCCAGTTTGTGCAGCAGGCCTCCATCCTGCTCAACGGCCTGCACTGTCCCCAGAACGTCTGGTGCCCATCCTGGGACTGCTGCGCCGTCAACCGGGATCTGTTCGATGCCTGCAACGGTTTCGACGCCGACCGATTTCCCGATCTGTTCGCCATGCATGATCTCGGGTTCAAGTGTCTGGCCGCCGGATTCAAATCCTACTATACCCCGTATTGCCGCCTGCATCTGCGCAACGACAGGCGATATATCCCGACGGGAACGGAAGAGTCGTGGAAAAGGGAGCAGCAGGCCTTCCAGGACCGATGGCGATCGGAGCTGGTGCAGGGGGATCCGTACTACAACCGGGGAACAGTTGGTGAGGCGGGAATCGACATGGCGAGGTTCCTGGCGTGGTTTGCCGGAGCCGTTTCCTAACGTGGCGAGGAGGCGGAGATTGGGGCATTCCCCCAATAAGAGCTTGACTTCCAGGCTGAATTTCATTAGGAAGAGCCCATTCCGTGACTTGCCTCCACCACGTCGGGAGAAGATTGAACAGATTCAGGGACAGCCTTTCTCCTTGTTGACCATCCCCCAGCCAGAGCGATAGTTTTGAATTATGTCCGCACCACTTGTTTCCGTCATCATCCCTGCCTACAATCACGAACGGTTCGTCGGCGCCGCCGTCGAGAGTGTCCTGGGCCAGAGCTGCGCCGACCTCGAGCTGATCGTCATCGAT
Source organism: Desulfobulbus sp. Tol-SR (assembly GCA_000769715.1). Classification (GTDB taxonomy): domain Bacteria; phylum Desulfobacterota; class Desulfobulbia; order Desulfobulbales; family Desulfocapsaceae; genus Desulfoprunum. The sequence continues at coordinate 7,343 of JROS01000017.1, forward strand.
GACGGCTCGCGGGACCGCACCGGCGAAGTGGTGCAGAGTTACACCGATCCCCGCCTGTCCTACTACCACCAGGAAAACCAGGATGCCTACAACACCATCAACCGGGGCCTGGGGTTGGCCCGGGGCGAATATACCGCCATCCTCAATTCGGATGACGTTTATGCGCTGAACCGGCTGCAACGCCTCGTGGAGTGCCGCGATGAAACCGGGGCCGAATGCCTGTTCACCGATGTCATCCCGATCTCCGACGAGGGTGAGGAATTTGCCGACCCGGCCTTCGGCTGGAACCTGTGGCACCGTAAGAACCGGGCGTTCTACCGGGAGTGCGGCGATCTCTACACCGCCTTCCTGAAGGGCAATTTCATGGTCACGACCTCGAATCTGTTCATGACCACCAGGGCGGTCAGGGCGGTGGGGAAGTTCTGTTCGCTCCGGTACCTGCACGACTACGACTATATCTTCCGCATGATGCTGGCCAATCCGGGCAGGGTGCACTACCTCGAGGACGAGAAACTGCTGTATTACCGCATTCACGCCGGCAATACCCTCGGCGAGGCGGCCATCGCCGGGCGGCTGCAGGACCAGGAGCTGATCCGCAGATACCTGCTGGAGGTTATCCCGGCGGCGCAGCGGGGCTATGTCGCCGCCGGGACTGATCGGCTGGTGGAGCTTGAACGGGAGTTGCAGGCGGTCCGGGCCGCCTTGCAGCCGAACGGGGAACAGGGGGTGCGTCCGGCCGTCCGGCAACTGGCGCGCAGCCTGAAAACCTGGCTGCGCAAGAGGCTGGCATGATTGCTGTCGATTCCCCCACACCGCAGGCCGGGTTGCGATGAGCTTCGACAAATTCTATTCCATTGATGCTCTGATCAAAAGAGGGCGGGAGGTGGCGGGTGGAATCGATGTCGTCTCCTTCGATCTTTTCGATACCCTGCTGGTCCGCCGGATCCATGATCCCGACCTGGTCAAGCTGCCGGTGGCCCGGTTCATCGCCGCCAGGACCGTCGAGGCCGGGCATCCCTGGCCCTGGCAGAAGGTCCAGAAGCTCCGGGACGACGTCGAAAAGAAGCATCGTCAGGAGACCGCGAAGACCTTCGTCGATCACGAGGCCTGCTACCCGCGGTTCATACTCGAGACCCTGGTGACGATCTTCGGCGCCGAGAAGGGGGGCGCCCTGGTGCCGGAGGTGACGGACTACGAGTTGTTGATGGAGAACAGCATGCTCGTACCCCGCCGCGAGATGGTCGACTGGCTGCGGCAATTGTCCGCCCAGGGAAAGAGAATCTTCATCATGTCCGACATCTACCTGCCGGCGACGCATCTGCGGGTCCTGGTCGACCATGCCGGTTTTCTTCATCAAGTTGAAGATGTGATCTCCTCGGCGGATACCTTTCTGGCCAAGGCCTCGGGCAAGGGCTACGAGCTGGTCAGGGACCGGTTCGCCCTGGCCGGCAAAAAATGGCTGCATGTCGGCGACAACCCGGTTTCCGACGGTCTGCGGCCGGCCGAGGCCGGGATCACCGCCCTGGTGCTCCATGACGCCACGGAAAAGCACCGCAAGGCGGTGGTCAAACGCTATGTCAATTACAGCGGCGGCCGCCCTTTCTGGCGGGGACGGGCGCTGCAGCAGCTGATGCAGCCGCTCGAAGGGGAGAATGGCGAACGGCCCGAACTCTATGTCGAGGGGTTCAATTTTCTCGCGCCCCTGCTGGGCGGATTTGTCCAGCACATCGCCGAACAGTGCCGGGCCCGCGGCATCGGCAAGGTGTTCTTTCTGTCGCGCGAGGGCTGGACCTTCAAGCGGTTCTGGGAACAATCGATGCCGTATCTCTTCCCCGACGGCAGGCTGCCGGAGATCGAGTATCTGTATGTCAGCCGGATGGCCCTGGCCGGGGCCAGCTGCGCCCACCAGGGCCTGACCCGCGCCAATGCCGATATCGCCTTTCTCCCTCCCGGCAACCGCGATTTCCGCGATCTCTGCCGGATCTTCAATTTCGATGTCACCGCGCTGGCGCCGCACCTCCATCGCCATGACCTGGCGATCGACACCTGCCTCAGCCACCTCCATGAGGGGTTCGACCCCTGGGACAAGGTGCGGTTTTACGAACTGCTGGAGGATCAGGCCTTTCAGGAGGAGATCAAGAGGCAGGTCGCCGACGCCGGGGAGGCCCTGCAGCGCTATCTGGCCGATGTCGGCTTTTTCAGCCACCGCAATGTGGCCCTGGTCGATATCGGCTGGCTCGGGACGATCCAGCGCTTCCTCTACGAGGCGGTGCAGCATCGGAGTGATTGCCCGCTCTGTCATGGATTCCTCTTTGCTGCGACCCGCGGCATCCCTTATCCGACCGTGACGGGGAACACGATCGAGGGGGTGATCTACGACCGCCACCGCTTCGATATGGCCGGCAGCACCATCCTCTATGCCCGCGACCTGTTCGAAGAGGCCTGCCGCGCCCCGCATCCGACGCTCAACGGCTACCGACTCACCGCGGAGGGGTATGCCCTGCAGTTTCGCGGTACCGACGACGAAACCGGCCAGGCCGAACAGCAGCAGGACCGGTATTTTTCACCGCTGCAGCAGGGAGTGTTCGATGCCGCCGCACGATATGGGGCGGCCTCGGCCCTGCTCGGTTACTCGTTGCCGGATTACAAGTCGTGGTTGAACTGCCTGCTCGCCGGGAAACTTGCCTTTCCACGCCGAAGAGAAGTGGCCAGGATCCGGCACCGGCACCATCTCGATGATTTCTATGGCCGACACGTGCCAAAAAAGGTACATGTCAAAGGGAGCCGGCATCTCTGGGATTCCCCCCTGTGGCGGTTGGCCATCGACCCCTTCCTGCGGTTGAGATTCTTTCTGAGGCACCTGCGTGAACGCATCAAAGAATAACGAATCATCCGTCATGTCGAGGCGTTTCGACCTCGCCGGGTTTGATTGCCTCCGGGTGACGAGGCTGCTGATGCTCAACCGGATCATCCCCATCGGCAATTTCGGCGGCGGGGGAGGGGTGCGTTGTCTGGTGGTGCTGGCCGTCCTGCATCTGCTTGGCCGGCCGCTGTTCACGATCTTGATCCGTTACGAACAACGATTGCATTCGCTCTATATGTTTCTGAAAAATCAGAAAAATAGACGTTGATGGATAAAATCATCGCCTCGCCCTGGCGGCACATATTCATCTTTGTCGTCTGTCTTGCGGCCTGTGCCGCGTTCTACAGCTTCTTCATCAGCAAGGCCCATGTCGACCTGACCATCCACGTCGACAAACGGACGGTCTTCAAGATCTACTGGGCGAAAGCGGGGGAAAACTTCTCCGAGAACAACATGACCCGGGTTCTGGTCAAGCCCGAGATCCAGCAGTACGGCTTTCACCTGACCAATCTCAAGCAGATCGACCGGCTTCGCATCGATCCGCAGGAATATGTGGGCAAGAGCGAGATCGAGGAGATCCGGATCAGGCAGAACGGCGTCAAGGAAATCGCCCTGACCTCGAGCTCAGATTTCGCCCGGCTCAAACCGCTCGACCAGATCGAGGGCTATTCGACCGCCCAGGACAAGCTGGTGACTGTCTCCACCGGCATAGATCCGAATTTTCTCCTCGAAGTTCATGCCGTCGCCGAGCCATTCGACTGGGGCAGCGTCATTGCCGGCTGCATCTTCATCTGGACGGTCATCCTTGTGGTCTACAGTTTCACGCACCATCTCGGCTTCGCCTACCGCTACGTTCCGGTCCTGCTGTTTGCGGTCTTTCTCTTCGTCGTCATCATGGCGCTGATCAGCGAGCGGAACGTTCACCCGGATGAATATGTCCATATCGCCGCTGCACGCTATTATCAGGATCACTGGTTTCCTCCGGAGATCGGCGATCCGGCGGTGGCCGAGACGTATAGCGTCTATGGGTTTTCCCGGTTGAATACCAACGAGATTTACTACCTGCTGTGCGGCAAGACAGCGAAGATCATAGCCCCCCTGGAACTCTCCGAATATGTTGCCTGTCGTGTTTTTAATCTATTGCTGCTTGGCCTGATCCTGCTCTTCACTCTGCGGGAACCGGATTCCCGTCTGGTCGCCGTGCCTCTGCTGATAAGTCCCCAGGTGTGGTACCTGTTCAGTTACTGCAACTCCGACGCCTTTGCCATCACGGTGGCGTTTTTCGCCGGCTGCCAGGTCGTGATCCGCAGCAGCGCCCTCAACCGGTTCCTGTTGATGCGGCAAGGGTTCAGGCAGTGGGGCTACCTGCTCATCGCCGCTTTCAGCTTCGGCCTGCTGTTTTTGCTGAAGAAGAATTTTCTGGTCTTTACCGCGTTATTGTTGTGGGTGATCCTGCTCAAGATCTGGCTGAGGACCGAGAAGGAAAACCGTGGCGTCCTCCTGCGCCGGGCCGTCGCCGTTTGCCTCGTCGGTCTGTCCCTGATGGCCGTCAAGATTGGGGCCGATTACCATGTCAACGGCCTGGATCGAAGAGAGAAGATCCTGGAGATGCGCGACAAACTGGCCCTGCCTCTCTACAGTCCACATACGCCTCTGGAGAAGCAGCACGCCAATCTCTCCATGAAACAACGGGGGATCACCCTGGCGCGGATAATCCATCAGGACAGGTGGTTCGAGAAGACCTTCCGCAGCGCCTTCGGCGTCTATGGCTATACGACGATCTCGGCCGGATTCGGGTACTACGATCTCGTCCGCTGGACCGGGTTGTCCTTTCTTGCCCTGGTCCTTGTTTCCCTGCTGGTCCGGGCCGGGGTGTATGTCAATCTCCAGACCCTGGCGGTGGTCGGCCTGTCGGTCGCGCTCATAGCCGTTGCCCTGTACCACTCGTGGACAAAGGATTTTCAGCCGCAGGGACGGTATCTGATACCCATTCTGCCGATGCTGGGAGTTCTGTGTGCCCAGGGGAAGGAGTATCTGAGCGTGAAGATCATGACTATTTTCACACTATGCATGTTTCTGCTTTCCAGTTACTCCTTCATCTGTCTGGGGCTTCTTGAAATCCCGCGCCTGCTCCGGGTCTGACGAACATTGCCGCATTCGCCGGCAGCCCATTGGTATCCCGGCTCATTGTACTATGTGAATATCTTCATGGATGAGTTCGATCGACGGTTTCGCGTCGCTGTCCGCACCGCAGCGATTGGCTGATATTGCTGGGTGCATCGTCTTCTCCATTCGAGTATAAAGCGGACTCCGTCTGCGGCGGCGGCATTTCTTTTCATGACTCTATCCAGATGGCGCTCGATACCAGCCTGCGTCACAGCAATTGAACCACACAATGAGGAGCCGGGGTCTGATCGACGTCGAGATCCGGACCCGCATCGACTCCGACGGCCGGCGCCCGGCGGAGATGCAGGAATACATCAAGGATCGGCGCCGGGCTTGGCAGTACGGCCAGGCAGAAAAATCAAACAGTCGGCAACTGCAGACGGTTGCCGGGAAGAAATCGGAGTCCGGGACGTTCAGGTATGAAATTCACCCGCAAACAGTATGTCAGGGCGGTCAAGGTCGTGATCAGCTGCGCGTTTATCACCGTTCTGTTTTCCTTTGTGCAGGGAGAGAAGCTGCTGGCGATGTTCAGGCGAATCGACTGGTGGTATCTTGCCCTGTCGTTTGCGCTCCTCCCGGTCATGCTGTCGGCGAGTTGCCTGAAATGGAAGGTGATCCTCGGGGATAAGGGGAGTCATATCTCCTTCATCCGGTTGCTGCGCATCTACGCGGTCGGCTATTTCTTTTCCAACCTCCTGCCCTCGACGGTCGGCGGCGACGTGGTCCGGTCCTACTATGCCGGCCGGCTGCTCGACAATCAGGCCCTGGCCGCGGTCAGTATCTTCGTCGAGCGGTTTACCGGCATCCTGCTGTTGTTTTTCCTTGTCGCCTTCGCCCCGCTGCTGGCCCCAGAACTGTACCGGTCGCCGTATATCCAGGTCCCGGCCGCCGCCGGGCTGGTCCTCCTCGCGATCACCTGGTTCCTGTTGCGCGTCAGGGACCCGCTGGCGTTGCCGAAGAGGATGCTCGAGCTGACCTTCGCCCTGCTCCATGGCTTCAGCGCCTGGACGGGATCGCGGCTGGTCGGGAAGGGGGTCGGGTTGCTGGAAGAGGGGTGCGGTTTCATCCTGCACAAGCTGCAGCGGGTCCGGATCGAACTGGACAATGCCGTGAACGCCTTCCGCAAGGACCGGATCTATCTCCTGCGGGTGTTCCTGCTGACCGTGGTATTCTATTTTCTGACCTGGGTCAACGTCTATGTCTCGTTTCGCGCCTTTGGTGTTACCCCCGATTTCCTGCATGTCTGCGCCCTGGTGCCGGCGATCCTCTTCGCCGCCCACGTGCCGGTGACGCTGCTGGGTAATGCCGGGTATTTCGAGTCGGTATTCGTTGTCTATTTCCTGCTGGTCGGCATTCCCATGGAGGAAACCCTGGCCATGGGGCTGCTGTTGCGATTGAAGATGCTGACCATGGGGGTTCTCGGGTATATTGTTTATCTGTTCTACACTCACAACCGAAAAGAAGAATTGGAAGGCCTTGAAAATTTTACCAGACAATGATGAAAGTTGACGGCGGGCCGCCGCCTCTGTCGCCACAACCATGAGTGAAACACTGCAACCTCGGAAAGAATCCTTCACCTTCCTGCTGGAAAATGTCATCCGGCCGGAAATGTGCACCCGCTGCGGGATGTGCGTCGGCGTTTGTCCGCACGGGGTCCTGGATATCGCTGCGGCCGCCTATCCCGTCCTCGTCGGCGAATGCGTCAGCTGCGGGTTCTGCACTGCCTGCTGCCCCGGGCTGGACGTCGATTACCCGGCGCTCTCCCGGCAGGTCTTCGATGCAACCTATGACCCGGCGGAGCTGCAGGGGCATGTCGAGCAGCTCTATGTCGCCCACCCGAACGACAGCACGATCCGCGACGCCGGCGCCAGCGGCGGGATGGTCACCGGCATCCTCGACCATCTCCTGACTGCAGGGGAGATCGACGGCGCGGTCATCGTCGGGATGGACAGCCTGCTGCCGTATAAAACCAGGGGGGTCTTGGCGACAACCGGCGCCGAGATCCAGGCCTGTGCCCAATCGAAGTACTGCGTCACCCCCTCGCTGGCGGTCCTGCGGCAGCTCCGCCGTCTCAAGGGCCGCTACGCCGTCGTCGCCCTCCCGTGCCAGGTCCATGCCCTGCGCAAGATGCAGCTCGTCGACCGGGGGCTGGCCTCCAGGATCAGGTATATCCTCGGACTCTATTGCCACTGCAATATGGAGGTCAACGGCCCTGAGGAGGCGATCGAGGCCTCCGGCATCCCGCTGGCGGAGGTCGCCGCCTTCCAGTTTCGCGGCGGGGGATGGCCGGGAAGCTTTTTTGTCATCAAGAAGGATGGCACCGAGATCCCGCTGCAGAAAAGGATACAGCACAAGGATGTGATGAATGTGATGTTCCGGCTTTACGGACCGAAACGATGCCTGCTCTGCGTCGATGCCCTGTCCGAATATGCCGATCTCAGTTTCGGCGATTTCTGGGCCTTCGATTTCGCCGGGGATATGGCGGGTCTTGAGCGCTGCACCCTGGTGTCCCAACGCACCGCCGCCGGCCGGGAGTTGATGGGACAGGTGCAGCGGAGCGGCCGGTTCGTCGTCCACCCCCTTCCGGGATCCCGCAACCCGAAAAGAACCCTGAGAATGGCCCGGGGGAAAAAAAACAGGGCCTATGTCGGTCTCCACGCGGCGATGGCCGGCGACAGGCCGCATCCGGCCTATCACTTTGCGATCCCCCGGCCGTCCGCCGGACAGAGGTGGCAGGTGTGGTCGTTCAGGTTGTTTCAACGGATCAAACACCGATGGTTCCGAATGGTGGTGCTGAAGTTGCTGTTCTCCCCTCTGGGTGTTCTCGCCTACAGAGTCAACACGTTGAGGAAAAAGATCCTGATCGATTACCATGCCTGATTGGCCTGCCCGCAAAAAACGTGTGGCCCCGCATCGGCTGAACCGGGCGGGTGCGTGCTGGATACTGTTCGTCCTTCTGGGGGTCGCCGCCCTGTCCTCGATGATGCCCGGCGGTCTTTCCGCTGCGGTCGAAGATCGAAAAGGGGAGAAGCAGCCTCCGGCGCCCCTGACCATCTCCCTCGAACAGGCGATCCGGATCGCCATGGAGAACAATCGTACCCTGAGGAATGCGGCACTTGATGTGACCTCGAGCGACCTGTCGCTGCAAACCAGGGAATCCGAATTCGACGTCAAAATCACCCCGCAGGGGGCGACCAGATATTCCTCCGCTACTGATAACAGCTACTGGCAGGCAGGGGCCAGGGTGTCGAAAAAGCTGGCCCAGGGCTCGACCTTGTCGGTGACGCCGCTGTTCGGCGAATCCGGGGGGAGCGGCAACAGCGAGGTCGATGTGGCCCTGACCGTACCGTTGCTGCAGGGGGCCGGATCCGATTACGCCCTCGATGGCCTGTACAGCAGTCTCTACTCGAACAAGCGGGAGAAACTCTCCTTTGTCCAGCAACAGACGGACACCATCCTGAAGACGGTGTCGGCGGTCTACGGCTGCATCCAGACCCAGCAGCAGATCACCTTTCTCGAAAAGCAGCTGGTCGAACTCAAACGCCATCTGTCGCTGGCCCGGATCAAGGAAAAAAGCGGCATCATCGGCGCGATGGACCTGTACCGGGCCGAGATCCGGATCCAGAATGTCGAGGAGGAACTGACCTCGACCCGGGAGCAACTGGCCAATAACGCCGACGAGGTCAAGGACCTGCTCGCCGTGTCGCAGCAGCAGGCGATCATCGTCACCGCTCCGGTCGCCTATACCCCGGTCGAGATCGGCCTCGAAGAAGCGCAGCGGATCGCGGTGTCCAACCGGATCGAATTGGTCCTGAGCGCCATGCAGGTGCGGGAGACGGAGCGACGGGTGGCGGTGGCGAAGAACCGACTGCTGCCGGAGCTGGACCTGCGCCTGGGCTACAATAATTACCGGGATGACGATTATGACGTCCTGTCCGAAGAGCGCTGGACGGTGGCCCTGTCGAGCGATACCGATCTCTTGCGCACCACCGAGCGCAATGAGTATGCCAGGAGCAAAATTGAGCTGCAGCAGGTCCAGCTCAATCAGCAGGGCGAGGAGGAGCGGATCATCCAGGATGTCCGTTTCCGGTTGAACAGCCTGGAGAAGCTGCAGGAGAGAATCCGTATCCGCGATGAGCAGGCCAGGCAGGCGATGGGCAAACTCCGCCTGGCCGAGAGCAAATTCCGGCACAGCCTGGCCAACAACTTCGACCTGCTCGAGGCCCAGACCGAGATGCAGCAGGCCGCAACCGACCATATGGTGGAAACCATCAATTATATTATCGGCACCTATCGGCTGCGATCTTCACTGGGAACGCTCCTTGATACGAAAAGCGGGGCAGCGGTGAAATGATGAAGAAATCAGTTGCCATCGTCCTTGCCCTTGTCTGTCTGGCGCTCGCTGCCGCCTATCTGGGCGGGAGGGAGAAGAAACAGGAGGCCGCCCCGGTCGAGTTCGAGGTGCAGCGCCGGGATTTTCAGGTCGAGATCAACGTCGTCGGCGAACTCGACGCCGCCCGGTCGCACATGCTGTCCTCCGAGATCAAGGGCACGGAAGGCAAGATCATCTACCTGATCGAAGACGGGGCCAGGGTCAAAAAGGGCGATACTCTGGTCAAACTCGATCCGCTGCCGTACCAGAAACAGGTCGAAGGGCTGCAGGCCGAGGTCGCGGAACTGAAAGCGGCAGTCGAGGCGGCCAGGCAGATGGTGGCCTTCGAGGAGAATCAGGTCGGCCAGGAAATTGCCAACGCCGAATACAGCCTCAATGTCGCCGGCCTGGAACTCAGGCAGTTCGAGGAGGGAGACGGCCCGTTGAAGATCTCGATGCTCCAGGAGGAGCGGCAGAAGGCGAAGCTCGAGCTCCAGCGCTACGAGGCCTTCTACAACGATCTCCTGCAACTGAAGAAGGAGGGGTTCGACAACAAGTCGGAGATCTCGGCCGCCGAGGAGAAGGTGGCGGTGCTGCGGGAACAGCACAAGGAGGCGAACGGCCGGTTCGAGAGTTACAAAGAACACGTCTACCCGGCCTTACTGGAGAGCGCCCGGGCGAAAAAGCAGAACGCCCTGCTGATGCTCGAGCAGAATCGCCAGGGCGGAGTGCACAAGGTAGCCAAGGCTCAAGCGACGCTGGGCCAGATCGCCGGCAAGGTCGCGGCCCGGGAGGCGGCGCTGGATCAGTCCCGGATCGAACTGGAAAAAACGGTGATCAAGGCGCCGCAGGATGGGATCGTGATTCATTACGAGACGTTCCGGGACGGCGAGAAGCGCAAGCCACGGGAGGGCGACTCGGTCTTCATGGGCCAGCCTATTCTCTATCTCCCCGATATTTCGAAGATGATCGTCAAGACCAGGGTACGCGAGGTCGATCTGTTCAAGCTTTCCCTGGGGCAGAAAGGGGTGGTGCGGGTGGATGCCTATCCCGACACGGCCTTCAAAGGCGACCTGACCTTCATCGGCGCCCTGGCCACCTCCGAGGCCCCGGGATCGGGGCAGGAAAAATATTTTCAGGTCGTCTTCACCATTATCGACGGCGATCGCCGGCTGCGTCCCGGTATGACCTGCCGGGTATCGATCATTGCCCAGGCGGTGAAGCAGGCGGTGGTCATCCCGAACCAGGCGATCTTCACCGCCGAGGGCGGCGACTTCTGCTACGTCCGCACCGGTTGGGGGGCATATGAGAAGAGGAGCATCAAGACCGGGGTGGAGAACGAGGATGTGGTACAGGTGACCGAAGGCCTCGAACCGGGGGAGAAGGTCAGTCTGGTCCTGCCCCAGGCGGATTGAAGGCTGGGCACACCATGAACACGATGCTGCTGCAGGCCAGGAAGATCAGGAAGAGCTATATGCTCGGGGGCGGCGAGATCGAGGTTGTCCGCGGCATCGATCTCGACGTGTCGGCTGGGGACTTCGTCACCATCATGGGGACCTCCGGCTCCGGCAAATCGACCCTGCTCCACATCCTGGGAGGACTGGCGCGACCTGACAGCGGTTCGTATCTCTTTGGTGACAGGGATATGCTGACCCTCTCCGATGACGAGCTGTCCTGGATCAGGGCCCATTGGGTCGGCTTCGTCTTCCAGACCTTCGACCTGCTGCCCGAACTCGATGTCCGCGACAATGTCGCCCTGCCGTTCCTCTACCACCACGCCCTGCCTCCCGATCGCGAGGGGAGGGTCGACGAGGCGATCGAACGGGTCGGGCTCGGGCATCGCAAAAGGCATCGACCGATGGAGCTCTCCGGCGGCGAGATGCAGCGGGTCGCCATCGCCCGGGCGCTGGTCATCGCCCCCAAGCTGATCCTCGCCGATGAACCGACTGGAAATCTCGACACCCGCAACAGCAACGAAATACTCGATCTGTTCCAGGAACTGAACGAGTCGGGGACCACGATCGTGATGGTCACCCATGACCACCGGGTCGCCTCGTACTCGAAAAAGATCATGACCATGGAGGATGGCCTCCTGCTGGCCTCCTGAAATGTCGAAGATCCTGCTGCTCATCGATGTCGCCCGGCGATCGCTCTTCGTCCACAAGCTGCGGTCGTTCCTCAGCGTCCTCGGCGTCGTCTGCGGCGTCATGGCCGTCATGTCGATGATCTCGACCGGGGAAGGGGCCAGGGAGGAGGTGCTGCAACAGATCGAGGAGATGGGGATTACCAATATCTATATCAACCGGTTGGCCCTGACCGAAGAACAGCTGAAAGCGGCTCGGGAGAAACGATCCTATGGCCTGTCCTGGTTCGACGTCGGCCGGCTGCAGGAGAGCGGCCTGTTCTTCAGGGAGGTTGCCGCCCTGCGGGAGGTGACGGCCACCCCGCTCGGCACCGGACGGACCATCCTGCCGAAGATCGTCCTCTGTACCGCCGGCTATGCCAAGGTGATGGGGCTGACCCTGGCCGAGGGCAGGTTCCTCCACGATCGGGACATGACCGCACGGTCCATGGTCTGCGTTCTCGGGGCCCGGATCGCCCGGTCCCTCGGCAGGGAAGGGAGAACCGGCAGTACCCTGCGCATCGGTGACGCCCTGTACAAGGTCGTCGGGATCCTCGCCGAACAGGACATCGGCAGGCCGGAAAAGATCAAGATCGCGCGGGACAATCTCAACGAAATGATCTTCCTCCCCTTTTCTCAAACCGGTGCGGAGGTCCTCTCCACCGAAGAGACGACGCAGGCGCATCTGACCAGGATCATCGTTCAGGTCGATTCCCAGGCGCACGTATTCCCTGCCGCCCGGCTGATCGACAGGATCATGGACGTCGCCCATAACACGGTCAAGGACTATCAGGTCGTCGTCCCGCTCGAGTTGCTGCGGCAGTCGCTGCAGACGCAACGCATTTTCAATATCGTTCTCGCCGTAATTGGTGGAATTTCTTTGCTTGTCGGCGGAATTGGTATTATGAATATCATGCTCGCGACGGTGTCGGAGCGCAAGCGGGAGATTGGAATACGACGGGCGGTCGGCGCCACCCGGAAAGACATCATTATCCAGTTTCTGACCGAGTCGATTCTGCTCACGGTCACCGGCGGGATTCTCGGCATCGTCAGCGGCATCGTTTTTGTGGTGGTCATGGAGATGTTGACCGGCTGGTCGATCAGGATCACGATCGGATCGATGCTTATTCCGTTTATTCTGGCGGTGATGACCGGGGTCTTTTTCGGACTGTATCCTGCGTTGCAGGCGGCACGGCTTGATCCGATCAAGGCCTTGCGAACACTATAGATTTGAGATCGAAGAGAGGAACAGTATGGTTCGGCGGTATGTACATGGATGGGGTATTTTTCTGCTGATTGTCAGCATGACGATCTTCAACACCGGACTGGCGGCGAGAGCGGCCTCAGGTGAGGCTACGCCGGCCGCTGATGATACGGAGACAGCAACGCCCCAGGAAGCCAGGGATGTGGCGGCGGAGTATCAGGTCGAAAACATTACCAAAAAAGCCCAGGGATCGGAGCCGCAGACGACCACCAGCGGTTCGGCCAGGAAAACCCTGATCTACGGCGGGATTGCCGCCGCGGCGGTCGTTGGTGCGGTTGCCCTGGCGGCCGGTTCGGGCGGCGGGGGTTCCAGTTCGGCGGCGGAGGAGGAAGAGTCAGTACCGGCAGAACCGACGGAGGAACCGGTCGGGGCTGACCTCAATGGCACCAACTGGGTCGGCAGCCTCACCCTGGCTGATGATGGCATCAGGGAATCGATAACCGCCACGGTCAGGCAGAATGGTTCCGACCTGGAGATTACCACCTCAACTTCGAAGGGCTATGGAAGAAAATTTATCGGGACGATCGATGAAGACGCCTACATAGAAGTCGAAGACCAGGACACGGGGGAAATCTGGACGACCCATTATGATTTAGCGCGGTGGAATATGATTGATTTATATGATTTTGTTAATAATTATAAAGACCTAGACAGGTTGTATCTGGAGCGCTATTCAAAAGAGTAGAGTCGCGATGGCAACGCCATTTCCACCAGTAAATGAAGTATCCTTTGAATACCGGTTAGTTGCTGAGCCTCATGCAAAATGAACAGCTGCAGCTTCTGTCATTTCGGCCGGAGGGAGAAATCTCATCGTCCTGAAAACCGAGATTTCTCGCTATCGCTCGAAATGACAGCATGAAGCATGCCCGCCCTCCGAGATGCACTCTGGACGTACGGTGTTATTTTGTCATTTCGCAATCGGCTCTTCCGCCAAATGTCTTTTTGAATGAATGGAGATCATCACTTGCTTGTATCCGTAGTTATTCCACTTCTCAATGAAGAAGAAAATATCGGCTTCCTCTACGAGGAATTGAAAGGCGTCCTCACCACCCTGGAAGACGATCACGAGATAATTTTTATCGATGACGGCAGCAAGGATAGCAGTCTGTCGATCCTTCAGGGCCTTCAGACCGCCGACGACAAGGTCGTCGTCGTCAGTTTCCGCCGCAACTTCGGCCAGACGGCGGCGATGGCGGCGGGATTCGATTATGCCCGCGGCGACGTCATCATCACGATGGATGCCGATCTCCAGAACGATCCCCACGATATCCCGCTGCTGCTCGACCAGATCCGTGCCGGCAACGATGTCGTTACCGGCTGGCGGTTCAACCGCAAGGACACCTTCATCAACCGCCGCCTGCCGTCGATCATTGCCAACAAGCTGATTTCGTTCACCACCGGCGTCAATCTCCATGACTATGGCTGCACCCTGAAGGCCTTCCGCCACGACGTGATCAAGAACGTCAAGCTCTACGGCGAGATGCACCGCTTCATCCCGGCCATCGCCAGCGGCATGGGCATTGATTTCACCGAGGTCAAGGTCAACCATCGACCACGGCGTTTCGGTTCATCCAAATACGGGATATCAAGGACGATCCGGGTCATCCTCGATCTCCTGACCGTCAAGTTTCTACTCAGCTATTCCACCCGGCCGATCCAGGTCTTCGGCCTGATGGGCGTCGCAACCGGCGGCATCGGTTTCCTGCTGGCCCTGATCATGACCGTGCAGCGCCAGTTCTTCGGCGTGCCGCTGGCCGACCGGCCCTTGCTGTTTCTGGCCATCGTGTTGATCTTCATCGGATTTCAATTCGTGTCGCTGGGTCTGATCGCCGAACTGCAGGCCCGCACCTATCACGAGTCACAGAGCAAGGCCGTCTACTACGTCAGATCGGTGTACCGGAAGGAACCGGCCCGGGGGCAGGATTCAGCCCAGGAGAACGATGCCCCGCAATGAGCCGACCATCGAGATCCTGATCCCGAACTGGAACGGCAGGCAGCTGCTGCAAGACTGTCTCGATTCGCTGCACCGTCAAACCGTTGATGATTTTGCCGTCACCGTCATCGATAACGGCTCGACCGACGGCTCCGTGGCATTCCTCGCCGCGAACTATCCCCAGGTGCGGTGCATCGCCCTGCCGGAGAACAGGGGCTTCAGCGCGGCGGTCAATGCCGGGATAGAGCAGGCGGCGGCGCCATGGATCCTCCTGCTCAACAATGACATGGAGGTGGAGGCGGACTGCCTTGCCGCCTTGCAGCAGGCGATCGGGAGAGACAGCGGCTATGATTTCTTCGCCCTGAAGATGATGAACTTCCATCAGCGGTCCTACGTCGACGGGGCCGGCGACGGAATTTTACGGGGCGGGGCCGGCTATCGCCTGGGGACGATGGAGGTGGACGGGCCGCCCTACGACCGGGATCGCGACGTCTTCGGGGCCTGTGCCGGTGCTGCGCTCTACCGCCGCGACCTGTTCGACCGGGTCGGCCTGTTCGACGGTGATTTCTTCGCCTACCTCGAGGACGTGGACCTCAACCTGCGGGCGCGGCGGCTCGGCTGCCGCTGCCGTTTCCTCGCCGGGGCCAGGGTCTATCATATCGGCAGCGCCACCTCCGGCTCGAAATTCAACCCGCTCACCATCCGCCTCTCGACCCGTAACAGCGTCAATGTCCTGGTGAAAAATTATCCGCCGTCGCTGTTGCTCCGCTATCTGCCGGTCATCGCCATCTACCAGCTGGCCTGGTTCAGTTTCTGCGTCAAAAAGCGGCTGCTGCGTCCCTATCTCCAGGGGGCCGTCGCTGCCTGCCGCTGTTTTTCTGCGATGAGGGCCAAAAGATCGGCGCCGGCTGGTCCGAAGATCGCCGTCACCGAGTTCGATGCCATCCTGCGCCGGGGCGAGCGGGACGCCGTCGAGTCGATCATGGCCCGCCGACGGGCCGAGGGCAAAGGCAACGGGCTGCTTCAGCTCTACTGCCGGCTTTTCTTACGGTAACCGCCCATCGATGGCCTGCCCGATATACGTCATAGTGGTCACCCACGATTCGGCCCCGGTCCTGCCGCACTGCCTTGCCGCCCTCGAGGGGCAGAGCCGCCGGGCCGATCGCATTGTTGTCGTCGACAGCGGATCGGCGGACCGGAAATATCTCGAGCCCCTGGCGGGACGAACAGATCTGACCCTGCTCGTTCAAGACAATATCGGCTTTTCCCGGGCCAACAACCTCGGTCTTCAGGCCCTGCCGCCCACTGCCGCGGCGATGGTGGTCTTTTTGAACCCCGATGCCTTCCTGTTCCCCGACGCCCTGGCCGAGGCCGCCGCGGCGCTGGAACGACGTGCCGACATCGCCGTGGTCGGCGGCCGGCTGTCAGGGTGTGATCCCGTCAGCGGCGAGGCCATCGGCCGGCTCGACTCGACCGGGATCTTTCGCACTTGGTACGGGCGCTGGTTCGATCGCGGCCAGGGCGAACGGGACCGTGGTCAGTACGGCGCGGCTGAACCGGTCCCGGCGATCTGCGGGGCGCTGATGGCCTGCCGGCTCGAGGCCTTGCCGGCAGTCGCGACCGGGCAGGTGTTCGATGAGGACTTCTTCCTCTACAAGGAGGATATCGAACTGTCGTTGCGCCTGCGGAAAAACGGCTGGAAGCTGCTGTACGAACCGAAGGTCCGTGCCTTCCATTGCCGGGGCTGGGGCGGCAGGCGCCGGGAGGTGCCGCTTGCCCTGCGTCTGGCGGCGGCGAGGAGCGAGGTGCTGCTGTACCGCAAACATCCTTCACCCTATATGCTCTGGGCGGTCGGCAAATATCTCCTGGTGCGATTGTGTCATTGCTGATGGTTGCAGATACAGGATATTTTCCCCATGAATGATGAGCATCGGCAGTCCCCGGCAATCTCGGTCATCATCCCCACCCGCAACGGTGCGGCGACCCTGGGTGAGCTCCTGGCGGTACTGGCCCTCCAGACGATTCGGCCGGACGAGATCCTGGTCGTCGATTCTGCCTCGGAGGATGAGACCGTCGAGATCGCCCGGCACTACAAGGCCGAGGTTACGGTGATCGCCCCTGAGGTGTTCGATCATGGCGGCACCCGGACCCGGATGGCCGGATCGGCCCGGGGCGAGCTGCTGATCTTCCTCACCCAGGATGCGATTCCGGCATCGAGGGATGCGTTGGCGCAGTTGATCCGGCCCTTCGCCGATCATCCGGCGGTCGCGGTAAGCTACGGCCGGCAGCTTCCCCACCGGGACGCGACCTGGAGCGCCGCCTCGCTGCGCGAATTCAACTATCCGCCGCAGTCCTGCCTGCGCGAGTTCAACGATCGCGACCGGTATGGGCTGAAGACGATCTTTGTCTCCAACTCGTTTGCCGCCTACCGCAGAGGGGCCCTGGCCGAGGTCGGCTATTTCAAGAACGGTTTGATTTTTGGAGAGGATACCTGTACTGTAGGACGACTGCTGCAGCGGGGCTACCGAATCGCCTATGCCGGCGAGGCCAGGGTCTATCATAGCCATAATTACTCGTTGGTGGAAGAATTCCGGCGGTCGTTTGATATCGGTGTCCTCCATGCCACGGAACACTGGCTGCTGGAGACCTATGGCCGTGCGGAAGGAATCGGACTGACAATGGTCCGCCGGCAGCTGGCCGAACTCGGACGCGATCGAAGGGTTGCCCTGATGGTCGACGTGGTTGTCAGGTCGGTCTTGAAATACTGCGGCTACCGCCTGGGGCGAGCATTCAGGAAGATCCCTGCCCGGTATGTTCCTTACCTGAGCATGCACAGGACCTGGTGGAAAGGAAGGTCCGAGACCGATCCATCTTCTCCCGCCGGCACCTGAACCGCCTGCCTCATTTCAATTATCGACCGGAAAATGCTTTCTACCAATCTGCGTGAGCAGAGCTCCTTTATCGTC
Organism: Desulfobulbus sp. Tol-SR; assembly: GCA_000769715.1. Taxonomy (GTDB): domain Bacteria; phylum Desulfobacterota; class Desulfobulbia; order Desulfobulbales; family Desulfocapsaceae; genus Desulfoprunum. The sequence continues at coordinate 25,029 of JROS01000017.1, forward strand.
AGATGTTTTCATCTTCTTGACTGTCTGCTGGTCATCGGCTATCTGTGGCTGCTTGTCGTGTGGTACCGCGTCCCCTGGAGCCCGTATTACACCCGGCTGGAGATCATCACCTTCGTCCTCTGCCTCATCGCCTTCCAGTCGTTTCAGCTCTACCGGTCATGGCGGGGGTGGCGGTTCTATATCGAATTTCTCTATATCCTGCGGGCATGGATCACGGTGGTCGGCCTGCTGTTGTTCTACTTCTTCATCTTCAAGATTTCCCACGCCTATTCCCGGGTGGTCTTCATGATCTGGTCGACGACCACCCCTCTGCTGCTGTTCGCCGTCCATGTCGTTGCCCGGAGGATGCTCAGCATCATCCGCTCCCAGGGCAAAAATGTCCGCCGGGCCGTTATCGCCGGGGCCGGCGACCTCGGGATGAACGTCGTCAGGGAAATCGAGCAGATGCCCTGGGCGGGCATCGAGATCCTCGGTTTCTTCGATGACAAGGTCGACGAGGAAAATCTCGATCAGGTCATGGGAAAGCCGATTCTCGGCAATATCGCCAGTATCAAGTCCTATCTCAGCAAGAATGACATCGATTACGTCTATATCGCCCTGCCGATGCGCGCCGAGAAGAAGATCTTCGCCATTCTCCGGGAGTGCCGGTCGCTGGGGGCGCGGATCTATCTCATCCCCGACCTCTACGTCTACGGTCTGCACCATGCCGAGATCCAGTCCCTGGGCAAACTCCTCATTCTCAATTTCAACCCCCATACCGAGTGGAAGAGGGGCTTCGACGTCATTTTCTCGCTCTGCGTCCTGATCTGCACCCTGCCCCTGTCGCTCGTCATCGCCCTGCTGATCAAACTCGACGACGGCGGTCCGGTGTTCTACCGCCATAAACGGATCACCGCCACCGGCAAGGAATTCGACTGTCTCAAGTTCCGAACGATGCGGGTCGGCGCCGACCATGAACTGCACCACCTGCTGGCCGACAACCCGGAGTTGAAAAAGGAATGGGAGGCCCATTTCAAATTGAAGAACGACCCCCGGGTGACCCGGATCGGCCGTTTTCTCCGCCGCACCAGCCTCGACGAATTTCCGCAGTTCTTCAATGTCCTCAAGGGGGATATGAGCGTGGTCGGGGCCAGACCGATCGTCGGCCGGGAACTCAAGGATTTCTACAAGGAGAGCGCCGGCCGCTACTGTTCGATGAAGCCGGGGATTACCGGCCCCTGGCAGGTCGGCCGGCGGTCCGACGTCGAAGACTACACCGAGCGGGTCGAGATGGACGACTGGTACATCCTCAACTACTCGTTATGGAACGATATCAAGATCATCGGCAAGACGATCGTGTCGATGATCAGGGGCAACGGGGCGTACTGAGCCGATTCGGCAGCGGGATCACGGTTTTGCTTGCATACCCGGCTGCAATGATTAACTTTTGAGCTGATGAAAAACCAACCGTACCAATTACCACCACTTCAGGAGCATCCAATGTACGAAAACACCAGGCAGATCACCATCACCCAGGCGCGCCAGGAGGCCTCGAGCATCTTCCTCGCCAAGGTCTTCAACTGGATGGCCATGGGCCTCGGATTGACCGGCATCATCGCCTATCTCACCGCCAGCAGCGGCCTGGCCCGGGCGATTGTCGCCAGCCCGCTGTTCATGATCCTGCTCTTCGCCGAACTCGGTCTGGTCTTCTTCCTCTCGGCCCGGATCGACAAGATCCAGGCGTCGACGGCCGCCGGTCTGTTCATCGGCTATGCGGTCCTGAACGGTCTGACCCTGTCGGCGATCTTCCTGGCCTATACCAGTTCCTCGATTGCCGGGACCTTTTTCATCACGGCCGGGATGTTCGGGGCCATGGCCCTCTACGGCATGGTGACCAAGCGCGATCTGTCCGGACTCGGATCCTTCCTGTTCATGGGCCTGATCGGCATCGTCATCGCCTCGGTCGTCAATATCTTCCTGGGCAGCAGCGGCCTCGGCTGGATGATCTCCGTGCTCGGCGTCTTCATCTTCACCGGCCTGACGGCCTATGACGTCCAGAAGATCAAGACGATGGGCGAAGAGGGGATCCTGGAGCAGGGTGAGGCGGCGGTCAGGAAGGGTTCGATCATCGGCGCCCTGGCACTCTATCTCGACTTCATCAACCTGTTCCTGATGCTGCTCAGGTTCTTTGGCGGCAGCCGGGATTGATGGCGGCTTGAAGTTGAAGTACTTGGCCGATGATGAAAAAGCATGCCCTCGGGGGTGTGCTTTTTCTTTTTAGGAGCAGCGATTGACTGCAGGAGATAGGGGATGAGATCGTCCTTTGCCGGGAAAAACATCGTCGTCGGGGTCACAGGCAGCATCGCCGCCTTCAAGGTGGCGGGCTGGGTCAGCACCCTGGCCAAGGAAGAGGCCCAGGTCTCGGTCATCATGACCCGGTCGGCGCGGGAATTCATCGCACCGCTGACCTTCGCCGCCCTGTCCGGCAATCCGGTGCATGGCGAGATGTTCGATCCGGTCCGGGCCGAACGGATGGACCACATCGCCCTCGGGCGGGATGCCGACCTCGTGCTCGTTGCGCCGGCGACCGCCGACACCATTGCCCGGCTTGCCGGCGGCCTGGCCGATGATCTGCTGACGACGACCGTCCTTGCCGCCCGGGCGCCGGTGGTCGTCTGTCCGGCGATGAACAGCCGGATGTACCTCCATCCCGCCACCCAGGACAATATCGGTCGCTTGAAGAAATTCGGCTATCAGGTCCTGACCCCGGCGGCGGGGATGATGGCCTGCCGCGAGGAAGGCCCGGGCAGGCTGCCGGAGTGGGAGGATGTCCAGGAGATCCTCCTCAGGGCGGTGACGGAGCAGGATCTGGTGGGTGAACGGGTGCTGATCACCGCCGGGCCGACGCGGGAGCACCTCGACCCCGCCCGCTTTCTCAGCAACCGGTCGTCCGGCAAGATGGGGTATGCGCTGGCCCGGACCGCCTTCCGCCGCGGCGCCGAGGTGCACCTGGTCAGCGGGCCGGTGGCGCTGCCCTGTCCGGCCGGGGTGCGGCGGGTTTCGATCCAGACCGCCAGGGAGATGCATGCCGCGGTATCGCAGTTGGCCGATGCGGCTTCGGTCATCGTCAAGGCTGCGGCGGTGGCCGATTTCCGCCCGGCGGTCGAGGAACGGGAGAAGGTCAAGAAGGACCGGGCCGGACTCAGCCTGGAATTGAGCCGCAACCCGGATATCCTCCATGAACTCGGCCAGACAAAGAAAGAAGGGCAGATCCTGGTCGGCTTTGCCGCCGAGAGTTCCAATCTCGAGGCCGAAGGCCGGAAGAAACTGGCGACCAAGAACCTCGATCTGATCGCGGTCAACAATATCTGCTCCGATTCAACCGGCTTCGAGTGCGATACCAACCAGATACTGCTGATCGATCGGGAGCGGGAGGTCCTCCTGCCGATGACCGGCAAGGAGCAGACGGCCGACATGATCTGGGACCGGGTGGTCGAATTGCGCCGGCAACGGCAGGAGATGAGCGGCGGCGGGCGGTAAGCTGCCGCCAACAGCACCGGCCCGTCAACGGTGGCAGCAGTGCTTGTATTTTTTGCCTGAGCCGCAGGGGCAGGGCTTGTTCCTTGCCGGCTTCGCGCGGGTCGTCCCGCATGTGCCGTCGAGGTAGAACCACCTGCCGGCCGAGCGGATGAAGCGGCTGGTCTCGCGGAGGGTGAAGCAGTGGCCGTCGACGCGGTAGGTGGCGGAAAACTCGACCTCGCCGCGGTCGTCATTTTCCGTTCCCTCGCGGCAGCCGTGGATCTCGAGGCCCAGCCATCGAACCTTGGCCTGCTCCGGCCCGATCGCCGCCGGACGGGTGGCCGGGGCCCAGGTGGAAAGGATATAGTCGGTTTCTCCGAGGCAATAGGCGCAATAGCGCGAACGCATCAGCGCCAGGGCGCTGCCCGCCACGATCTCGCCGGTGATCAGCGGCCGGCAGCAGGCGGTGTATGTGCCGCCGCTGCCGCAGGGACAGGGGGCCGGTTCGGCGGCCCTGCCGTCGGCCATCGCTGTTGGATCGGCCGCCACTCAGAATCCCGGCTGCCGCTTCAGATCGAGTTCCTGGGCGACCTGGGTCGCGGTCTCCTCGATCGACCGGCCATCGGAAAAGACCACCGGAATCTGGTATTTGAGAAAGATCTGGTCGGATTGCTGCAGTTCCTGCTCACAGGTCGCGAGATTGGCGTAGGTGCTGCCGGGATAGCGTTTTTCCCTGAAGGCGTGCAGCATCTGCGGCGAGGTGGAAAGCCCGACGACGCGCTTCTTGTTGCGGACGAGCTCGGAGGGGAGGCGGACCGAGGTCAGGTCATCCTGCACCAGCGGATAGTTGGCGGCCTTGAGCCCCATCTGGGTGGCGATGAACACCGAGACCGGGGTCTTGCCGGAACGGGAGACCCCGACAATGATCAGGTCGGCCTCGTCATAATCCTTGGTCCCGGTCCCGTCATCGTGGGCGATGGAATAGTGGATGGCGTTGACCCGCCGGGTCATCGAGTTGTCGTCGAGAAGTCTGGATGTGCCGGGTTCGCGGATCGCCTTGGCCTCGAGCAGATCCTCCAGCGTTACCAGGAAATGGTCGATGATATTGAGAAATTCGACCTCGGGGGTATCGAAGATCTGATTGAGTTTGATGCTGAGGAGGGTGGAGAACACCAGCGGGTACCGGCCGTTCGATTGCGCGAGGATCTTGTCGAGCGCCCTGCGCGCCTGGCTTTCACTCCGGATGAAGGGTATCAGTTCCTCGTTGAAGCTGATCTCGGGAAACTGGCAGAGCAGCGCCTTTCCCATATCCTTGGCAAGAATGCCTGTGTTGCCGGAAATATAATAGACATCTTTCGACTTCCACATACGATCTCCAGTACTGTATCGTCTTGATTTGAGGGTGCATAATGCAATTATCGGCAATGTACCGCGGAATGGGTGCGCCGACAACGGAAAAAAATCGTATGCTTAAGAATCACTTATGTTCTGTATTAGCGTGGCTTAATTAAATTTCCCTTGCCGCTGTCATGCCCGGCGCCGTAATTTTTCCCGGCCCTCGCCGGGAACGGTCGGAGACACGGCTGGTTTGACTTGGCATGGACCGTGAACGATAGCAACGCGGCTGAAGGATAATATCTACAGATAGGATTCGTCGAGGTTGGCAAGGGACGAACGGCCGGAACGCCGGCGGCGATGACGGGGGTGTTCGCCGTTGACTGCGACGACCTGATCGAGAGCCTGACCAAGATGAAGATCAAGGACATTGGGCGCCATGCCGAGCGGATTCCACACTATCGGCGGGTGGCCGATAGCGAGCCCGACGTTGCCGGCCTCAGCGCCGATGCAATTGCCGGCCAGATCCGTTCCTCACTGAGAAAGAAGACCTGGGAGGAAGAGTCGATCTTCCGGTCACTTGCGCATGGTGCGGGCGAAATCGAGCATCCTCCTGATCGGGATCGCCGCCTTGCGGGCCAGGTCGGCCGAAACGAAGACCTCGTTTTTACCGGTCTTCAACACCTCCGCCAGGTTCTGCAGGGAATTCATCCCCATCCAGGGACAACGGGCGCAACTCTGACACGTTGCCCCATCGCCCAGCGTCGGCGCCTCGATCAGTCTTTTGCCGGGGGCCAGCTGCTGCATCTTATGCATGATCCCGGCATCGGTGGCGACAATGAATTCCGGATTCGGCATGGTGGCGACCGCCTGGATCAGCGCCGTGGTCGAGCCGACGACATCGGCCAGGGCAACCACCTCTTCCGGCGATTCCGGATGCACCAGGACCGCGGCCTGCGGATGACGCGAACGCATCTCGGCCAGCGCTTCGGCGCGGAAGCGCTCATGGACGATGCAGGATCCCGGCCAGTAGATCATCTCGGCGCCGGTCTGTTTCTGAACGTACTGACCGAGATGGCGGTCGGGGGCCCACAGCACCTTTTCCCCCGCCCGGGCCAGATGGCGGATGATCGGAAGGGCGATCCCCGAGGTCACTACCCAATCGGACCGGGCCTTGACCTCGGCGCTGGTATTGGCGTAGACGACAACGGTGTAGTCGGGGTGCTCGTCACAGCAGGCCGAAAAGAGATCGGCGGGACAACCTTCGTCCAGAGAGCATGTCGCCGCCAGATCCGGCATCAGGACCCGTTTTTCATTGTTCAGAATCTTCGACGTTTCCCCCATGAACCGAACGCCGGCAACCACCAGTGTCGTGGCCGGATGCTCGGTGCCGAACCGGGCCATCTCCAGTGAGTCGGCGACGCAGCCGCCCGTTTCCTCCGCCAGGTCCTGCAGGGCGCCGTCAGTGTAGTAGTGGGCGACCAGGACGGCATTCTGCCGGCGCAGCATCTCCTTGATCTCCTGCTTCAGTCGCTCCTGTTCGGCTGGCGTCAGTACCGGCCATTGCGGCAGGTCGGGCACGCGAATAACTGGAATGGCGACAGCGGCTTCCTTCACTGAATTATCGAGTGGCATGGTCAATCCTGGAATAGTGTTCGTCGAGGAGTGGAAAGAGCGACCCGCCGGATTCTCGGCGAGCCGATGGGCATCGAGCGGATGGAGGTATCGAAAAAAATATATGCATCGCGCAGTGTATCACAAGGGACGAATTCCGACTTTAACGTGCATGGAAAAATAATGAAACCGCGATTTCACCGCAATGACAATTCAAAAAACGTACGTAAGGGATTGTCGGGACATCCGCATTGTGTCATCATGCGGTCAGAGGCAAGGGAGTTCAAGATCAATTCACTCTTCGTCGGAGCTAGTCCATGCCGCAATGTCACTTTGAATATACCGACAATATTGGCGACGCACCGAATTGGCAGGACCTGTACCGGGAGATCCACGCAGTCCTGATCGCCACCGGCGAGTGGCACAGCGCCGAGATCAAGAGCAAGGCGGTGAAGCTGACGAATTACTGTGTCGGCAACGGCAGTCCCGATCAGGCCTTCGTCCTGCTCACCATCCAGATCCTCGCCGGCCGAAGCGACAGCCTGAAGAAGAGCATTTCCGAGAGCTGCCTGAAGATCCTGGTGAGTCATTTTCCGCGAATGCTGGATGAGCTTCAGGCCACCATCACTGTACAGATCGTCGATATCAACGGCCCGAGCTTCAGTCGACGGATCAACTACGAAATTTAACGAAGATCGCATCTCCAGGGCTGGCAACAGGACCGGCATTACCCATGGTTTTACGAAAATCGCAACCGCACGCACCGGTCTACTCGACCGAACGGGGGAGGATGTGCCCTGCCTGTGTCAGGCCGGTGAAGGAATGCGTCTGCAGCCGGCAACAGCCTCGTCCGGGGCCTGGGGACGGGGTCGTTCGGGTCAGCCGGGAGACCAAAGGGCGCAAGGGCGCGGGGGTGACGATCATCACCGGCATCCCTCTCGATCAGGCCGGCCTGCTTGATCTTGCCAGGGAATTGAAGAGACGCTGCGGCTCCGGCGGCACCGTCAAGGAGGGCCGGCTGGAGATCCAGGGCGACCAGCGCGAGCTGATGGTGGCGGAGCTGACCAAACGCGGCTGGAAGGTCAAACGGAGCGGAGGATGAGCATGGCGGTACTGGGCACGGAAAATCTCGGGATGTTTATCGCCGCCGGGCTGCTCCTCAATATCACCCCCGGCGCCGATATGCTGTTCATCGCCAGCCGCAGCGCCGCCCAGGGGCCACGGGCCGGGATCGTCGCGGCGCTGGGGATCGGGGCCGGCTGCCTCGTCCATATCCTCGGTGCCGCCCTCGGCCTGTCGGTGGTGCTGGCAACCTCGGCCCTGGCCTTCACCGTGGTCAAATATGCCGGGGCGGTCTATCTGATCTCCCTCGGGATCGCATCGTTTCTCTCCATAGGCGCCGGGACCCGGGTGGCAGCCGGAGATGCGGCACCGCTCGCCCCTGCCAGGATCTTCCGGCAGGCGATGCTGATCAACGCCCTCAACCCCAAGGTCGCGCTCTTTTTCATGGCCCTGCTGCCGCAGTTCGTGTCACCGGCGGCGAGCCATCCGTCCCTCGCCTTCCTGTTCCTCGGTGCGGTGTTCAACTTCAACGGCACGGTTGTCAATGTCGCCTTTGCCCTCCTCTCGTCGCAGATAGCCGTGCGCTTCAGGCAGTCCGCCGTCCTGGCCAGGCTGTGCAAAGCCGCCGCCGCGCTTCTCTTTGTCGGTCTCGGCATCCGCCTGGCGATGACCGCCCAGAAATAATCCTGGTCTTCCCACCGGTCCGTCACCGGGCCGGAGAAGGACAAAGGTTTCGAGGGTGGCCCGGCGAATATCAGGCGGTAACGCCGAGTCTGCCCCGCCTGATCAGCCATTTCACCAGCTCGAGGAGAGGCGCGACCGTCAGCGCCGCCCCGGTGATGACGACCCAGTCGGCCGCCGTCAGGTTGACCGTGCCGAACGGCAGCTGCAGGAAGGGGAGATAGACCACGACCAGGAGCAGGATCATCTCCCACAGGACGGCGAGGTTGAGCCAGTGATTGGCGAAGGGCCGCTTCAGGGCGGACAGCCGGTACGACCGGAAATTGTAGGCCTTGATGAACTGGATCAGCACCAGGGTGACGAAGGTCACGGTCATCGACTCGGTCAGTGACCGCGCTGAATTGAGCATCCAGATGAAGACGGCGAGATTGACGATCATCGACCAGATGCCGCCGGCCAGCATCAGTGTTATGACCGGGAACGACAGAACCCCCGTTCGCGGATTGCGCGGCTGCAGCCGCATCAGGTCGGGCTCGTAGGGGTCGACGGCCAGGGCCAGGGCGATGAGGCCGTCGGTCGCCAGGTTGACGTAGAGAATCTGGACGGAGGTCAGGGGCATCGGCAGGCCGATGAGGGCGACCGCCGCCATCAGGCCGATCTCGCCGATATTGCACGACAGGACGAAGGCCAGGTATTTCTTGATGTTTTCGAAGATGCCGCGCCCCTCTTCGACGGCGGCGACGATCGAGGAGAAGTTGTCGTCGAGCAGCGTCATCGCCGCCGCATCCTTGGCGACGTCGGTGCCGCTGATGCCCATGGCGACCCCGATATCCGCCTTCTTCAGGGCCGGCGCGTCGTTGACGCCGTCGCCGGTCATGGCGACAACGTGACCGTCTCGCTGGAGGGCGGAGACGATCCGCAGCTTGTGCTCGGGTTCGACCCGGGCGAAGATCGAGGTGCGGGCGATCGCCGCCGTCAGGTCGTCGTCGTCCATCCGCGCCAGCTCCGCCCCGGTCAGCGGCGAATCGGCGTCCGCCAGCCCCAGTTCCCGGCCCACCGCCCGGGCGGTGAGGGGATGATCGCCGGTGATCATGATCACCCGGATCCCGGCCGCCGTGCAGGTCGCTATCGCCGCCCGGGCCTCGGGCCGCGGCGGGTCGATCATGCCGACCAGCCCGAGAAACGTCATGTCGTGGTCGACGATCTCCAGCTCAGCCTGGGGACGCATCGCAATCGCCAGCACCCGCAGGGCGGAGTCCGCCATTTCCCTTGCCTTGTCGATGATCCCGGCCCGGGCGACGTCATCGAGCGACTTCTCCCCTTGGCTCGTCAGTTGCCGGGTGCAGGCCGACAGCATCACCTCCGGCGCCCCCTTGGAGTAGGCGACCAGGCCGTCCGCGGTGCGATGGAGGCTGGTCATCCGTTTGGCCTCGGAAGAAAAGGGGATCTCGGCCAGGCGCGGCCACCGCGTCTCGAGTTCCTCCTTGACCAGACCGGCCTTGGCCGCCGCCACCACCAGCGCCCCCTCGGTCGGATCGCCCTTGATCCCCCAGACGCCGTTGGTCCTTTCGATCGTGGCATCGGAGACCAGGGCTCCGGCCCGGAGCAACTGCAGTACCAGGGCGGAGCCTGAATTTTCGGCCGGATGGCGGAGATCGAGCGTTTCGCCACCGACCATGAATTCGCCGGACGGCTGATAGCCGCTGCCTGAGATTTCGATCCACCGCCCGTCGACGAAGAGGACCCGGGCGGTCATCTGGTCCCGGGTCAGTGTCCCGGTCTTGTCGGAACAGATCACCGAGGTGCTGCCCAATGTCTCGACGGCGGCGAGGCGGCGCATCAGCGAGTTCTTCTTCACCAGGCGCTGGACCCCGATTGCCAGAGAGATGGTGACCACCGCCGGCAGGGCCTCGGGAACGACAGCGACGGCCAGGGCGATGCCGAAGACCAGCATTTCGACGAAGGGTTGACCGCGCACCAGGCCGATGCCGACGATGCCGGCGACGATGACCAGGGCGACGTTGGCCAGCACCTTGCCCAGCCGGTCGAGGTTGAGCTGGAGCGGGGTGCGGCTGGAATCGACGGTCTGGAGCATCCGGGCGATCCGGCCGAATTCGGTGCGCATCCCGGTGGCGACGACCACCGCCCGCCCGCGGCCGCGGCTGATGCTGGTCCCGGCGTAGACCATGTTGTGCCGCTCGGCCAGGGGCGGATCGGGGTCGGCAAGGGGAGCACAGTGTTTTTCGACCGGGACCGATTCGCCGGTCAAGGCCGCTTCCTGGGCCTCGATCTGGATGGCCTCGATCAGTCGGGCATCGCCGGCAATCCGGTTGCCGGCATGGAGGACGAGAAGATCTCCCGGCACCAGATCACGGGCGGCGATGTCGATCTCTTCATTATCACGGAGAACGGTGGCCTGCGGCGCAGCCATGTGGCGCAGGGCCTCGATCGCCCGTTCGGCGCGATAATCCTGAAAAAAGCCGAAGAGCACGGCGAAGAGGGTGATGACGATGATCGCCGTCGCCTCGATGGCATGGCCGAGGAAGGCGGAAACGACCGTGGCGGTCAAGAGGATGAGGATGAGGATATTCTTGAATTGTTCGGCAAAAATGGCGAGGGCGGAGACGGTATGGGCGGTCTCCAGTTGATTGGGGCCGTACTCGGCCAGCCGCCGGGCGGCCTCCCGGCTGTCGAGGCCGGAAAGGGAGGTGTCGAGGGCGGCCAGCACGGCGTCGTTCGGCAGGCCATGGAAGGCAGGAGTTTCGGGCGGATGAACGGACATGCTTATCGGTATCCTTTCGGGTTGCAGGCGAGGCTGGTCACTGGCCTATCATAGCACACTCGGCGCCGCTCCGGCAAAAACTTCACGGCAACGATCCGGGCTGCGCCGGGATGGTATTCCAACTGGCAAAGTTGGTTCAGAGAGGGTATTCTCCCTCACTTTCAGGAAGTGCGCTGCGCCGGCGGTCGTGTACGCCACCCCCGTGGGGCGGTTGCCCTTATGACAGTCTATCGAGTTGAAAAGGATCAAGAAACCTACCTTGATTCAGCCCTTATCGAATTGAGGGGAAAACTGACGCCGATGTCCGTCGGCAAATTCGCCACGCAACGTCATGTCTGAATCAGTCGGCAGTCCGCAAAGACTCAGGAACACGGGAATCTGGCTCATCCTCGCCGCAGCGGTGCTCTGGGGGACGACGGGAACGGCGCAGGCCCTGGCCCCGGCGGGTAGCTCGCCGCAGGCCATCGGCGCCCTCCGCCTCGCCATCGGCGGTTCCGCCCTCGCCCTTTCCGCCTGGCTCCGCGGCGGGTTGCGGAACCTCTCCTGGCCGCCGTTGCTGACCATTGCCGCCGGGGCCTTCGTCGCCCTCTATCAGGTCACCTTCTTTTCGGCGGTGCTGAAGACCGGGGTGGCGGTGGGGACGATCGTCGGCATCGGCTCGGCCCCGATGTTCGCCGGCATTCTCGAGTATCTCGTCAGAAAACGCCGACCGGCGCGGCGCTGGTATTTCTCGACCGGTGTCGCCGTGTTCGGCTGCCTGCTGCTGCTGCTGCAGTCCGGGGACATCCGGATAGACATCGTCGGGGTTGTCCTGGCCCTCGCCGCCGGATTCTCTTACGCCGCCTATGCCCTGGCGATCAAGCTGCTGCTGCCGGGCCGATCGCCCGAGGATGTCACGGCGGTGATCTTCTGCCTCGGCGCCATTTTCCTGTCGCCGCTGCTGTTTACCGCCGATCTCGCCTGGCTGGGGCTGGTCAACGGCTGGCTGCTGATGCTCCATCTCGGGCTCGTCGCCACCGCCCTGTCCTACTGGTTCTTCGCCAGCGGCCTGAAGACCGTCGCCGCTTCGACGGCGGTGACGCTGTCGCTGGCCGAACCCCTGACGGCGGCGATCCTCGGCATCGTGGTCGTCGGCGAGAGGATCAATGCGGTATCGACGCTCGGCCTGGTGCTGATCCTCTCGGCCCTGTTGCTGCTGATTGTTCCCGGACGTGCGGAGGGACCACGGTGACGGAGCCGAAGAATCAGCGCCTGGCCCATGTCTTCGCCCTCCTGACCGTCGGCCTCTGGTCGACGGTCGCCAGCGCCTTCAAGCTGTCGCTCCGCTACCTGCAGCCGGCGGAGCTGCTGTTTTATGCCTCCATCGTGTCCTGCGGCGTCCTGCTGGCGGTGATCCTGTGGCAGGGCAAGGGGGGGGAGCTGCGGCGGCTGCAACGGCAGGACTGGCTGGCCTCGATCGGGTTCGGGGCCCTCAATCCCTTCCTCTATTATCTTGTCCTGTTCAGGGCCTATGAGCTGCTGCCGGCCCAGCAGGCCCAGCCCATCAATCATACCTGGGCGATCACCCTGACCCTGCTGTCGATTCCGTTGCTCAGGCAGAAGATCGATCGCCGGCAGTTCCTGGCGATCGGCATCAGCTATATCGGGGTCCTGATCATCTCGACCCACGGCGAGGTCCTGTCGCTGCATTTCGACAGCCCGGCCGGGGTTGGGCTGGCCCTGTTTTCCACCGTCATCTGGTCCCTGTACTGGGTGTTTTCGACCCGGGACCGCCGGGAACCGGTCATCGGGCTGTTCCTCAATTTCTGCTGTTCGCTGCCGCTGACCGGCGGCTATCTCGTGCTGGTGCACGGACTGAGGCCGGTCGAGCCGGCCGGTCTGCTCGGTGCCGCCTATATCGGGGTATTCGAGATGGGCATCGCCTATGTCTTCTGGCTCAAGGCGATGAAACTGTCGACCGATACCGCCCGGATCGCCAACCTCATCTTCATCTGCCCGTTCCTGTCCCTGATCTTCATTCATTTTCTGGTCGGCGAACAGATCCTGCCGGCGACCTTCATCGGCCTGCTCTTCATCGTCGCCGGTCTGGTTCTGCAGGGCAGGAGCGGCGGTCGGGACAGGGATGGGGAGCAACCTTGAGGCAGGGAAAGCGGGAGGGGCGGTGAAGCACAGGGGAGAGGAGAGCCACCGACAGAACGGGGAATTTCAGCGGGATTGGTCCGTCGATCTTTGCTGCAGCAGCGTCGCCTTGCGCTCGGCGGTGTAATGCCACCAGGGCCGGGCCGGTGCGCCTTCGATGAACCGGACGGTGGCGATGAACACATCGAGGACGCAGGGGTCCTGGCGCTTGCCGGTGATGCGGCCGCTCAATCCCGAGGAGGTCGAGATCCCGGGCCATCGCCGGCCCGATGTTGGGGATATCGGTCAGCCTGACAATTTTGGGTTCGTTCCCGGTGGGCTTGGTTTTCATCGATGGAAGCCGGTGGTCGGTTACTTCTGTTCGGATCGCAGCACGGCGAGGAAGGCGGTCTGGGGGATATCGACGTTGCCGACCGTTTTCATCCGTTTTTTCCCCTCCTTCTGCTTTTCCAGCAGCTTTCGCTTGCGGCTGATATCGCCGCCGTAACATTTGGCCGTGACGTCCTTGCGCAGCGCCGAGACATTGGTGCGGGCGATGACCGTGCCGCCGATCGCCGCCTGGATCGCGATCTTGAACATCTGGCGGGGGATTTCCTCTTTCAGCATCTCGCAGGCGTGCAGTCCCCGGGCCCGGGCGTTGTTGCGATGCACCAGTTGCGACAGGGCGTCGACGATCTCGCCGTTGACGAGGATGTCGAGTTTGACCAGGTCGCTGAGACGGTAGTCGAGCATCTCGTAGTCGAAGGAGCCGTAGCCCTGGGTGATCGATTTGAGCCGGTCGTAGAAATCGTAGATCACCTCGGCCAGCGGCAGTTCGCAGGTGAACTCGATCCGGCCCGGCATCGGATAATGATAGCTGGTGTTTTCGCCCCGTCGCTCCATGCACAGGGTCATCACCGCCCCCATGTAGCGTTCGGGGATGAGGATGGTCGCCCGGATGAAGGGCTCCTCGACCCGCTGGATCTTGGCCGGGTCGGGAAAATGGGCCGGATTGTCGACTTCTTTTTTGGTACCGTCGGAGAGATAAAAGATATATTTGACGGACGGCACCGTGAGGATCAACGAGACATCGAACTCCCGTTCCAGTCGTTCCTGCACCACCTCGAGGTGGAGCAGTCCGAGAAAGCCGCAGCGGAAACCGAAGCCGAGGGCCGTCGACGAGTCCTTCTGGAAGCTGAGGGCGGCATCGTTGAGCTGCAGTTTTTCCAGGGCGGCGGCCAGGTCCTCGTAATCGTCGGTGGTGATCGGGTAGAGGGACGAGAAGACGACCTGCTGCACCTCCTTGAAGCCGGGCAGGGGTTCGGCGCACGGCCGGTCGCGATGGGTGATGGTGTCGCCGGGCCTCGTGTCCCGGACGGTCTTGACGCCGGCCAGGATGTAGCCGACCTGCCCGGCCGACAGCTGTTTCTGGGCCTCCCGGCGGAACCTGAAGAGGCCGACCTCTTCGACCTTGTATTCGGCCCCGGTGGCCATGAACTTGATGACGTCGCCGCTCCGCACCGTCCCGTTGATGATGCGGACGGAGATGATGGTGCCGCGGAAGGCGTCGTAGGTGGCATCGAAGATCAGGGCCTGGAGCTCCTGGCCCGGGTCGCCCTTGGGCGGGGGGAGGTGCTTGACGATGGTCTCGAGGATCTCGTCGACCCCCTGGCCGCTCTTGGCCGAGCAGTAGCGGATGAGTGACCCGTCGAGTCCCAGATCCTCTTCGATCTGCTGGGCCACCTTCTCCGGTTCGGCGGAGGGGAGATCGATCTTGTTGATCACCGGGATGATCTCGAGGTCGTTTTCCATCGCCAGATAGAGGTTGGCCAGGGTCTGGGCCTCAACCCCCTGGGCGGCGTCGATCAGCAGCAGGGCGCCTTCGCAGGACGTCAGGGCCCGTGATACCTCGTAACTGAAGTCGACGTGACCCGGGGTGTCGACCAGGTTGAGCGAGTAGAGTTGACCATCCTTGGCCAGGTAGGGCAGGCTTATCGCCTGGCTCTTGATGGTGATGCCCCGTTCCCGCTCGATATCCATATTGTCGAGGAGCTGGTCCTTGAATTCGCGATCGGTGATCAGATTGCATTTCTGGATCATCCGGTCGGCAAGGGTCGATTTGCCATGATCAATATGGGCTATGATGCTGAAGTTGCGTATATGTTTCATTTCCAGGACTGGTTGTTGAGATTCGGGCGAGAGGAAACGGTTCGAGTGGGCAAGATGCGGGAGAGCCCTGATATGTAGCATAAAGCAAAGATAAATCAAATACAATTTTCCACCCGGAGAAGACTGTGATATTATAGATTAGTCGTGCAATGACGGGCAAATGCCCCTGTGGCCGAACTACTTTGCGATTGCACTTTCATTGAAGTGCTGTAGAATCTCTAATCTTTCGAAAGGAAATGACGGTTCAGCCGGGAGACTGAGGTGAATGAATAAAGACGATATCGATCTGGATGCCGATCTCGGGGACGAGTATTTCGAAGAGGAAATACAGGAACAGCCCCTGGTCGCCGTACCGGAAGATGAAAATCTGCCGGTTCTCAGCAACCCAGCCCTGCACAGATATCTCCAGGAGATCAGCCAGTATGAACTCCTGTCGAGAGAGGAAACCGATGAACTGGCATCCCGCTTCCGGGAAACAGGCAACCAGGAGGCCGCCTACCGCCTGGTATCATCGAATCTTCGCCTGGTGGTCAAGGTGGCGATGGACTTTCAGAAATACTGGATGCAGAATTTCATGGACCTGATCCAGGAGGGGAATGTCGGTCTCGTCCAGGCCACCAAGAAATTCGATCCGTATCGGGGGGTCAAGTTCTCCTATTACGCCGCCTACTGGATCCGCGCCTATGTCCTCAAATTCATCATGGACAACTGGCGGCTGGTGAAGATCGGCACCACCCAGGCCCAGCGGAAGCTTTTCTTCAGTCTCAATAAAGAACGCAAGCTTTTAGAATCACAAGGATTTACAGCGGAAACCAAACTGCTTGCGGATCGACTCAACGTCAAGGAACGGGAAGTGATCGAGATGAGCCAGCGCATGGACAACTGGGATGTCTCGCTGGAAAGTCCCGTTCGTTCCGATTCCGAGGATGAGCAGAAAAGCTTCATCCCGAGCAACGGTCCGGGGATCGAGTCGATGGTCGCCGGCAAGGAGATGCGGCTGCGGCTGCACGAGCTGCTCGAACAGTTGAAGGACAAGCTCAACGACAAGGAAAAGATGATTCTGGAGAAGAGGCTCCTGACCGATGAGCCGATGACGCTGCAGAATATCGCCGACATGTTCGTCATCTCCCGGGAGCGGGTCCGCCAGATCGAGGTCAATCTGCTCAAGAAGATGCGCAAGTATCTCGAGGAAGAGATGCCGGATATCGTCGACTTCTTCGACGGCGAGAAAATCGCCGTCAATTCCAACTCCAGGGACTGAGCGGCCGCCGAGGCCGCTGCCGTCCCGTCTTAATTCATCACGTATCTACAATCTACAGGAAATCATGAAAGTACCTTTGCTTGATCTGCAGGCGCAACTGGCATATCTCAAGGACGGGCTGCAGGCCGCAGTCCTCAAGGTCCTCGATTCAACCCGCTATATCCAGGGACCGGAGGTCGAGGCGCTGGAACACGAGGTGGCAGAATACTCGGGTGTCGCCTATGGGGTCGGGGTGTCCTCCGGCACCGATGCCCTGCTGGTCTCCCTGATGGCACTTGGCATCGGCCACGGCGACCTGGTGCTGACGACCCCCTACTCGTTCTTTGCGACGATGGGGGTGGTGCTGCGGCTGGGCGCCCGACCGGTGTTCGCCGATATCGATCCGGTCAGCTACAACATCGATCCACGGCGGATGGAGGAGATCCTCGACGCCGACAAGGAACGGCGGATCAAGGCGATCATCCCCGTTCATCTCTATGGCCAGTGCGCCGACATGAAGGGTATTCTGGCCCTGGCCGAGCGCTACGGCCTGCCGGTGATCGAGGATGCCGCTCAGGCGATCGGGGCCGAATATCCGCTGGCGACGGGGCAGGGGACCCGGATCCTGCGGGCCGGGGCGATGGGATTGAGCGGCTGTTTCTCCTTTTTTCCCAGCAAGAATCTCGGCGGGATAGGCGATGGCGGCATGGTTGTCAGCCGGGATAAGGAATTCGCCGAGAAGGTCAATCTGCTGCGGAATCATGGGGCCTACCCCAAATATTATCACTCCATGGTGGGGGGCAATTTCCGCCTCGATCCGATCCAGGCAGCGGCCCTGCGGGTTAAATTGCCCTACCTCGACGGCTGGCATAAACAACGGAGCGAAAACGCAGGCGTATACGACCGGCTGTTCCAGGCGACGGGGCTGGTCGAGCGGGGATCGGTCGTCACCCCGACCGCGGTCTACAGGCCCGGCGACGGCGACAGCGGCGCCGACAACTACCACATCTACAACCAGTATGTCATTCGCGCGGAGCACCGCGACGGCCTGCGGGACTGGCTGCTTGCCAACGACATCGGCTGCGAGATCTATTACCCAGTCGCCCTGCACCGGCAGAAGTGCCTTGGCGTTGGGTATGAGGGCATCTCCCTGCCCGTCGCCGAAAAGGCTGCCGACGAAACCCTCGCCCTGCCCATATACCCGGAACTGACGGTGGAGATGCAGGAATACGTCGTCTCAACCATTGCGCAATTCTATATGAACAGGTAGCATGAACGCAACGCCGCCGCCTTCTCCCGTGCGGCGGCATTGTCTCCCACCTCAGCCGGTTGAAGCTCGATGACGTTCCTGAATAGATGGTACCGGCAGGCGGCACCCGCTCTTTTCTGGAGCGCGGTGCTCTGCGTTACGGTTACTTTCCCGACAGAATTTATCTCCGCCGCGACTGCTCAACCGCGCGACAATATCATCATCCTCGATACCCCTTCGCTCCCCGCATGGAAGATCCTGTGGGATGACGCGCGGGAATTCGTCCACCGCCGGGATTACATCCTCGCCGCCAAAACCTACGCCGAACTCCTCAAGCTAAAGCCCCTGGTCGAGGAGATCCGATGGGAATACTGCAACGTTCTGGTCGAGTTGAATGACTGGATTTCGGCCTCGGAACTCATCGAAAATCTGCTGGAGACCGATGACAGCCGTGATGATTACCTCCTCCTGGCCGGGAAAATCTCCGTCGAGAACAAGGAGTACAAGAGAGCGGTCGAGTACTATAGCCGGGTATATGACGCCGACCCAACCGGTCCCCTCTCGATCACCGCTCTCAAGGGACTGATCGACGGGCTCGAGGGGTTTGGGAAAAAGGATGCAGCCTTCCCATTGATGGAGCGGCTGTACCAGAGAACACCAAATGACAAGGAATTGCTGCAGAAACTAGCCGGAACCGCCCAGGACCTGGGGGATCTGGCGAAGGCCAAGGAGTATTATGCGGCCCTGGTCGGTCAGTTCAGTACCGATGAATCGACGCTGATGCGGGCATCATCGGCGTTTGAAAAGTCGGGGGCCGAAAAGGATGCCCTGGCGATATGGGAAAAATATCTCGAGAAGCACCCCGGATATATCCCTTTTCATAAGAAAATCGCAGATTATTACATGCTGATCGGGAAGTCCAGGTCAGCCCTGCCCCATATCCTGTACATGATCGAAAAAGGTGTGGAAGACGACGACCTCCTGCTGGTTGCGGGCAGGATCCTGCTCCACGACGAGGGCAGGCCCGACAAGGCGCTCCAGTACCTGGAACAATATGTGGAAAAACATCCCGAGGATATCGCCACAGGATTTGAGATCCAGAAGATCAGAACGCTGCTCGCCGAAGATTTCATCTCCATAGTCGAGAATGATGGCGTTCGGATGCTGTGGGATGATCTCGTCAAGATAACCCCCAATCGTGAGGCGATTTACCTGAAGATAGCGGAGAAACTCGAACAGAAGGGCAGATGGAAAGATCTCCTGAAGATTCTTCTGGTGATCCACCAGAATCATCCTGACGATCAGGACAATATGTTCAAGATCGCCCGGATCTATTTCAGGTTGGGAGATTACCAGGAGTCACTGGATTTTCAGCAGAAAATGACAGGAAAAGTGACCACCGGCAACCAGTACCTCATTCTCAGGGCCAGAACGGAAGAAAGGCTTGGTAAGGATCTCGAAGCATTGCGGCACTATTCGGCAATACTCGAAAAGACCCCCCGGGATACGGCTGTACGATCCAGGGCGATCCTGCTGGCGGGTCGGATCGGCCTGGTCGACGACCTTGAAAAACTGTACCGGCAGGGTGGCGGTGAGGGTGAACTCGGCAAGGATCTTGAGCTGTCGCTGCACTACCTCGATGGATTGAAGGAAAATCTTCTCTTTGATGAGGCCTGGGACCTCTATGGCCGGTTACTGCGGGCGCATGGAGAGAAGGCCGAGCTGGAAAGGAAAATCCTGCGGCACAAGGCCGAGGCATTGCTGGCCTCCCGTCAGGACTTCCTGGCGGAACAGGTCTTGCGGGAATTGCTGGTCAGAAACGAGGCCTCGGATAAGATCATCCTGCAGCTTGGCTACCTGGCCTTGAAGGTCAAAGATACGAAATCGGCCAGGGCGTGGTTCGTCGTCCTCGAGAAGCGGCTGAAAAATAATGACTGGCGGGCCTGCAAGGACCGGAATGGACGTAACCTGTATCGTTTGCATATCGCTATTTTGATGGCGGAGGGCCGGTTTGAACGGGTTGTCGCCGATCTACAAGAAATGCGGCATAGATTGCCAGGAAAGCCTGACAATCAGGAAGTCGCCAGTTTTCAACTGGAGATGGAGATTGAGGAATGCCGGGCGCTGTATCACCAGAAAAAATACGACAAATGCCTCAAAATTCTCGGGCAGCTGCGGGAGCATCAGGAAGAATCCATCGAAATGGCGGTCCTGTGGTTCCAGATCAACAAACGCAAAGGCAAATCAGCAAAGGCCTTCAAGGAAATCGACCAGATGCTGAAAGGGGCCGGTCAGTTGTCTCCGGTGCGACTTTTCAATGCAGTGGTCGTCGAAAAAGAATACGGCGAGTTCGAGGCGGGATTGCATCATCTCGATCTCATCCTGCAGCTCGTTCCCGATTCGGTGAGGGCCCAGGCCCTCAAGGCCGAATTGCTGCTGATGAACGGTAATTCCGCCGAATCCCTGCAGTGTTATCGGGCTCTGATCGGAAAGGTCGGGGAACAGGAGATTATCAGAAATCGGATCCTCGAACTCGAACTCAGGCTCGGCAACCTCGATAAGGTGGTCGAGGAGTCCGCCGTGGAAGTGGCACAGCAGCACAGGGGGGAGGATGGTACGTCCGGGTTGAAGCCGATCCCCGATTATTGGCGGAGGCTGCTGCTCGCGAGGGCCCTGTGGACGGATCGGCAATGGGATGCGGCGATCGAGGTCTATGAGCATCTTCTCGATGATCCGGTAGAGCATGATTTCCGGTCGGCAATGGCTGCCGAAAAAATCAAAATATTCCACCCCCCGTTGAAGAAGGGGATCTGGCAGATGCTGTCCCTCGATGCGCCGCAGACAAGCGATCCGCTGGCCCATTACATGGCCCCGGAGTATGTCGGCCATCACCTCGGCCAACCGGTTGATAGTATAACCTCCCGGATGTATGAAAAATATCGTTGGCAGCGGCTGATTCAGAACGAATACCTGGCGCGAAAGGCCGAACGGAAACAGGATCTCCTGGCCGCGGAACGACAGTACAAGCAGCTCGTCGCGCAGGATGTATCGGTAGAGGGGCTGTACGATCTGGCCCAGATCTACGGACGCCTTGGCGAGTACGGCAAGGAGGCGGAACTGTACCAGACCATCCGACGTTATGGTCCGGATTATCCGGAACTCAAGGAGGCGATCAAGCGCAACGAGGTGCTGCGGAAACCGCGGCTGTCCGCGGATACCGAGATCGTGGAAAAAGAAGGGCGGAACGGCTATATCGACACCCTGCGAACCAGCCAGGGGGGAACACTGTGGATGATGCCGGATTTCAACAAGGAGATTTCTCTGGAATACCGGCGAAACAGCTATACCGACAGCAAGGATGTCGACACGATCCGCGGCCACAGGGGGGAAGGGTCGTATTCCCGGGATCTCCCGGCCGATTTCGATCTGCAGCTGCGGGCCGGTGCAGAAAGTCTCGATGACTTCGAAACGACCGCCATCGCCGGAGCCCGGTTGAACAGCCGGTTGGACGAATATGTCAAGGGCTACGTCCTCTTCGATCAGAACGCGGTCTACGATACGCTTGCCGCCCTGCGACAGGGGATATATCTCCAGGATTACGAAGCCGGACTGATCGTCGAGACACCGAAGGGTATCGCCCTGGGTGCCGACTACCGCCGCCGCCGTTACAGTGACGACAACTCGCAGAACCAGTTTCATCTGTGGTCGGGCTATGCGATCTACGCCGAGGCGACTACTTTCAAGCTTCAATACGATTACCGGCTCATTGACAACAGTGAGGCCAGCACTATCTTTTTTCCTGCAGCGACGGACGAAGAGGCTGTGGATACCCCGCTGTACTGGAGCCCCGACGAGTATTGGGAGCATCTCGGCACCATCAGCTTCCAGCACCTGCTCAAGGCCTACAGTCTCACCCGGGGCACCCCAAGCTACTATTCACTCGACTATTCGATGGGCTTCGAATCGGGACAAAACTTCACCCATAAGATCGGATTCGAGATTTTGCTTGAAATGAGCCCCCATTTCCTATTAAAAGGGAATCTGTCGTTTGCGACCTCAGATGAGTACGAACAGCAGGGTGCTCTGCTTTCACTGATGTATCGCTGGTAATTTCAAACACCATTTCCTGTCAGGATTCTGATTCGAGATATCCTGACAGGAATTTTTTTATGGAGGACAAGATGGTCGTACGTATTCCCATGTCGAAGACCGGGAACCAGAAGTTGAGAGAAGAGCTTGCGCGCCTGGAGCGGGTAGAGAGGGTCGAAGTGGTGAAGGCGATCGAGACGGCCCGGGAGCATGGTGACCTCAAGGAGAATGCCGAATACCACGCCGCCAAAGAGCGACAGGGGCATATCGAGGGGCGTATTCTCGAGCTCAAGGATAAACTGGCGCGCGCCGAGGTTATCGATTGCCTGAAAGTCTCGACAAAGTCAGCGGTATTTGGCACCGTGGTCAAACTGCTCGATCTGGATAATGACGATCAGGTGTCCTATCAACTGCTTGGTCCGGAAGAAGCCGATGTCAAAAAAGGTTCGATCTCCGTTCTTTCTCCTCTCGGTCGGAGCATGCTCGGCAAGGCGGTCGGTGAGGAGGTGCTGGCCAAGACCCCGGGAGGGACGCGAGAGTTCGAGATCATCGATATTCAACCTTCAACATTTTCCTGATGCTCAGTCGGTGACTGTTCGTCATCAGGTGCCGCATTTGAGCTCAACACGATAGCCACTCTTGACCCGGCCCGGCTGACATGGGCCGCCGACCGCAGCAAGCCCCCGTGTTTTATGCCGGCATGTGCGCAGGATAGCCGTCAGGGTCGGCCAACCCGCCGTTTGGCGCCGAAATGCCGGAGAGAATGATCTTCAGTAGCTGACCGGCAATCTCTTCCACTGAATATCGGCCTTCGGCAGAGGTGTTCCAGATGCGTGACACTTCATCGAGGGCCCCGAAAAAGAAACGTTTGGCAATATCCGGTTCGATATCGGCACGGAATAACCCCTGACTCTGGCCGAGGCGGACAATATCGGCCATCATGTCGGTGTATTCGATGAACTTGGTGTTGCGGTATTCCTTTATCAGCTTGTTGGTCTGGCGAAGTTCTATCTGAATCACCTCGGCCAGGTTCCTGTTTTTTTTCATCGTCTGGAGGTGTCTGGTGACATACATCTCCAGCATCTTCTTCGGATCCGTTTCCGTCGCCAGTATCTTTCGTATCTGGTCGATGATTTTCCCGATCTCTTCCTCGAAGACCGAGATCAGGATGTCGTATTTATTGTTGAAGTAAAGATAGATGGTGCCATCAGCGACCTTGGCTTCCTTGGCTATATCGGATATTCTTGCGGTGAAAAATCCTTTTTTGGCGAAAACCTTGGTCGCCGCCGCAATTATCTTGGAGCGTTTGTTCAAATCTTTCATCTTATTGGTCGGAAAGCTGAATCATTTAAGTGGGAAAGAACGCAGTTTACGATGAATGGCCATTCATTCACTGATAGTGTATGTTCTTTTTTGACATTGTCAACAGGATAACGTGATCAAAAATCGTATCCTTTTCCCCTGAAGAAAAAGAGACTTACTTCAAATCGTTTATTTATCGGAGAAGAATAATGAAAATACTCGTTGTCGGTTCGGGAGGCCGGGAGCATGCGATGGTCTGGAAGATCGGCCAGAGTGCTAAAGTCGAAAGGATCTATTGCGCACCGGGAAACGCAGGCATGCAGGGAATCGCCGAATGCGTCGATATCTCGGCGACCGATATCGATGGTCTATTGGCCTTCGCCTTGGCAGAGAAGATTGATCTGACAGTCGTCGGACCGGAATCCTCTCTGGTCGAGGGGCTTGTCGACGCCTTCGAAGCCAGCAGGCTGCGGATCTTCGGTCCCTCGAAAAGAGCCGCCATTCTCGAGGGAAGCAAGGTATTCACCAAGGAATTCCTGACGAAATACGCCATTCCGACGGCACCGTTCAAGGCCTTCAGAAAAATCAAGGAGGCCAGAAAATACCTTGAAACCTGCAGTCCGCCGATCGTCGTCAAGGCCGATGGTCTGGCGGCGGGCAAGGGGGTCATCGTCGCCGCAACGATCGAGGAGGCCCGGGATGCGGTCGACCTCATCATGAAGGGCAATGCCTTTGGCGCTGCCGGCGATACCATCATCATCGAGGACTGTCTGGTCGGGGAAGAGGCCTCGTTTCTCGCCTTCACCGATGGCAAAACGATCAGGGCGCTTCCGACCTCTCAGGATCACAAGGCGATCTTCGATGGCGACAAGGGGCCGAACACCGGGGGTATGGGGGCCTATTCTCCCGCCCCGGTCGTCACCCCCGCCATGACCGAGTATGTCATCGACAGGATACTGAAGCCGACGGTCGAGGGAATGGCGGCGGAAGGCCGGCCGTACAAGGGAATTCTCTATGCCGGACTGATGATCGACGGCGGGAAGATCAATGTCCTCGAATTCAACTGCCGTTTCGGCGACCCCGAGGCCCAGCCGCTGCTGATGCGGATCGAGTCCGACATCGTCGACATCTTCGAGGCCTGTATCGACGGCACCCTCGAGCAGGTCGAGATCCGGGTCGACCCGCGCCCGACCGTCTGCGTGGTGATGGCGTCGGCCGGTTATCCCGGCGCCTACGCCACCGGCAAGGCGATCAAGGGTCTGAAGAAGGCGGCGCAGCTGGAGGGGGTCGAGGTCTTCCATGCCGGAACCAGACGGGTCGGCGGCAAGGTCGTCACGAGCGGCGGCCGGGTCCTGGGAGTGACCGCGATCGGCGCCAACCTGGCCGAGGCGATCGACAGGGCCTACCTCGGGGTGGAAAGAATTCACTTTCCCGGCTGCTATTTTCGCCGGGACATCGGCGGCAAGGCCCTCAAGCGGCTGGCCGGGGCGGGCAACAAAGCGGTCGTCGGCATCGTCATGGGCAGCGACTCCGATCTGCCGGTCATGAAGGCCGCCGCCGACTTTCTCGACAGGATGGGAGTAGCCTACGAGATGACCGTCGCTTCCGCCCACCGGACACCGGAGCGGGCGGCCCAGTGGGCGAAAACCGCCCGGGAGCGAGGACTGCGGATCATCATCGCCGGCGCCGGAATGGCGGCACACCTGGCCGGTGTAATCGCCGCCCATACCGATCTCCCGGTCATCGGCGTGCCGCTCGACGCGTCGCCGTTGCAGGGGATGGATGCGCTGCTGGCGACCGTTCAGATGCCCCCGGGCATCCCGGTCGCGACCATGGCCATCGGCAAGGCCGGCTCAAAAAATGCCGGGGTCCTGGCGGTGCGGATCCTGGCCCTGAATGATCCCGGCCTGGTCGCCAGACTGGTCGAGTTTCGGCAGGAAATGGTGCAAGAGATTGAAGAAAAGGCCAGCCGCTTTATCGGCTGAGGGTAACGGCGGGATCGATGCGGCGGCTATCGACAGGGCCGTCACCGTGCTCGCTGGGGGAGGCGTCGTTGCCTTTCCCACCGAGAC
>JROS01000017.1:50264-100350 GCA_000769715.1 Desulfobulbus sp. Tol-SR
GCCCGACACTGGCCGGGTCCCCTCACCCTCATCTTCCCGGCCCGTGCCGATCTCCCGTTTCTGTTGACCGGCGGGACCGGGACCATCGGGGTCAGGATCTCGCCACATCCGGTCGCCCGGGCGTTGGGCAAGGCCTTCGGCCGGGCGATCACCGCGACCAGCGCCAACCTGTCCGACCAGCAGCCGGCCTGCAGCGCCGCCGAGGTCCGGGCCGCGTTCGGCGCCACGGTCGACCTGATCGTCGATGGCGGCAGGACCCCGACCGACTGCTGCTCAACCATCATCGGCGAGCGCGGCGGGGTGTTGCACCTGGTCCGTTCCGGTGCCGCCGCCATCGATCCGGCCGCCGGCTGAGGCCCCCTCAGGCCCGGGTCATCTGGCGGTAGCGGATGCGGTGCGGCTGGTCGGCATCGGTCCCCAGTCTGGCCTTGCGGTCTTTTTCGTAATCGGAATAGTTCCCCTCGAACCACACCACCCGGGAATCGCCCTCGAAGGCGAGGATATGGGTGGCGATCCGGTCGAGGAACCAGCGATCGTGGCTGATGACGACGGCACAGCCGCCGAAGTTTTCCAGCGCCTCTTCCAGTGCCCGCAGGGTGTTGACATCGAGATCGTTGGTCGGCTCGTCCAGCAGCAGGACATTGCCCCCTTCCTTGAGCATCTTGGCCAGGTGGACCCGGTTGCGCTGCCCGCCGGAGAGCAGACCGACCTTTTTCTGCTGCTCCTGGCCGGAAAAATTGAACTTGCCGACATAGGCCCGGCTGTTCACCTCCCTGGTCCCGAGCCAGATCGTCTCCTGGTTGTCGGAAATGGCTTGCCAGATCGTCTGCTCCGGATCGAGGGCGTCGCGGGTCTGGTCGACATAGCACAGCTTGACCGTCTCGCCGACGCGGATCGTGCCGCTGTCCGGTTGCTCCTGGCCGGTGATCATCCTGAACAGCGTCGTCTTGCCGGCGCCGTTGGGGCCGATAACGCCGATGATGCCGCCGGGGGGCAGAGAGAAGCTCATGTCGTCGACCAGGATCCGATCGCCGTAGCACTTGCGCACCTGGTCGGCCTCGATGACCACCTTGCCGAGACGGGGGCCGGGGGGGATGAAGATCTCGAGGTCGCGGGCCAGTTTCTCGGCCTCCTGCGACATCAGCTGCTCATAGGAGCTGATGCGGGCCTTCGATTTGCTGCGCCGCCCCTTGGGCGACATCCTGATCCATTCCAGCTCGCGCTGCAGGGTCTTGCGCCTGTCGCTCTCCTTTTTCTCCTCCATGGCCAGACGCTTTTCCTTCTGCTCCAGCCAGGAGGAATAGTTACCCTTCCACGGGATGCCGACGCCGCGGTCGAGCTCCAGGATCCAGCCGGCGACGTTGTCGAGGAAATAGCGGTCGTGGGTAACGGCGATGACCGTTCCGGCATAGCCCTGCAGGTGGTGCTCGAGCCAGGCGACCGATTCGGCGTCAAGGTGGTTGGTCGGCTCGTCGAGCAGCAGGATATCCGGCTGTTTCAGGAGGATCCGGCAGAGGGCGACCCGGCGCTGCTCCCCCCCGGAGAGGATGCCGCATTTGCTTTCCGACGGCGGGCAGCGCAGCGCATCCATCGCCATTTCCAGGCGGCTGTCGAGGTCCCAGGCCGACAGGTGGTCGAGTTGTTCCTGCACCGCCGCCTGGCGATCGATCAGGTCCTGCATCTCATCATCCGTCATCGGTTCGGCGAATCGCTCGTTGATCCGGTTGAATTCGGCGATCAGGTCGACCGTCCCCTGGACCCCCTCCTCGACTATCTGGCGCACCGTCCTGTCGGGGTCGAGCCGCGGTTCCTGGTCAAGATAGTCGATCGTCAGGCCGGGGGAGAGGATGGTCTCGCCGTTGAAGTCCTTGTCGATGCCGGCCAGGATCCGCAGCAGCGTACTCTTGCCCGAGCCGTTGAGGCCGAGCACCCCGATCTTGGCGCCGTAGAAGTACGACAGGGAAATATTCTTCAATACCGGCTTGGTGTCGTAGTATTTGCTTACCTTGATCATCGAATAGATGATCTTCTTGTCATCGGTACTCATAGATTCCTTGTGATTGATGAAGTCTTGGCCGGGAGGTCGTGCGTGACCTTCTTCCCGCGGAAAATGCCGCTTCGGCGTAACGCCGGGATGATACCTGAATTGAGGCGATAAACCAAACACAACAGTGGCCGCCCCGAATATTTCAACCTGCAGAGGTTACCCTCCTGCTTCCCGGGCCGCCGGGGCAGGGTGATCGATCCGGCCGGACCCTGGTCTTCGCCGGACCGATGCCGGCCGCCTCAGTTATTTGGCGCCACCCCTGTGGGTGAGGTCAGGAACCGGTGGATAGTCCGATAGAGCAGGTGCGGGTCCTTGCTCCCGGCCAGTTCGCGAATGCTGTGCATCGCCAGGGTGGCGGCACCGATGTCAACCGTCGGCACGCCGATCCTGGCAGCAGTCAACGGTCCGATCGTCGATCCGCAGGGCAGGTCGCTGCGCATGACGAACTCCTGCAGCGGGACATCGGCCTCGCGGGCAAAGCGTTTGAAGATCGAAGCACTGACGCAGTTTGTGGCATAGCGCTGGTTGGCGTTGACCTTGAGCACCGGGCCGCCGTTGAGCAGTACCTCATGCTGGGGGTCGGAGCTGTCCTTGAAATTGGGGTGGACGGCATGGGCGTTGTCGATCGACAGCAGGAAGGATCGAGCGAGGGCTATCCGGCGGGACTGCGGCTCCGGCAGGAGTCGGTCCAGGGTGGCATCGAGAAACGCCCCCCGGGCCCCGGATGACGACACCGAGCCGTTTTCCTCATGATTGGCGCAGAACAGCAGGCAGTTGTGGGACAGATCGGCAGCGGTGAGGGCCATGGTCGCCACGTGGCAGCTGAGGAGGTTGTCAAGCCGGCCGGCGGAGATGAATTCGCCGTTCACCCCGGTGAAGGCCGGCCCCTGGGTATCGTAGCAGAACAGGTCGAAGCCCGATACGTCGGCGATCTGCAGGGCGGGGTACTGGCGGCCGAGTTGTTCGAGCAGGATGTCGCGGAAGGCGGGGAGCTGATCGGTCAGGGTCTGGGCGATGATCGGCGCCAGGTGGGTCTGGGGATTGACGCTCCTGCTGTCGTTGGCGGAACGATCGAAATGCAGCGCCAGGCTGGGAATGACCAGCAGCGGGCGGGCAAAGTCGACCAGCAGGGTCTGCAGCCCGCCGTCGGCCATGGTGCAACAGACCCGGCCGGCCAGCGACAGGTCGCGGTCGAACCAGGGATTGAGGAGCGGGCCGCCATACACCTCCATCCCCAGCTGCAGGTATTTCCCGCTCTGCCTGTCGGCTCGCGGCTTGAGCTGCAGGCCGGGGCTGTCGCTGTGGGTCGCCAGCATCCTGAACCCGTCTTCCGGGGTATTGCCTTCCCCCAGCCTGAAGGCGATCAGGCCGGCATCGTCGCGCACCAGAAAATAGGAATTGCCGGCGGCCAGGGACCAGCGCTGATCCTCCCGCAACCGGATGAAACCGGCCTGCTGCAGCAGGTCGGCCAGCGAGGCGACCGCATGGTACGACGAGGTTGCGGCGCGCAGGAATTGAAACAGGGAGGCGTTAAGCTGAGTTTCGTTCATCGGATCACGTGTGTTGGTTGAGGACGGCAAGCGGCATAAACCTGGGAATACCTGAAAAAACGGCACCGAAGGACTTCCGTCAGGATACGGAAGTCCTCCTTGAGCGTGTCGCGCCGGCTGTCCGAGGGACAGACTTCTGACCTGTCCCGCTCAGCGTTCGAACAGGTTTCCGAGCCCCCCGAGAATCGAGCCCTCGCCGCTGGTCGAATAGCCGGCGTTGTTCTGCGGCGCCGCCTCGTGGATGCGTCCGGCGAGTCGCGAGAAGGGCAGGGACTGCAGCCACACATGTCCCGGTCCCTGCAGGGTGGCGAAAAAGAAACCCTCGCCGCCGAACAGGGCGGACTTGACCCCGCCGACGAATTCGATGTCGTAGTGCACCGTCTGGGTCAGGGCGACGAGGCAGCCGGTATCGACCCGCAGCATCTCTCCCGCCTGCAGTTCTTTCTCGACGATGGTCCCGCCGGCATGGATGAACACCATGCCGGTGCCTTCGAGTTTCTGCATGATGAAACCTTCGCCGCCGAACAGGGCGACGCCGATCTTTTTCTGGAATTCAACGCCGATGGCGACCCCTTTGGCGGCGCACAGAAAGGCATCCTTCTGGCACACCAGCTTCTGGCCGTACTGTTTCAACTCCAGGGGGATGATCTTGCCGGGATAGGGGGCGGCGAAGGCCACCTTGCCCTTGCCGCTGCCGGCATTGGTAAAGACGGTGGTGAACAGGCTCTCTCCGATGATCAGGCGCTTGCCGGCCCCGAGCATCTTGTCCAGCAATCCGCCCCCCGCGTCGGCGGAGCTGCCGTCACCGAAGACAGTCTCCATCCTGATAAAGTTCGACATGTACATCATCGAGCCGGCCTCGGCCACCGTGCTCTCCTGACTGTCGAGTTCGATCTCGACAAACTGCATCTCGTTGCCGAAGATCTGATAATCGATCTCATGGGCCGTGGCCTCGGCGGCGGGCGGGAGCGGCGGCGAGAAAGACGCCGCCGGGGCAAGCAGCTCCGGGACCCGGGCTATCGGTCGCCAGGCATCGAAACCCTGTCGCCAGACCAGAGTGTCGTGCGAGTAGGAGCCCGCCGCCAGTGATTGCCGCAGATATTCCTGAGAAAACGGGCCTTGCTGCTGACCGTTGACCGCCACATACCAGATATCCATAGGAATAACCTTTGTATTGGATGAATGAAGTGAAGTTTACTGAGCCGGGTCCGGATATTTTTCCTTCAGGGCGTAGAGCTGATCCAGATAGGTTTCCCGTAACTTGAGGTGGCCGCCGCCGCTCTCGATCTCGGAAATCAGCGACGATATCGCCTGCTTGAGGTCAATTCCATGACTGTTCGTCCCGTTTTGATTGGCGCGGTCAACGAGGAGAATGGCATAGTAATTGACGATCATCCGTGATTTCGAATCGCGCCGGAAGAGATACAGCCGTCCCCCCATGGTGTTGAGAAAGAACCCGGAGTAGTCGTAGTAGACCGACTCCGGGATATGAAGGCCCAGTCGGCTCTTCAGACAGTCCGGCTGATTGGTCAGGCGGAAGAGGGCAGCGACGATGTCCTCATAGGATTCCTTCTCCTGATCGAGTATCCCCTTGATCAGGAGAATGTTGTCTTTGCCGATCACCCTGAAGAAGTGGGCGGTGTTCTTGAGGATCGTGAACAGGTCGTCGGTTTCGCGGGTGACAATCGGAGGCTGGGCGGCCAATTTCCGGAACAGGCCGGAGAAATGCTCCCCGCTCGATTGCGGGAGATTGAATGATCTGATGTATGGCTGCTGATCGAGATGGGCGTAAAAGGCCTCGAGCTTCATGCTGTCCCGGGAACACAGCTCTTCCCCGGTCAACACGGTATCCTCGCCTGCAGCATCGTCTGTTTCGGCGGTAGCCTGACCCTGTTTGTCTTCGCCTGGTACTTCAGGAGTTTCGGCAGTGGCCGGTGTGTCCTTTGCCGGCGGCGCCTGACTCGGAATGATGACTGTTTTGGCCGTATCGGCAGAAGGCGGCTGAGTGGTCGGCGATGAGGTCTGCCGACCGCCCTGGCCGATCAGTCGCTCGAGGGAGAAGCGGGGATCGTTGCGGGTCAGAAAGGCGAAGGCGGCGACCAGGAGGACAGCGATCAAGAGGAGCAGATATTTGGCCTTCGATCGTTTCCTGCGACGAGGGCGGGGGGTGGGGTCGTTTTCGGTATGATCCATATTCTTTGCCTTGCGGTTAATGAGGGTGGCAGCATGGATGGAGCCTGACGGATATGTAGATTTTCGAATTATACTGCAGGGTCAGCATATTGTCACGGCTGAAGAATTTTGGAGCGGGACAGCGAAGCCATTCGGGATCAGGATCGGATAGGTGAGGCAGCTTTTTCTGCTTGACGCGGATACTTGAAGACACTATGCTACCTCGTTAATTTTCGAACGAAAAAGATGAGAGGGACCAACTGGTTTTCCAGGAGTTAACCATTTTACATCATACACTTATTTAATGGAGGATTTACGATGACAATTTGTGTGGTTGGACATTCAAACCCGGATACCGATTCTGTTATGTCGTCAATCGCTCTGGCCGCTCTGTTGAAGGCCCAGGGTAAGGATGCCAAGGCCTGCATGCAGACCACCGCCGATGCGCTGAATCCGGAATCCAAGATGCTGCTGGGCCAGTTCGGTCTCACCGCCCCCGAACTGCTGACCGACGCCGCCGGCAAGGATATCGCCCTCGTCGATTTCAGTGATCTCGCCCAGGGGCCTGGCAATCTGGCCTCCGCCAACGTGGTCATGATCGTCGATCACCACAAGATCGGTGATGTCACCACCAACAACCCGATCCTGTTCCGCGCCGAGCCCGTCGGCTGTACCGGCACCGTTCTGAACAAGATGTTCAAGGACGCCGGAGTCGCCATCCCGAAAAACATCGCCTGCGGCATGCTGGCAGCGATCCTCAGCGACACCGTCAACTTCAAGTCGCCGACCTGCACCGATGACGACAAGGCCGCTGTTGCCGATCTGAAGGGGATTGCCGGCGTCGCCAACACCGACGACCTGTTCATGGAGATGCTGAAGGCCAAGTCCTCCGTGGCCGGCATTCCGGCCAAGGACCTGCTGTTCCGCGATTACAAGGATTTCGATATGAAGGGCAACAAGGTCGGCGTCGGCCAGCTCGAACTCGCCACCCTCGATCAGGTTGCCGCTGTCCGTGCCGATCTCCTCAAGGCGATGGCCGACGTGAAGGCCGATGGCCGTCATTCGGTCCTGCTCATGCTCACCGATGTCGTCAAGGAAGGAACCGACCTGGTTGTACTCTCCGACGACCCGGCCCTGATCGAGAAGGCCTTCAACGGCAAGCTCCAGGGTTCTTCAATGTGGGTTGACGGCATGATGAGCCGTAAGAAACAGACCATTCCCAATCTGCAGAAGGCTTTCGGCTGCTGAGAGGTAAAAAGAAAATGCGCTGCGGTCAATGCCGCAGCGTCATAGATGAGCGGGTCCGGGATGCCGGACCCGCTTTTTTTTTGTCAACTGCTCACTGTTTTCCGCTGCAGATCGGGGCTGCTCCGGCTTGAGGGCGGAGATGACTTTCCGCAACACTCTCTTTGATCCGGCTGATTTTCTCGGAGACCCGGGGGTCACTCTGAAGGTTGCTGTTCAACCCGATAAACGCGTGCGTATACCGGCTGGCCGCGATCTCACCCGTCTTCATTTTCTCCTGTTGTGCAAGAATACCGCCGAGTTGTCGTATGATGTCCTCCCGCTCCTGTCCTAGACGACGAACGTACTCGGAATCGGAATTGCCCGAGCGGTTTTGCCGCTGTTCCTGCCCCAGATGCAACAGGCGTCGATCGATGTTCTCCAATCGTTGCCGTAATCTGATCTGATGCTGCGATTGGTCATGGGCCCAGGGATGTCCGGGCAGCCAGTCGACAACCAGTTGCCCGAGAAATTTGCCCTGGCTCTGCGTCTGGGTCATCAGGGTCCGGCCGGTAATCTTCGGCGCAATATTGCCCTGGATGTGGTCGGCGGTAATGAGGATATCGATTTCCGGATGCTGTTTGATCATTTCGACATTCTCGGATGCCGAAAGGGAGGACAGGATGATGACCATGTCGGGGGAGCGGTCGAGACGCTGCAGCTGCCGGGGGAGAACCTCCCTCCAATCGGCAAGATGTGTTCCCTGCGGCAGACTGGCGCCGGAGCCGGTAAGGCCGATGATTCCGATATCAAGCCCGGATCTGGTGATCATCAGTGAAGGAGCGAAGAGCGGCGACCGGTTCCGGTCCACAATATTGGCTGACAGCCAGGGAAATCCCCGGCGGCGGGAGGCGAGGAGAAAATCGATCCCCGCGGCCAGGTCGTGCGGGCCAACGGCGACTGCATCGATGGCCATCAGTTGCTGTATGTCCATGATGCCGGCGGCGGTGATCTTTTCG
Organism: Desulfobulbus sp. Tol-SR; assembly: GCA_000769715.1. Classification (GTDB taxonomy): domain Bacteria; phylum Desulfobacterota; class Desulfobulbia; order Desulfobulbales; family Desulfocapsaceae; genus Desulfoprunum. The sequence continues at coordinate 58,277 of JROS01000017.1, forward strand.
TCGACTGTGACTGGGGCCGCCTTTGGCTTGAAAAGAAGATTGCCGGCATCGAGGATGACGGATGGTGCATCGATTTGCGCTGAAAGAGCTGAAATCTGAAACGCTTTTTTGGACAGACCGCCCAACCGGTTTGCTCCTCAGCCGCCGCACGGTTCCATCTCACCGAGGGTATTGGCGGAATAAAAGAGGAGAACCCTATGCCGCGTGGGCGTGTCGGCAGCCGGTGCCGAACTGATCAGCAAGATCTGGACCATCAGTGCGAGAAGCATCGATCCGATATGAAAAGGGGTGTGCGTCATCGTGACCTCTAAGGTTGAACCCGGAAAATTGCCGTCTAATGAGTTTAACATCCGGATATATATTAACAAATATCTTATCGTCCGCCGCTCTCAGCGACGGGCGGGTGCATCTGCATCCGTCATTCTTGCTGCACGATCACCCTGCAGGCGAGTCCGTTCATTTCGATCACATCGTCAATGCCCAGCTGTCGGCCGCGTCGGGTCTCCTGGACACCGTTGACCTGAACCTCGCCGTGTTGAATACGGATCTTGGCTTCAACGCCGTCCTGAACCAGATTGGCGAGTTTGAGAAACTGGCCGAGGCGGATCGGTGTTCGCACAACAGGTACGTCGGTAATTTCGCGTTGCATTCTACCTCTGATTGGGAAAGTTTGATCACATCCGTGCATGGTTTTTCTGACATTCGGTAAAGAATTCGAGTATAGTACCTGCGTATCTGGATGCAAGGCTGAAAAGAGAGCTCGCGTTGTGTGCTGCATGCACAACAGGGCTTTTTTTATTCTATGCTATGAGGGAAGACGTGGGAATTCAGGATTCGGAACTGTTCAAGCAGCAGTGCTATATCGATGGACAATGGATAACTTCGGCCGAGAGCTTCGATGTCGTGGACCCCTCGACGCAGCAACCGGTAGGTCATGTCCCTTCTTTAGGCGAAGAGGAGATACTGGCGGCAATTGCATCGGCGCACACGGCTTTCCCGCTGTGGAAGAATCTGACTGCCAAAGAACGATCAAACCTGCTGCGGCGCTGGCATAATCTGATTCTGGAACATCAGTCCGATCTCGCGGCAATCATGACGCGGGAGCAGGGCAAACCCCTGGAGGAGGCGATGCGCGAAGTCGCCTCCTGCGCCTCCTATGTCGAATGGTATGCAGAGGAAGCGAAACGGGTCTATGGCGACACGATTCCGATGTCCCAGAAGGGCAAACGCATCATCGTCCTGAAAGAGCCGGTCGGAGTGTGTGCGGCGATAACGCCGTGGAATTTTCCTCTCTCGACCATCACCAGGAAGGCGGCCCCGGCGATGGCCTGCGGCTGCACGGTGCTCGTGAAACCCTCCTCGTACACGCCGTTTTCGGCCCTGGCCCTGGCGGTGCTGGCCGACAAGGCCGGCCTGCCGCCCGGAGTGTTCAACGTCATTACCGGTCAGGCCGAACGGATCGGCCGCTTGCTGTCGCACAGTCGGCTCGTCAGGAAGATCAGCTTCACCGGATCGACGGAGGTCGGAAAGGCGCTGATGCGGGAGTGCGGTGATTCACTGAAGAAACTGTCTCTCGAATTGGGCGGGCATGCCCCGTTCATCGTCTTTGGCGACGCCGATCTCGACCTCGCGGTGGAGGAGGCGATGACCTCGAAATTCCGTAATTCCGGCCAGACGTGCGTGTGCGCCAATCGTTTTCTCGTCCAGGAGGAAATCTATGAACAATTCGCGGCGCGATTGGTTGACGAGGTCAAACGCCGGTTTGTTCTCGGACCGGGGTCCTGTGCCGATTGCAATATGGGGCCGCTGATCGATGACAAGGCGATCGTCAAGGTGGAACGGCAGATCGAAGATGCCCTGGCCAAAGGGGCGCGCGTTGCTACCGGCGGCAAAAGGAGGGCGGGGGAAGGGTTTTTCTTTGAGCCGACAGTCCTGCTCGATGTCACCGGTGAGATGCTGATCGCCCATGAGGAGACCTTTGGCCCGGTTGCGCCGCTTTTCCATTTCCGAGACGAAGAGGAGGCCCTGCGGATCGCAAATAACACGGAATATGGCCTGGCGGCATATTTTTTTACAAATGACTTGACGCGGGCCTGGAAGGTCACCGAAAATCTCGAATATGGCATGGTCGGCGTCAATACCGGCATCCTTTCCTCCGAGGCCGCTCCCTTCGGCGGCAGGAAGGAATCCGGGCTTGGCAGAGAAGGGTCGAAATACGGAATGGACGAATATCTGGAGATAAAATATATGTGTCTAGGTGGACTTGACTAGGAAGTCTGTTCAGGCAGGGTGCATTTGTTCTCGACAACCATTTAAAATTAAACTAGTTTATGAGTAGTTGCTTGATGCTTGGCGGGACACCACGAATCGCGTTTTTTCGACAGATGGTGTGCGGTTGCACGTATTTATGCTGAAGTGATATGGAAAACAGTATCTTGAAGGCAATAAAAGAACGGCGGAGCATTCGTGAATTTACCACCGAAACTGTTGCTGAGAAAGATCTGGTGACCCTGGTGGAAGCGGCGATCTGGGCTCCTTCCGGCAAGAATAATCAACCGTGGCGCTTTGTGATCCTGACCGACCAAGAGGTACGGAACCATATTGCCGATCTGACCCTCTATCGTCATATTGTCGCCAATTGCAACAGTCTGATCGTTGTGTTCCTCGACACCGAGGCCATATATGATGAAGTCAAGGATCTCCAGTCGGCCGGCGCCGCTATCCAGAATATCCTGCTGACAGCGGAATCTTTAGGCCTGGGGGCAGTCTGGCTCGGTCAGATTCTCAAAAACAAGCATGAAGTCAATGCCGAATTGGGCATCAGCGCAAGATACGATCTCATGGCGGTGATTGCGGTTGGCTACCCGGCGCATCGAAATCAGAAATCGCACAGAAAGAATGTGCACGATTTCATTTTAAAAAAAATTGGAGGATGAACAATGAATACGGCTTTTATCGTCAAGCGAATATCGACACTCGTTGTTATTGCATCATTCGCACTGGTTATAGGTGGTTGTTCCGGCAAGAGTCAGAATCAATCGGCAATCGGAACCGGCGAGCTTCCTCCGTTGGCAAACTCCGTCGGCAGTTTCGGCGACCTCGAACTCCCGGTCGAAATGAAACTTGATCAGAACAAGACAATGTCGATCAATACCGAATCGTTCAAAGGCGGCATCCTTCATTACGCCGGCAGGGTCGAATTAAATTCGCTGAAGGATTTCATCGTTGCCTCGATGCGCAACAACAAATGGAAACTGGTCGGTGAGGCGTCCTATGACTATACCCTGCTCGCCTTTACCAAGCCGAACAAGACCTGTATGGTCGTTCTGGCCGAAGGTCTGGGCGGCTCTCTTGGCAAGACGCATGCCACCCTGTATGTGACGGCTGATCTCAGTTCCTCGGGCAACGTCAATCCCTTTGGCGAATCAACGATGCAGTAGATCAACCGTTAAATTGTCCCGCTGAAGCCTGTTCGATCATCCTTTCCAACTGCGTGGCGGACCTTGACCGTCCGGTTTCATTCCGCCACGCTGTCCTTTTCCTTGTAAGTATTCCACGTGTGTTGTGGTGCGCCGTGGCCTTCGACGCGGAGGCGCCGGAGGCGGGCCCGTGTCATGACGTTCATGTTTGCGATGCCGGCAGTTTGTCTCTGCATGTTCAGCATTCAGACTGCCCGCCAACCGCGGATTGACTGCAACGACAATCCCGGGGGAACCCCGAAATCAGCGTCCGGTGTCAGCCAGACATCGGTGAAATGACCGGCTCAGTTCTTCAAACGCCGCGATCGGAAGGGTCTCAGGCCGGACTCGAGGAGAGAGGCCGGCGGCGATGATGGCGTCCTCGGTCATCTTCTTGACATCGTTGCGGTCGGGCAGGGCTGGAAAAAAAATGGCCGAGGTCAGGGTGTTGAGAATGGTCTTGCGCCGCTGGCTGAAGGCCGCCCTGACAATTCTGGTGAACAGTTCCGACTCCTCGGAAGAAAGGGTTCGAGGTCGGTCCTGATCCAGAGGGAAAGAGATCCGGATAACGACCGAATCGATCTTGGGTTGGGGGTGGAACTCGGCCGGACTGAGGGTCATCATCTTTCTGACACGGGCGCAATGCTGCAGCAGCACTGATGGAATGCCGTAGTCCTTGGACCCGGGGCCGGCGAGCAGCCTGTCGGCCACCTCTTTCTGCAGCATGACCGTAGCCTTTTCAACATGGCGGCGGTTGTCGATCAGTTTGAAGATGAATGGGTTGGAGATCGAATAGGGCAGGTTGGCCATGATCTTCAATCTTCCGCCGCACCGCCTTTCGAGTTCGTCAAAATCGGTCTTGAGGATGTCCTGATGGAGCAGGGTGACATTGTCCGGCAGGTCGTGTTCCTGTTCATGGAACCTGATGATGCCGCTGTCGATCTCTATCCCCACGACCTGGCGGGCCGTTCTTGCAAGAGGAATCGTCAAGGCCGCCAGCCCGACACCGACCTCGACGATGACGTCATCGGGGCCGATCTCCCCGGCACGGACGATGGCCTCGGCGGTATGGCGGTGGACCAGGAAGTTCTGACCGAATTTCTTCTTCGGGGCGAGATGGTGTTCCTGCAGCGTGGATCTGGTCTTGCCGTAGACTGACATGGTTATGCCCGGTGAATGGTGGAGGGGAGTCCCGGCCCTGTCTGGGGTCAATTGAGGATGTGCTTTGCCTGCCGTTTGGCCCTGATTTTGACAAAAATGCGCAGGGCAAGGTAATAGCTGACGACGGCAAAAGGGAAGGCGAAGATGACGCCGCCGACAAGAAGCACGACAACGGTCTCCTGGCCGAGTCCGGCAAGGAGGTTGAAGGAGTGGACAAACCCCTGCGACGAGGAAAGCCCGTCGACGACCGCCTGGACTTTTTCCCAGTTCAGTTCATATGGAGTTATGGTATTGCCGATGATGGTCGAAAGATAATAGATCGGGATATAGGTCAGGGGATTGCAGACGATCATGCTGACGAGTATGCCGGCTATCGCCGAGGTCCTGGTGAGAAAAGCGAGGAGGAGAATGATGATCGTGTGGAGCGGCATCGTCGGGGTCAAACCGACAAAAACTCCGATGGCGGTGCCCAGGGCCAGCGACCGCGGGTCCCCCTTGAGGCGGATGAAGCGGAGATAGTAGTATTTCCTGATCCGGTCAAGTTTCATGCGAAGGTCGATTATCCGAGAGAGGATCTCGAGTAGACATCGCTGTCGATTGGAGAAGGGCCGGATTCATTGAAGCGATGGTATCCGGCCAGGGCGATCATCGCGGCGTTGTCGGTGCTGAAGGCCGGTCGCGGCACGTAGCATTTCACCCCATGTTCGCCGGCTCGGGCGGCCAGCACCTGACGTAATCGCTCGTTGGCGGAAACGCCCCCGCCGAGGACGACCGTGTCGATTCCGTGCCGGCGGGCGGCGCGCAGCGTCTTTTCGACCAGGACATCGACCACCGCCTCCTGGAAGGAGGCGCAGACCTGACCGACGGCCACCTGCGACCCCGCCTGACTCTGCTGGCGGCAGTGGTTGAGCACCGCCGTCTTGAGGCCGCTGAAACTGAAGTCGAGGGATTGCTCATCGAGCCAGGCCCTGGGGAACCTGATGAGATCGCCATCCCACCCGGCGGCCCGGCGGGCAACCTGCGGCCCTCCCGGGTACGGCAGGTCGAGGAGTTTGGCGACCTTGTCGAAGGCCTCTCCGGCCGCGTCGTCCCGGGTCCTGCCGAGAGGGGAAAACGTGGTATGGCCCTCGGCGAGGTACAACGAGGTGGTCCCCCCCGAGGCGATCAGGGCGATATAGGGAAAGGTCGGCCTTTCTTCCTCCAGAAAGACGGAGAGGATGTGGCCGGCCATGTGATCAACCCCCCGGAAGGGAATGCCGGTTACTGCCGAAATGGCCTTGGCAAAGGAAAATCCGACGAGGAGGGAACCGATCAACCCCGGCCCCTGGGTCACGGCGATCAGATCGATATCGTCAAGGGTGATTTCAGCCCGCTGCAATGCCTCGGCGACAACAGGGTAGACCGATTCAAGATGCTTTCTTGAGGCAAGTTCCGGCACAACCCCGCCGAAGGGGCGATGGATGCCGTCCTGGCTGCTCAACACGCTCGCATGCAGGATACGGTCGTCTTCCAGGATGGCCGCGGCGGTGTCATCGCAGGAACTCTCAATTCCGAGGATCAGCATTGAAGTCAGCGGGATGGTAAAGGGGGAACGACAGATTTTCGATTGTCACGGTGTAGTGTTTTCGGTTAAGAGTGTTAGAATATATATGTCCATGGGGTTAAAGTCAATGACTGCCCCTTCTCAGTACTCCTTCCTCCAACAGTTGCTGAAAGCCGTGTCGAAGACAGCCCCTTTGAGAGCCGACAAAACCCCTCTCGTTGATAATTTCTCGAGGACCATCTCCTATCTCCGCCTCTCCGTGACCGACCGCTGCAACCTCCGTTGCATGTACTGCATGCCGGAAACTGACGGCGACACCGGATGCCGGAGAAAAAACAGCGTGATCCTGCCGCATGTCGACCTGTTGACCTACGAAGAACTGCTGCGGGTGGTCTGCCTGGCGATTCAGCTGGGAATGAACAAGATCCGCCTGACCGGGGGCGAGCCATTGGTGCGCAAGGATATCCTCCGGTTCATCGCCAGACTGACCAGGATCGAAGGACTGCATGAGGTCCGGCTGACGACCAACGGCGTCCTGCTCGAGGAGTACGCGCAGTCACTGTACGACTCCGGCATCAGGCAGCTCAATATTTCGCTCGACAGCCTGCAGGCGCACAGATTTGCCCGGATCACCGGTCGGGATTGCTTTGATCAGGTCTGGCGGGGAATCATGGCGGCCAGAGATCTCGGTTTCCGCATCAAGATCAATGTCGTGGCGATGAAGGGGATCAACGATGACGAATTCGGCGATTTCGCCGCTCTGGCCCTTCATCAGCCCTTCCAGGTCCGGTTCATCGAATTCATGCCGGTCGGGGAAAAGAGCAGCTGGCAGTTGGAGCAGTTCATCAGGGCGGCGGATATCATGGCCATGCTGACCGATATGGGGGAGTTCATCCCCCGCCAATCCCAGAGAATCGACGGCCCGGCGAGGGTCTACCATCTCCAGGCCCGTGACGGCCGGCAGGGGACCGTCGGTTTCATCAGCCCGATAAGCCATCACTTCTGTGACCAGTGCAACCGGCTGCGCCTGACCGCCGAAGGGAAATTGCGCTCCTGTCTGCTCAACGACAACGAACGGGATATCAAGACCCTGCTGCGTGGTGGGGCGACAGACGAGGAGCTGATGAGGGCGATCCGCGATACCGTTCTGGACAAGCCGAAGGGTCACCAGTTGCAGCAGCGCCTTGACAATGGTCAAGCCATGCAGTGTCCGGGGCAGATGTCACGCATCGGAGGGTAGGTAGTTGCTCTGCGGGTAGGAGCCGAGCCATTCGAAATACGAACAGAGCGGCCGCAGGCGCTCGCAGCCCCTGAAAATCTTCTCATCCTCAATGTGACCGATCATATCAAGGAAGAACAAGTATTTCCACTGCTTGCCCTTGATCGGCCGCGACTCGAGTTTGGTCAGGTTGATCTCCTCTTCCGACAGCACGGTCAGGATTTCATTGAGCGCCCCCGGTCGGTCCATGGTGCCGACCAGCAGCGAGGTGCGATCCTGACCGCTGGCCGATGGCGATCTCTTGCCGATGACCAGGAAACGGGTGGTGTTGCCGCGATAATCCTCGATGCCCTTGACGACGACCTGGAGTTCGTAGCGCTTGATCGCCAGGGACGAGGCGATGGCACCAATATTGGGGTTGTTGGCCGCCATCTGGGCGGCGGCGCCGGTGGACAGCACCGGCAGCGTCGGGATATTCGGCAGATGTTTCCGCAGCCACTCCCGACACTGGGCCAGAGGTTGGGCGTGGGAGGCCACCGTCTGGATATCCTCGATATTGCCGGACCGGCAGACCAGGTTGTGGCTGATTTCAAGCTGGACCTCGCCGCAGATCTGGACCTTATATTTCATGAAGGAATCGAGCGTGGAGACCACGGAGCCTTCGATCGAATTCTCGACCGGCACGATCCCGTAGCGGGTGCGCCCTTTTTCAACCTCGGAGAAGACATCGTCGATGGATTCCTGCGGTTTGTAGGTTGCCGAGTGGCCGAAGTACTTGACGCCGGCAAGGTGCGAGAAGGTGGCCTCGGGACCGAGATAGGCAACCTCGATATTTCGCTGGGACAGTCGGCAGGCGGTAATGATCTCATGGAAGATGGTCCGCAGCGAGTCCTCCGGAAAGGTGGTGCCATTTTCTTTGAGCAGGCGCTCGTATATCTGTCTCTCACGCAGCGGATCCCACTTGGCGCGATTGTTTTCGTCCTTGAGCCGTCCGATATCCCGGGCAAAAGTGATCCGTCGTTTGAGCAGGGTGAGAATCTCACTGTCGATCGAATCAATATTTTTCCGTATGTGGTGAATTTCGTTTTTCTGCTCGTCAACCATGGTTTGTCCTGTTAGATTCATGCGGAATGCAAGGAAAGACAACAGATCAGCCTGTTCCGCTAGGGGATCATCAGCTTAGGAAAAAGAAAAAACTCTGTCAAGGCGGAAAAAATCCGGCCAGACGACAACGTCCCTTTCCACTCTCGTTTGTTCGGGGCCTTGTCTGCAGTTGCGACGGTTTCATTCTAACATTTGAATAATACGACTACATTCATGACAAAACAGAAAATAAGCAAGACCTATGAGGAAATCAACGCCCGCATCAAGGCCGGAGAGGCCGTTGTGGTTACCGCCGAGGAGATGGTGGGGATTGTCCGGAAAAAGGGGGCCGAGCAGGCGGCAAGAGAAGTCGATGTGGTGACCACCGGCACCTTCGCCCCGATGTGCTCTTCCGGCATGTTCTTCAATTTCGGTCAGATGGTCCCGACCATCAAGGCCTCCCGGGTCTGGGTCAACAAAGTTCCGGCCTATGCCGGGCTCGCCGCGGTCGATGCCTATATCGGTGCAACCGAACCATGCGAGGATGATCCGCTCAACAAGATTTATCCTGGCGAATTCCGCTATGGCGGGGGGCATGTCATCGAGGACCTCCTCCGCGGCAAAAAGGTCCTGCTTGAGGCCAAGGCCTACGGCACCGATTGCTACGCCGCCCGAAAGATGAAGAAAGAGGTCGGCCTCGACGACCTCCCCACGGCCCTTCTCTGCAACCCGCGCAATGGCTATCAGAATTACAACTGTGCGGTGAATCTGACGGACCGGGCGGTCTATACCTATATGGGAATGCTGAAGCCGCATTGCCGCAACGCCAACTACTGCAGCGCCGGCGAACTGAGTCCATTGCTGAACGATCCGTTGTACAGGACCATCGGCATCGGCACCAGGATCTTCCTCGGTGGCGGTATCGGCTATGTAACCTGGCACGGCACCCAGCACAAGCCCACCGCACCGCGGACCCCGGGAGGGGTGCCGCGCAAGGCGGCCGGGACCTTGATGGTCCAGGGTGACCTGAAACAGATGTCCCCTGACTGGCTGAGAGGAGTTTCCATCCTGGGGTACGGCAACAGTCTGGCAGTCGGTCTCGGCATTCCCATCCCCATCCTCAACGGCGAGATGGCAGCCTTTACCGGGGTCTCGGACAAGGATATCTATACCCAGATAGTCGACTATGGCCATGATTATACCAACGGCATTGTCAGGAGTTACGGCGAAGTGAGTTATGCCCAGCTGAAATCCGGGTCCATCATCGTCAACGGCAAGGAGGTCCAGACGGCGCCGCTCTCCAGTGTCGTCAAGGCCAGGGAAATCGCCACTATTCTCAAGGACTGGATTTCCTCCGGCCGATTTCTGCTGAGCCGTCCTGCCGAGACGCTGCCGGATGGATCTGAATAGCTCCGGGTTGATGACGGGCAAGCTGGCCCTGCTCCATGCCTCACTCAGGAAATTGGAGCGGGTCGCGGTTGCCTACTCCGGCGGGGTCGATTCGACGCTGCTGCTCCATGCCGCAGTCCAGGCCCTCGGTCCGGACCGGGTGATCGCCGTGCATGCCGTGTCCTGTCTGAACGGAGCCATCCAACGGGAACAGGCGCTCGCCCTGTTCGGTACCCTTTTTCCCGACGGTGTTGAGCTGCGGCGGATCACTGTCGATCCGTTGGGGTGGGAAGAGTTTGTCGAAAATACCGACCAGCGGTGCTACTTCTGCAAGAAACGGCTGTACCGGCGCTTTTCGGACGAATTTTCCGAAGACACGGCACGGCGACTGCTCGATGGCACCAATGCCGACGATGTGCTCCAGCACCGGCCGGGGATGCAGGCGATTCGGGAACTGGAGGTGATGACGCCGTTGCTCGATGCCGGGCTGAGCAAGATGGACATCAGATTGCTGGCACAGCAGGCTGGATTGCCGAATCATGCCCTGCCCGCCAATTCCTGCCTGGCAACAAGAGTCGGGTCAGGCCGGAGGATTGAGGCCCGCCTGTTGCAGCACATCGACATGGCGGAGGCCTTTCTCCATCGATCAGGTTATCCGGGATCACGGTTCAGGCTGGTACAGAATGATATTCACCTCGAGATCCGTCATGAAGAGATGGAACGTTTCCAACGTGAGGATATCCGCAGCGCCTTCCAGACCTATGTTTCCGACCTCGGTTATGGCTTTAATTTCAATAATGTAACATGCCGATAATATGATGATTATTTTCACTGTTCAAATTTTATCAATGATTTCGATTTAGTGCTTGCGTCTGAAGACCGATTCAATTATTGTGCACACGAGAAGCCGCAATACCCCGAATCTAAAGGGTTGTAGGATATTGAGCCACCTTCGGGCAAAAGATAATTGCGCCACTTTTTCTTTTGACAATTGAAATCAGGTTGATTAAAGCATCAACACAGGAGAAGGGACACAGAGTCCTGATACTAAGTAACGTAAGATCTTAGCAGGGAGGATTACATGAACAAGAAGGAACTTATTGAGAGCATTTCAGGTGCTGCAGATATAAGCAAGGCTGCTGCCGAAAAAGCATTGAACGGTACGCTGTCCGCAATTGCTGAGGCGTTGAAGAAAGGTGACAAGGTGACTCTGGTCGGTTTCGGAACATTCTCCGTATCCAAACGCGAAGCTCGCCAGGGAAGAAACCCCCAGACAGGAAAGGCCATCAAGATTCCAGGGAAAAAGGTTGCCAAATTCAAAGCAGGCAGCAAATTGTCCGAGGCTGTCAATTAATTCCTGGTGTAGATCTACGCACCGGCTCTGCGTATCCGGCCGATATGTGCAGGTGTGGTTGTCACTCTGCTGCTAACAAAGACGATTTGACCGTGCATAACAGGGGAATGGAAGGCTTTCTTTTCATATAAACCGGAGAGATTGAAACACCGGAGAAGATATGCCTGGAAAAAATTTGTCTAAGGGCCGTTCCTTGTAAGGGGCGGCCTTTTTTTATTCATGAAACGACTCAGATCTGGATATACTACCGGGGCCTGTGCGGCGGCGGCAGCCAAGGGTGCGGCCCTGACCGCCCTCACCGGAGAACCGGTATCGCGGATCGCCATCCCTTTTCCCGACGGGAGAAATATCGATTTTGACCTTGCCGGGTGTCGACCTGTCGACGGGACCTGGCGGTCGGCCGTATGTTCGGTGATCAAGGACGCAGGCGACGACCCTGATGTGACCAATGGTGCGGAAATCGTTGCCGAAGTGGTGATTGTCGAAGCGAATGCCGGAGATGCAGGCGCCATCATCATCACCGGCGGGCCGGGCATCGGGATGGTCACCAAGCCGGGTCTCGCCCTCCCGATCGGCAGCCATGCCATCAATCCGGTCCCTCGTGCCATGATCAGGAAAGCGGTAGAAGAGGCCTTCGCTGCATCGGGGCAAAAGATCGGGAAATATAGCGTTCAGGTCGAGATCTCCATCCCGAACGGGGAAGTTCTGGCCCGACATACACTGAACAAGAGGCTGGGAATTATCGGCGGATTATCGATACTCGGCACGACCGGCGTCGTCGTGCCGATCTCTTCCGAGGCCTGGACCGCCACCATTACCGCCTCGATGGATGTGGCGAGGGAAATGAGGGTGCGCGAGATCGTCCTGTCCACCGGGCGCACCTCGGAAAAGGCGATGGAGGAGCGCTGCCGCTTGCCTGAGGAGGCCCATGTGATGATGGGTGACTACCTCGAGTTCTCGCTCCTGGAAGCCTCGGCACACCACTTTGCCCGGATCCATCTCGGCGGGATGTGGGCCAAGATTCTCAAGGCCGCGATGGCGATTCCCCAGACCCATGTCCGGCACGGGGCCCTTGATGCCGAGAGTGCCGTTTCCTTTCTCGAAAATCTTACCGGCAGGAAGACAAACCTCGACTATCTCCATGGGTCGAACACCGCTCGGGAGATCCTCGACCGCCTGCAGCGGCACGGTGCTGATGCGGTCATACGGAGAGCCTGCCTTGCCGCCCGGGATTACTGCCAGTCCGTATCCGGTCTGCCGGTCAGTGTCTATCTCGTCCTCGCCACCGGGAGAATCATTGAGACGGTCTGAGCCACGATGAACGATTTCAAGATCCATATCGTCGGCATCGCCGAAGGAACAATCGATCCACGCCGGGTGGCGATGCTGGCCGACTGCCGGCTGATCGTCGCTGCCGCTTCAATGGAGTCGTTGCTGCGGCAACAGCTGCCGGACTACCCTCGATCGCAGATAGTGGCGCTAACCCCGTTGTCGGCGGCGCTACAGACCATCGCGGCGCACGCCGATCAGGGAAATATCGCCGTTCTCGCCAGCGGGGACCCGCTGTTCTTCGGGATCGGCGAGGTGCTGGGGCGACAGTTCGGCTCGGACAAAATCATCGTCCATCCCGCCGTCTCGGCGATGCAGCTCCTCTTTTCCCGCCTGAAAATCCCCTGGCACGATGCGCGTTTCATCAGTCTTCATGGCCGCAAGGCCGGGCTGCAGATGGCGGAGATCCTCGCGCATCCCAAGGTGTGCCTGTTGACCGACGGAGAGAACAATCCCGCGTTCATAGCCGCCGCGATACTGCGCCATATCTCGCCCCGGCGGCGACCCTGTTTTTCGCTGTTCGTCGGAGAACATCTCGGGGTGGCTGGGGAACGGATAAGCGCCGGATCGCTGGAGGAGATTGCCGACAGGCAGTTTGCGCAACCGAATACGGTTGTTATCCTGCAGGATTGGACCGAGGAGACCGGCTACCCGGTCTTTGGCCTCGGGGAGCAGGAAATCGAGCACAGCCGAGGGCTGATCACCAAGAACGAGATCCGGGCCGCTGCCATCCATGCCTTGAGGCTGCCTGCGCACGGGATTTTCTGGGATATCGGCGCCGGCTCCGGCTCGGTCAGCATCGAAAGCGGCCGTCTGGCCAAGGGATTGCGGGTCTTTGCCGTGGAGAAGAACGGGGAACAGCTCGAGCATATTGCCTGGAACCGGGGGAGGTTCCGGGCCTGGAACATCGAGATCGTTCCAGGCGAGGCGCCGACGGTCCTGGAAGAGCTCCCGCCGCCGGATCGGGTGTTCATCGGCGGCAACGGCGGAAGATTGGCGGATATCGTCGCCTCCACCTGCCGCAGCCTGAGGGATGGCGGCCGGATCGTGATCAGTGCAGTACTTGGCACGACCCGCGACGCCGCACCAGGATTGCTGTATTCCCAAGGGCTGGCCGTGGAGATAACGACCCTGTCGGTTGAGCGCCAGACCTTTCCCGATCGTCAAATAGCCGGTCTCAACCCGATCTCTCTGATTGTCGGCCAAAAAAAATTAATGTGGATTCGTAAATAATGACTCCAATTAACAGATTTACCGTTTCATTTGTCGGTGCAGGGCCGGGCGACGTCGAACTCATTACCGTCAAGGGGCGACGGCTTCTTGACGCCGCCGACGTCATCATCCATGCCGGCAGCCTGGTCAATCGGGAACTGCTCGACGGCTGCACGGCCGACATTCACGATTCCTCCGGACTCAACCTCGATGAGATCGTCGAGCTGATGGTTGCAGCCTGGCAGAAAGGGTTGCGCGTCGTTCGCCTGCATACCGGGGACCCGTCGATCTACGGAGCGATCCGGGAACAGATGGTGCGGCTCGAGGCCGCCTCCATTCCCTGCGAGGTGATACCCGGCGTCAGTTCCGCCTTTGCCGCCGCCGCCAGCCTGAAGGCCGAGCTGACCCTGCCGGAGGTCGCTCAGACGGTGATCATCACCCGTCAGGAAGGACGGACCCCGGTACCGGCCCGGGAAAAGCTCAGCCTGCTGGCCAGTCACCAGACCACCATGCTGATTTTCCTGTCGGCCGGCCTTCTCGCCACCGTCGTCGAAGAACTCCGGACCGGCGGCTATCCCGGCGATACCCCGGTGGTGATCGTCGAGCGGGCGAGTTGGGAAAACGAGAAAATTGTCCGGGGCACGCTGGCGACCATTTGTGCGGCTGCGGCGGCACAACAGATCAGAAAGACGGCGATGATCTGCGTGGGCCGGGTCTTCGACCGGCAACCGCCGGAGGCGGTGTCTAAATTATACGATCGGCATTTCAGTCATGGAACGAGAGAGGCGAAGGATGACTAGAGGACTTCTGGCGGTGTTCACCGGCAACGGCAAGGGCAAGACGACATCCGCCCTCGGCCTTGCCTTCAGGGCGCTCGGGCATGGGCACAAGGTCAGCGTGATCCAGTTCATCAAAGGCAACTGGACCAGCGGCGAGCATCTGTTCGCCAAAAATATCTCCCCTCTCATCGAATTTCACGTCATGGGCAAAGGGTTTACCTGGAAATCCGAGAATCTCGCCGAGGATACGGCTCTCGCCCGGAAAGGATGGGAGCTCGCCGTCGAGACCATCGACGGCAACCGGCACCACCTCGTAATCCTGGATGAACTCACCTACCTGATCAGGTATAATATGGTTGCCGAAGAGGAGGTGCTCCAGGTGCTGCAGCGCCGTCCGCCCGAAATGCATGTGGTGGTGACGGGCAGGCACGCCAGCGACAGATTGATCGAGATGGCGGATCTGGTCACCGAGATGATCGAGATCAAGCATCCCTATGCCAACGGCATAGCCGCCCAGAAGGGTTTTGAATTCTGACGATCGTCGTTGGTTTGCCGCAATACCGGTACAATTCACTCGAGAAGCGAAGCTATGAAAGATTTTGAGGCATTGCTGGCCGAATCGGTCACGGTTCACGGTCACATCTGCGCCGGCCAGGTCATCGGGGTCCGGATGTCGATGCTGGCCCTGCAGCGGATCGGTATCGACGATCCGCGGGGAGCCGATCGCAAGAAACTCTATGTGCTGGTCGAAATCGACCGCTGCGCCACGGACGCCATCCAGTCGGTGACCGGCTGCAGCCTGGGCAAGCGCTCGATGTATTTTCACGACCTCGGCGTCATGGCGGCCACCTTCGTCAATCTCGAGACCGGCAGGGCGGTCAGGGTCACGGCACGGGAAGAGGCCAGGGACCTGGCCGACAGGTACTGCCGCCAGGGTGGCGACAAGTACAGCCGCCAGCTCGAGGCCTACAAGGTGATGGCGGAGGATGAGCTGTTCCTGGTGCAGGATGTGGCCGTGGATATCCCCGCGGTCAATCTCCCCGGGCGACCGCTGAAACGGGTACAGTGCAGCAATTGCCACGACTGGGTGCAGGACGGCCGGGAGGTCGATCGGGACGGGGAACTGCTCTGCCGCAGCTGTGCCTTCGGCAGATACTACCGGATGGTTGAGACCGCGGAATGATATACCGGCGGCCGGCCCGATGCCCAGGTGATGGGAACATGGGCGGATGCGGCACCGGTCTGGAACAATACGAGTCAAAACGATGATAACACTTCTCGATTATGGCGCCGGCAATGTCCGCAGCGTCCGCAACGCCATCAGAAAACTCGGTTTCACCGTACAGGATGTCGGCTGTCCCGAAGACATCGTGACCGCCGACAAACTGGTTTTTCCCGGTGTCGGCAGCTTCGGGACGGTCATGGAACGACTGATCCGGGACGGTTACGACAAGGCGCTGCAGGAACGGATTCGCCTGGACCGGCCGCTGCTCGGGATCTGTGTCGCCCTCCAGGCCCTCTTCGACGGCAGCGAAGAATCCCCCGGGGTCCCGGGGCTGGGCGTGATCCCGGGGATGATCCGGAGGTTTGCCACCCCCGGCCTGTCGGTCCCGCAGATCGGCTGGAACGGCATCCTGCCCAAAAAAGAATCCCCGCTGCTGGTTGATTATAACGGCGAAAAACTGTATTTCGTCCACTCCTACCATGCGGTCGTCGACGACCGGTGCGACGACTGGCTCCTGGCCACGACCTGCTACGGCGGCGAGTTTGTCTCGGCGGTGGAGAAGGGCAACGTCACCGCCTTTCAGTTCCACCCGGAAAAGAGCGGCCGGGCGGGCCTGGCCATCCTCGACAATTTCCTCCGTCGACAGGAGGGGCTCGCCGTCTCCGGGGTCCCTTCCCGTGTGGCCAAGGGCGGTACGACCAGCCTCGCCAAGAGGATCATCGCCTGTCTCGATGTCCGCAGCAACGACGCCGGAGATCTGGTCGTCACCAAGGGCGACCAGTACGATGTCCGGGATCGGGGCGAGGTCCGCAATCTCGGCAAACCGGTTGACCTGGCGCGGCGGTATTACGAGGAGGGGGCGGACGAGATCACCTTTCTCAATATCACCGGCTTCCGTGACTTCCCCCTCGAGGATCAGCCGATGCTCGAGGTCCTGAAACGGACCTCGGAGAACGTCTTCGTCCCGCTGACGATCGGCGGCGGGATCCGCTCGTTCACCGCCTCCGACGGCCGGCACTACACCGCCCTCGATGTCGCCTCGGAATATTTCCGTTCCGGAGCCGACAAGATTTCGATCGGCAGCGATGCCGTGTACGAGGTCGAGCGCTATCTGGCAGAGGGCGTCAGGACGGGGAACAGCGCCATCGAACAGATCTCGATCGTCTACGGTGCCCAGGCCGTCGTCATCTCCATCGATCCGCGACGGGTCTATGTCGCATCGCCTGACGCCACCCCGCATGCGACCATCGCTACCCAATTTCCCGGTCCGAACGGGGAACGGTACTGCTGGTACCAGTGCACGGTGCAGGGGGGCCGGGAGGGGAGGGACATCGACGTGGTCCAACTGGCGCAGGTGTGCGAACTGCTCGGCGCCGGCGAGATCCTGCTCAACTGCATCGACCGGGACGGCACCAACAGCGGCTTTGACCTGGAGTTGATCGCCCGGGTGAAGAAGGCGGTTCACATCCCGGTCATCGCCTCCAGTGGGGCCGGCAAGGCCGACCACTTCGTCGAGGTCTTCACGGCGACGAATGCCGATGCGGCGCTGGCCGCCGGCATCTTCCATCGACGCGAGGTGGGAATCGACGAGGTCAAGCAGGCCGTCGCCGCTGCCGGGATCGAGGTACGGCGGTAGTTCGCCTGGTCCCTGGATGACACAGGCCGAACTGTCTCTTGAGCGGGTGAAACTGCAGGCTGCTGCGGAATGCTGCTTTTTCAGCGAAGAAACGCGATGGATCAGGCTGTACCGACCGAGACGAAGCCAGGTGTGAAGGGAACCAGCCGCCGGCATTTTTCCATCCTCAAGGGGGTACTGCTCTTTATCCTTCTCCTTGGCGCCGTGGTCTACCTGACCAGCAGATGGACCTACGGGCGAGGGTTCGACAAGCTTGCCGACCAGGGCAAGGTCAAGCTTGAACTCTATATTACCTACCTCTCGGGGGTTCTGGAAAAATACGAGAGCCTGCCGGAACTGCTGGCAACCGATCGTCTGCTGGTGGCCACTTTGCAGGATCCCGGCGATTATCACCAGGTTGAAACCCTCAACCGCTATCTCGAGGCCATCAACAGCATCAGTGACACGGCCGATATCTACCTGATGGACAAGAACGGCTTGACGATTGCCGCCAGCAACTGGAAGGACAACAATCCGTTCATCGGCAACAACTTCAGTTATCGCCCGTATTTCCAGGAGGCGATGAAGGGCCGCCTCGGCCGATATTACGCCCTCGGCACGACCTCGTCCAAGCGCGGCTATTATTTTGCCTTTCCGGTGCGGGACAAAATCAGGATACTCGGCGTGGTTGCGGTCAAGGTCAATATCGACACGGTGGAGCGGAACTGGGCCCATCGCGATGAAAGCTACCTCATATCCGATCCCGACGGGGTGATCTTCATCACCTCGACCCCCGAGTGGCGCTATCGGACCATCGATCCGCTTGAACCGGCGGTACAGAAAAAGATCATCGAGAGCAAACGTTACCCCAACACCCGCTTCGAGGCGCTGAGTACTGACCGGGGGGTGATCGAAAAGAGCCGCCAGATCATCAGGCTCACTCCGCCCCAGGAGAGTGAGCCCAAAACGTATCTGCGGCAATTCCACTTCATGCCGGAAGCGCAATGGAATGTCAACATTCTCACTGATATCCAAAGCTTGAAGCGGGACATCCTGATCAACAACATTCTTGCCTGTTCCGGTCTGTTCCTGGCCTTTTTTCTGCTCCTGCTGTTCTCGCAACGGCAGCATCGCCTGCGGGAACTGAACCGGATTGAGGAGGCTGCCCGCCGGAATCTGGAAGAGGCCAACGAGCAGCTGGAATCGCGCGTTCTCGACCGGACCCGGGAGTTGACCGAGACCAACCTGCTGCTGCGCAAGGAGATAGCCGACAGGCAGAAGACTGAAATCGCCCTCAAAAAAACCCGTTCCGAGCTGATCCATGCGGCCAAACTGGCCGCCCTCGGGCAGATGTCGGCCGGAATCAATCACGAGATCAACCAGCCGCTCGCCGCCATCCGCAGCTATGCCGAAAACGGCTGCCAGCTGCTCGACAAGGGGCGGCTTGCCGATACCCGATGGAATCTCGAGCAGATCGGGGAACTCACCGAGAGAATGGCCCAGATCGGCAATCAGCTCAAGCTGTTTTCGCGGAAGTCGAGCGGGCAGATGACCGTGGTGCCGGTCCATGGGGTGATGGATGGGACCCTGGAGATTCTCGGCCCGGCGATCAAGAAATCGGGGGTCACGGTCCAGGTGCGGATAGTTCCCGAGGATCTGCGGGTGAAGGCCAACAATGTCCTGCTCCAGCAGGTGCTGGTCAATGTCATCAGCAACGGCATCCAGGCGATGGAGGAGGGCGACAGGAAAGAGATCACCATCGAGGCGAAACTCGAAGCGGCTATGGTCACGATCGTGTTCGAGGACTGCGGTGCCGGGATTCCGCCGGAGCATCTCCCCCACATCTTCGAACCATTCTATACGACCAAAAAATCAGGCCAGGGTCTGGGGCTGGGACTGACCATCAGCGACCGGATCCTGCTTGATATGAATGGCAAGATTACCGCGGTCAACACCCGGCGCGGCGCACGATTCCAAATTACCCTCGAGAAGGCCTGAAACATGGAAGCATTGAACCAGGTTGTCTTCATCGATGATGAAAAGCATATCCGCCAGGCCAACAAGCAGACCCTGGAGTTGGCGGATCTGGCGGTAACCTGTCATGATTGCGCCGAAGACGCCCTGCCGGTCCTGTCCACCGAATGGCCGGGGGTGGTGGTCTGCGATATCCGGCTGCCGAACATGGATGGCCTGGAATTTCTCGTCCGGGCCCAGAAGATCGATCCCAACCTCCCCGTCATCCTGATCACCGGTCATGGCGATATCTCGACGGCGGTTCAGGCCATGCGCGACGGCGCCTATGACTTCATCGAAAAACCGTATTCCTCGGAACGGCTCGTCAAGACGGTCCAGCGAGCCTTGGAGAAACGGGCCCTGACCCTGGAAAACCGCAGCCTGCGGCGCGAACTCGAGGCCCACAGCGCCCCGGGTCCCCGGATACTCGGCAAGACGCCGACCATGGAACACCTGCGGTCGATGATCGCCCAGGTCGCCGATACCGGCGCCGATGTGCTCATCATGGGCGAGACCGGGACCGGCAAGGAACTGGTGGCCCGCTCGCTGCACGAGCACAGCAAGCGGCGGACTCGCAATTTTGTCGCCGTCAACTGCGGCGCCGTCTCGGAGACGATGATCGAGAGCGAGCTCTTCGGCCACGAGGCCGGCGCCTTTACCGACGCCAGAACCCGGCGGATCGGCAAGTTCGAACATGCCAACGGCGGGACGCTGCTGCTGGATGAAATCGAGTCGATGCCGCTGCGGATCCAGATCCATCTGCTCCGGGTGCTGCAGGAGCGGTCGCTGGAGCGACTCGGCTCGAACGAACTGATCCCCCTCGACCTGCGGATCGTGGCCGCCGCCAAGGTCGATCTCCGCCAGCTGGCGGAGGCGGGGGAGTTCAGGAAGGACCTGTACTATCGCCTCGGCGTGGTGTGCCTCGAGATCCCGCCCTTGCGGGAGCGGCGGGAGGACATCCCACTGCTGTTTCATCACTTCCTGCTCGTCGCCGGTCATCGGTATCAGCAGGAAGTGCCGCTGCCGGTGGCGTCCCAGCTCAATTCCCTGATGGCCTATTCGTGGCCCGGTAATGTCCGTGAACTGCGTAATCTGGCGGAGAGGTATGTCCTTTTGGGGAGCCAGTATGAATGGTCGCTGGAGAAACTGCTTTCCGGGATCGAGATCGGCCAGAAAAGGAGCCTGCCGCAGCAGGTTGACTGTTTCGAGCGCAGTCTCATCGAACAGGCCCTGGTTGCAAGCAACGGCAGCATCAAGGATGTCATGGAGGCCCTGGCGATTCCGCGCAAGACCCTCTACGACAAGATGCGCAAGCACGGGCTGGAGAAAAGGGACTATAAGTGAGCGGCATCGACTTTCGCTTCAGAATCTTTCGGGTTTTTAACGGATTTTGCTCATCAGGGTATGGTTTTTTCGCCAATCCGGCCATACAATATTGTTCGTACGCAGCGTTGACGCATGAACACGCCATTGCAGCAGGCAGTTCCCCCATACCTCAATGAACAGGAGCATCACGATGAACAACATCCCGCAGATCAAGACAATTCTGTACGCGACCGATCTCGGTAAGTTTACCAGACCGGTATTCAGACAGGCAATCGCCCATGCCAACGTCCATAAGGCCAAGATCATCATGCTCAATGTCGTCGAACCGCTGACCGAGACCGCCAGGGCCATCATCGCCGGGTATATGCCGGAAACGGCGATCGAAGAGATACAGAAGGACGGGATGAAGAACATCATCGCCACGATGAAGGAGCGGGTGAAAAAATTCTGTGACGAGGAGTGCGATGGAGCGGGATGGGAACAGATTCCGCTGCAGGATATCATTGTTGTTGCCGGACGACCGAGCGAGGAGATCCTGCTGGCGGCCGAAAAATACAATGCCGACATGATCGTCATGGGCCAGTCGTCGAAAAAGGTCATGGGGAGCAAGGTCATGGGTTCTTCGGCCAGACGGGTGGCCCGTCTGACCAAGGTGCCGATTCTCATCGTCACGGGGAACCGGTGTACGTGCTGCACGAGATCGTTCATAATCTTCATGTCCTGAACGAACTTGAACAGCTTGGCGCGGTGTTCGTCGAAGATCTGGCCGACATCCCGGCGGGGGGGATCTGCATCTTCAGCGCCCATGGAGTGTCGCGGGCGGTGGAGCAGGCCGCGCGACAGCTCGGTCTCAAGACCGTCGATGCCACCTGCCCCCTGGTCGGGAGCGTCCACCGGATGGTCGAGAAGTATCATGGCGAAGGCTGCGATGTGCTGATCATCGGCCACCATGGTCATCCCGAGGTCATCGGGGCGGCCGGGCGGGTGACCGACCGGGTCCATGTCATCTCTTCCGAACAGGAGGCACGGCAATGCCGGGTCACCGATCCGGGGAAAGTCGCCTATGTCACCCAGACGACCCTCAGCCGGGAGGATATCATCGGCATTGTCAAGATTTTCAAGCAACGGTTTCCGGATATTCGCGGGCCATCCTCGAATATCTGTTTCGCCACCCAGAATCGCCAGGACGCAGTGAAGCGGCTGGCGGAACAGACCGATCTCATCCTCGTTGTCGGCTCAAAAAACAGTTCCAATTCCAACCGCCTTCGCGAAGTGGCGCAACGTCACGGCACGCCCGGCTATCTGATCGACGACAGCGGCGATCTGCAGGCTTCGTGGTTCGATGGGAAGCAAAAAGTTGGGATTACCGCCGGGGCATCGGCGCCGGAACGTCTGGTCAGAGGAGTGATTGACTGGATTAGGGAGCGCCGGGAGGCCACCATCACGGAGATGGGGGGAAAGAAGGAGCATGTTCATTTCGATCCCGCTGTCGTAGTGGAACGGCAATGATGGCAGGACGACAGGGATATGCTGCCCCATCGTCCTGCGCCCCGATCGGGAAGGTCTTACGACAGTGCGCCTTTGATCCTCTGCATCGCCTTTTCGACATTTTCATGGCTGTTGAAGGCGGAGATGCGGATGTAGCCGTTGCCACAGCGGCCAAAGCCGGCCCCCGGGGTACAGACGACCCCGGCCTTGTTCAGCAGCATGTCGAAAAAATCCCAGGAATCGCGGCCACCGTCGATCCAGACGTAGGGTGAGTTTTCGCCGCCGACGAACGAGAAGCCCAGGGCCTGCATTTCCCGGCGGACACTGGCGGCGTTGTGCAGATAATAGTCGGCCAGGGCCCTGGTCTGCGCCTTGCCCTCCTCGCTGTACACGGCCTCGGCTGCCCGCTGGACCGGATAGGACACGCCGTTGAATTTGGTGCAGTGACGGCGGTTCCACAAGGGGTGCAGGGGGTGTCGCCCCCCTTTGCCGTCGTAGGCCGTGCACTCCTTCGGGATCACCGTGTAGGCGCAGCGGGTGCCGGTAAAGCCTGCGCTCTTGCTGTAGCTCCTGAATTCGATCGCCACCTCCTTCGCCCCCTCGATCTCATAGATGGAATGGGGCAGGCTGTGGTCGCGGATAAAGATCTCGTAGGCGGCATCGAACAGGATCAGGGCCTTGTGCTCCCGGGCGTAATCGACCCAGGTCTTCAGCTCCGCCGTGCTGATGGTTGAACCGGTCGGGTTGTTGGGGAAACAGAGGTAGATCAGGTCGACCTTGTCCCGGGGGAGGGCGGGGACAAAGTTGTTCTCCCTGGTCGAGTCGAGATAGACGATGCCCTGGTAGCGGCCATCGACGTAACCGCCGGTCCGCCCGGCCATGACGTTGGTGTCGAGATAGACCGGATAGACCGGATCGGGGATGGCGATCTTGATATCCTGGCTGAACAGTTCCTGGATATTGCCGGTATCGCATTTGGCCCCGTCGCTGACGAAGATCTCGTCGGCCTGGATATCGGCCCCGCGGGCCTGGAAATCGTGTTTGGCGATGGCCTCCCGGAGGAAGGCATACCCCTGTTCAGGGCCATAGCCCCGGAAACTGGCCTCGGACGCCATCTCGTCGACCGCCCGGTGGAACGCGTCGATGCAGGCCCTGGGCAGGGGCCTGGTGACATCGCCGATCCCGAGTTTGATGATCTCGATATCAGGGTTCTTTTCCTGGAACGCCGCCACTCTCCTGGCGATATCGGAAAAGAGGTAGGAGGCCTGCAGTTTCAAATAGTGCTCGTTGATTGTAATCATTTGATACTTCTCATTTGGACAAGTGATACTATATTGAAATTGATTTCATTCAGGGGGCTTTGTATAAACTTTTTTGAATATAATGAAAAGCTGGTCACTGTCAACCATCAATGTCGGCCGGACAGCTATCCCTCGCCCATTGCCGGACCCGCTTCTCATCTGATCGATGATCACCATCCAACCATCTGCGCAAGGACGACAACGTATGAGTACCGCCGAACAACATACCACCAAATACCGGGAAGAGTACGCCGTTCCGGAATATCTGGTTGAAGAGATCCGCCTGACCTTCCAGCTGCATCCGGAATTTACCCTGGTCACCGCCGATACGATCTATGCCGTCAACCAGCAGAGCACCGATTGTACGGGGCGGCTGCTGCTCCATGGCGAGAACATGGAACTGGTCGAGGTTCGACTGGACGGCCGGAGACTGGAAGCGGGGGAATACGAGGTCAGCGACAAGGAGCTGACCCTTGTCCCGGGGAAAGATCGCTTCGAACTGCAGGTCGCAACCAGGATCGACCCGGTCGCCAACACCGCGCTCGAGGGCCTGTACTGTTCGAACGGCAACTACTGCACCCAGTGCGAGCCGGAGGGGTTCCGCCGCATCACCTATTATCCCGACCGCCCCGATGTCCTGGCCCGTTTCACCACCCGGATCGAGGCCGACCGCCAGACCTGCCCGGTGCTGCTGTCGAACGGCAACCTGGTCGAGTCGGGCGAGCTGGGCGACGACCGGCATTACGCCGTCTGGCGGGACCCGTTCCCCAAGCCCTGCTATCTCTTCGCCCTGGTTGCCGGCCGGCTGGTGTCGATCGACGATACCTTCACCACCCGCTCCGGCCGGGATATCGCCCTGCGGATCTTCGTCGAGGAGCGCAACCGCGACAAGTGCGATCATGCCATGCGTTCGCTGAAGAAGGCGATGAAATGGGACGAAGATGTCTATGGGCTGGAATACGATCTCGACATCTTCATGATCGTCGCCGTCGATGACTTCAACATGGGGGCGATGGAGAACAAGGGGCTCAACATCTTCAACTCGCGCTGCGTCCTCGCCTCGCCGGAATCGGCCACCGATCAGGATTTCGTCGGCATCGAAGGGGTGGTCGCCCACGAGTACTTCCATAACTGGACCGGCAACCGGG
This sequence comes from Desulfobulbus sp. Tol-SR, assembly GCA_000769715.1. Taxonomy (GTDB): domain Bacteria; phylum Desulfobacterota; class Desulfobulbia; order Desulfobulbales; family Desulfocapsaceae; genus Desulfoprunum. The sequence continues at coordinate 82,920 of JROS01000017.1, forward strand.
TGACCTGCCGCGACTGGTTTCAACTCAGTCTGAAGGAGGGGCTGACCGTCTTCCGCGACCAGGAGTTCTCTTCCGACATGAACTCGCGGGCGGTGCAGCGGATCGACGATGTCCAGCTCATCCGCAACTTCCAGTTCCGCGAGGATGCGGGGCCGATGGCCCATCCGGTGCGGCCCGATTCGTATGTCGAGATCAACAATTTCTATACGGTAACCGTCTACAACAAGGGGGCGGAGATCATCCGGATGATGCACACCCTCCTCGGCGCCGCCAGGTTCAGGAAGGGGATGGACCTCTATTTCGCCCGTCATGACGGTCAGGCGGTCACCTGCGATGACTTTGCCGCGGCGATGGCCGATGCCTCCGGGATCGATCTTCACCAGTTCAAGCGATGGTACAGCCAGGCGGGAACCCCGGTCGTCAAGGTCAGCGGTCAGTGGCTGGCCGACGAGCGGCGCTATATCCTCAGCATACGGCAGTCGTGCCCCGCCACCCCCGGCCAGGTCGGCAAGGAGCCGTTCCATATCCCCCTCGCCGTCGGCCTGCTCGACCGCCGGGGCCAGGACATGTTGAGCGGAGAACCCGACGGGACCCGGGTCCTCGAACTGCGCGACCGGGAACAGAGTTTCAGTTTTTCGGACATCGCCGAGAAACCGGTACTGTCCCTGCTGCGCGGTTTTTCCGCCCCGGTCAAGGTGGAACCGGACCAGACCAGGGAGGAACTGGCCTTCCTGCTCGCCCATGATACCGATCTCTTCAACCGCTGGCACGCCGCCAGCAAGCTGTCCGAAATCGTGATCATGGAGACGGTGGCGCGGCTGCAGGCAAACGAGCAGCCGACGCTCGATCCGGCCTTTGTCGCGGCGGTGAGGATGAACCTGCAGCGGCCGGCGAGCGATAAGGCCCTGCTCGCCCTGGCCCTGCAGCTCCCGGCCGAGTCCTACCTGGCCCAGCAGATGGATACGGTCGATCCCGACAATCTCCATCTCGGCCGCGAGTTTGTCGGATCGCAGCTGGCGTCGCTTCTGGCCGACGAGTTCCGGCGAATCTACGACACCAACGAGGACAGGGGGGAATACCGGATCACCCCCGAGGCGATGGGCCAAAGGAGTCTGAAGAACGTCGCCCTCGCCTACCTGCTGGCCCGGGTACCGACCGATGAGGAGAGCTACGCCCTGTGCTGCCGCCAGTACGCCGAGGCCGGCAACATGACCGATGCGATTGCCGCCCTGTCCTGCATCACCCGGATCGAGGGCCGGCAGCGGCAGGAGATCCTTCACCATTTTTACGCCAAGTGGCAGGCCGACCCGCTGGTGCTCGACAAGTGGTTCACCCTCCAGGCCGTCTCGCCGCTTGCGGACACCCTCGCCGAGGTCACCCGGCTGCTGGCTAACCCATCATTTTCAATGAAGAATCCCAACAAGGTGCGGGCGTTGATCGGCGCCTTCTGCTCCGGCAACCACTACCGCTTCCATGACATCTCGGGGGCCGGCTACACCTTCCTGGCCGACCGGATCATCGAGCTCAATGCGACCAATCCCCAGATCGCGGCCCGGATGCTGTCGCCCCTGACGGCCTGGAAGCGCTACGATCCGGTGCGGCAGGACCTGATCCGCAACCAGCTGGAACGGATCCTCGCAGTCAACGATCTCTCCGGCGATGTCTACGAGATCGCCAAGAAGAGCCTGCAGGCCGGCTGAGGCTTAGAGCTGCCGTTTGTGACAGAACAGGCAGCGATAGGGGGGGGGGTGGTCCGGCGGGAGCGGGATCCGGCCCTGCGGTCCGTGGCATTCACCGCATTGTTTCTCGGCCTCCTTCTTGCTCATGCCCGACTGGAACTGGCGATGGGTGTCATCCATCGGCAACCGGGAGGTGGTCTCATCCGGGGCCTTCAGCAGAAAGAGGAGGATGGCGGCGCAGACCAGGAGAAAGAGGATATTGAGGACGATGGTTTTCGCAGAGAGTTTCATGGGGCGTTCTCCGGGCTTTTCGGATTTCCGGGACAGGCTAATGCGACATCTCGAGTTTGGTAAAATTGACAAGACCCAGACGCAGGGCCAGCGCGGCAGTCTCGGCGACGAGCGCCGTCAGCAGCCGGTTCCTGCCCGTCAGCAGGACTGTACGCTTGTGCAGGTTGTGGATCCGGATCAGCCGGTGCAGATCCGAAAGGTCACTCCCCCGATGAAGGATGTAGCGGGCTATCGCCTCACCGGAGACGATGGCCGGGAAGATTCCTTCACCGGTAAGGCCCGAGGCCAGGCCGGCGGCATCACCGGCGAGGAAGACCGTGCCGAAGTTCCAGCCGCGATAGTCGAAGTTGACGAATTCGGCGCGCTGCCTGGTGCCGTCGAGGGCGATGCCCCGGCCGGCGGCCCAGGTCCGCAGCCCGCGGTGCAGATCGCCGGCCTTCATCACCGCCGCATCGACATAGGCGCCGACCGAGGTCGTGTCGCGGTGGGGAAAAATCCAGCCGTAGCCGTTGCCGAACAATGACGGGGCGAGATGCCATTCCATTTCTGCGAACGGGCGGGGGACCTGGTAGTTGATGCCGATGCCGAGGTGCTCGGTCGGAACGCGCAGATGCCGCCGGACCAGCGAGGCCGACCCGTCCGCGCCGACCAGGCAGCGGAAACGGGCGTGTTGTTCTCTGCCGGTGGGCCGGGTGGTGAAGATCACCCTGCCGTCGTCGATCCGCTTGACCTGTGCCGACGCGACGATTTCCGCCCCTGCCGCAGCTGCCTCCGCTGCCATATGGCGGCCCAGTTTTTCCCGGTTGACCGTGGCGATGATCGGATCGGCCGAAGACAGACGGATCTTCTGCAGCGGGGTGAAAATGTACTGCCGGTGAAAGCGGTTTTCCTCGAGGCAGCCGGGGATCCGGTTGATCAAGCCGCTCCAGGTAATGCCGCCGGCGCAGACCTTCGGCCCCGGATGCGGTTTTCTTTCGAGGACCAGGACCTTCAGACCGCCGCGGGCAAGAATCCTGGCGCAGGCGAGCCCGGCCGGTCCCGCCCCGACGATGACGACATCATGGAACATGGAGATTTTTCAGCGATGGAAAACGGATCGGGGTGCCGGTCCATCAGGGCGATGGCAGTGCCGGCACTTTATCCAGAGAAGGGTAAGTTTAGCCTTCTAAAAGACTGGCGGCAAGAAATTCCCGATTGAGACGGGCGATATTGCGGATGGAGATGCCTTTCGGACAAACGGCCTCGCATTCCCTGGCGTTGGTGCAGTTGCCGAACCCCTCCCGGTCCATCGTCTCGACCATCGCCAGGGCCCGCTGCCGCCGTTCCGGCTGGCCCTGGGGAAGGAGGCAGAGCTGGGAGATCTTGGCGCTGGTGAACAGCATCGCCGCCCCGTTCGGGCAACTGGCGACACAGGCCCCGCAGCCGATGCAGGCCGCGGCGTCCATCGCCAGTTCGGCGGTCGCCGACGGGATGGGGATCGCATTGGCATCCGGGGTGCCGCCGGTGTTGACCGAGACGTAGCCGCCGGACTGAATGATGCGGTCGAAGGCGGAGCGGTCGACCATCAGGTCCTTGCGGATCGGAAAGGCGCGGGAGCGGAACGGCTCGATAACCAGGGTGTCGCCGGAGCGGAAGTTGCGCATATGCAGCTGACAGAGGGTAGTTTCCCGCTCCGGCCCATGGGCGATACCGTTGACGACCGCCCCGCACATGCCGCAGATCCCTTCCCGGCAGTCATGATCGAAGACCACCGGCTCCTTTCCGTCCCTGGTCAGCTGCTCGTTGAGGACATCGAGCATCTCGAGAAACGACATGTCGGTATTGATCCCGCTGATGGGGTAGGTCTCGAGATGACCGAGGGAATCGTTATTCTTCTGGCGCCAGATCTGCAATGTGAGGTCAATGCTGCTCATCGTCATATACCGTGGAGATGGTTGTCGTAAAGGGCGGCCGGCGATCCGGTTTATTTGTAGCTGCGCTGGCTCGGGGTGACGTTGTCGAAGACCAGCGGCTCCTTGTGCATGACGGGCGGCTCGCCTTCCCCCTGGTACTCCCAGACCGAAACGTGGGAATAGCTGGCATCGTCGCGTTTCGCCTCGTTTTCCGCGGTCTGGCTTTCCTCCCGCAGGTGACAGCCGCACGATTCCTCCCGGGCCAGGGCATCGCGGATCATGATCTCGGCGAACTCGAGGAAATCGGCGACCCGGCCGGCCCGTTCGAGGGACTGGTTGATATCGGTGGCATTGCCGGGGATGTAGACATCGTTCCAGAATTGGTCGCGTATCGCGGGAAGCTGTTCCAGGGCCGCCTCGAGACCGGCCTTGTTCCGCGCCATGCCGCAGTTGTCCCACAGCAGCCGACCGAGGTGCTTGTGGACCTCGTCGACGGTGACCTTGCCGGCCGGCCCCCGCATGCTGTTGCGCAGCAGCCGGTGGAGCCGGTCGGCGACATTCTTCCTTGATTCGTCGAAGGCCGGGGCGGTAGCGGCCACGGGTTGGAGCGACGAGGCGCCGATATATCCGGCGATCGAGGTGGCGATGATGAAATAGCCGTCGGCCAGCCCCTGCATCAGGGCGCTGGCCCCGAGTCGGTTGGCGCCGTGGTCGGAGAAGTTGCACTCGCCGAGGGCGAACAGGCCGGGAATGGTGGTCATCAGGTCATAATCGACCCACAGCCCGCCCATCGTGTAGTGCACCGCCGGATAGATCATCATCGGCTCGTTGAGCGGATTGGCGGCGGTGATCTTCTCGTACATCTGGAACAGGTTGCCGTATTTTTTCAGAATCGTGGCCTCGCCGTCGCGCCTGATGGCCTCGGCGAAATCGAGATAGACGGCCAGGCCGGTGCTGCCGACCCCCTTGCCGGCGTCGCACTGCTCCTTGGCGTTGCGCGAGGCGACATCGCGGGGGACGAGGTTGCCGAAACTGGGGTATTTCTTTTCGAGATAGTAGTCGCGCTCGGCCTCCGCGATCGCCGCCGGCGGCCGCCGGTCGCCTTGCTGAACCGGGACCCAGACCCGGCCGTCGTTGCGCAGGCTCTCGCTCATCAGCGTCAGCTTCGACTGGTAGTCGCCGTGGACGGGGATGCAGGTGGGGTGGATCTGGACAAAGCAGGGATTGGCGAAGCCCGCCCCATGTTTGCAGGCCCGCCAGGCGGCGGTGACATTGGAGGCCATGGCGTTGGTCGATAGAAAATAGACGTTGCCGTAGCCGCCGGTGGCGAGGACCACGGCGTCGGCGGCATGACTCTCCAACTCGCCGTTCATCAGATTGCGGACTGTTATGCCGCGGGCCCGGCCGTCGATGACGACGAGATCCATCATCTCGCGGCGGTTGAACATCGTCACCTTGCCGCTGTGGATCTGCCGCGACAGGGCGCCGTAGGCCCCGAGCAGCAGCTGCTGACCGGTCTGGCCCCGGGCGTAGAAGGTCCTCGACACCTGGGCCCCGCCGAAGGAACGGTTGGCGAGGGTGCCGCCGTATTCACGGGCGAAGGGCACCCCCTGGGCCACGCACTGGTCGATGATGTTGCCGCTGACCTGGGCCAGGCGGTAGACGTTGGCCTCGCGGGCCCGGAAGTCCCCGCCCTTGATCGTGTCGTAGAACAGCCGCAACACCGAATCGCCGTCGTTCTGGTAGTTCTTGGCGGCGTTGATGCCGCCCTGGGCGGCGATCGAATGGGCCCGGCGCGGACTGTCCTGGATACAGAAGGTCTTGACGTTGTAGCCCTGTTCGGCCAGGGTGGCCGAGGCCGAGGCCCCGGCCAGGCCGGTGCCGACGACAATGATCGTGAACTTGCGGCGATTCGCCGGGTTGACCAGTTTGCTGGCAAAGCGGTGGTTATCCCATTTTTGCGCCAGATCTCCGGCAGGAATGCGGGCATCGAGTTTCATCGTCTGATCCTATTTCACCAGTTTTGCGGCGGCGGGCGCCGGGGGAGATTTGCAACCGTGCTTCTGTTAGAACGAAGCGCCTGCACCGGACATGAAGTACAGGGGGATCCCTCCGAAGAGCAGGAGGAAAAAAGCGGGAATAATATAGGTCAACCGGGCTATCAGGGTGTTGTATCGCGGATGATTGAGGCCGAAGGTCTGCAGCATGCTCCAGAAGCCGTGGCTCAGGTGGATGGCCAGAATGGCGAAGGAGATGAGGTAGAACATCCCGTGGAAAATGCCGCTGAGGGTGGACTTGACGGTCACGCTGATCGGGATCTCCCTGGGGGAAAAGGTGAATCCGAAGACATGGACCAGGACGAACAACAGGATGAGAAGACCGGTATACGGCATGGTGTTGGCCGCAAACGCGTTCCTGGCCTGTTTTTTGTCAACCGCATAGCGCGAAGGGGTGACGAGACGGTTCTCGAAGAAGAGGTAGAGTCCGAGGGCGATATGGATGATGAAGAGAAACAACACGATGGTGCTGAAGACGAGGACGATCAGGGGATGGCTGTGCAGCTCGTCGGCATAGCTCTGAAAGACCTCGCTGCCCATGTAGATCGTGGCATTGCCGGCAGCGTGGGAGCAGAGAAAGAGCAGCAGCAGCAGCCCCGTCGATCCCATTATCAGTTTTTTGCCAATTGATGACGATACAAACCTGACAAACCACATAGCGCACCTCTACGGGAAAAGACCTGATTGAATTGCCACGCTGACCTTTTTAATTGTATAGGATCGATTTAAAAAATAAAGGACTATTTCCGAAGTTTTCCGTTATATTGGAGCAGTTTCGCATATGGGAAACACCAGAGAAAATGAACTGTCCCGGCTCGGGTGCCCGGGAATTTCCATCAAATGGGGAGATATTTCCATGTTGTATCGAACCGCAGTCTTCGACCTTGACGGCACGCTGGTCGACTCCCTGCAGGATCTGGCCGAGACCGCCAACGAGATGCTGGCCGCTGCCGGCTATCCGCAGCATCCCGTCGAGGCCTACCGGTATTTTGTCGGCGACGGCATGGCGACCCTGATCCGCAGGATTGTCCCGCCGGCCCTTTCGGAAGATGCGTGTGCGCGTTGCCTTGCCGAGTTCACTCAGGCCTACGCCGCCAGATGGCAGAGAAACAGTTGCCCTTATCCTGGAATCCATGCTATGTTGTCCAGCCTGCAAAATGCCGGTCTGAAACTCGCCGTACTGTCCAACAAGCCCCATGAATTCACCCGGGAGTTTATTCGCTATTTCTTTCCGGCGCAGAAATTCGATGCCGTCTTCGGTCAGCGTCCCGGGGTCGAGAAAAAACCCAGTCCCGCCGGAGCCCTGGAAATCGCCGCGCTGCTCCACGTTGAGCCTGCCGAATGCCTGTATATCGGTGATACCGCCGTCGACATGCAGACCGGCAAGTCGGCCGGGATGCTTACCATCGGGGTTCTGTGGGGATTCCGTGATCGTCGCGAACTGCAGGAACACCATGCTGACCTGATCGTCAGCCATCCACTGGAGATTGTCGAACATGCCCTTTCCTGCCGCTGCTGATTTCCCCCCCTACCTCCAATACATTGCGCCGCCGCTGCTGGGGGCCTTCATCGGCTATATCACCAATAAGGTCGCCATCAAGATGCTGTTCAGGCCGCTCAGGTCTTGGCGCATTCTCGGCATCCGGGTGCCGATGACCCCCGGCGTCATTCCGGCGAAGCGGCAGGAACTCGCCGTAAACATGGGGGAGATGGTCGGCGACCATCTCCTGACCAGCAGGGAGATCGGTCATGCCCTGACCCAGCCGTCCTTCCAGCACCATCTCCAGACCCTGATCGAGGAACGTGTCGGCAACCTGCTGCGCCGCGATCTCGGTCCCATTGCGTCGATCGTCCCGCCAAAATTCGGTGTGTATTTCGATATCGCCGTCAAGACCATCAGATTCCAGGTCAAGGATCACATCCATGCCTTCATCCAATCGCCGGAGTTCGCCGCCAGGGTGGCCGCTTCGCTCGACCGGCGGATGGAGCACTTTCTTGCCCGCGATATCGGGGAGGTGTTGACGGGGAAGGAGCGTGAAACGACCTATCGGTTCGTCGAGGATACCATTGCCAGGATGCTGTCGGGCTCGGCGATGGAGAGGTGGCTCGAGGAGTTCCTGCAGCACAAGATCTACGGGATCATCAGCCAGGACAAGATCCTGCGGGATGTCCTGCCGCTGCCGCTGCAGGAGACGATGGTCACACTGATCAGACAGGAAACCCCGGGACTGCTGCTCCGCCTTTCAACCATGCTGCAGGAGCCGGAAATTCGCGACCGGGTGGTCCAGGGGGCGAGGACCGGGGTGGAAAGCTTCATCGCCTCCCTGGGGCCGATGGCGGCCATGGCCCGCGGCTTCCTGAAGATGGACACGGTGGAGCAGAAGATCCGTGATTACCTCATCGACAAGGAAGACGATATCGCCGCCTGGCTCCAGAGTGAGGACGTGCGCACCCGGGTGGCCGAGGTCCTGGCCGGTCGTTGCCAGGCGCTGTTCGACCAGCCGGTCCGCTCCCTCGTCCCCCTGGAGGACGATGGCAGGATCGAACGGTTCTGCCATGGTCTGACCGAACGGATGATGCCCCTGCTGCGGGAAAAGGATATCCACGTCGCCCTGTCATCGATGCTGAAGACCAATATCGAGACCGCAATCGACGGCGGCCAGCTCTCGATCCGGGGGGCGATTGTCGATTTCGTCGGCCAATCGGGGCTTGAGGCCGGAAAGGCGTGGATCAGGGAAGAGGGGACGGCCCTGCTGCGCCGCAAGGAAACCCTGGCCACCCTCGATTCGATGATCGAGACGATGCTCACCGCCCTCCTCAACCGACCGATCGGCAAACTCTCGAGCCTGTTGCCGGTCGATGTGCGGGACGGGATCTGCAACTCGATCCGGACCATGCTTTCCGACATGCTGGAGCTGGAGGTTCCGGGGCTGGTCGATTCGCTCAATATCAGGCAGATAGTCGCCGACAAGGTCAACTCCCTCGACCTGCTGCGCCTGGAACGCCTGCTGCTCTCGATCATGGAGGAACAGTTCAAGTATATCAATCTGTTCGGCGCCATCCTGGGCTTTCTGATCGGTTGTATCAATCTCGTTGTCACCCTCTGATGGACAAGAGAGGAATCGGGGCGTGAATGCGGGCGGGGAGGGCAGCCGACCTTCCGGCGACCATTGCTGCGGATCGGCCCCGCAACGTGAGACTATTTCCTGCCGATACTGGCGGCGTACAGCAACCGCTCGTTACGGTCGTCGATCCCGATCAGGCGATTGGCCTCCTGATCGTAAAAGGCGGCTATCGGACAGCCGCCGCACCCGATCGCTTCCGCCGCCAGCAGCAGGTTCTGGCAGATATGACCGGCATCGAGAAAGAGGTAGCGGAAGCCGCGTTCCCCGTATTTGGCCATGGAGCGCCTGAAGATCGCCGTCCAGAATAAGGTCAGGTTGGCCTCGGCGATGAAGTCCTGATTGAGGCAGACCCGGGCGGCATCCTTGCCGCGCACCTCGGGGCCAAGCCGTTCCAGCTGAAACCGCTCGGCATCGAAATGATAGAGGCCGGAGCTCAGGTCGGCCACTTTTTCGATCACCAGGTAGGTCTCGATCGGATACAGGGCCCCGGCCGACGGTGCGGTCCGCAGCAGATGCCCGCCCATCCTCGCGGTGATCCCCTGCGAGGCCCATAACAGAAACGAAACTTCGTTCAAATTCAGCTGATTGGATGCATGATAGCGGCGCAGCGAGCGCCGGTTCTGGAGCAGCGGTTGCAACCGGGTCTCCTGCAGCGACCAGTCCAGCGGCAGTTCGATCTTGGCCGCCTGCGGATAGCTTGTATGCGCTGCCGTTTCGGCGATCTGCAACCGGCGGCGATGCCTGATGGTCGCCCTGTCGTGGCTGCTTTTCTCCAGATATTCCCAGGCACGGGTATCGTACAGTTCTGGCATCATTCGCTCCTTTGGTTCGGGTTGCGCTCACCGGCAAGCTGTCCGCAGGCGGCGAGGATATCGGCACCACGACTGCTGCGGATGAAAACCGAATAATGGGCATCCATGAGGATCTTCTGGAAGGCCAGGATCTTTTCCATCGGGGAACTGCGATAGGGGAGGTCGGGACAATTGTTGTACGGCAGGAGGTTGATCTTGCACGGGATGAGGCGCAACCGCCGCGCCAGCTCGCGGGCCTCGGCGGGGGAATCGTTGACGCCGTCGAGCATCAGGTATTCAAACATGATCCGACGCCGTTTCGGCATCGGATAGGTCCGGCAGGCCTCGAACAGGGCATCCAGGGGATGGATCCGGTTCACCGGCATCAGCCTGTTCCGGGTCTCGTCATCGACGGCATGGAGCGACACCGCCAGGTTGGCGGTGGAACGGCGGCCGAGCTCGTGCATCTTCGGCACGATGCCGCAGGTCGAGACGGTGATGCGTCGGCCGGTCAGGTCGAGCCCCTTCTGTTCGGTCAGGATGGAGAGGGAGGTCAGGACATTTTCGAGGTTGTTGAGCGGTTCACCCATTCCCATGTACACCAGGTTGGTCACCGCCCGGGGACCGATCAGGGTTTCCTCCGGTTCGGCGAGCAGATAATCGCGGGCGGCGCAGACCTGGTTGACGATTTCGGCCGGGGCAAGATTCCTGACGATTCCCATGGTCCCGGTCAGGCAGAAGGCGCAGTGCATCGCGCAGCCGACCTGGGAGGAGATGCAGAGGGTGTTGCGGTCCGGCTCGGGGATCAGCACCGACTCGATGATGTTGCCGTCGTGAAGGCGGAAACCGAACTTCGCCGTGCCGTCCATCGCCTTTTCGACAATCGGGTCGTCGAACCGCGAGATATAGGCATGTTCGGCGAGGATCCGCCGAAAATCCTTGGCGAGATCGGTCATCTCCTCGATGCGGGTGATCCCCGGGCGATAGATCCACGGCATCATCTGCCGGCCGCGAAAGGCCGGTTGACCGAGCTCCTCGACAAACGTGATCAGCCCCTGCTGGTCGAAATTGCGCAGATCGGTTCGCATTTCCATTATAACGCCCTCATGTTGTCGGGGACCAGCGGGGTATGCCCGGCCAGGGCGAGTTCGATGGCCGCGAGGATCCTGTGCTTGTCCTTGCTCAACACCCCTTCGATCGGGAGGTAGTTGGAGGCGTGGTTGGCATGGAACATCGACCGCGATAATTCCAGCCCGGCGACCAGGGTCCGCAGCTCCCTGAGGATCCCCAGCTGATCGGGAAGTCGGAACAGGCCGCTTTGGTATTGACGGCCGATCAGCGTATTCGGCAGCGGCATCAGGGTGAGGGCGGCGACCTGGCGCGGCGCCATGCGGTTGAGGACGGCGGCGGACTGACGGGCATGGATCTCCGACAGCTCGATACCGCCCAGGCCCAGCAAGATGGTGGCGGAGAGGAACAGACCGCTGTCGTTGACCCGCTGCGCCGCCTCGATCATGGTGGCGGCAGTCTCCCCCTTGTGGATGCGCTCGAGCACCTCGTCACAGCCGCTCTCGAGCCCCATGTAGATCCGGTCCAGTCCCTGGCCCTTCAGCACGGCGAGGTCGGCGACGGTTTTGGAGCGGATGGAGCGGGCGTTGCCGTAGAGGGAGATTTTTTTCACCCACGGCAGAGACGCGCGGATCCTGCCGAGCAGCGCCGACAGACGGTGTTGTGGCAGGATGAGGACATCGCCGTCGGCGAGGAAGACGCGATTCTGGCGCCGGCAGTGTTGGGACGCAAAACGGAGATCGTCGTCGATCTCCTCATCGGTCTTGACCCTGAACCGTTTGTCCTTGAAGGCCCCGCAGAATGTGCACTTGTTGTAGGAACATCCGACCGTCACCTGGAGGATGATCGAAAAGGCCTCGCTGGGCGGCCGGATGACTGTTCCTTCATAGGGCATCAGCGGCAGATGGGTCAGGCCGGGTTGGCGAGTTCGAATTGGCGCATGAACTCGACCAGTTTGACCACCCCTTCACGCGGGAAGGCGTTGTAGATCGAGGCCCGGCAGCCGCCGACGGAACGATGGCCTTTGAGGCCGTTCAGCCCGATGGCGGTGGCCTCGGCGATGAATTTGGCCTCGAGCTCCGGGGTGGCGAGGTTGAAGGTGACATTCATCAGCGACCGGGATGCCGGTTCGGCATGGCCGCGATAGTAGCCGCTCTCGTCGATTTTGGCGTAGAGCAGGGCCGCCTTCTCGCGGTTGATCTTCTCGATCGCCGCAACGCCGCCAAGCTTCTTCAGCCACTTCAACACCAGGCCGACGACATAGACCGCAAAGCAGGGCGGGGTATTGAACATCGACCCTTTTTCCGCATGGGTCTTGTAGTTCAGCATGGTCGGGGTGGTGGCCGGGGCGCGATCGAGCAGGTCTTCCCTGATGACGACGATGGTGACGCCGGCCGGTCCGAGGTTCTTCTGGGCGCCGGCGAAGATCAGGCCGAAGCGGCTGACATCGAATTGCCGGGAGAGAATGTCCGAGGACATATCGCTGACCAGCATTGTGTCGACCACCGGAAATTCCGGAAATGCGGTGCCATAGATGGTATTGTTGGAGACAAGGTAGAGGTATTCCGACTCGGCGCTGACCGTATACTCATCCGGCGTCGGCACCCGGACGAACTTGATCTCCTCGCTCGAATAGGCGACCTCGACCTCGCCGAACAGTTTGGCCTCTTTGATGGCCTTCTTCGACCAGGTCCCGGTATTGAGATAGGTGGCCTTCTTGCCGGGACCGAGAAGATTCATCGGCACCATGAAAAACTGGCTCGAGGCACCGCCCTGGAGGAACAGCACCTTGTAGCTATCAGGAATTCCCATCAGTTCACGCAGCAGGGCCTCGGCCTCATCCATGACCGCGATAAACTGTTTCGAGCGATGACTCACCTCGATAAGCCCCATGCCCAGGCCCTGGAAGTTGACGACATCGCGGGAGGCCTGTTCCAGCACCTCATAAGGAAGGACGGCAGGACCGGGACTGAAATTAAAAACACGCTCGACCATGAATATATCTCCTTTGTAAAATAATGATGAATGGGGATGATGTTGCACTGCAGACGGAAACGGGGTACTCAGAGACACTCCCCGTGCAGGCCGATCTGGCGGATTGCCTCATATAAGACGATGCCGGCGGTCATTGCAAGGTTGAGGCTGCGAATATTCGTGTTTTTCATCGGAACGGTATAACAACGGTCATAGTACAACGAGAGAATTTCCTCCGGCAGTCCTTTGGTCTCCCTACCGAATATCAGACAGTCTCCGGGCTGGAATGAGGCCTCAATATACGATCTTTTCACCTTGGTCGTAAAGAAAAAGAGTTGGCGCTCATCCTGGGCCCGGAGAAACGCGTCGAGGTTTTCCCAATGGACGATGTCGACATGTTCCCAATAATCGAGACCGGCCCGCTTGAGATGTTTGTCGGAGGTGGAAAATCCCAGTGGGTGCACCAGGTGGAGGACGGAGTCGGTGGCCCCGCACAGGCGGGCGATCGACCCGGTATTGGGCGGGATTTCCGGCTCGACGAGCACGATGTGAAAGCGATCCTGTTGGTGCATGTTCTTCCCTGGCAGCTGGCGAGACGTTATTTCGTAAGGCACAGGAGCTATACTGAATGCCGACCATGAAAACAAGGGAAATCTGGCCTGCGCCGGGCGGTCCGGCTCACGATGGCCTTGCATTTTGATCCCCTGAGACTACATTCACGATTGAAGCGGCAAATCGAATCCTGTTTCCCGAAGTCAAAAATCAATACATCCAATGTCAGCACCTGGTCCCGACAGACGCATCATGATGCTTTTGGTATTTGCGGCGCTGCTGCATATCACCTTGTCCGGCAGGACCATGTTGCCGGAACATCGGGCCAATGAAACCGCCCCGGTGGCGCAGCAATTGCAATGGGATGGCGGGGGCCTTGCGCTCTGCAGCAGTGGGGCTTGCCCGGATCCGACCGGCTTTGAACAAATCCGGCCGGATCTGGCGCCTTTTTTCTTCCACCCGATCCCCATCAATCGTGCCGACGCCAGACTGCTGGAGACCGTCGACGGGATCGGCCCGCACCTGGCCTCGGAGATCGTCCGGGTCCGTCAGGATGGGGTTGTATTCCATAGCGGGGAGGACCTGCTCCAGGTTCCCGGTATCGGCACCAAGCGGGCCCGTCAACTCGAACCGCAATTTTCCTTCGCTGCCCCCCGATGAGTGCCATTCCGCAGTCAATGCCGCCGGTGCTTGTCCTTGTCGGTCCGACGGCGATCGGCAAGACGGCCCTTTCGCTGGAGATCGCGGAGCGATTTGATTGCGAGATCGTCAGTGTCGATTCGATGCAGGTCTACAGATATATGGACATCGGTACGGCCAAGGCCGGTATCGCCGAGCGGTCCAGGGTGCCGCATCATCTGATCGACATCATCGATCCCGACGAGCGGTACGATGCGGCCAGATTTGTCAGCGATGCCACCGCTGCCATCTTCGCCATCCACCGGCGCAACAAACTGCCGCTGCTGACCGGCGGCACCGGATTGTACCTCAAGGCCCTGGTCGACGGCATCTTCGAGTGCATGCCGGTCGATCACCGGATCCGGGCGAGACTGCAGGAAAGATTGGCCACCGAAGGGGCGGCACAACTGCACCGGGAGCTTACCGCCTGCGACCCTCCCTCGGCGGCACGGATCCATGTCAACGATAGTCAGCGCCTGCTCCGGGCCCTGGAGATCTATCAGTGCACCGGTATTTCGTGGTCGTCGCACCTGCAGGAACACAGAGGCAGGTCAGCCCCGGCGGCCTGGGGCGACATGCTGCAGATCGGCCTCACCTGCGATCGGCAGACGCTGTATGACCGGATCAACGCACGCTGCCGCCGGATGATCGCCGATGGCCTGGAGCAGGAGGTGCGGGGGCTGCTGGCGCGCGGATATCGCAAGGAGCTGCCTTCCCTCCAGTCTATCGGCTACAGGCACATTATCAACTATATCGATAAAACGTGGACATTGGCACAAACATTAATGTATTTATCGAGAGACACGAGGCGATATGCCAAGCGGCAGTATACCTGGTTCAACGGTATGCGTCAGTTGGAGTGGCACACTGTTGCCGCTTCCACACCGATCATCGAGCGTATTGCCTCCTGGCGCGATCAACTTCCCTGCATGCCGTAAATTCCTGAGCGCCGATGGCCGGAAAAAAATCCATTCGCTACGAAGACATCCCTGAAGCCCTGGTAAAAATCCTGGAGAGAAGGGGACTCACAGGCAAAAAGGAGGTCGAAGGTTTTTTCTATCCCCACCTTGGCGACCTTCCTTCTCCCTTTCTGATGAAGGGGATGCGGGAAGCAGTCGATTGCATCGCCGCCGCCCTCGCCAGCAACCGCAATATCGTCCTGTGGGGCGATTACGATGTCGACGGGACGACCGGCATCGCCCTGTTGATCTCATTCTTCCGCAGCATCGGCAAGGATGTCCATTGGCATGTCCCCGATCGTGTGTCGGAAGGATATGGGTTGAATATTGAACATCTGCGGAAGATTGGAGAAAAAATCGACGATTTCAGCTATCTGTTGATCACAATCGATTGCGGAATATCGAATTGCAGCGAAATTGTCGCCCTGCAGCAATGGGGGGCGACGGCGATCGTAACGGACCATCACCAGATAGCGGCCGACGGCCTGCCGCCTTGCATTATCATCAACCCCAACCAACCAGACTGCGGTTTCTTCGGCGAGCACCTCGCCGGCGTCGGTCTCGCCTTCTATCTTGCGGCAGGATTGCGATCCACGCTGCGAGAGCGGGGCTGGTTCCAGCAGCAGACCGAGCCGAATCTCAAGGATTTGCTCTCGTTTGCCGCGTTGGGATCGATAGCGGACATGGTCCCGCTGCGGAAAACGAACCGGGTTCTGGTTCGAGCCGGGCTTGAGGTTCTTGAGAAAACCGAGCTTCCAGGTTTGCGATCACTTCTTGCGACCTCGGGAATAGCCGACGGCAAAATATTTGCCGATGATGTCGGATTTCAGCTCGGGCCCAAGATCAATGCGGCGGGTAGAATGGCGCACGCAGATCTTGCCGTTCAGCTCCTTATCTGCAGGGGGGAATCTGAGGCAACAAAAATGGCGAGGAAATTGGAGAGATTAAATAACCTGAGGAAGAAAACATGCGACGATGACCTAGAAAAAGCTTTAACTTTGATCGATCAATTTGAAGTTCAGTCAAGGCGCTGTTGCATCGTCCATGGCGCTTTTCATCATGGCATTCTCGGCATCCTGGCATCACGGTTGATGGAACTGCTCAAGACCCCGGTTATTGTTCTTTCGGCGATTGATAATGGCAGGGGCAATTCGAAGATCTTGAAAGGATCCTGTCGAAGTACTGAACATATTGATATTACATATGTTTTACATGCATGCCAGGACTTCCTGGAGTCTTACGGAGGTCACAGGGCTGCCGCCGGAATGTCCCTGCAGGAAGGCAACCTGCAGGAATTCAAAAATAAATTTTCTTCGGTGGTGAAGTCGTTACCAGTTGAAAAATCGCTGCCCGGATTGATACCCGAAGCCGAAATTTCAATCCAGGAGATCTTCAATCCTGGCTATCTCAATATCCTCTTGCTGTGTGAACCGTTCGGCCAGGGAAATGATCGACCAGTTTTTGTCGACAAAAAGGCAACCATTGTGGAAGTGCAACAGGTCGGCAGCAAAAAGGAACATCTGCAGATTTCCTTCCGGGCCAATGGGAGGCCATGCAAGGGAATCGGTTTTCATCTTGGCGACAAGATCAAGGTCGCCAGAGAGGGCAGGGAGTGTGAAGTGGTGTATTCGCTTGCCCCGAACAGATTCAACGGCAATCTGCAATGGCAGGTGCTGGTCCTCGATTTAAAAAACTCAAGCAGCTGAGAGCAGGTGCTAAATGACACGATGATTATAATTTGTTATGTAAATACAAAGTATTATCTTGCTATACATAATATACATTATGCGACATTTAAAATTAACTGAATATCGGTGGGAGGTTTTGCTTTGGCAGGAAAAATGGTATAAGGCATACTCTTCAAAGATACCTATTTTGCAATGCCATTGCATATCACATGAAGAACGATATATCAGCGAGATAGCCATCAAACATAATCTATTTGGCCATATCCGGAGGAGTTGTATATGAACAGAGATGTCTATCAGGAGCCCCTGGTCAGCAGATATACCAGCAAGGCGATGCAGCAGCTCTTCTCTGAGAAAAAGAAGTTCACTACCTGGCGTAAATGCTGGCTCGCCTTGGCGGAATCCCAATATGAATTCGGTCTGACGGATATCATCACTGCCGAAATGCTCGACGAAATGCGGGCCAATTGCGAAAACATCGATTACGAGATCGCCGCGGCCAAGGAACGAGAGATACGCCACGACGTCATGGCGCATGTGTACGAGTTCGGACTCAAATGCCCCAAGGCCAGCGGCATTATCCACCTTGGCGCCACGTCTCAATTTGTTGTCTGCAATACCGACCTGATCATCCAGCGGGAGGCGTTTGCGCTCATCAAGAGCGCCCTGCTCCAGGT
>JROS01000017.1:100388-130144 GCA_000769715.1 Desulfobulbus sp. Tol-SR
AATTGAAGGCCCGGGGGGCAAAAGGTACCGTCGGCACCCAGGCAACCTTCCTTGATCTGTTCAAGGGAGATCACGAGAAAGTTCGACTCATGGATCAGAGAGTTGCCGAAAAGCTTGGATTCAGCGAAACATTTGCTGTGACCAGTCAGACCTATACCCGCAAATTGGACATGAAGATGGCGGAGACGCTGGCCGGGATCGGGGCGTCGGCCCATAAATTCGCCGTCGACCTCCGCCTCCTCTCCAATCTCAAGGTCCTGGAGGAGCCGTTTGAAAAGAATCAGACAGGTTCCTCGGCCATGGCCTACAAGAGAAACCCGATGCGTGCGGAACGGATGACCGGCCTGGCCCGAAAGCTGATGGGGTTGGTCCCGAATTTCGCGGCAACCTTCAGCAATCAGTGGTTTGAACGGACCCTCGACGATTCGGCGATCCGCAGAATGGATATACCCCAGTGTTTTCTGCTGACTGACGCAATACTCAAGCTGTATATGAATATAACCTCGGATATGGTTGTATTTCCGAAACAAGCCAGTCGTCATATCCTGGCCGAACTTCCGTTTATGGCCACTGAGAAAATCTTGATGGAGGCAGTAAACCGAGGCATGAGCCGACAGGATATCCATGAGATCGTCAAGGAACATGCCGTTGCTGCCGGAAGAGCCGTCAAAGAGCAAGGCGAGGACAACGACTTGATGCGGCGGTTGGCCGACGACGATCGGGTGCCATTTTCTTTTGACGAACTCGAAGAGATCATCGGCGATCAGAGCGGCTTTGTCGGGCGGGCTCCCGAACAGACCGAGGAATATCTCAAGGAAACGGTTTACCCTCTTCTGGACCGATACGAGGGGCAATTCGGAACACAGGATTCAATAATTACCGTATAGCGATAATGCAAAACCTGAAGAAAATGGAACGGTTCTTTCTGCGGATTTCTGAAGAGAAGTTTCATTTGTTGAAAAGCATTCTCGAGGGCTACGACAATATGGGGGTTCTCTCGAGTTGGCCCGAGAAGCACGGAGTGATTGTTATTCGATTCGCGCCAGGTTGCAAAAGAGAGATCTTGGAATTACTTGGAAGCCTCTCGAAAATCTTGAAAAAACATTAATTATGGTCAATATCTGTTTAATATAATGTTAAAAAATGTATTTATAAAGACATTCGGCTGTCAAATGAACGAGCGTGATTCGGAGATCATGGGCCAGATTCTCTCAAGCCATGGTTATGTTGAGTGCAATGACATGGAATCCGCCGACCTGGTCATCCTCAATACGTGCACGATTCGAGCCAAAGCGGAACAGAAAGTGATGAGCCTGCTCGGCGCCTTAAGGAAGATCAAAACCCAGAGGCCAGGGATGAAGATCTGTGTCGCCGGCTGTGTCGCCCAGCAGGAGGGCGATCATCTCATACAACGCATGCCCCATGTCGATCTGGTCCTGGGGACTCAGAATATCTATGATCTGGGGACATATATTGCCCGTACTACCGAGACCGGCCGGCCGGTGATTGCCACCGGCATGAGCAAGGCCTTCCAGATTCCGGCTTTTCTTCCCACTGACCGGGAGGCTATCGGCTCGACAGGTGATCTGCACCCCTTCAGGCGTTTTGTCACGATCATGCAGGGATGTGATAATTACTGCTCATACTGTGTGGTGCCGTACACCAGGGGGCGGGAGATTTCCCGCAGTGCGCAGGATATTGTTGCGGAAGTCAGAAAGTTCGTCGATCAGGGGGTGAAAGAGATCACCCTGCTTGGCCAGAACGTCAATTCCTATGGCCGGAAGCCGAACGGAACCGCCCGCCCCTGCTCTTTTCCTGAACTTCTTCATCAAGTTGCTGAAATCAGGGGGTTGCATCGGCTGCGCTTCACCACCTCGCATCCTAAGGATCTGTCCAATGAACTGATTGGATGTTTCCGCGATATCGCCATACTTTGCCCGCAGTTTCATCTTCCCGTCCAGTCCGGTTCAGACGCGGTGTTGAAGAGGATGAACAGGCATTATACGGTCGCCGATTATCTCGAAAGGGTCGAAGCCCTGTTTGCCTGCCGCCCCGATCTCGCCTTGACCACAGATATTATTGTTGGATTTCCGGGAGAAACCGATGAGGATTTTGCCTTGACCATGGACTTGCTGGAGCGTGTCCGCTTTCACGGATCATTTTCCTTCAAGTATTCGGATCGTCCCGGTGTCCGATCATGCAATTTCGATGGAAAAATCAGTGAACAGGTGAAATCTGAACGTCTCGCCATCTTCCAGAGAAGACAGGATGAAATCAGTCTGGAGCGTAACGGCGCCTACGTGGGATCACGCCAGGAAATAATGATCGAAAGCACCGGTGACAGTGGCTTCCAGGGCAGGACCGGGACCAACCACATTGTCCATGTCGACCAGCACACGGATCTCGGCCCCGGTGATCTGTTAGAGGTCGAGATTTACCATGCGGGGCAGCATTCCCTTAAGGGAAGATTTCATCCAAAACATTAAGTGATGATCATAATATATTGATCTATTGGATAAATATTCTGAATCGAATGACGATTCGTTGCCGCCTCTCTGTCGGGCAATGGATCGATCACAGCGAATCAGATGAGATCCTCCCCATCGCCGTCGGCCATCGACCCATCGTCCGTCTGGTCACCGTCCTCGGGTGGCTCGATGACGAATCCGGGCAGTGTGGGCATCTGCCTTTTCTCTGCATTGAGCCGCAGATCAGGCGCCCCTTCGACAACCTTCCTGACAATTCGGTTTGATATCCTCTTTCCCTTGGCGAGGGGGTTTTTGACGAGATAATCATCAAAAAGGACATTGAGGACGTTGCTCTTCGCCCGTGAAGACGGCATCAGGCTGACGTGGGCACTCCTGCCCTCGCCAAAAGTCAGCAGCAGGATTTTTGATCGTTTGTGCTCGGGAAATATCCGGTATTCTTTCTCTAAAATAAAACTTGGAGTTTTGAATCGTTTCGCATAAACAATGTTTTCCTGTCCATCCCTATACAATACATTAAAGACGAGATCCTTCTCGACCTTGCCGAACCATTCGAGTTCCGGGCCGACAAAGAGTTTGTCCGTCACCGGAATGACCTTGTACACGCCGTTGCTGAATAAGAGGAGCAGTCGATCGTATTCGGAACAGGCGATGGCCTGCTCCTGGGCTTCATCTTCGTTCTTGATCTGGTGGCCCATGAAGCCGGATTCACGGTTGTAGCTGACCAGCAGATTGGCGGGCGCCACCTTGCGTACACTCACCTCGGAGAAGGCGCGGATTTCGGTATTGCGGGGGTAGAGGGGGCCATATTTCTCAAGCAGCCGGTCGAGATAGGAGATCGTATACCCCACCGTATCCTTGAGGCTTTTCTCGATCGATGCGATTTCCTTGCGAATGTCCCGGATCTCTTTGTGCTGCCGATTGATGTCGTAACGCGAGATCCGCTTGATCCGGATCTCCAGCAGTTTCTCGATATCTTCCCTGGTTACCGCCCGCACCAGTTCGCCGGCGAACGGCACCAGAGATTTTTCCACAGATTTTATTACCGCCGCATAGCTCGTCTCTTCTTCGATATCCTTGTAGAGACGTTCCTCGATGAAGATCTGCTCGAGCAGCCGGGCATGCAGTTTCTCCTGCAGCCGCCCCAGGTCGATCTCCAATTCCCGGGTCAGGTCGACCTGGAGCTTTGCCGTGTTGTACCTGAGGACATCGCTGACGGTCGAGGTTTCCGGGTTATTGCCGCGGATCAGCGTCAGATTGGGTGAAATCGGGATCTCACAGTCGGTGAAGGCGTACAGCGCCTTGATGGTGTCCTTGGCATAGACACCGCGCGCCAGCTTGATCTCAATCTCCACGTTTTCGGCGGTATAGTCGTTGATCGAGACAATCTTGATCTTGCCGGCCTTGGCCGCCCGTTCGATCGAGTCGGTCAACGACTGGGTGGTCGTCGAGTACGGGATGTCCCGGATGACGATGGTCTTGTCGTTGACTTCTTCGATTTTCGCCCGGCAGCGGACCCGGCCATTGCCGTCCTCGTAGTCGGTGACATCGATGAATCCCTTCTGCTGGAAGTCGGGATAGACAACGAAATCCTCGTTGCGGAGGATCTTTTTCTGGGCCTCGAGCAATTCACAGAAATTGTGCGGCAGGATCTTGGTCGCCATACCGACGGCGATGCCATCGGATCCCTGAAGCAGCAGGAGCGGTATTTTGGCCGGCAGGGTCACCGGTTCGACCGTTCTCCCGTCGTAGGAATCGATAAATTCGGTGAGATCTTTGTTGAACAGGACCTCTTTGGCGAGCGGCGACAACCGGCATTCGATATACCGGGCCGCCGAGGCCTGGTCGCCGGTGTAGATGTTGCCGAAATTCCCCTGGCGGTCGATGAGATAGCCCTTGTTGGCAAGGTTGACCAGGGCGGCGAAGATCGAGGCGTCGCCGTGCGGGTGCAGCTTCATCGTCTCGCCGACGACGTTGGCGACCTTGTGGTAGCGGCCGTCCTCCATATTGATCAGGGTCTGGAGGAGGCGGCGCTGCACCGGCTTCAGCCCGTCCTCGATCGAGGGGATCGCCCTTTCCCTGATCACATACGAGGTGTATTCAAGAAAATTGAATTCGAAGAGCTTCTGCAGTTTTCCCGGACTGAATTCCATGGCTTAAGTGTACACACTGGTTGAACGAGAGGCCTTGGTGGGACAAGGCAGGTCATGACAGGCCTGATCAGAGCAGGTTGTCCATGATATATTGTTTTCTGTCCGGCGTATTCTTGCCCATATAAAAGGAGAGCACCTTGTTGACCTCGCTGATGGAGTCGAGGGTGACGTTTTTCAGGCGAATATCCGGACCGATGAACTGCTTGAACTCCTTCGGCGAAATCTCGCCCAGCCCCTTGAACCTGGTGGTCTCGACCGTCAATTGCCTGCTCCCCTGCCCTTTCAGCTGTCGGGTGGCCTCGATTTTTTCCTTCTCCGAATAGCAGTAGATCGTCTGCTGCTGATTGCGGACCCTGAAGATCGGGGTCTCGAGGATATAGACGTACCCCAGTTTGACCAGCGGCTCGAAGTAATGGAG
This sequence comes from Desulfobulbus sp. Tol-SR, assembly GCA_000769715.1. GTDB lineage: Bacteria > Desulfobacterota > Desulfobulbia > Desulfobulbales > Desulfocapsaceae > Desulfoprunum. The sequence goes on from JROS01000017.1 coordinate 105,446, forward strand.
AAAGAAGGTCAGCAGCAGGTTGCGGATATGGAGGCCGTCGACATCGGCATCGGTGGCCAGGATGACCTGGTCGTAGCGGAGATTGGAGATCGATTCCTCGATGTCGAGGGCCCGCATCAGTGAATACAGCTCTTCGTTTTTATAGAGAATCGCCATCTTCTGGCCGACGACGTTCATCGGCTTGCCCCTGAGGGAAAAGACGGCCTGGATCATCGGGTCGCGGGCCGACACGATCGAGCCGGAGGCCGACTGGCCCTCGGTGATGAACATCATGTTCCGTCGCCCTTCCGGCGACGGCTTGCCCTTGGAGGGATGGTGCTTGCAGTCCTTGAGCTGCGGGATTTTCAGCGCCACCTTCTTGGCCTTGGCCCTGGCCTCCAGCCTGACGCTGTGCAGTTCCTTGCGGACCTTTTCGTTGCGATGGATCTTGTCGATCAGGATTTCCGCCGCCTCGGTATCCTTGTACAGCGAACTGCAGACGGCATCCTTGACCTTGGCGACGATCCACGAGCGCACCTCGGTGTTGCCCAGTTTGTTCTTCGTCTGCGATTCGAATACCGGTTCCTTGACCTTGATCGCCAGGGTGCCGACGAGACCGTCGCGGACGTCGGTATTGACGAACACCTTCTTGGCGTACTCGTTGATCCCCTTCAACACCCCTTCCCGAAAGGCGGAGAGATGGGTTCCTCCTTCGCTGGTATAGGTGCCGTTGACGAAGGTGTAATAATTATCGCTGTAGGAATCGGTATGGGAGAAGGCAAATTCGAGGGTGTCGTCCTTGTAGTAGAGCGGGGTGTAGAGGTTCTCCTCCGCCAGTTCTTTGGCCAGCAGATCGAGCAGGCCGTTGGCGGAATGGTAGAGATTCCTGCCGACATATATCTTCAATCCGGCGTTGAGATAGGCGTACCGCCACATCCTCTTGTCGATGAAGGCAGGATCGAAGACGAATTCGGGGAAGATCTCGCTGTCCGGCTGAAACTCGATCAGGGTGCCGTTTTTCTCAGCGGTCTCCCCTTCCGATTGCTCGACAACAATCCCGCGGCAGAATCGGGCCGAGGCAAACTGGCCTTCCCGGAAGGCCGTTACCTGGAAATGTTCGGACAGGGCATTGACCGCCTTGGTCCCCACCCCGTTGAGGCCGACGGAAAACTGGAAGACATCGGTATTGTACTTGGCCCCGGTATTGATGATCGACACGCAGTCGATGATCTTGCCGAGCGGGATGCCTCGGCCGAAATCGCGCACCCTGACCAGGCCGTTGTCGGCGATGGAGATGTTGACCCGTTTGCCGAACCCCATGATGAATTCATCAATGGCGTTATCAACGATCTCTTTCAGCAGGATATAGACCCCGTCGTCCTGATTCGAACCGTCGCCGAGGCGACCGATATACATCCCCGGACGCTTGCGGATATGCTCCAGAGAGCTCAGAGTCTTGATCTTGCTTTCGTCGTAATTATGCGTAGATACGTTCATGTTCGGCTGTTAGCGCAGGGCTTGGTTGAGATGTGGAAGCCATACTATTTCATTTCAATCGGTTTGGCAACCGCGATCGATCCGGTCCATCCGGCGCGCCCGGCACCGGGCTTTCAGCTGCTTCTTCTGCGGCATCTACCGCCATCAATGTCCCAAGCAGGGGCGGGATCGTATGTCAACGGCAGGGACTGGCGTGGGGGCGTGTGGAGGTCAGTCCGGATCAGGTCATCCGGATACGCTCGCAGTCGGGACAGATCCAGGTGGGGCCGTTGCTGATCCCCCACTTGTTCTCCCGGAAACATGCGTCGCAGATCTGAAAACCGCAGGGGCAACTCCAGCAGAACGGTTTTTTTTTCTTACAGCAATGGCACTGGTACTCGCCGAGCTTGCGTTTGCGGTAGCCGGCCGGGCGCGGGCCCTGATGCTTGTCGGTCATTGCCGCAGCTCCTCCTCCAGCCAGGCGAAATAGGCGGCACTGCCGGCAACAAAGGCGGTGGCGACTATTTCCGGCGTCTGGTAAGGGTGTTCAGCCTGTATCAGGGCCTCGATCTCCGGATACAGTTCCCGGGTGCTTTTCAGCGTAAGCTCGTACTCCTGCGCCTCGCTGATCCGGCCCTGCCACCAGTACATGCTCTTTCCCGCAACCGAAACCCGGGCGCAGGCTGCCAGCCGCTGCTCCAGCAGGATTCTGGCGAGCCTCTCGGCGTCCTGTTCGTTTTCGAAGGTCGTGGTGATCAGGATCGGGGTACCCATTTCAGTCATAAGCAATTAATATAATGTTAATAACTGTATCTCGGCAGCATCGTTACCGCCTGTATGCGGTATTATTTGGCCCGGAGGTACAGAACCTTCTGGGTGGTTCCAGATATTTTCCGCTCTTCCGTCTCGAACAGATCGCTTCTGGCCTTGACCAGGTCGGAGAGCTTTTTGTAGCCGTAGAGCCTGGAATCGAAGTCGGGCTGGAGCTTGGTGAGATAGCTGCCGAAGGTGCCGAGCTGGGCCCAGCCGGCATCGTCGGTCGACTGCTCCAGCGCCGCCAGGACAAAATCCTTGGGGAACTCACTCGGCGGACCGGCGCCATCACTCGTGGACTCGGCGGGAGTGGCCGCCTTGACGGGTGCCCCCGACTTTCTGCCGTGCTCGACCGGGTGCTGTTTCTCGGCATGGACCGCCGCCTCGCGGCGCAGCACCTCGGTAAAGACGAACTTATGGCAGGCGTTGCGGAATGCCTCCGGGGTTTTCTTCTCCCCGAAGCCAAGCACCGTCAGCCCCTCTTCGCGCAGGCGCATCGCCAGGCCGGTAAAGTCGCTGTCGCTGGTGATCAGGCAGAACCCGTCAAATTTGCGGGTATAGAGCAGATCCATCGCATCGATGATCAGCGTGCTGTCGGTGGCGTTTTTGCCGGTGGTGTAGGCAAACTGCTGCACCGGCTTGATCGCGTAACGCTGCAGCACCTTTTTCCAGGAAGCGCTCGTCGGCGCGGTGAAGTCGCCGTAGATTCGCTTGACGGTCGCCTCGCCATAGCGGGCGATCTCGGCAAGGAGGTTTTCAATGACCGCGGCCTGAGCGTTGTCGGCATCGATCAACACCGCCAGCCGCAGGGTCGGTTCCTCGGACTCAATTTTGGCGACCAGCCTTGGTACCGTCATCCTGACTCCACTATATTGAATTGCCGCAAGGAGGCGATGCGGCCATCGCTCACCCGGGGTGAGTACCGACCGGGGATCGCCCGGGGATACCCTGCCTCGGGATGCCTGCGGGGGCGCGCTGTCCCCATGAGCGACACCGCCGCCTGTCACGTGCGGAGTTTCAGGCGGCGGCAGGATGGCCGCGTCCCGCATTTGTCATGAAAACCGTGACATGCCGACATATTATAATATCCCTGGGGCGTTGACAATCAAATACGGTGCGGTGTTCCTGCATCCCCTGTGCCGCAGGAGAGGGGCGGCGGAGACTTTTTCGCTGCACCGATCGCCGAATCTTTCATTTTTCCCCGCCTTGGTCTATTGTGGCGAAACGGAATGACCGCATCAACCACCATCAATCAACCAGCACAGGAATCCCATGCTCTTTGTTATCGATATCGGCAACTCCCATACGGTGACGGGTCTGTACGACGGCGACCGGCTCGTCGGTCAATGGCGGCTCAAATCGGACCGGGATAAGACCGCCGACGAGCTGGCGATCAACAGCAATGCGCTCTTTGCCATGGCCGGCATCGATGCGCGCCGCATCACCGGCATCGTCATCGCCAGCGTCGTCCCCAATCTGGAGGCCGCCTGGGTCAGCTGCTGCCGAGAACATCTGGCGCCGAACCTTCATCAATCGCCGCTGACCGTTTCGGCGGCAACGGTCGGCGACCTGATCACCATCCGCACCGACAACCCCGGCGAGGTCGGCGCCGACCGGCTTGTCAACGGCATCGCCGCCTGGGAGCAATTCCGGAGCGACCTGGTCGTCATCGACTTCGGCACGGCGATCACCTTCGATTGCGTTACCGCCCGCTGCGAATACATCGGCGGCATCATCTTCCCGGGGATCGGCATCTCGCTCGAGGCCCTGGCCACCAGGACCGCCAAGCTGCCGCACATCGACGTGTCGGCGAGATCGGAGAACATCATCGGCACCACGACCGTCGAGGCGATGCGCAACGGCATTCTTTTCGGCTACGGGGCGATGATCGACGGCCTGGCCAAAGGGATCAGCCGGGAGATGGTCGGGGAAGGAAAACATGTCGAGGTGATCGCCACCGGCGGCATGGCCCGGCTCATCTCACCCTACGCCACGCTGATCGGCCATATCGATCCCAATCTCACCCTCGAAGGGCTGCGCATCATTTACGACAAGAAAAGAGACCGATGAAGGCCCGGATCATCCCCCCCGCCCTGAAAAGGGGCGATGTGATTCAGGTCGTCGCCCCCGCCGGCCGGCCGCAATCAATCGAGCCGTTCCGCTCGGGCCTGGCCGTCCTCGACCAGATGGGGTTCATCGTCCGTTATCCCGAGCGGCTGTGGCCCGGCAGCGGCTTTCTTGCCGACAGCGATGCCGCCCGGGCGGAAGAACTGAACCGGGCCTTTGCCGACGATCGCTCCGCGGCGATCTTCGCCGTGCGCGGCGGCTACGGCAGCCTGCGGATGCTGGGCGGTATCGACCTCGATCTGGTGCGGGCCCATCCGAAGTTGCTCGTCGGCTTTTCCGATATCACGTTGATCCACAACCACCTGCTGGCCTCGCTCGGGCTGATCGGTCTGCATGGCCCGGTCCTGACCACCCTCGCCGCCTCGCCGCCGAACGCCATCGAGCGCCTGTATCACTGCCTGACCGGTGCCTGGCGCAACACCTTCACCTTCCCATCCCTCGAGATTCTTAGGGGAGGGGCCAACGTCGAAGGTATCCTGGCCGGCGGCAATCTCACCAGCCTGACCACCCTCCTCGGCACCCGGTTCGATTTTTCCTGGCAGGGCCTGGTCGTCGTCCTCGAGGATGTCAATGAGCCCCTGTACCGTCTTGACCGGATGCTGACCCAGCTCGCCATCGCCGGCAAGTTTGATGAGGCGGCGGCGATCCTCCTCGGCGATTTCTCCCCTGGCGACACCCGGCATTCCGAAACCGGCCCGGTGGATCAGGAATGGCTGTGGCAAAGGGTCCTCGACCTGACCGCATCCTCGGGGATCCCGGTCTGGGCCGGCCTGCCGTCAGGGCACCGACCCGAAAACCTGACCCTGCCGATCGGCGCCCGCGTTGTCGTCAACAGCAGTCGCAGGGGCCTCGCGTTCAGTTAAAATTCCCTGTTGTATCGAGCAATAGGCATATGCAGTCGATGCTTTTTTGGGCGTGAAGCCTTTGACTTCAACCGGTAATAGTGCTATAGATGATAGTCGAAACCGTCGTGGTCAAAGGGGACGCTGCTCCCGTTTATCAATTCAACCACAGAACATTGCTATGACTTTTTTACAGAACCTGAAGAACATCACACAACGAGTTCTTGTTGCCGGCTCTCTCTGCACCATGCTTGCAGGACCGGCCATGGCCGCCGAATACGTCAGCGTTGTCAAAGATGGGGTCAACGTCAGGACGGCACCGAATACCGATGCCCCGGTGTTGATGGAGTTGTTCCAGGGCTATCCGCTGCTGGTGCAGGGCAAGGAGGGCGATTGGCTGAAGGTGACCGATTATGAGAACGATTCCGGCTATATCCATTCGTCACTGGTGAAAAAAGGCGATACGGTCATCGTCAACGCCAAGAAAAGCGCCAACATGCGGACCGAACCGAACGCCACGGCCCCGGTGGTCGCCGATGTCGAACGGGGGGTGGTGCTGATCAAACTGTCGGCGCAGGACAAATGGGTCAAGGTCAAACACAGCGGCGGCACGGTCGGCTGGATCTTTCAGCCCCTGATCTGGCCCTGATCGTCCTTGGCGCACACCGCACCGATAATCTTTTCCAGAGCAAGCGGCAGTCTGACGGTCTTCGCCGCCTTGTTCTGGAAGAGCAGATAGCCCTTCTCCAGGGCGAAATGCAGCAGATCCCGGGTAATCTCGACATCTTTCCGGCAGTACCGGGCGATCAGATCGATCCTGCCTTCCTGGTACCACTTGAGCGCCTGCAGGCCGTCGGCGCTCTTCTTTTCCCCCAGGGTATGTTCGGCCAGCCGGTCGAGACTGAGGCGATAGCCCAGGTGGTTGGTCACCTCCTCCAGCAGGTCGAGGGTCGGCAGGCGGCTGAAATCCTGCCTGCTGTAGCCGCCCAGGACGCAGTAGTCGAACCGGCGCGAGTTGAAGCCGACCACCAGATCGAGAGCCGACAGATGCTCGATCAGGCCGTCAATCTCCTGTTCGAGATAGGTGACGCACTCGCCGAGCAGTGAATCCCAGACCACCGCCACCGAGATCCCCATCCGTTCGCACCTGTTCCACCCGCCCACCTCCGCCGCCGACCGGATCGTCTCCAGATCGAACACCCCGTAATGGCGCGGCAGCGCCCCGATCCCCAGCCGCTCTCCGGTCTGCCGGCCGCTCTCGGCCCGGCGCCCCATGAGCGAGGCCCTCTCCCCTGCTGTTTCTCCGGATTGGATCGTGCTCTCGGCAGCTGCCTGGCGATGGTTGCCGGCGAGGATCACCTCGAGGAGGGCGAGACAGGCCTGTTTGTCGATCGGGCGGTTGCCGGAGCCGCATTTCGGGGAATGAACGCAGGACGGACAGCCGTTATCGCAGGGGCAGAGCCTGATCGTCCGCTCGGTCTGGAGCAGCAGTTCATCGATGTTGCGAAAGGCCTCCGCCGCCAGGCCGATCCCGCCGTCATGGCCGTCATAGATGAAGACCGCCGCCCACGGGGTCTGGGGATGGCGGGGACAGGAGATCCCGCCGATATCGTTGCGGTCGCACAGGACCAGCAGGGGGAAGAGCGAGATCATCGCGTGTTCGAGGGCGTGGATGGCACCCATGAAGTGCAGCTGTGCCGCCTCCAGCCGATGCTGGATATCTTCGGTTATCTCCAGCCACAACCCTTCGGTCTCGATGATCTGCTCCGGCAGATCCAGGGGCATGGTGGCGATGACCCGCCGGGTGGCGTTATTCAGCCGCTGGTAACCGGTAACCTTTTCGGTGACCTTGAGCCGGCCGAACGACACCCGGCAACCGAAGGTGGTCTTCTGTTCCAGGACCTGGAGAATCTCGGTCTCCTTGCCGGAGATGGGACGGGTATAGTAGGGCGGGGTCTGACGCCGGCACTTCACCTCCCGGCCCACCAGGTCGAGACCCTCGACCAGCCAGGAGTTGGCCCGGTGGATATAGACCGCCCCGGGGTGGCACTCCTTGAGCGCCCTGCCGCTGTCGACCTCGCCGAAGATCTCGCCGCTGTCGCAGTCGATCAGGGCCAGCTGCAGCCCGCCGCCCCGCAGATTGACATGCCGTTGCGGATACTTGCGGCTGGCATGCCAGTATCTCCCGTCGGCGTCCTGCAGCAGGGTCGCGGAGCCGGCCAGGGCATCGACCGCTGCGCTGACGTCCGGGATCTGCAGCAGCGGTTCCGCCGCGGCCAGCGGCAGTTCTGCGGCGGCGCAATGGAGATGGCGGTGGAGGATCGATTCGTTGAGCGGATTGACCACCGCCGACTCCGGCGCCCGGCTGAAAAAATCCTCGGGCTGGCGCATGAAGTGCTGATCGAGGGCATCTTCCTGGGCGATCATGATGATCGCCGAGGTCCGCTGCTGCCGGCCGACCCGGCCGCCGCGCTGCCACGAGGCCATGATCGAGCCGGGGTAGCCGACGAGGATGCAGAGATCGAGATCGCCGATATCGATGCCCAGTTCGAGGGCCGAGGTCGAGACCACCCCGAGCAGGCTGCCGCGGTTGAGCCGCTGCTCGATCTCCCGCCGCTCTTCCGGCAGGAACCCGGCCCGGTAGGAGCTGAGCTTGCCCTGCAGCGGCCCGAGACGGGGCGCGGTCCAGAGATGAATCAGTTCGGTCATCCGCCGCGATTTGGTGTAGACGATGGTCCGCAGCCCCCGTTTGATCGCCGCCTCCAGGAGCTGACTGGCGACCGTCGCCGCGCTGTCCCAGGGATTGAGGAAGAGAAAGTGTTTTTCGGCCTGGGGCGCCCCGGAGACGGAGACGACCTCGACCTCGGCGTCGATCAGTTGCCGGGCGAATGCACCGGCATTGCCGATGGTGGCGGAGAGCAGAACGAACTGGGGATGAGCGCCGTAATGTTCGGCGATCCGCTTCAACCGCCGGATAACCCAGGCCATGTGCGACCCGAACACCCCGCGGTAGGTATGGATCTCGTCGATCACGACATACCTCAGTCCTTTGAACAGGGCCGACCAGTTGCCGTGGTACGGCAGGATCGACAGGTGCAGCATATCGGGATTGGTCATCAGGATCGGCGGCAGGTGGTCCCTGATCCGTCGCCGCTGATGGCTGGTACTGTCGCCATCGTAGATGGCGGCAACGTCTACGGGACCTTCGGTCGGTCCGCCTCGCAGCTGTTTTGCCAACTCGCCGACCACCCGCAACTGGTCCTGGGCCAGGGCCTTGAGCGGATAGAGATAGAGGGCGTGGCCGCCGGTACCGGTGCAGATGCCGTCGAGGACCGGAAGGTTGAAGATCATGCTCTTGCCGGAGGCGGTGGGCGTGGCGACCACGACATGGCTGCCGGCCAGGAGGTGGCCGATCGCCTCGGCCTGGTGGGCGTAGAGACGATCTATACCCCTGGTACGCAGGAGGTCGAGCACCGCCGGGCACAGGGCGGGATCGGCGGCTGCCGGATTTTGCCTCGTGGCGGGAAAGACCCGGTGACATACCACCTGCGGGCCGAATTTCCTCGAGCCTTCCAGGGCGGCGAGATATTCAACGATATCGCCCGTCCCTGCGGCAGGATCATGGGATGCAGTCATGATCTCCGTTTTAATTTCTTGCTTTCACACAAAAAAGTGTATAATTTAATCTCTTGTCGTCCTGTTGGCGCCGGCATATGCGATTGCTGCCCTGCCGCCGGCGGGATCGATCACAGACATCCAGTCGACAGCGAGATAGTACCGGGTTTTTCCCAGAACAGCCGCAGAAATCAATGATCAGTATCGCCACCCAGGGACCGGCCGGCTCCGACAGCTGCCAGGCCGCACGCCAGTATGCCCCCGATGCCCGCCTCCTTCTGTTCAACCGGATCGCCGATATCCTCGACGCCTTCCTCGGCGGCGCCGCCGACCAGGCCCTGGTCCCGGTCTACAACACCCGCGAGGGAGAGATCAAGGAGACATTCAGACTCGTTTCCCAACTGGAACAGGGGTACTGGATCGACAACGTCGTCCTGCCGATCCATCTGTCGCTGGGGGCGGTCGCCGGCGGCGGCCTCGATCCGTCGACGATAAAGATCATCGTCGGCAGGAGTTCGGTGCTGCGGCAGTGCGACGAATACCTCGACCGGCATTTTCCCCTGGCCACCATGATGGCGGTGCAGGATATCGAGGCCGCTCTGACCGATATCCGGACCAGCGACCGGACCACCCATGCGGTCATCGAATCCGAAACGCTGCTGAAGAAGCACGGCATCCCGCTGATCGCCAGGGAGGTCGTGCCCCACAACCGCACCCGCTTCGCCGTGCTGGGCAAGGATCTGGCCAAGTCCTCCGGTTACGATGCGACGGCGATCATCACCCGACCGCTGCGTGACCGGGTCGGCATGCTCGCCGACATCCTCGGCGAATTCACCCGACGGGGGATCAACATCCTTGATCTGCAGACCGAAAACGATATCAAGACCCAGAAACTGCGGATCTATATCGAGGCCGAGGGACACATCGATGACACCGTGCTGCGCGAGGCCCTGACCCGGCTGGAAAAGAGCGTCATCCAGGAAAGCAATGCGATCAAGCTGCTCGGCTCCTTCCCCCGGGTCGACATGCGGGTCAAGCAGATCAAGGCCTTCGGCTTCATCGGTTCCGGCGCGATGAGCCGGTGGTTCGCCAGTCGGCTCGAAAACGAGGGTTACACGACCTACCTGACCGGGAGGACCTCCGCCCTTCGCCCCGAAGCGATGATCGAGATGGTCGATGTGGTGGTGATCTGCGTCCCGATCTCGGTCACCGTCGATACGATCAGGCAGTACGGCCGGCATCTGCGTGACGGCCAGGCCCTGATCCTGCTTGCCGGAGAATCGGAGAACACCATCAACACCGCCTTTGCCGCCACCAGTCCGGGCGTCGAACTGATGCTGGTCCACAATCTCTGGGGCCCCCAGGCCCTGACGATGAAGGACAAGAACGCCTCCGTGGTACGGACCGCCAGAAGCGGGGCCTTCTGCAGCGAATTCGAGGCCTTTCTCTATAAGCACGGGGCCGATATCTTCCACGACAGCCCGTCCAGGCACGACCTGCTGACGGGGATGGGCCAGAAACTGCCGACCACCATCTCGGTGGCGCTGGCGATGACGCTTGCCCGCCACCAGATCGACTGCCTCGACATCAGCAGCCATACCACCCTGACCTCCCTCTACGGCATCCTGGCGATGGCCAGGGTCCATATCCAGAACCCCAGGACCTATGCCGAGATCATGGCGACCTCCGGCGACGGTCGCAAGATCGTCCGCAGCTTCGCCGAGAATCTTCTCCACCTGATCGACCTCGCTGAATCAGGTAATATCAATGAACTGTGCCGGATAATGGAGGCAAACCGCAATTTCATGCCGTCGGCCTTTCTCCAGAGTTGGATGAAGCAGGCCAAGGCGGTCGACGAGGTGCTCTCCCTCTCGGCGAACAAGGGAGATTGGGACAGTTGAGGCTTTGGGAGACGGTACATCTTTACCTTCTTTGCCATCAGGTGTATTGTGAGCGCGGCAAAAACGTCATCCCCTGGCCGTCCGCCAGAGGCAATTATGTGCAGTAAGGAGCTGTGAATATATGCATCCACAAGTAGAGAAATTCATCCAAGAGGAACATACGTGTCCGCACTGTTCTGAGCGGATGTCCTGTTGCGAATCGCCACCGGTCCATGTCGGCGACGGACTCGGCTGGGGGTCGGAGATCCTTTTCATCTGCCTCAACGATATGTGCCCGCTGTTCCTCAATGGCTGGGCGCAGATTGAAAACCAGTACGGCCATCATGCCTCCTATCGCTATATGGAACTGCCGGGCAGCAGGGAAAGCAATGTCATGATGGTCGGCAATGCCGACGCGTTCAAGGCCGCAGTCATCAATCCGCAGGAACTGCAAAGTCAGAATACCCGCTACCAGAAGGAAAAAGATGCGGTCAAGGCGCTTGACACCTGCGTGGCAGATAACAATCTGGAGCCGGTCATGACCCTGCTGCTCGACGAGGCGGCGGATCGGGTCAATCGCTCCCGGGCCCTGGAATTCATGGTCCAGCTCAACGATCTCGAATGCATCGATCCGATCCGCAACCATGCGTTCCGGGACATCGCCTTCGAGAATGAGTGCAATCTCGCGATAAGAAGTATCCTCAAGGCCAACTACCGGAAGGAATGCCCGTCCTGCTTCGAAATCATCAAGGCCCAGGCGGTGAAGTGCATGCACTGCGGTGAGACCGTGAAGTAACTTTGCGCTTGCAAAACCGGAGCCGAGTGGGTATAAGGAGGGCGTTTTTTCAAGGCGATACAGGTGGTGGACATAGCTCAGCTGGTTAGAGCACCTGGTTGTGGCCCAGGAGGCCGTGGGTTCGAGTCCCATTGTCCACCCCATTTATTTGAAGGTTGCGGGCGTTTGTCCGCAACCTTTTTTTTTCCTGCCATGTCCTCCGCTCGCCGGCCAGGTCCGGCGCAACTTCCCCCCGCGCCCCGTCTGAATCCTTTCCCGGCGCTGGGACATGCAGAACGGTTCGTCTCCCGGTGCTGGCTTTTTCCTCACGCATCAATTACACTGCCTGTTCTGATCCCCATCAACAATAATCAGCACGGCATCTATCATTATGACAGAACACTGCATCCTCGACCGTCCCGAATACCTCGCTCATATTTTTTTCCCGGTTCCGGCAGACAGATCACCCCTGCCGGATAACGCCGAGGATGTGTTCATCACGGTGACCGAAGGGGTCCGGCTCGGTTGCCGGCTGTATGCGGCTGCCCCGGACAGTCCGACCATTCTCTATTTTCACGGCAACGGCGAGGTGGTAAGTGATTATGACGAGATAGCCGACGACTACCGCCGTGTCGGTCTCAACCTGTTCATCGCCACCTACCGGGGCTACGGCTGGAGCGATGGTTCCCCGACCGTGACCGCGATGTTCCGCGATGCCCTCGCCATCAGCAGCTTTGTCACCGGCTGGCTGGCGGAGAACAAGTTCGGCGGGCCGCTCATCGTCATGGGGCGCTCGCTCGGCTCGGCCAGCGCCATCGAAATAGCCCTGCACCATGGCCAACACTACAAGGGCATGATCCTCGAAAGCGGTTTCGCCGACACCCTCCCCCTCGCCGAAGCGCTGGGTATCGGCCTTGACGGCGTCGACATCAGGGAGCAGGATTGTTTCAACAATGGCGGCAAGATTGCCGGTATCAAGCTGCCGACACTGATCCTGCACGGGGCGCGGGATCAACTGATTCCACCCTATCAGGCGGAGAAACTGCAGATGCAGAGCGGGGCGAGAAACAAGCAGTTTCTGCTCATCCCCGGCGCCGATCACAATTCGCTGATCACCATGGCCGGCGTCCGGTATTTTCAATGCATCAGGAAGTTCATCGACGAGATCTGCGGCCTCAACACCTGGAGACAGCGGCGCAGGAAATTCCAGGACAACGACAATAATCGAGACTGATGAAACGGCTGAACTATCTTTCCTGGGATGAATATTTCATGGCCGTGGCCCTGCTCTCGGCCCAGCGCAGCAAGGACCCCAACACCCAGGTCGGGGCCTGCGTGGCCAACGACCAGAACAAGATCGTCGGGGTCGGCTACAACGGTTTTCCCTGGGGATGCTCGGATGACGAGCTGCCCTGGGAGCGTGAGGGGGCCTATCTCGACACCAAGTACCCTTATGTCTGCCACGCCGAGTTGAATGCGGTGCTGAACGCGATCACCACCGACCTGCGCCGCTGCCGGATCTATGTCGGCCTTTTTCCCTGCAATGAATGCACGAAGGTGATCATCCAGTCGGGGATATCGGAGATCATCTACCTCTCCGACAAGTACCGGGACACCGATCAGGTCAGGGCGGCCAAGATCATGCTCGACAAATCACCGAACATCACCTACCGGCAGATGCGGACCTCGCTGGAATCTCTTGCCATTCATTTCATCCCGCCCGGCGAAAACTAGCCCTATTTTATCCGCTTCAGACCTCCGGGCCGCGGGACCGATCCGGATTCGACCGGTTTGAGCTGCGATCCCCCCATGTTGACGGCCTTGACGAAGCGTTCCTTGCCGTCCATGGTGAAGATCTCCATGCCGCACATCTGCGGCGTCCGCAGGGTCCAGGTCATTTTCTGGATCGGGATCGAGAGCACCGAAAAGTGCAGGTGCCACCATTCGTCCCTGCGGCCCGGGTCCCTCTCGATATCCGTCACCAGGGCAAAAACGAGGAACTGCGGATCGTGAGCGGCGATCAGGATGATATCGCCGATATCGGTCGTGTCCTTGAAATCCACCAGTTTTTTCAGTTCGCTGACGAGTTGTTCCATGATTTCACCGCCCTGCTGATAAAGGCTGGTCCGGTCTGATTTGAATCGTCGATTCCACCGTGATCCTGTCGTCGGCGAAGGAGGATCTGGTGGCGACCGATGCGATCGTGGTCATACCGTGGAGCAGAGGTTTGATCACCTCATCGAACACCACCTGTGACCGCAGCGCCTGATTCCGGTCCTGGAGCGCCAGTATCGCTCCGGTCCATGCCATCAGTTTGATGGCCCCATTGGCGATATCCGCCACCCTGATCAAACCGACAGAATTATTGCCATGCTCCAGGTCCAGACCGAGAGCGGCATATTCCTCGCTCTGCTTGAATTCTTTGCCATCCTCGGCGGCATCAATGATTTTTTCCAGCAGTTGCCTCTTGTTGCCGACCACGAGATATTGGCCGTGATAACCGTACACGGCCTCGATATTGCCCGGCAGGCCCGGGTTGTACGACCTGTACATCGTGTTTTTGTACTGCACTTCCTCCATCCTGATACCGAGACCGGCCGCACCCTGTTCGATGACCTTCTCCACCGGCGCCCAGTCCTTCACCTTCAACATGAGCGTGATCTGCGGCATCGGGATGAGACCATTGGCGTTGCCTTTCTGGACCAGCAGACTCACTCCCGGTTCGAACAGGGCGAGGACCTGCTCGATCTCGCTTCCGGTCACCTCTCTGAATCTGCGAGCGAATGACTCGGTTGAAGGCCCATCCGCACCTCCTTCCTTCTTGATACTCTCCCAGATGGCATCGAGGGCCAGGGCGTTCGACCAGGTGTAGATCTGAACCCCGGGAGAGACGAAGGCGAGGGTATCATTGTCCTGAGGCGGGGTCGCCAGGATCCTGGCGAGCAGCGGATCAAGCCGCTTCCGGTCGATCAGGGTTACCGTCCGGTCCTTGAATCCCGTACCCTCTTTCCAGATCCCATAGATGCTGTAGCGCAATCCGGCGAGTTTGTCGTCTGATCGCTCCCCCTGCACTGTCGCCGCCATTGCGGCAGCGAGGTTTTCCGGAGCGGAAAAGGCCAGAAATTCCACAGCCGGTAATTGCTGTTTCAGTTCGGCAAACGCCGCCAGCGCCACCAGCGCCCCCTGTGAATTACCCTGGAGATCGAGAGTGGCCTCGACGGTCTTCCGGTTCAGGGCGAAGACGAACAGACCGTCGGTCACCGCCGCGAAAAATGTTGTCCCATCAACGGTGAATTGGACGATTTCCGATTTTCCATAGGGAATCACGTCCTCTTTGACCTCCCCGGTAAAGGCCTGGGACATCAATTCCAGCAGTTCGGCCTTATGTTCGGGACGGGCGATCAACAGCAGTTGCACCGGGAGAAGGTGCTTCTCGTGGTCGACAACGACCTCGCTCTCGCCGGGAAGAACGGCCAGAGACAGGGATTTGCCGCACAACTCCCTGATGACCGGATCGTTAGCGAGCGCTGCGACGGTCTCGGCACCCTGCTCGATCTTCAGGGTCTGATCGTCATCGAGTTCCAGGCCGGCCGCAATCTTCTTGATATCCATCGCGGCCACCGCCTTGCCGAACTGCGAGGCCTTGATACCATCGATCAGCCCGCCGATTTTCTGCTGTTCGAGATACAGCAGGGCGTTGTCGGGAACGAGCGCCGCCGGGTCGGTCGGTTTCCTCAGGAGCCCGTCTCCCCAGACATACCAGAGAGCGACAAGCAGCAGGCAGCCGGCGAGGCCGGCGAAATATTTCATCTTCATACGAATATCCTCGGGAAAAACACCTGACGGAATTGCAGGTGGCAAACATCGATGTTTATCATGAACGACAGAGAGCGGCAAGAAATTCCCCCCGCCTTAAGGGGGGATCGGCAGCCTGGCGATCGGTCTCGATTCCACGATCCTGGACAGGCCGAAGATCAGGCCCCTGACGATTTTCTGTCGAAACGCCGATATTGGATCGCCTCGGCGATGTTGGCGCTCAAGATCCGCTCCGCCCCTTCCATATCCGCTATCGTCCTGGCTATCTTGAGAATGCGGTGATAGGCCCGGGCCGAGAGGCCGAGTTTCTTGACCCCTTTTTCCAGCAGCGCCAGACCGGGGGGATCGAGGAGGCAATGCCGTTCGATCTCCTTCGGCCCCATCTGGCTGTTGAAATAGATCCGGTTGTTGCCTGTAAAGCGCGTTTTCTGGATCTCCCTGGCCCGGTCGACCCGCTCCTTGATCACAGCCGATGGTTCGCCGGTATGGGTTCCGCGCATCTCCTCGATCGGGACGACCGGGACCTCGAGATGCATGTCGATCCGGTCGAGGAGGGGCCCGGAAATTCTGCTCTCGTAGCGTTGGATCTGGGCCGGATTGCAATTGCAGCGGTTGCGCGAGTCCCCGAGAAAGCCGCAGGGGCAGGGATTCATTGCCACCACGAGCACGAATCGGGCCGGGAAGGTGAGGGTCATGTTGGCCCGGGCGATGGTCACGGTCTCGTCTTCGAGCGGCTGACGCAGAACCTCGAGCACATGCTTTTTGAATTCAGGGAGTTCATCGAGAAAGAGGACGCCGTTGTGGGCCATCGACACCTCGCCCGGCCGCGGGGTGTTGCCGCCGCCGATCAGGCCGGCATCGGAGATGGTGTGGTGCGGGGCGCGGAACGGCCGGAGAACCTGGACGCCATGGTGCTGGCCGGAAATGCTGTAGATCTTGGTCGTCTCGATGATCTCGGCGAAACTCATCTCCGGCAGGATCGTGGCCAGACGCCGCGCCAGCATGGTCTTGCCCGATCCCGGCGGCCCCTTCATCAAAATGTTATGGCCGCCGCAGGCGGCGATTTCCAGCGCCCGCTTGACATGGGCCTGGCCTCGGACATCGGAGAAATCGACCTCGGATTGCCGGGCCTGGCGCAGGTCATTGAGACGGAAGGGCTCGAGGGGGGCGATCTCGGTCATCCCCAGCAGGAATTCGACGACCTGGGGCAGATGGGTGGCGGGAAACACCCTGATCGCGGTGGCGGCGATCGCGGCCTCGGCGGCATTGTCTTCGGGGATGATGATCGCCTTGATCCCGGCCGCGGCGGCGGCGAGGGCCATCGGCAGCACCCCGTTGACCCGGCGGATCCGGCCATCCAGCGACAACTCCCCGACCACGCAGAACGACGACAGCTCGCAACGATTGAACAGCCCGGCAGCGGCGAGAATACCGATGGCGATCGGCAGATCGAAGCCGGTGCCCTCTTTTTTGATATCGGCCGGGGCGAGGTTGACGGTGATCTTTTTCTGGGGAAATTCGTATCCGCAATTCTTGATCGCCGCCCGGACCCGCTCCCGGCTCTCCCGGACGGCCTCGCCGGCCAGGTACAGTCGGTGCATCTGGTCGCTGTACCCGCCGTGTCGCCGCTCATAGATGTACCACGGCGGCAGGATCCGCCCGCCCCTGCCGGCCCTTTTGACCGCCTGCACCAGAACCATCCGCGCCGGCTCCGCCGGATCGGGATAACTGTAGACGCATTGCAGCCGTTTGATCTCGAGCTCGCCGGCGGCCAGGGCGATGGTCAGTTCGGCCAGGCCATCGGCCGGATAGATCATCGCCAGGCTGCCGCCGGTCTTGAGGGCGAAGGCGGCGGCGGCGACGATCTCGTCGAGCCCGCACAGGATCTGGTGCCGGGCGGCGAGGGCCTCCTGGTCGAGGCTTTGCCTTCCCGACCCGTGGCGGTAAAAGGGTGGGTTGCAGACCACCCGGGAGAAGGATTCCGGCGCCAGGATGGTTCCGATCTGCCGCAGATCACCCTCGACGACGCGGCATGTATCCTGGAAGGCGTTGGCCTGAAAGTTGAGCCGGGCAAGTGCGGCCAGGCCCGGCTGGATTTCGAGGGCCGTCAACTCCTTGATCCGCCCGCCCCAGCGATACATCATGATGAGGCTGATAATGCCGCAACCGGTGCCGAGATCGAGGACGACCGCTCCCCGCGTCGGGGGGAGGAAATGGGCGACGAGGACGGCATCGACCGAGAACCGGTACCCCCGGCGGTGCTGGAGACACGACAGCCGGCCGTCGAAGAGGCTGTCACGGCTGACGGCGGCGGTTGCCTCCCGGCGTTTCTGCTCACTCAAGACGCTTGATCATCTCGTTGTCGACAAGCTGGTAAAAAAGCAGTCCTGTCATTATTTTCGGATAAAAATAGGTGGACTTATGGGGCATGACGTGGTTGGCGTCGGCCACCTTCCTCACCTGTTCGACCCGGGTCGGATTCATCAGGAACAGCAGCGGCGTGATGTCATCATGCTCGGCACTGTCCTTGACGGCAGCGTCGAGGGCCTCATCCGGATCACTGTAAAAGTGGATGAGGTCCTCACTTTCGCATCGCTGGTGGTCAAGTCCAAAATACTTCTTAACAATAAGTTCCGACAAAACGACGACATCGAGATCCTTGAGACACGGCGCGGCGATCTCGAACCGGTCATTCACTCCCGCTTTCATCGTCATCACGAAACAGCGATCCTCCCCGGGATGATAGACACCGAAGCTCGTCGAGGTCTTTTCCTGGGTCCGCTGCTCGATTTCATCCATCCGCGACAGGGCCTCCTCGATCAGACTCTCCCGGCTGCCGGCATGAATTTCTTCCAGTTCGAATCCCGGCTGCAGCCGCCTGGTCAATTCGGCCACATCCAGCCCGCCGGGCCAGTACAGCAGCCGGTGGGTCGGCAGCACCGAAAGCCCCGGATCCTCCATCGGACAGAGATACATCATGATATGGTTGGCCGGGTGGGTGACCGGCAGTTCCCCCTGCTGTTCGCGCAGGTAGCGCCGATATCCGAGGGCGGTGGTATAACGGTGATGGCCGTCGGCGATATACAGCGATTGATCCCTGAAAAACAGCTGGACCTGGCGGATGACCGTGGGATCGGTGACCCGGTGGATGGAGTGGACGCAGCCGTCGGCATCGGTAACCGATCCGGCGGGCTCCGATCGGGCGCCCTCGAGCAGGGCGATCACCGCATTGTCGGGGTCGGAGTAGAGCGAGAAGATCTGGCTGAACTGGGCCTTGCAGTGCTGAAGCAGCTGCAGCCGATCGGCAACGACCGTGTCGAAGGTATGTTCGTGAGGCTTGACCACCCCCTCCGAGAATTCGGCCAGGCCGACCAGGCACAGCAGCCCCCGACGCACCATTTTTTTGCCGGAATGCAGGGTGTACCTGGTTTCATAGAGGTACAGGGCGTCCTCCTCATCCCGGATCAGGATGCCCTCCTTCCGCCAAGTGTTGAAGAGGTTGGCCGCCGCCACATACCTTTCCCGGTCGACAGCACCGGAACCGGGAGCTTTGGTGATATCGAGGCGAACCATGCTGTAGGGATTCTTCGCCAGAAACGCCTCCGCCGATTGTTCTCTGATCACATCATAAGGCGGAGTGACGATGTCATCCAGCCTCCCGGCCTTGTCGGTATCGAAGCGGACCCCTCTCAACGGTGCAATAAAAGCCATGCTCTTTTACTCCTTTCCTGCTACACTGAGGCGAATGAAATACGGCTCTTCCTACCGGACCACGCAGCAATGCGACGACGCCTGAAAAGCAGTCAGTGTGCCGTGTCCAATCCATGAAGTAAAGCGCAATCACACATCTGTCCATAACATTTTATCCGTCACCATCCCCTCTCTCAATCTCTATCGAATCCCGAGGAGTTGCTCATGTTCGACATATTCGTCAAGACCCATTTTGCCGGAGCCCATCACCTTCGCGATTATCCCGGAGAATGCGAAAATCCGCACGGCCATAACTGGAAGGTCGAGGTTGCGGTCCGCGCCACCGAACTCGATGAACTCGGCATGGGCATCGACTTCAAATTATTGAAAAATATCGTTAAAGTGGCGATCGACAAGCTCGATCACCGGGATCTTAACAACATGGCGATCTTCAAGGACGTCAACCCCTCGTCCGAGAATATCGCCAGATTTCTGTTCAGCGAGCTCAAGGGGCCTCTCACCCATGACCGGTATTCGCTCTGCAGCGTGACCGTCCATGAAACCGATACCTCGGGTCTGACCTACTATGGTCCGTGAGGATCGGCTCCTGGTGTCGGAGCTGTTTTATTCGATCCAGGGGGAATCGACCTTCGCCGGGCTGCCCTGCGTGTTCATCCGGCTCGCCGGCTGCAACCTGCGCTGCAGCTACTGTGACGCCGCCTACAGCTACGAGGAGACCGGGCGCGAGGTCTCCGTCGACAGCCTCCTCGACTTTGTCGATGGCTACCCGGGTACCCTGGTCGAACTGACCGGCGGCGAACCATTGCTGCAGCCCGGCAGCCTGCTGCTGCTGGACAGGCTGGTGGGCCGACACCGCACCGTTCTCCTCGAGACCAACGGGTCCCAGCCGATCGCCGATCTCCCCGCCGATGTTCGCGTCATCCTCGATGTCAAGTGTCCGGACAGCGGCATGGCCGCTTCCTGGCTGCCGGACAATCTGACCGCGATTCGCCGCCGGGCCGCCCGGAGACCGAATGGCAGCGAGGTGAAGTTTGTGATCAGCAGTCTCCGCGACTATCGGTTCGCAAGGGATTTCGTGCTTGAGCATGACCTGACGGCCCATGCCCCCGTCCTCTTTTCCCCGGTCCGCGGCCGGATATCGCCGGCGGAGTTGGCCGCAGCCGTCCTCGCGGACCGCCTGCCGGTACGGCTGCAGCTCCAGCTTCACACCCTCATCTGGCCTGAGCAGACACGAGGGGTTTGACATTTCCTGCATTGTCGGCTAGATAGTTCAATATCATATCGGGATTCCGCCGGATTTTTATCGTTATCGCTGTCATTTACCGGAAAATATCATGCTTTCACCTGAACAGACACGGATTGCGATCATCGGCCTCGGTTATGTCGGGCTGCCGCTGGCCGTTGAATTTGGAAAATTTTTCAGCACAATCGGTTTTGATCTCAATGCCGCCCGCATCGCCGAACTGGCGGGGGGACGGGACTCGACCCTCGAGGTCGGCGAGGATGAGCTTCGCTCCTGCCTGAAGCTCCGTTACACCACCGATCCGGCGGCGATCGCCGACTGCAATGTCTTTATCGTCGCGGTGCCGACCCCGATCGATGCCTCGAAGCGCCCCAACCTCCAACCGCTGATCGGCGCCTCGAAGACGGTCGGCTCGGTGCTGAAAAAGGGTGATGTCGTCGTGTATGAATCCACCGTCTATCCAGGGGCGACCGAGGAAGTCTGCGTACCGGTGCTGGAACAAGTCTCCGGCCTGGTCTTCAACACCGATTTTTATTGCGGCTACAGTCCGGAGCGGATCAACCCCGGGGACAAAAAACACCGGCTCCCCAATATCGTCAAGATTACCTCCGGCTCGACACCGGCGATCGCCGATTTCGTCGACCGGCTGTACGGGACGATTGTCACCGCCGGCACCTTCCCGGCCAGTTCGATCAAGGTGGCCGAGGCGGCCAAGGTCATCGAAAATACCCAGCGCGACGTCAATATCGCCCTGGTCAACGAACTCGCCCTCATCTTCGACCGTCTCGGCATCAATACCCGCGAGGTACTGGAGGCGGCCGGGACGAAATGGAACTTCCTGCCGTTCCAGCCGGGATTGGTCGGCGGCCACTGCATCGGCGTCGATCCCTACTACCTCACCCACAAGGCCCAGGAAGTCGGGTTCCATCCGGATATGATCCTCGCCGGCAGACGGGTCAACGACAACATGGGGCACCATATCGCGGCGGCGATGATCAAGTTGATGTCGCGCAAGGGGATTGACACCTCCAAGGCCAGGGTTCTCGTGCTGGGGCTGACCTTCAAGGAGAATTGCCCGGACCTGCGCAACACCAGGGTCACCGACATCATCGGCGAACTGCGGGAGTACGGCATCCGGGTCGATGTCCATGACCCGTGGGTCAATGCCGCGGAGGCCCTGAAAGAATATGGGATCCGGCTGATCGACACGCTGCCGGAGCATGGCTATGCCGGCATCGTCATCGCCGTCGCCCATCGGCAGTTCGCGACCATGCAGGCGGCGGATTTCCGCCGGCTCTGCTGCGACAACGCCGTCATCTACGATGTCAAGAATATCCTGCCCGCCGGCCTGGCCGACGGCTGTCTCTGAGCAAACCAGGTCAGATAGGCTCTGCTATGATGAAAACCGTCCCCGTCGAGGATTCCGTCGGCATGGTCCTGCCCCATGACATCACTGAAATAGTCCGGGACAGCCATAAAAAATGTGCCTTCAAGAAAGGCCATATCATCCGCGCTGAGGACATCTCCCATCTCAAGCGGTTGGGCAAGGACCATATCTATATCCTGTCGCTTGCGGCCGACGAAATCCATGAGAACGAGGCGGCCGCCATCCTCGCCCAGGCCCTGGCCGGCCAGGGGGTGCGGTTGAATGCCGGCCCCGACGAGGGCAAGATCACCCTCGCCGCCGCCCGCGACGGGCTGCTGCGGGTGAATATTGAAACGCTGTTCCAATTCAACCTCCTCGGCGAGGTCATGTGTGCGACCCTGCATGACAACACCCCGGTCAAGGAGGGGGAGATCATTGCCGGCACCCGCCTCATTCCGCTCGTCGGTCTGCGCGCGCTCGTCGATCAGGCGGCGGCGATCGCCGGCCGCAACGGCCATGTGCTCCAGGTCCTGCCGCTGCGGCAGGCATGCTGCGGCCTGGTGATCACCGGCAGCGAGATCTACTACGGCCGGATCAAGGATCGCTTCGAGGAAGTGCTGCGCCGGAAACTGGGCAAGCTTGGGTCAACCGTCCAGTCGGTGGAGTTCACCCCCGACGATCCGGCCGCCATCACCGCGGCGATCAACCGGGCGCTGGCCGGCGGTGCCGATCTCATCGTCACCAGTGGCGGCATGTCGGTCGATCCCGACGATGTCACCCGGGCCAGCATCATGGCCGCCGGGGCCGCCGACACCGCCTACGGCAGCCCGGTGCTGCCGGGAGCGATGTTCTTCACCGGCCGGATCGGCGAGGTGCCGGTCCTCGGCATCCCCGCCTGCGGCATGTTCCACAAGATCACCGTCCTCGACCTCGTGCTGCCGCGGATCTTGACCGGTGAACCGGTCGGGCGCCGGGAGCTGGCCGCCCTCGGCCACGGCGGCCTGTGCCGCAATTGTCCGACCTGTCATTACCCCGCCTGCAGCTTTGGCAAATGACCAAGCGCCGATTATAGCGCGGCTGTCAGTCGCTGACACGACCGGCACCGCCCCTGATCTGTTGTCGGCGGCGACCGGGCTGTCGAAGACCGCCGTCAAGGAGGCGATGACCAAGGGGGCGGTCTGGTTGAAGCGCCCCGGCAGCAAGGAACGGCGGATCCGCAAGGCCGGTTTCGCCCTGCTGGCCGGTGACCACCTCGCCCTGTACTACGATCCGGCGATTCTCGCCCTCATTCCGGAACAACCAATCCAGCTGGCCCGCGAACGGCACTACAGCGTCTGGTACAAGCCGGCCGGCCTCCTGAGCCAGGGCAGCCGCTACGGCGACCACTGTTCCCTGCTCCGCCATGCGGAAAAACTCAAGGAGATCGGGGGAGCGGCCCGTCTCGTCCACCGCCTCGACCGCGAGGCGCGTGGCTTGGTGCTGCTGGCCCATGGTCGACAGGCGGCCGCCGCACTGTCGCGCATGTTTCAGACGCGGGCGATCGACAAGCGATACCGGGCCGAGATCCACGGCATCCTCGGTCCTGTCGGGGAGGTGGTGACCTGCGACGCCCCGCTCGACGGCAAGACGGCCAGGACCCTGGTGACGGTGCGGGATATCCATGAAGATCGGGAGACGAGCCGGGTCGACATCCGCCTCGAGACCGGCAGGTATCACCAGATCCGCCGCCATCTGAGCCTGCTCGGCCACCCGCTGGTGGGCGACCGCCGCTATGGCGCCGGCAACGACGGCATCGGCCTGCAGCTGGTCGCCTGTTCGCTCGCCTTCATCTGCCCATTTATCGGCCGGCAGCGCCGCTATGTACTCGACGACGACGGGTCGGCCGTCGGACTCAGGCGGTGATCCACCAGGTCGACCAGGGTTGCCCCCAGGTGCCGGCCTCGGCCCCTGCCAGCCGGTAGCGTGTGACTAAGAACATATCCGTAAATAAAATAGGATTTTAAGACTCACATCTACCACCATCTCCTTGCTTTCCAACCGGGGTTGTCTTTGTCCTGCTGAATCTCTTCCCCTCGCCTTTTCACGTGAGGAGGAGTGTATCCTTTTGGAATTATGGCACTGCCGTGCTGATGGATAATCATAGCCTCGGTCGGCGCAGAGATGCTGATCAATGTCTTCGGGGCGCTCTATAATGATCTCATCCAGTACAAGTTCCAACCGGGTCGACATCATGTCGATTTGCTCAGGTCACGACGAGCGATAACGGGACCCCACGGCCGTCCACCAGCAGATGTCTTTTGCTTCCTTTTTTTCCCCTATCGGTTGGATTCCGGCCAACAGCTTCCTGTGCGAGAGGAGCTTTTGTCATAGCGCCATCGATGCTTTGCCAACTCCAGGCAATGCCCTCCATCTCATCATACTCGGCAAGTCCGGCGCGCCAAAGGGCAACGAAAAACCCTGCTCTCATCCAACGCATAAAATGGGTATGAATGGCACTGGGGCTGCCAAATCGCTCTTTCGGCAATGCTTTCCATTGGCAACCAGTTCTCAGGACGTACAATATTGCCTCGAAGATTTGTCGTGGTGGAATAGGCTTTCTGTCTCCGCCAACTTTACGAATATATTCCTTACTCGAATCACGTTCCGGTTGAGGGACCAGTGGTGCCACTTTCTGCCAAAAAATATCGGATACTTCCCAGGACTGAATTTTAGCCATAATGCCTCCACAAGGTATGGTTATAGCCATGGAAGCGGTTGAACGTGACCATATTTTTCAGGTGTTGGTGCAGACCAGATGGAAAGTAAGCGGCAGCAACAGTGCCTCGGAAATAATGGGCCTTGACCGCAGCACCCTGAGCGCCCGGATGGCCTTCCCTTTTTAGCGGGGGCCCAGGAATCGAGCTGGGTTGCGGAAGCGCTATGTTGCCTGTGCCGATTGCCGCTTGCTCACACCCCGCCTCTCGTTCCGGTTCTGAACAGCATCTTCCTTTCCGCCTGCCTTTTCCCAATTGTTAAAGTTGAGCGTGGTATGCCGTCAGCCATTCCCGCTTTGGCCC
>JROS01000092.1:0-3919 GCA_000769715.1 Desulfobulbus sp. Tol-SR
TTCCGTGGTCGACGACAAGAACAACGCCGGGGAGAAGTTTAAAAATTTCCGGGTCGACGCAGCCGGTTTTCCTAATCAGGATCTGTTTAAGCTGGCCGAGAAACTGTACACGGATCTTTCCACCGGTGCCGTTAATTATAAGGTTGACGACAATTACGAGGCCGAGGCCGATCGCCCGGCACAAACCGATAAATTCTGACCACCACACACGGCAATTAACCCTTTTTATTAATTTTAACAGAAGGAGATGTAAAATGGCCAAAGCACGAGCATTGCCGCTGGGTAAAACAGGGTCAAGATCTATCGCCAAGTTGTTGCCACAGGCCGGTACCCCGGTTAACGCGATTGCAGCACAGGGCACCCTTACCATTGCGGAGCCGGTGACGGCAGAAGATACCATGACCATCGGGGCTGTAGTATACACATTCAAGGCCAACGGCACAGCGGCTGCTGCTGGTGAAATTGATATGGGGGCCGCCGAAGCCAACACCAAACTTAACATCGTTACAGCTATCAAGGGCACGGATGGTCTGAATACGGCACACCCCACGGTTGATTGTGCTGCCGCTTTTGTGGGCGATGGTCTGGTCCTTACGGCCAAAACCAAAGGTACGGTTGGCAATGCCCTGGCAACCACCCAGACCTTGACCCATGCCAGCAATATTTTTGACGCGGCCACCCTGGGAACAACCACGGCAGGGGTGGATGGTACCCCCGGTGCCGCTGGTCAACAGCTGATTGACAACAGTTATTTGTATGTGGCCCTGGATGATAATACCATCAGTGGCAACAACTGGCGTAGGGTTTCTTTGGGTTCTGCCTACTAAGATTCCCATTTAAGTGAACGTTAACATCATCATAGGTTGTCCGGGGGCCGGGAAAAGTACGTATCTTGCAAAAGTTGCGAACACTCTGCCACCGGACAACACTTTAATCCTATCTTATTCTCGGTCAGCATCGATGAATATAGCCATGAAGGCAGGAAGAGGGTATAAGGCTTCAACTATACATTCTCTCTGTTTCCATGACATGGGCATCATCCCGCAGCAAATATTGCAAGGGCGGCAGATAGCTGACTTTTGTAAGATGATCGGGATCGAGGCCCCCAATAGTGGGTTTGAGAAGTATGAACCGTCAATGCATCAATTTGAGGTTTATAGTTGGGCCAGGACCACCGGCACAGACCCCCTGGAGGCATTCTTTCGGTTCTCTGGCATGGTGGAATTCACTTTTAACGAATACGTCTTTTTCGTAAAGTCCCTGCTGCAGTATAAGTCGACCTTTGGGGTATACGAATTCCATGATCTTCTGGACAATTTTAACCCGATCGAGGCGCCGGAAAATTTGCTGGTAGACGAAGCCCAGGACAATAGTTACTCTCTTACCATGGCATTAGAAAAGTTGGTAGTGGCAGGGGTAAAAAATATGTGGATAGTGGGTGACCCCAACCAGGCCATTTACACTTATTCCGGGGCAGACCCAAAGTACATGTACCACTTTGATGGCAAGGAAAAATTCCTGGAGCAGTCTTACCGTTGCCCCAAGGTTATAGTGAACAAAGCCAAGGATATCTTCCCCGACGCGCATTTCAACCCATTAACGGAGATCGGGGAGATTTACCGGGAAATTGACATACCTCTTACAGCGGACATGGTTCTGGTCCGGACCAACTATATCGGCTACAAGCTGATTAAAAGGACGGGTATCGACAAACGAAAGGTACTTACGATTCATAAAGCAAAGGGACTCCAGGGCGATCACGTGGTAATTTACAACGCAACCACCAGAAGGGTGCGAACATCCACGGAAATTGACCCAGTGGCCGAGAAGCGGTTAATGTATACGGCCATTACTAGAACACGGAAAAAGCTGACAATTGTCGATGGGGGCAACCCGAATGAATGGATTTAACATAGAAATCTCACAAGAGATGTTAAATGAGCTATTTGAGTACAAAGATGGGAAGTTGTTCTGGAAAAACAGTAAGGGCGGAGTTTCTGCGGGGAGTGAGGCTGGTGGAATAAACAAAGGTACCGGGTATTGGAGCATCCGAGTAAATGGGAAGTTATGCAAGAGATCCAGATTAATTTTTTTAATGTTTAATGGTTTTCTTCCCCCGATGGTAGACCATAAAGACACCAATAAACTAAATGATAAAGAAGACAATTTACGGGAGTCAAATAGTTCTTTAAATACTACAAATACAAAAACGCGTTTCGGGGAAAATAAGTATAAAGGGGCATACAAAAGAAAAGGAGAGAGATGGCAAGCAGTGATAGGTAGAAAATATCTAGGGTCATTTGCTACTGAAAAAGAGGCGGCGGAGGCTTACAATATTGCGGCTGTGGAGGCTTACGGAGATCATGCCGTATTGAATGTAATATGATTCTTTTTGCCGACACCGAGACAACTGGATTAGAAGTATTCAAAGATGATAAGGTTTTTGGTATATCTTACGCTGTAGATGATGGCCCGATAAAATATGTAGATGTCCGCAAAGAAAGTCACCAAGAATTTAAAGATCTGTGTGAAAAGGCGGATACAATAGTTTGTCATGGTACAAAGTTTGATGCGCACAGTCTACGCACAATCGGCATCGATATCTCTAATAAGAACCTGGACTGCACCATTGTCCGGGCTCAGCTACAAGATGAACATAAGCTCAATTATGATCTTGACTCATTAACTGGTATGAAAGTGGGCATTGTTGACGAATTGGCTAAAATGTTCGGTGGACAGGCCACAAAAAATGTTCAAATGAAATCGTTGCATCGTGCTCCTTATGAATTTGTTGAAAGGTATGCAAAAGGGGATATTGAAGCTTTACGTACCTTGTATTATCAGCAGGAAGGAAAGCTGCCACCAGTGCACGAGCTTGAAAAGAAAGTCCTTAATGTCCTGATCAAGATGGAACAGAAAGGCATCCGGGTCGACACCGATCGATTGTCCAAGGCCAAGAGAGACGTACAGATTTTAATCGATCGGACACAACGGGATCTTGACAAGCTGGCCGGGATGGAAGTAAATGTCAATTCATCCCCCCAGATGGCTTCCTTGTTGATAGCCACGGAATTAAAGGACGGTAGAACTGTTCCCAAACGAACCGGGGCGGTGAAAATTAAGTCACTCAAAACGGGCTTAAAAGTTGACGTAGGTAGTAAGTATGTACTAATTGACGGCACCCTGGCCGATTGTTCTGACAAAACCGGCGCTGTTTCCCTGGGCGCAGATATCTTGGAGGAAATGACCCACCCCCTGGCTGAAATGATCCTTAAAGTACGAAAGTACCGGAAGATTCACGACACGTTTATCGTATCACAGTTGATGGGCCATCAGTTGGGTGGCAGGGTCCATCCTTGGTTCAATCAAACACGGGTCGTGACCGGCAGGCTGTCATGTAGTAACCCGAACCTGCAAGCCGTTCCAAAAAGAGATCCCGAGATGAAGGCCATCCTTAGGCCGCTCTTTTTGCCCGACGATGGCATGCAGCTTTTAAAGTGCGATTACGACCAATCAGACGTGCGGGGATTTGCCCATTACATTGCCTCCGTTACCAACGATAAGAATCATCCCGTACTGAAAGCCTACGAGAATGATCCGGACACTGATTTCCATACCTTCGTGGCGGACATGCTTAATATACGGAGAAACCCTGGTCCCGGTGGCGGTGCCAATGCCAAACAGATTAATCTCGCCATGATCTTTAATATGGGCATGGGGAAGCTGGCCAAGCAAATGCATCTGCCATACATGGAAGAGGCCGGGAAGAACGGCAAAATTTACCTTAAGCCGGGGGAAGAGGCAATCGGGGTATTTAATCATTACCATGCCATGATCCCTGGAGCAGCAGACATGGCTAAAATGGCCTCTTCCGTTGCCGCCAGCCGGGGATATGTAACGTCTATCTGCGGAAGACATC
>JROS01000092.1:3965-26847 GCA_000769715.1 Desulfobulbus sp. Tol-SR
GATACCACATTTATCTGTCCATGATGAACTTATTTTTAGCATCGACAACGCAGAGATTGCTTTTGAGATTCAACGAGTGATGCAGGACACGTTTAAGGGGCTGACTGATATACCAATCAGGACAAAGCCAGAGTGTGGGGTTAACTGGGGAGAAGTTAAACTATTGGAGGCAATGTGAAAAAGATTTGGAGTCGTATTAGGGCAATGTTCTGTCGTCACCCCAATAAAAACCACCATCTCCATAATATAATAACCGAGGATGGATTTACCATCACTGTGGGATGGGAAGATTGTCGGGACTGCGGGTATAGTAAGATAAACTTTTTCTACGGAAATTAATGGAGGCAGCATGACATGTAACGAGTGCGGTGGAATGATGATTGGCGACGGGGTAACGGAACCTGTCAGGTGCGAAAACGCGGAAGGGTGGGAAGACCACGAGCCCGACTGTAACCCAATTGACTGCATAATAAGCATAGAGGAGGTGTGGAAAGATATTCCAGGATACGAGGGCATATATCAAGTATCCAATACTGGGAAAATAAAGAGTTTATATGGAGCGCGTGGGAAACTTCGTAAGGGACCGGGAGGAAAAATATTGGTTCCGATGACACAAAGAGACAGATACCCCCACGTTACACTGTGTAAAAACGGCAAAGGAAAACATTTTACGGTACACAGACTGGTGGCCTTAACTTTTCTTGGCCCTCGTCCGGAAGGCCAAGAAATAATGCACATAGACGGGAACAGGAAAAATCCGGAATCTACCAATTTAAGATATGGCAGTAAATCGTGTAACATGGCGTTTACGGTAGACCACGGTACAAATAAAGTAAACGGAAGAAAACTTGACGGGTATAAGGCAAACAGAATAAGAGAGTATCTATCTGTGGGGATAACCGTCTCTGAGTTAGCCAGACACTTTGCAGTGTCCCGCACCACCATACTGAACGTCAGAAAGGGCAAGAATTATAAAACCACTGGAGGCGAAAATGCTGAATGAAGTCAGGTTAATAGGCAATTTGGGACAAGACCCAAGAATAAACACCAATTCAAAGGGAACGATGGCCATGTTTTCAGTTGCTACCACTGAAAAATGGAAAGATAAGCGAACCGGCGATTGGCAAGAAAAGACCGAATGGCACAAGTGCGTGGCTTTTGGTTTCCCGGCGGAATACGCGGAAAAGAACCTGGAACGAGGGTTCACAGTTTTTGTTGCCGGTTCGATGCAGTATGGAGAGTATGAAAACCGGGACGGCATCAAGATCCCCACGGCGGAAGTGAAAGTACAGCGGGTAAAGCTGCTGTCTAAGCCCCAGGGACGAGGGGAATACGCCCCGGCAAGTGAAGAAAGATACCCCAGTACCGGGGAAGATGTCCCATTTTAAGGAGACAGCATGAAGTGTGATAGCCTAGAGTGTTGTTCAGAAGCCGTGGCCAAAACCAAAGACACCAATAGGAGTTTTTGTGTGGAGTGCGCCATTAAAATAGCGAAGCATTTTGGCCCGGATACCATGGAAACTCTGGAAGGGGCAAAATTTCCGTGGGACTACCCGGCAGACCGGACCTGCCCGCATTGCAAGGTTGGATACAATCAGTATCTAATCAATCTTACCGGGGACTGTCCATCCTGCAAGAAACCCCTGCCGGAATACACCAATTCCTGGGAAAGGAAAAAAGTTACATACGCCGAAGGGCGTCACGATTGACCAACCACCACACATTTTAAGGAGATCTACCATGAAAGTACACGTAATTTACGGCGGGCAGTTTGGCAGCGAATCAAAACGGCTTTTTACAGAGTTTTACTGCCACCAGTGGAAACCGGGGGCTATCATCACCAACGCTATGCCCAATAGCGGGGGATTTGATAGCACAGCCACCAAGTGGTCTACCCTGCCGATTGGCTATCCGGCTGTTATGATGATTTCCCCCGGTTCCGTGATCGACCTGGACCACCTGCAGAAAGAAATCACCCAATTACCAGAAGGGGCACGGGTTGTTATTCATCAGAATGCAGCAGTGGTCCAGGACAGGCATTTTTCTACTGAGAAAGATTTCGTCCGAGTCGGATCCACCATGACCGGGGGTGCGGCAGCAGTGATTGAGAAAATGGGCCGTGACCCAAAGGGCGAGATTATTCTTGCTAAGAACTGTATAGAGGGTACCGTGAACAATGAACAGTGGATGCGGGAAATGCATTCACACGAAAAGGTCCTGGCGATATGTGCACAGGGCCACAGTCTGTCGCTCAATTTTGGATTCTGGCCATACTGTACTAGTAGGAATACTAGTCCTGCTCAGGTTATTGCCGACGCAGCCATTTCCCCGCTGAGAGTTGAGCGAATTATTGGCTGCTTCCGGACTTTTCCGATCCGGGTATCCAATCGGTTTGACGAAAAGGGGCACATGATCGGGTTTTCCGGCCCTTGTTATTCTGACCAGGAGGAACTTACTTGGGGCCAGATCGGGGTCCCGGCGGAGCTTACCAGTGTAAGCAAAAAGGTTCGCAGAGTATTTTCTTTTTCCGTTAACCAGTTAATGGAATCGATTCAAATGAATGGGACCACGGACGTTTTTCTTGGTTTCATTAATTATTTGCCCGCTGGCCTGGAACAGGAAGACTTTATTGACTTGGTGAAAATATCGGCATGGTCATGCGGGGCCAGTTTATCATGGATCGGTTGTGGCAAAACTATCAAGGAAATTGTGCCCGCCGATAGTTATGAACGGAATGTATCCTGGGTTGATTAACTCTTAATCGGGGGTCTTTTGACCCCCTTTATTTTAGGTGATGTAATGGAAGAACCATTATCTATCAACGAACAGACCCTGATGGAACAATTGGACGAGCAGGAAAAAGAAAATCTGGCTTACTACAAACAAGAGACTCCGCCGCCATGGGCAACAATCGTGCCGTCAGCAGCAGAATTAGAAAAGAAAAATAGAGAAGAGGCCCTGGCGCGGAAAAACCGGAAATGGGACGATGGCAAACTAAAATACAGCTTAATTTTGCCGGGGTTCCTGGAGCTGATGGCAGAAATCCTTACACGGGGGGAAATTAATCACCCATGCGAACCGGACGGAACTCCCTCTTGGCAATTGGTGGAGCCCGAAGCCTATGAAGATGCCCTGTTTCGCCATTTCCAGGCTTATCGAAAAGGGGAGATAATCGACCCGGATCCCAAAATGCCGACCGATCATATGGGAAACATCGCCGTTAACGCCATGTTCCTGTGGTGGTTTAATCAACAAAAAGAAGGGTACATGTCGTGTACAGATACCGTAAACGACGATTAATTTTATGGGTGAGTAAATGAATAAGGCAGGAATACCAACAACCAAAGAAGAAGCCGAGAAATTCACTTACGGGGGAAAGTGGGGGTTCCCCCATATAAGCAGCCGGTGCGCTTACCCGGTGTATGATTGCGGATCAAAGAGATATTTACAGTGTTCTAATGGCACGGGGCACGGACCAGATCAACTTTTTTGTAAAGGACATGGTGACAAACTATGAACAGCAATTTTCCCGCACCGTTCGGAACGTGTCCAGCGTTAAGGGCAGCAATTGTGCCGCGCTGGGCAATCATCAAGATGGCCAGAACTCAATCAGTGGCAGAACACTCGTTCAATGTGGCCATGATCACCAGGGCTATCTTGTCCAATTTTATCAAGGATCAGTTGGATGATAATGCGATTATTGTCAAGGCCCTGGACCACGATTGGAAGGACGAAATTTATACCGGCGATATTCCTTCTCCGGCGAAACCGGTAAATATTCCCCTTGCCCAGGAAGACAGAATTATCAAGCTGGCGGACGTGATCGAGGCTTATATATTTGCCTATCAAAACTGTATTGATACCCTTGTCGTCAGGGTATGGGTTATTAAAGGACTACAAGAACAAATCAATTCCTGGGCCGTGGCCCTGGGAATCGAGAATATCTGGTTATTTATCTGCAATATCGGGGGAATAGATGAATAAGATTCTATTTGTGGATACGGAAACAACCGGGCTCGACCCCAAGATCAATGGCATACATCAGATCGCCGGTCAAATCGTTATCGACGGCAAAACGGTGGTAGAGGTTGATTACAAGTTCAAGCCCCTGCCGACCGAGAAAATCGACCCGGAAGCCCTGGCCGTTTCTGGTTTGACTGTGGAAGAGGTCATGGCAAGACCCCTGGACAGTTTCACAGTTTATAAAAAAGTTGATACCCTGCTGGCCACCCATGTCAATCGTTATGACAAACACGATAAAATGGTAATCGCCGGTTACAATTGCAACTTTGATGCCGGTTTTATCAACGAATGGTTTCAGAAGCACCGGAACAAGTATTTCTTTGGGCTGTGCCACGGGGGGGCATACCTGGACGGATTAAACATGGCCCTGATGCTGGAAATCAAGACGGGCAAACGGCTGTTTATCCCGGACCGGAAATTGGGGACCGTGGCCCAAACTTTGGGCATCCCCCTGGACAACGCACACGATGCCCTTGCCGACATCCAGGCCACTCGTGACGTTATTAAAACTCTGTGGAAAAGGCTGGGGCTATGAGTGAGAAGAACCTGTGGAAGTGGATCAATAGCAAAATGAAAGAGGTGCCAAGTTGGAGGTCCTGCCGCCTGGAGAATTGCAGCGAAAAGGGGATTCCTGATTCTGTTGTTTCATTTATCCCCGGACGCGGAGGGGCACGGGTAACGGCTTTCATTGAACTGAAAGATTGGTCAGAGCCAAAAAAGCACCCCCTGCTGATAGAGCAAAGAAACTTTTTGTCTGATTTTGGGGGCATGGTCCTGATCAAGGCCGAGAATCACATCATCCTTTGCTACGAACACGGTCTACACCCCCTGTTGTTGTGCGACGTAAACTGGGCCATGCGAACCGGCCACACCATCCCAGTATTAGAGTTTAATTCGCCCTGGTTCATGGCCCATATCATACGGTGTATGTCGTGATAGTGGGTTTACCGGTTTTTTGAACCACAACCCCGGAAACCATGATCAGGTAATCCCCGGTAGTGACATTTTTATCAGTGAAGGATGTGAACTCTCTACCAACCGCATCCTTCACTTTTATTTTCCCGCCCCCAAGTATTTCAGTAACCTCTACTATTTTCATTGCGGTATCTCCACGGACATGGTGGTGTTAATGCTGGCAGCTTTGTTGGTTACTGTTACAACTGAACTAAAAGAAGTGACCATCCCAAACAGCTCGGTGCCCATATATAGTACCTTTATTATTGATCCGGGCTCAATGTAATCATTGCCAATCAATTGCATAGACAAATTGACCACATTTTGCCCATTGGCGTTTATTTCCTGCCTACCAATTTCTAGCAGAGACTCGGGCAATTTTAAAAATGTATAAACATCCGGCCCTGGTTTGTCTGCCGGGAGTCGTTGTACAATTACGGCCATATCATGCCACCTTTGATATATAAAATACAATAGCTATCGGGTAACTTTCATCCTCGGCCAACACCATGTCCGGAACAAATAACTTATATATTTTTACTTGATACGTGGTCGTTATCTTCGCCATAAACGGGGTTTTGGCAATATCCCCGGTTAAAGATACTTGTCCAAACGCACTGGCGGCAGCCGACACTTTTCCGGGTCTACCCAAATACTCCAAGGAGTAAGAATTTGGTATTACTGGCAAATCATGAACGTCGGCATCTTCCGCTGTTCGTCCAGCAAATAATACACTGGGATCAATTTTTTCCCTACTTTCGACATTGTAAAATTGGATTGACCCATCAGTAGGAACCACTGAGTCAATAACAATGTTACTTGAATGATTTACCGCGATATAAGCAACAGACCCGGGGGTTATTGTTGTGGTGGGTTCGCCCAAGTAGTCTACATTAAGTATTTCATCCAATTCGGCTTCAAAAAGGTAATCGTCAAATGTGGAGCCATCGCTAGACCTAACTATAATGGAACCCTCAAAATTTGGCATAATTAATAACTCATCAGTATATATTGTACATTTTCTTTATCGGTACCGGTAACAGCCCATAACCAATACCGCGTTTTGTATCTTATCATGGCCATACTACTGGCCAAACTAGCAACCGACAAGGAGCCATCTTCAACAAACACCGGGATTCCCAGATCAATTCGGGTGCCGTAATCAACAGAGATTGTGCCGTACCACGGTTTTTGCAATTTTCCGGATCCGTTTTTTATTTCAACTTCTTCCTCAATAATTTCCTCGGTTATACCTTTGGCCTCTACCCAGACATTGGTTAATTCGGATGTTGTAAGGTATACTGGCTTATTGGTCCACGGCACAATACTGGCCATGATGTGATCCAGGATTTCACTTATGGCCTTCGATTCAAGAACATATCCACCTGTTGCGGCTTGATTTGATACAAAGTATTTGTTATACCCCTGCCGTTTTTCGGAACCCCATTCACACGACGATACTTCTTTTATGGCGTCAAGTGTTGCCGTTATTGTGGATACATTATATTTATCGGTATTTACATTGTGGGACGGTATAGCCCTGATTGTTCCGTCCGGAGAAGTTTGTACCACGGCTCGAAATTCGTTTACAATTTTCTTTATGGCCCCCATCGGGGATGACCCAGCAATCTGCACATCCTTGGCCGTAATGGACTCATCGGCAGGGATATACCAATCAATTGCTTTCCCGTCAATTCCCGCAATTGCGTCAACTACATCACTGCAGAGACCATTAACCAGTAAATCGTCCTTTATTTCGGCGGCATGGGGGAAGTCAAGTGTTACAGAGTGTGACCTGCCGCGTATTCTAAACACCGGTTTACCCGGCGATTCCGCCAGATATTTTTCAACCACCACAAAGTTATATGTGTTGGATTCGATGGTTAAAACAATTGGGTCCAGATAATTTATATTTTCCCATGATTGTTCATTATTGATTGTTACATCACATGACCCACAATACTCGTCCATCGAATAAGTTAAATTAAAACCCCCAGAAGCGACAACGCCCCCGGCGATATTAACGGATGCCGATATTTGGCCACTGGCACCGCCCAACGCTATAGCATACCTTTCCCTAAGAGCGGATAACAACTTATTAAAACCATTTAAATCATACACTATATCAGCATAATTGACCAATTGGTCACCAATCAGTGAATACTTGGCATCTGACCGGGACAGAAGCGAAGTTAACAGATTATAGGACTCAGTTAGGGTGTTCTGCACCACGGGGTTGCTGCCATACACCTCGCGCAGAATTTTCTTTAATTCCGCCGCAGCCCCCCAGTATTGATCAAGTTTCGCCAGCCGCACCGGCACATCGCCGTAATGTTGGGCAAGCAGGGCAAGAAGCTGGAGACCATAGAGCTGCTCGAGTTTGGCGAGGAATGTGGTCGTCAGGTGGTAGGGCTGGTCGAGCGGGAGACACAGTGTGCCCTCGAGCTGGTAGGGCTGGGATAGTAGCCGGATCAGCGTGGTGTGGTCTGGGATTGTCGGGGCGGCTGATTTATAAAGATGATCAGATGGGAGATAATCCTGCAACCCCCATTTCCAATGGGAATACCCCTCCCATAAGACTATTATTTCATCTGTTATCGCTCCATCATACAAGAGCATTTCAGCGATATCGCCATTGAACGTCCCAACTGTATTGTTGCTGCCATCTACATAACTGCCGAGTCGAACCTGCAGACTGTTTGATAATGATTGTGTACCGACTGCACTGGTAGTAGATTGTAATGTCGCCCCGTTTTTTCGGTATTTCCCGGTCGCCCCACGAGGAGCCGTAGAGACAAAACTCTGCCACGTCGTTGTGGCAGTTATTGCGGTCATTGGTGCTGGTTCCCATCTTTCTGCGCCGTTGTAGAGTCGCAGGTATGGGTCATCTGTCCCAAACCCCACAAACCACCCGATATCATAACCGCGAGAACCAAGAAAAATGTTAACAGAGGCTGACAACGCGGCTGGTTTGATTATTGCCAGCACGGCAAAACTACCCGTCGAAAATTTCAGCGCATAATCTGTTGCGGTAGATCCTGGAAAAATTAAAGAATCGTTTGATCCATCAAAACGGGCGACGTCCAAGCCATTCAGTTCAGCACTTATGAGCGCAGGTTGAGCGGCGTCAGTTGTGTTTGCAGGGTGTCTTCCGTTACCGGATTTATCCCTCCATTCTCCGATTCCGGTATCGATAGTGATGGTGCTGCTATCGCTTGCATCCAGCCACAGGGCAACTGCAGTACCAATTTCTGCCGGTGTCCACAATGCCATTATTTATTCCCCCTAACGATATACTCGGTATGCCCACACATCCCCTCACTCCACGGTTGATCCGTGGCCGGACGATTCTGACACTGAATGGCGTGGGTGGCTGTCTTGGTGCGATCCGCAATGGGGAGTGGTACAATCACTGCGGGTTTTCCGCAGATGGCACAGGCGATTATGTTGTCCGGACGATGACGCGTTGCCGGTTTAGCAGCAGATACAATCAAAGACTCGCTCCGTGATGCTAACTCAATGTCAATCTCCTTAGTCAGCAAGACAAGATCAAGCCCAGCCACTTGGGCGGAGACAAGAAGGCCCCTAAAATTCTGTATATCCCGTAAGTTCAATGTTTTTAACATTTCCATTCCCAAAACCACCGGTAATGATGATTTGTTACTGAGTATATATAACCATTATCATGTAAATACGTAAAACAAACAGGATTATTCAGGTGGTAAGTAGGCCACTCCAAGACGGGGTATCCCGAAACACACCCAAAATGGGTTATGTTAGAAGGATCATACTGTTCGAAACAGGTTTCATAGGTACTTTGTAGAAAAAAATATGTCCTGAATGAAATCCTCTCTTCCAACCAGTAACGCCCTTCAATCATATCAAAATCGTGATCACCGTACGCACTTGAGTGAGTCCAATTACTCATATCCCCTGACAAAGGACAATCAAAGTTTAAATATGTACCACCAACCCACTTCCCAACTGTTGACCTTACTCCAACATCAACCACAGAACATCCATCGTCCACGTGAATCGGCCCATAACCACAAAAATTTGGACCAGCATAAACATATGTAAGAGGAGTATTTGTTTCCCCATCACGTAAAGTGTGATTGGCATCTAACCACAAATCTACGCCACGCACTGACCATTTATAATTACCAGAACCCCCGATAACACCAACAATACCAGAAGTATTTGGAGTAAGTACATCTACCGAATTGGCTATATCTTTGACCATGGGTTCAACTTCGTCGCAGCAATTATGTGGAACAATCTTCGTTTCCGTGTAGCGGGTACCACAGCCTGCTGGGGTGATCGGGCCGAGGCCGATGAACTCGATCGGGCCCGGCCACTCGGCGGTCATCCTGGCGACAGTGGTCTCGCTCAGGCCCTTACCGCCTTCAAGCCGCGAGGTTCTGGTCCGACAGCCGTCGTGCGATCCAGGCACGCAGCAGGTCTGCTCGTAGAACCACGGCTCGGTCACCGGCGAGCCGAATGGGGCGAGCGGGTAATAATCGATGCAGCCGTAGACCGGCTCTGGTGGCGGTGTCGGTTCTGGTTCTGGTTCAGGCTCTTCATCATCTCCAATTCCCCACTCATCACTGGACCAGCCGCAGACCTCGGCCAGTGTTGCCTCGTCCTCCTCGACCGGAGGGGCGATGTCGCACGGAAAAACCTGGTAGTGGTAAAACGCCAGGGCCGTGCTTTCCTGCGGCTCGCCCCGTTCCGATCCGACATAATTTGGAATTCCGGGGATCTCGACCGTCACGACGTCGTGAATACTGGCATATTCGGTGCGGATCGTCCCGGTGGCCTCACCGGCCCAGAACAGGGTATTTCCGGCGGCCTTGATGACCGGTGGATCTATCGGGCCGTTCGGGCCGAAGACCGTCCCCAGCCAGGTGCAGGCCAGGCCGGACATGACCGGCATCGTCAATGTTACCGATGACGCGGCCTTGACGTCTAGGTTCTCAGCCACCTGGCTTTCGACCAGCACCGTCTCAAGGATATCCCCGACTGACAGCCGCAGCGTGTACGGGATGGCTGGATGACTGCGGACGATCTTGAGATCAGTCTGATACGTCCCGGTCAAGCGACGCTCGCAGGCGGTCAGGTCGACCTCGACCTTCTCAGCGATCTTGTCGAGCGCTTCGGCCATGTCTTCGGGTGGTTCCTCCGCTGGTTCGGTCCCGCTCTCAATCGGGTCTTTGCAGGGCGACAGATCGAACAATGCGTCGATCATTCGCGCCGCTTCTCCGGCGGTTATTTTCTCATCGGGCAGGACCTGCTCAATGGTCAGCCAGTAGCCGTCCTCGGGGGCGATGATACCGGCGTTCGGATCGGCAACAATGTTGATGGTGAGGGAGTGGGTGGTCATATAATCCCGAAGCCTCCCATCGGCGCGGCTGTGACCTTCATCCCGCTTATATCAACACAGTATTTCATCGGGTCGATGCCGTCCCAGATATCTACCACCTCCCCGCTGCAGGTCGAATAGTAGACGTTGCGGGTCGAAATCTCCCGACACAACAGGACGATCGTCCGGTACATATCCGGGCAGAATGCCAGGGCCTCCTCGACACAGGGCGGGATCTCCAGCCGCAGCTGGTCGGTATCGGTGCTGCCGTCGGGCTCGATCCATGACGCGGTGATGGTGTTCTGCAGATTCTCGATCTTGTAGCCGTTGAGACGGGTCGGGCGTTTCGGGACATAGACCAGAATACCCTCCGACTCGTATTCCTCCTGTTCCTCGACCTGGACGATTTCCTGCTGTTCCTCCGTAAGCTCCTCCTCGGTCAGCGGTTTGTTGAGGATCATCTCCGAGACGTGATAATAGCCGCATGCCGTGCCATTGAGGCGCAGGCCGCCGAACACCTCGGTCGAAAACTCCAGCCATGAGCCGTGGTTGGTGATGGCCGGGCGGGGGATCTCTGCCCCATAGCGGTCGAAACAGGGGCTCTCCCATTCCCAGCTCAGATCCTCCATATAATAGGGGAGGTCGATCCGGTTGGAGTTATCTACAAACAATGAAAATTCCTTGTCCTTGCGGATGATCTGGGCCGTTCCGACCGTCCCGAGCGATGCGGTCAGGGCGTAGGCCAGGTCGGGGTGCGATGGCCAGGCATAGACACCCAGCCAGACATAGATGTCATCCCCGGCGAACCCGACCGGGCAGCCGGGCGGGCGCATGGTCTGAGCCGATTGGCCGGATACCGCCCTGGTCCACATTTTGTAGATGTCGCGGGCGGTGGCGTAGTAGGCCAGCCGGGACGGCAAAACTTGCTCAAGGCGCACCCAGACATCATCATCAGCGGCGGTCGTATCCTGCCCGGTAACAGTTATGCGCAATGACTCATAGCTCATTCCACAACCTCCAGACCGGTACAGAAATCAATGTCAACGTATTCGTCCTCGGGGTCGACGTGATCCGGGGGTTGATCGTCCGGGGATATATCTAAAGTATATCCAGTGATATAATTACATTCTCCTGTCTCTGCTCCTTCTGGTTGCTTTATCTCGATCACCTCGTTGCCGCCACTCCAGCGGGCGTAAAGATGGCTCTGAACGGTGTTCTCCGCCGCACCTGGACGAACCGGAAGGGCGAGCGTGTAAAGATGGCGATGGACCTTGTAGCTGACCAGCAATGTCCCGTACACCGCCTGCGCGATGCGGATCTTGCCATCAACAATCGTCACCGCCGGGTGGCTGAGGAAATCACCTTCAGGAGAATAGGCGGCCCCGAGCCAGGTGTAGCCGTTTATCTCCAATGGTGGGTATTCAGTTTCCAGTTGCAGTTGCAGATTGCACTGGATGGCCTCCTGGAAATCGCTCTCGTTGATCCGCCGTGGCCCGAGCGTTCCCCAGGTGCAGCCGATGCGGTAGTTAAGATCGGGGCGGCTCGGATAGGCGTAGACCGTGCGCGGCAGCAGGGTCGGGCAATTGGCCTCGGGCGGATCGGCGTTGAACAGCAGATGGTTGATGTATTGGAACATTGCGAACTTGGTGATGTAGCCGGTGTTGATGTCCCACGGCTCTTGTTCCAGGCGAACAAAATCGCCATTATCGCGACGATTACGGTTTACAACCGATATATTAAACGGTTTAAACATTACGCCTCACAAGCGAATACCAACGTGGCTAGGTTGCTGCTAAATGAAACAGTATTGGCCGGGACATTTCGTATCTCAAAAACCGGCACAGTGATTGGGTGTGTTTGAAATACAATAGTGTCGTTTTGTGCCCATGTGCCGCCGAATCCCGCTGCTTCAAGGGTAAAGTATGGTTTGGAAAAATTGGCGT
Organism: Desulfobulbus sp. Tol-SR; assembly: GCA_000769715.1. Classification (GTDB taxonomy): domain Bacteria; phylum Desulfobacterota; class Desulfobulbia; order Desulfobulbales; family Desulfocapsaceae; genus Desulfoprunum. Next base: position 16,248 of record JROS01000092.1, read on the forward strand.
TATTGGGGACAAAATCCGCCGATATGCCGCCCGAGCCAACAGAACCAACAGTATCGCCGGTAACAGTAAAAGTGGAGGCCGTTAAAAATGTAACCGTCCAAGTTTGCTCAATCGTACCCCGGTTGTTCATTATGACCGGATAGCCGCCCTCGTCATAAGTGCCAGCAGAGGAAGTCTCAACCCAATTACTTACTGTACATGCCAATGGAGTGGTGCCGGGATAAATACTAGCCACTTTGCTGCCAGCAGCATAAACATTGGCCAGGGCACTACTTATGGTCATGGTAATCCTGGCCCCCACCACCGAATCGATACTAACTATTGTGCGGGTTTCCTCGTTGCCAGTTGTACTAGTCGGGGTAGCCTTATCAGTTACAATAATTTCATCGCTCGCTCGGAATATCCCGGTAAGAGAAGAGTCTTCAACATCAACAACCAAAGTAGTTGTTGACTGAGATACTAGGGTTGCGGCCCCGTACTTATCCTCTGAACCGGTAAGGTCTGCTTTGGTGCCGCGTTGAGTAGATGGCACAAAATGGACCATGTCACCGGCGGGGGTGGGAGCAAATAAGTACAATTTCGGGTAATATACCGTATCAGAATTATCGCTATGTACTTTTGCAAATACCTTACGATATTTGGTAGACCCGGCCAATCGTTCCGCTTTAGGGACATTGGGGAACACATTTTCAACTGCCCCGCTGGTAATGGGGAGATGTGACAGTCTGCCACCATTGGTGTCGCCATCGTTTATAGTTGATGGGTAATAGAATTGCAGATCGGAATCGGTGACAGCCATCTTATACCTCCAGTAGTGTTAATTTACCAACGAATTTTTTAGTTGGGCTTTCTTCCTCGAATTGATGAAACGGCACAAGATCATTTGTGCTTATCACATACACATCAAATAACGCGCCTTTATAGTTTAACACAAGGGGTATTCCGGTTCCTTGCATAGCTTTAATCTGGTCTATGGTAGATTTGCACCACATCCCTTGTGTCGCCCCGTCCCTGTTCTGTGTTCCTAAAGTAAGAGTGCGTCCCCCAATCAGCGGCAGCACCCTCACATCAGACTCGCCCCCCAGAGATATCTTTTGGTCATATATCAGTGTGTCGGCTGTCTCGATGCCGGATAGATACATATTGCTGCTTATGAGTACCCCGCCCAATGTTATTGTCATGCCGCGTACCTTTCTTTTTCCCGCATAGCTTTTATGAACCTATTTACATCGTCATTGGTCCCCTGCAACCTGATTCTGTCACCACCATTGACTGTGATATTTAAATCAACCGATGATCCACTTTTCTTTAACTGGTTGTTTGGTATCACTGTACCATTGGTACTTGGTACAAACAACTCGGGGCCTTTTTCACCAATTATGTACGGGTTGCCGCCAGCAACCGGCCCGCCCACTGCTCGGCCAGGAATATCAATCCCGCCAACGGAACTGTCCAAACTTTTAGCGTCACCCATCAAATCTTTTAATTTCTGTTGCAGGGCCTCAAGTTTTCCTGATATTTCACCGGCCACATGGGCAAAAGTGTCACCGACCTGGACCCAAACCGCACCCAATTGACCAGTGGTATCATTCAATCCTTGCGATTGGGTGGCCAGGGCCTCTAACTTCGATTTATATTCATCGACTTGAGTTTCAAGGGCCTTTTTCTTTGCCTCAAGCTCTTCCTTGTGTTTGCGTTCCAGCTCTAGTATTTTTTCGCCAACTTCCTTGGTTTCGGTGGCTTTTTGGTTTATCTGGTCCTGTTTTGAGATTATTTCGTCTTTTTGTTCGCCTTCGCCCTCATAAATAGCTTTTAACTTTTCATACTCCTGGGCATATTTAGAAATATCCATGGCCCTGCCGCCACGGGACACCCTATCATAATATTCATAAATTTGACGGGCACGTTCAACCTCTTCTTGAGAAACTATCTTTGTCTCAGTAATCCCAGAAGTCGGCAGAGAACGAATGAGGTCGGCAGCCCGCTGCAATGCCGCCAACTGTCCGCCCCAATCCCCCGCTTTTGCCGCTTCTTCTGCCGCCACTTTATACTCATTAATCTGGGCAATTAAATCATCATACGCGGCCCCCTCGGTCATACCTTCACGAAAAATGCCCCTAAGTTCATCAGCAAGATTGCGTTCTTTTTCAAGAATCTGGGCGTTCTCTTTTTCCAATTCCTCTGATACCTTGGCGTACTCATTGATAATGGAGTCAATCGCAATGGAAAAACTATCAGCGACATTGCCCATGGTGGTGCTTACCTTAGCAAATTCATTGGACGGGTCTATTTTCAAAAGTTTAGATAGACTCATCTCCGCCTTACTGGTGTCCACATCAATCTTCGGTTTATTGCCGCTCAATTTGTCTTCAATACTTCTTTTCAATTCATCGATGCGGGCCTGGACCTTGGCTTCATCAAATTCAAATTCATACTTTTTCATGAAGTCAGGGTTGCCTAGATCGCTAAACATGTCTTTGATCTTCTGCGCCTGACTTATCATATTAAACGGATTATCCGGAAGAATATCCGGTTTCATCTGGTCAATCTGCTTCTGCAGCTTGGTTATTTCGAGTAATTCCGATCTAATCAAAGCGTACTTGGACATATCGAAATTTTTAGTATCAATGACACCCTGACCCCAATCAGTAAAAGATGTAGCCCCTTTCATAAGGTCATAAGCAGAAATAACATTGTTGATTATTTCTACCAGACCCCCCAATGCAGAACCAGCCATACTGGCATATTGACCTATCTCCACGAAAAATTGATAGACCATTTCCGGGTTTTCCGCAATTTTCTTCATGGAATCGGCTATCTTCTGTGATAACCCATCGATGATGGCCATGCCCTCTGCGCTGGTGCGAAATTCCTTCATGGAATTGGCAACAGAGTTGATCATATTAGAAATACTTTTAAACGAACCGTTGCCGTCCCCAATGTCTTTTAACAAAAGAATCCATTCATTGCGGGCATGGGCAATAGACCCCTGAAATGTTTCCATTCGCTTTGCCGCTGCGCCAGTATGAAGTTTTTCAAGGCCCTCGACCAAAGCAGGAATGCCCAGATCACTGGAGAGTTGACCCTTGGCAATTTTCTTGGTCATCTCCAAAATGGTCATGTCCAACTCAGAAGCCATAGCCCGAATGGCAGTGGGGACTTGCTCGGCAAACTGTCTGCGCAATTCCTCCATTGAAATAACGCCTTTGCCAGCCATCTGCTGCATGGCGATCGTGACTAACTTCAATTGCTCATCGGTACCGCCAAAGGCAGCAACAGAATCAACCAGGGACTCCAGGACACGTTTAGTATCCTGGATTCCGGCTGTTCGCAATTTTACAAAGGAATCAGTGAGAACGGCAATGCTGTAAGGAGCTTTCTGTGCCAGATCGACGATGTAGGCGAACGCCTCTTTACCACTTTCAGCAGAACCAGTGGCATTTTCCAACATTACGATGGTCTGCTCGATCGTGGAGTTAATACCAGTAAAAGCGGTAACGATGGCTGCAGCACCGGATGCAAGGGAGCTGGTAAGAGATGATACCTGTCGACCTATTTCGGAGATGCCCAAATATGTTAACCACTTGTTGCTGACCGGAGTGGCAAGAGTGCTGAACTGTTTTTTCAGCTTTTCAGCTTTTTGAGACGTACTATCAAATTGCCGGTTAATTTTCCCCAATTCCGACACTGCATTCGATTTTACGCTCAATTCAAGAGTTGCCATCTGCCTTTTCCTTTATAAATTCCAAAACCTTGCGAAAAAATGATCGTACCGCCAAGGATAATTCAAGTCTATCTGATTTTTCTACTTCAAAATAGGTATTCATGGCGTGACCAATGGCTATGTCATTCAAACCGACTGGCCCAGAAAACCCCATTACCATTTGATCCTGGCAGGTCAGGTATAGTGTGACCACCGGAATATTAAACTTGTGAGTTACTGGCCGACACGTCTGGCAAGGGGCATTTTCCTTGCCGTCGTAAAGCTCTATGCACATCTCACAATTGGCATAGGCGAACCAACGTGCCAGCTCCATTAGTTTTTTGAGGCCACCGCCATTTCTTCTTTAATTTCTTCCCGGTGTTGGGTGTGGCACTGCTCGACCCATTCCAGAAACCGAATTTCCTTACCATTTATGGTGATTGAATATCTGGCGGCACGCTCAATATCCTTGGGGAATTTTAACTCCTCGCCTTTTTCATTGAAAAAGTTGCCCCAACCGGTTAAACATTTTCTAGCCACCAGATTGGCGCGATTATAAGAGTTGATCGATACCGTAACTCCGCCATTTTCCGTGAAAGCCATATCAGACGACTTGGCCTCAATTGCCGCCAGATCTTCCAGCGACAGGACCTTGATATTTACAAAGCCCCCGTCTTCATCACCGGGAACTTCAACCCGTTTAATCTTATCTAACGTAAGTCTCATTTTGTTTCTCCGCGTGGTGGTTGTAGAATCCCCCCTCGCCCTTTGCCAACCACCACAGGAGGCAATCCGGGTCCGGGGGGAAGATGAAATTAACAGTCAGTAGCGTCAGTATAACCGAGAACGACCAACGGGGTTGCACCATGCACAGCGGTGGTGGCCCCGCCAGAAAAATCCGCAACAAGAGAAGCTTCGTCACCGACATCCGCCGTAAGAACAATGGCCCCGGCAGCAACCGACTCCGCTTTAAAATACATTGGGCCAGATTTGGTCGGGATGTTGTCGATGATCAGAGTATCCCCAACCTCAAAGCCCTTGGTAACAAAATCGGCAGAAGCCGAAGAAAGAGTCCTGGTAGCGGCAACATAAGAAAGATCCGTGCCCACTTTATGGGCTACAAACAGAACAAATGCGCCACCGGGCATATAACTGAGAGAACCGGTGAAAATGCCGTTGGGGCTATCCACTTTGGGGTCACTCATCGAACCAACATACAAACCAGCAGCCGCATCACTGATCAAATCGGGAGCAGAAAAATCGCACCCCTGCTTGACATATAGCCGGATGTCGGCAATCTTGGTGCTGTTGATGGCGGCATCCCGGAACTCTTCCAGGGACCCGTCGCCAGGGATGAAATTGTAGTTGATCTGGGTTTCCTCGTAGGTTCCACCGGACGGAACTACCAAGGCGATACGTCGACCCATTTCAGAAATTTTCTGTGTCTCCATCGTAAAACCAAGACACAGACCCATGCCCTGCAGGCCGCGTACCATCTTTTCACTGGTTGTGGCCGGATGAAGAATTACGGCAGCGTTCTGGCCGGCGACAAAATTAACGGGACTTACTTTAAGTGCCATAGTGGATTACCTCCTTAACAGGCGTTTGTAATGTTCACTCCGTACAGATATTGGTACGGAATAACAAAGTTATGCCGATAAAGGTCGGCACCTTCTAACTTCCCAACCGAACTAAACTCTGGCTCTCCGAATGAGACTCCCAGAACACTGTCCGTAACTAAAATAGCGGCTAAACGTGAAGCAATTTGCTTGGCTTTATTGGTGCCTATCCCGTATTTGGTGTCAATATCGATGATTATATTGCCGTTGACCAGCCGTACATCAGACCCCATCTCAAAAGGTTCAGATGAAGAATCTACTTCCGAGATCATTATACGTTCACCTTCAGGGGGTGCAGTATTTTCATAAACTACTGATACGATGGTGAAATTGTCGTGTATATACTTCTCAATGGCTGCCCTAAAACTGGTATAGTCTATCATTTTATGGCCTTCAACAGTTTGTTAAGTTCAGCTTCGATCTTAATTTTAGCCTTCAACAGGGCATGTGAAGGGGTCCTGTTGCCGGGACCCTCCCCATTTTCCACATACGAGGCATAAGGAACATTATTAAATAAATAAAACCTTTTATCCTTAGTGATGCGAAAATTAAAATCGGGTGTCTGCGGTTTGGGCTTATGCCCCGGTTTCGGTACGTAAGACGACCGGCGATCCCTGGACAGCTTCCAAGAATGGCGCAAAAGACCAGTATCAACAGGAGTGCTTGCCACGGCTGTTTTCCAACCCGCTTTTGCCGCACGGGTAACGGCATCGCTGGCCTTGGCCCCGAGCGCTTTTAACTCGGCCCGGACTTGCTGTGTAAAGTTTGTTCCAGCCATTAGATAATCTTCTCCGTTCCCAACACATACCGAGATTTATACTGGTCGTATCGGACCCCGATTACTTTAAAACTTTCCCCATCAGGATTTACCACGACATCCCCATTTTCCGGGATTACATCCTCTAGGTCCAAACTAGAAACAGTAAAAAGAACGCTGCCCTTGTACATTTCCTTTTCAAAGGTGTTTTTGGCATCTTCCTGGGTCATATCCACCGGAAAATTATCATCATACACCGTAGTAATTACACCAGTGGTGGTGTTGTACGACTCACTAAGGAATTTTTTAAATATGTGAGTTCCCGCCGTAAATTTTTTAATCAACCGTTGCGCCATGGCAGGGAATTTGACACTGTACATAGCCTTATACCCGTGTTAAGGTTATTTCGCCAGATTTTTTGGTGCACAAGGTTTCCATCAACACATCTGGGTATCCCAGGGATCGCCGCGTGGAGTACAGGGGAACCGATCCAGAGTATTCAAATTCTTCTTCCAGACTCCCGACTTTACTGCGCTCCATTTTAATTTTGCCCCGGTCAGCATCAGTGGACGAAACATCCCCAAATAAATTGCCGGACATGTCGGCCACGGCATAATAAGCAACGGCCTCCTTAATATCGGCAGGAATAAGCAGAGAATCGGTCCAATCAACATCGACACAGGTCCACTGGGTCTGGGCATAAACCGATGCCTTGGTTATGTGACTTAATTTCAGCGCATTGGATAAGGCTACCCAATCAGCAAACTGGGCCAGAATAACATCGGCCTCTGCGGGGGTGATAACGGCTCTATTCATTTTGTAATTACCTCTACAGTGGTTTTTTCATCAATCACTTTCGTATCAACCGCATCACTCACCGGGTATCCGACAATATAGCCCAGCAGTTCCCCGCTCGGTAGCACAAACGCAGTCTGCCCATCCGTCTCCACCTTGATTACCTCGAAGTCAGCCGATACCTTTGCTGTCAGCCGGTCGGTCAGGGTTTTGATATAGTCTCTGGTAAACGGCACCCGGATATAGCCTTCCTGAATCCTCGTGCAATTGTGCTGGAACATATCCTCGTCACGCACTGCATCCCTGCGGAGGACAGTGCCGAAATAGACAGTCTTCCGCGCGTCAACTTCAGAGGTCTTGAGGGCTTCGCGGGTTGTCTTGACTCGGAGAATGACGGTCTGCATGTTGTCGATGTAGCTCATATCAGCCCCCTCAGTGTCAACTCTTGTTCAATCCACGCCTGATACTCTGCCAAGGTTGCCTTGGGAGGCATGGCTATAATGGCTGTGCGGGGGTAATTCCCAGCGAACTGACTAAGGTTATTCAATGCTCCAATCTGGTAGGTTGTGCCTATCGGTGACGTTGCTTTCGCGCCTGCGGTCTCGTTATTTACCCATGCACCCCATGCCTGCCAAGCCCCGCTTGAATACTCGCGTACCTTGACCGATATCCCCATCGCGGACTTGACGATGATAGCTTGGAATTTCTCAGCCGCTGTGTGGGTATAGGCTGCACTTGCCGCATTGTCAGTTGCCGTCTTCCGTAGATTAACACCTATTGCCGTGGCTGTCGTGGAGACACTGAGCAGGTTGTCTGCATCAACTCTGGTTGAGAGCAATGTGGCCGTCTGCCCTGCCGCCGTTGCCACACATTCGAGGTATAGCCCAAAATCCTGCCCAGTACTCGGGAACACCCCAGCCGTACTAGCACTATTCACACTCGCCACCCTCGTCTGTGCGGCTGCTGTGTCGGCTGCCGGGGCTATGATGGAGGTGCAGAAGGCGGACTCTTCTAGCTGGGGGAGGATGAAGTAGACTATGGAGCCAGGTTTGGCAATAATCCGAGACGTCCTAGCTACGTCGAGTGCCCCATCATGGATAACTCTTGTATATTGTGCGGTTGCATTGAATAGAGTCGTTAAAGTTATTCCGGCCGAATCAAATCCCCACCTAAAATCACCAGTAGACCTTGCATATACTGATGCAACGTGTTGATTGGTATTTACAGATGATCCTGAAATAGTTGCATTTGCGTCCACTACGCCAGCACTATTATCCAACTTATAAACCATCCCAGAGGTGCAGATATCGCTCAGACCGGCAGCAGTCAGGGCAGCAGCATCGTTGACCACACTCAGGACTGAGGCAGCATCGCCTGACTTCGTGACATTCGTCAAGTCAGTAGGATTACTCTTCCTGCACGTACACTTATTCGTCATCGCAGGTTCGATCAGCATCCCCAGGAAGGTGTCAGCGGTCTGGATCGTGCGGAGGCCCTTGCGGGTGCTGATGCTGCGGGTTATGCCTGCTGTGGGCGGAAGCCAATTCGTACCACTCCATGCCCCACCTTCCACTGCAGGATACCCCGCTGGTGTGCGACGGAGGATACCGTTCTCGTCGGGGACTATGGCCTGGCCGCCGGTGTAGGTGAATAAGGGGTTGCTGATGCCGTTGTGGATGTCGGAGATATAAGGGTCAATAATATAGGGCGGTAAGTCTGAACGTTTCTTTTTCCGTGAATAATATAAGGCAATAGCCAGCAGTCTGGGCGAATACCATTTGGTTTTTATTTTGGGCCGAGTTATCATTTTATCCTTCCCTTAAAAAACGGTGCCCTTCAATTTCAACAATAAATGTCATACTGGGTGCCCAATACGGGGGTGATAACGGCTTTGTTCATTTAAACTCTCCTGAACCATCCGCGAAATGCTTCATGGCGTGGATTGTTTTTATAGTATATGTATTGTTCGCCATTCATACAATTTAACAAAATCTTCTCGTTATCAGTAAAACATCCGGGACTGTATGTAAGATACCGTTTCAACGTGTTTAGCGTATTTTTTCCATTGCGCCCATCAACTACTATATCAGGATATGTAGATCCCCCAATATTCTGCATATTTAACGCAGTCTGCATGAACCGAACTGCATCCATAACATCCAAGTTGACTGACGTATCAAAAAGCTCAATAGCGACGTTTGGGGATATTTTGGCTACTTCATCCCCGCCCATACGATCCCAAAAATTAGTTCTATAAAACTTCTTCACAGCCGGTATCAGGGCTACGGCCAATTTTTCCGGGATACGTCCATTATTTTTATATTTATCAATGTACTGCCACCCCACCCACGATTTCCAGTACCGTCGCGAGATACCCCAATACGTTTCTTCCCCCGGATCCCCAGGAATTTTAGTGAGGACTCTGCCTTCAGTATCTAAAGTGGCGGAACAAGCCATTTCAAATATCTCATCGACGGTCATATTCTAATTCCCCCTGTTCCAGGACCACTTAATTTATTGTTTATTTCGGTCATTTCTCTGCCTCCCGGCGTCGGTCGGATTCGCGGTGGCGGGCGACGTCCGAGCTGCGGTCTGAGGCCTGGGTCAGGGCGATCTGGTGCAAGGCCTCGGACAGGGCCTTCATCTCCCGCGTCACCGTGTCGGACAATTTTTGGATATCTTCCTTCAATTCCTCGTTGGCGGCGATGACGTGGGAGATCCGGATGTCGCGCCGTTCGTTGCAGGACTCGCTCATGTGGTCGTGGGCGGCGTAGGTCAGCACCCGCAGCTCTCCCTCGGGGCTGAATAGCACCTGGTCGTGCTTGTCCACCTTTGCGCTGATCCGGCCGTATATGATCCCGCCGGAGAACACCCCGACCAGCCATGTGAGGATGAACCCCGCTATCGTCAGATGCTTTTCTTCGATCTGCATCGCTGCCCTCCGTTATTGATCCGACCGCCGGTAGGGGGAAAAAATTGTAAGCAGTCCACCCAGCCACAGGTGTCGCACGCTCCCGGACGGAGCAGCAGGGATCCGCATTCGGGGCAGCGCATCACGGCCTCACGCGATCGCCAGCCCGGTGCTGTCGACACCGGGGATGTGCAGCGAGTTGGGGGTGATCGCCGCCGGACCGCAGGACCGATAGCGTGCCCAGGCCAGCATCCCGAACAGACGCAGGGCCTGACGGGCCGACCATGCCTGGGCTGATGCACCGGTGATGTCGACCGTCACCGCCTGCAGCAGATCATCAAAAAAGCGCTGCGGATTACCGACATAGACCGGGATGTAGGGGCCGTAGATCGCGGCGTATTCGGCCCGCAGCCGCAGCGAGGCGATGTTCCATGCCTGATCGATGCGGTATGGGGCGAGCAGGTAGCCGTACTGGTAACCGAAATCGTGGAGCAGCGCCCCCTCGAGCAGGACCCCGAACGGCGACAGCAACCCCCATAACGGCCGGGGGATCGAGGCCCCGTCAGTGACAAATCCCCGCGGGACGATGACGCGCAGCCCGCCGGGCATGATGACGATCCAGTCCTCAAGCAGCCGCACCCGAGGGGGCGTGGTCAACCCGGCCCACAGCTGACCCAGCCACGATTTTCCATGGAAGTCGTAGGCGACCCGCTCGTAACTGGGCGGGGCGATCTGGCTGATCCGTTGGTTGGCAATCATGATGTCCCCTTGCGGAAATATTTGTATCCTATTCTGGCGACCGCAAACACCATGGC
>JROS01000018.1 GCA_000769715.1 Desulfobulbus sp. Tol-SR
GGACTCGGCATTTTTGCGCACCTGCTCCCTCTCGGCCGCCGTCAGTTTGTTGTATTCCTCCGTCATGTACTTCAAGGGATTGGTTGTTTTGGTCCCGGTCTTCTCCTGCAGATCGTAAGTGTAGGTCCAGTCCGCATCCTGGATCTCGACCGTATCATGGACCATCTTCATTCCCATCATGACCGTGACGGCCTTGCGGTGGGTCGCCGTTTCCCGCCCATGATCCCTGATATACCGATCTTCGGTCCCTTCCTGGCTGCCGCTCAACTGGTAATGGATGGAGGCGCCGGCAAACGGCAGTTTCTTCTCCCACGGATTTTCCTCCGCCGCAGCGAGGATCGGCCAGATTGAGACCATGCAGCAGAGCGCGGCCAGACATAATCGCTTCATCTCTTCTCCTCTCCCGGTATGGTTGAAAATTGGATTACTTGGCCTGCCGATGGATGGCGAACGGGTTCCAGCTCTGGCAGACCGGCATCACCTCGATCCGGTTGATGTTGACATGGGCCGGCCGGCTGGCGACCCAGTGGACGATCTCGGCGATATCGACGGCGGTAAGCGGCTCGGTGCCGGCATAGACTTCGTCGGCCTTGCCCTGGTCGCCACCGAAGCGGACTACCGAAAATTCGGTCTCGGCCAGCCCCGGCTCGATGTTGGTGACCCTGACGCCGGTGCCATGGAGGTCGCAGCGGAGGTTGTTGGAAAACTGGCCGACGAAGGCCTTGGTCGCCCCGTAGGCGTTGCCGCCGGGATACGGCCAGGTCCCGGCGATCGAGCCGATGTTGACGATGTGCCCCCGCTTTCTCTCCACCATCCCCGGCAGGAGGAGGCGGGTCATGTACAACAGCCCCTTGATATTGGTGTCGACCATGACCTCCCAGTCGCCGAGTTCGGCCGTCTGGGCCGGATTGAGGCCGATGGCCAGGCCGGCGTTGTTGAGCAGGACATCCACCGTCCGGAACCCCTCGGGCAGGCCCGCCACCATCTTCTCCACCTCGGCCAGGTGCCGTACGTCGAAGCAGGCGCAATGGACCGGGACGTCGTTCAGCTGCCGCGCCAGTTCCTCCAGCCGCTCCTCTCGCCGGCCGCAGAGCACCAGCCGCCAGCCGCCGGCGGCGAACTTTTCGGCGCAGGCCCGGCCGAAACCGGAGGTTGCTCCGGTAATGACGATCGTTTTTGCCATCTGTTGTCTCCCTGTTAACGTTGTTCGGCGCAGATCCGGTTGACGATCGCCGCCGCCCCGATCATCTGCCGGTCCTGTTGATAGAAATGGGGCGCCAGCCGCAGGTAGCCGGCCGGCCCGGTCATCACCACCCCGGCCGCAGCCAGCCGCGGCATGATCTTCCCCACATCGCCTCCGACCTCGAGGGCGACGATGCCCGACCGGTTGGCCCGGTCAAACCGCAGCGGCCGGACCAGATCCGGGTCGCAGTGGGCGAGAAAAACCTCCTGCAGCCGGAAGACCTCGTCGCGGATCGCCGCGCCGTCGAAGCGCAGGAAGACCTCCTCCAGAACGGCGTTGAGGCCGGCGGCATGGTCCCAGGCGACAGTCGAATATTCGAACAACCGCCCATCATTGTGCGGGTTCCAGCGGTGATCGAGGTAGTCGAGATGCTGGCGCATCATCCCGGGGCCGGTCATCACCGGCTGCAGCTTGCGGCGAAAATCGCTCCTGGTGTAGAGCAGGCCGCTGGCCCACGGCCCCAGCAGCCATTTCCAGCCGGACGCCGCGAGGGCGGCGATATGACATGCCTCCGCCCGGAGCGGCAGGCAGCCGAGACTCTGGGCGCAGTCGACCACCAGGTCGATCCCCCGCTCCCGGCAAAACCCGCCGAGCAGCCGGAGATCGGCGGCATAGCCGGAGGAGAACTGGACGTGGCTGATGGCGACGACCCGGGTCCGCGCCGTCACCCGCTCCTCGAGCTCATCCATCGACCAGCCCCGCGGCCGGTTGCCGGGGTCGGAGCGGCCGAGCGGATCGCGGTCGGCGAGGAGGATCAGCTCGACCCCGCGCCGGCCCTGCAGGACCCAGGGATAGTGGTTGCTCGGGTATTCATGGACATAGCTGATGATCTGGTCGCCGGGGGCGAAGGGATAGCCGTTGGCCACCATCGACAGGGCCTCGGCGGTGTTATGGACGAAGGAGATATCGGCGGCGGCGCAGCCGAGCAGTCTGGCCCCATTGTCGTGCAGGCGCGGCAGGATGTCGAAATGGTTCTTCAGGCCGCCCACCCCGCGGGCGGCGATATCGTCGGTAAAATCGCGGATGGCCCGGGCCGCCGTGCGATACAGGGGGGAGACGGAACAGTGGCCGAGAAATATCGGCCCGTCCGCATCGGGGAACAGATCTGTCGTACCGGGCAACATGGGCACCTCCCCCGCGGCGTGCTTGGGAACCTTGAGTACTGCTTCAGAATTGCAGCGATTTTCGACGATATCTGCACTATAGAATTGGCATCCCGGTTGGTCAAGCCCTCTTTCGACTGTCCCCGGTTTGCCTTTCGAGGTCTTCTCCCCTATAGTTGAGGATATCCCGCCGCACAAGGAGGCCGCCGATGGAGCCGACATTGACCTACACCCCTCCCGATTTTACCCAGCCGCAATTGCGCAACAGTCCGCCGGCCACGACCTCGGCGGCCCCGGCCGACGGCATCGCCCCGGACGGCTTCCACGCCACCTCGAACTTCCCGGAGTATATCCGTCTCGCCGACGGCACCTGGGTGCTGGTCCCCGAAAACCGGATGGATGCAGTGCTGGTGGTGCGGGGCAAGGCGATCGAGGCCGTCGAGGCCCGCCGGCTGCGCCGGGGTGAAATGGTGGTGCTCGGCCGCAGCGAAAACGGCGAGGAAGGGATCCTGGTCCATGCGGAGGGTTTTACCACTCCCGAAGAACGACAAGCCGACAAATTTTCCTTCCGCTCGCGCGGTACCCGCGAGACCCCTTTCTCCCGCTCTTACGATGAACTCTACCGGATACTGGCGCATGACCGCCGCCGGGGTTACATCGTCTGGGTCCTCGGACCGGCCGTGGCCTTCGACAAGGACAGCCGGCAGGCGATGGAGGGCCTGATCCGGGCCGGCTTCTGCCACGCCCTGATGGCCGGCAACGCCCTGGCCACCCACGACCTCGAGGCCGCCCGGTTCGGCACCGGCCTCGGCCAGGACATCTACAGCCAGGAACACCAGCCGTCCGGCCACTACAACCATCTCGACATCCTCAACACCGTCCGCCGCGCCGGGTCCATCCCGGCGGCCCTGCGGGAAATGGGGGCCACAGGCGGCATCATCCACGCCTGCGAGGAATGCCGGATCCCCTATGTCCTGGCCGGCTCGATCCGCGACGATGGACCGCTGCCGGAGGTCATCGCCGACGTCTACGCGTCCCAGGACCGGATGCGGCGGCACGCCCGCCGCGCCACCACGGTGATCGCCATGGCGACCCAGCTTCACGCCATCGCCTTCGGCAATATGACCCCGAGCTACCGCATCATGGAGGACGGCACGGTGCGGCCGGTCTTTTTCTATATCGTCGACATGTCCGAGTTCGGCGCCGACAAGCTGGCCAATCGCGGCTCGGCCCAGGCCCGGGCAATCCTGACCAACGTCCAGGACTTCATCGTCAACCTGTGGAACCACCTGTCGAAGCCATGAGCTGCCGATCGCAGAAAATCCGAATCATCGGGGTGCCGATGGATCTCGGCCAGAGCCGCCGGGGGGTGGACATGGGGCCGAGCGCCCTCCGCTATGCCGGGCTGACCGAGAAGCTGCAGCAGCTCGGCTACGCCACCGTCGACAGCGGCAATCTCGACATCCCCGGTCACTTCACCCTGGCCGGCACCAGCCTGGCGGAGCGCCTGGTGCCGATCCGCGAAGGTCTCGAAAGAACCTATGCCATGGCCAGGCAAGCGGTCAACCGGGGCGAGATCCCGATCTTCCTCGGCGGCGATCACTCGATCGCCATCGGTACGGTCGGCGGTATCACCCACGACAGGGAGGTCGGTCTGTTGTGGATTGACGCCCACGGCGACTTCAATACCCCTGCCAGTTCGCCGAGCCAGAATGTCCACGGCATGGCCCTGGCAACCCTGCTCGGCTACGGTGCCGGGGAGCTGATCGACATCGGCCGGCCGGGGCGCAAAATCCGGCCCGAGAATGTGGTGCTGATCGGCACCCGTGATCTCGATCGGCAGGAACGGGAGATGCTGAGAATCTCCGGTTGTGCGGTCTACACGATGCGGGAGATCGACGAGATCGGCATCGGCGCCGTGCTGGGACGGGCCCTCGCTGTGCTCGAGCGCTTCGACACGATCCACGTCAGTCTCGATCTCGATGTCATGGACCCGATCGAGGCCCCCGGCGTCGGCACCCCGTCGACCGGCGGCCTGACCTATCGCGAGGGACAGCTGATCATGGAGGTGCTTGCCGACACCAAAACGCTGGGGTCCGTCGATATCGTCGAGATCAACCCGATCCTCGACATCCACAACCGTACCGCCCAAGTGGCGGTCGACCTGGCGGCTTCCCTCTTCGGCAAGAAGATCCTCTGACCGCTCCAGGCGAGATGCCGCCTGAACCTTTCCGAAACCGGGGCAACAAGAAGTTCCTGGCTGAGGCAGCCCGACGCGGCCGTCAGACCTGGGTTCTTCAGGTAACAAGGAACAGGATTGAGAATTGCCGGAGAGACGCCGCGGAAACGCGGCAATCGGCGCCAGGCAGGTCAGCGGCTGTGAAAATATTCCTTCACATAGATGATGTGTTCGCGCATGGCCTCAAAGGCCTTTTCCGGTTCCCGGTTGCGGATACACTCGAAGACCGACCGATGATGATTGAGGATATCGTTCAGGGTCCCGGGGTCGTCATACATATGGGTCAGGTTTTTTTTGATACCAACAAAGAGAAAATCATAAAAATTGCGCATCAGGTGGATGAGGACGGGATTCTTGGTGGCGAAGGTCACCGCCATGTGGAAGGCGGTATCCGAACCGATGCCGATCCTCTCGGTCTCCTGCAGATCCGTCTCCATCTCGATAAGACACTTCTCCATCGCCAGCAGATCGGTCTGGCCGGCCCGTTTCGCCGCCAGAAAGGCGGAATTGCATTCAAGCCCCATGCGGACCTCGAGGAGGTCGTCGATGCTCGCCTCCTCGATCGCCATCGAGATCCCGAGAGAGCCGCTGCGCTGGCCGTCCGGCAGGCTGACGAAGGTCCCCTGTCCCTGCCGGTGTTCGAGCAGGCCCATCCCCACCATCTTTTCTATGGCGTTCCTGACGGACGTCCGACTGACCGACATCGAATCGGCCAGCTCCCGTTCCGGCGGGATCTGCTGGCCCGGTTTGAACTCTCCCTTATAGATGAGTTCCCGTATCTGTTCGAAGACCTGGTCGGATATCCGTTTGGGTTTGATCGGTTTGAGCATCATAGACAGAGGAGGTGGAGGATGCCGTCCGGCCTCGGGAGGAAGAACGGTTTGACAGGGTTTCCCGGATTTGAACCGGTGTTTTTACCATAATGATACGGAAAATTGATATTCAAACTGCTTAATGGTACGGAAATTTGGTAAAAGGTGCAATAAAAAACCATCAGTATTCAACACGATTTCTCACCCGGTCGCGTTCGGGCGGCAATTCGGGCCTAACCATTCCTCTTCGTGCAGAGCATGCCGATAAAAAACCGCCTGGAACCGCGAACGGCAATGACGCGTCGGCTTTTCTCGGGAGCCGGTCTTGCCAGGCCGCGGGACATGCTATAGACTGTTTTTGTGCTCGTCCACACCAAAAAACCGGGGTATTCCGCATCCCTGCTGAACTTTATCCGCACGTCACGAGAGGACAAACACCGTCATGCTAGAACATCTCTTTTTCCCTGAAAGCGTCGCCGTCATCGGTGCCTCCAGGCAGCCGGGCAAGGTAGGCCACGACATTCTCGCCAATCTGGTCAAGGGCGGCTTCAGCGGTGCAATCATCCCGATCAACCCCTCCGGCGGCACCCTCTTCGACCTCAAGGTCTACCCGAGCCTCAGGGAATACCCCGGCACCGTCGACCAGGCGATCGTCGCGGTCCCCAAGCCGCACGTGCTGGCGACGGTCAGGGACGCCCTGGCCAAGGGTGCCGGGAACATCATCATGATCACCGCCGGCTTCAAGGAGACCGGCAGCGAAGGAGCCGAACTCGAGGCCGAGCTGACCGATCTCTGCCGCCGCAACGGCGCCCGGCTGGTCGGGCCGAACTGCCTGGGCCTGCTCAACACCAAAAACCACCTCAACAGTTCCTTCGCCGGCTCCCTGCCCAGGCCGGGACGGATCGGCGTGTTCTCGCAGTCCGGGGCCCTCTGCACCTCGATCCTCGACCTCGCCGAAGGCCGCAACCTCGGGCTGTCGAAGCTGATCAGCATCGGCAACAAGGCCGATATCAACGAGGATCACATGCTGGAATATTTCGCGGCCGATCCCGACACCGACGTCATCGTCGGCTACCTCGAGAACATCGTCGCCGGCGACTCCTTCATCAAGACCGCCACCGACACCTGTTCGGTCAAACCGGTGGTCATCCTCAAGTCGGGCACCAGCCAGGCCGGGCAGAAGGCGGCCGCCAGCCACACCGGAGTCCTGGCCGGGGCCGACACCGCCTATGGCGCCGCCTTCAAGCGCTCCGGGGTCATCCGCGCCGACACCTTCGAGTCCCTGTTCGACTACGCCACCGCCCTGTCGATGCAGCCCCTGCCCAAGGGCGACCGGGTGCTGATCATCACCAATGCCGGCGGTCCGGGGACCATGGCGGCGGATGCGGTCGAACATGCCGGCATGACCGTCGCCGAACTGGAGACCAACACCGCCACCTCGCTCAGGGAAAAGCTGCCGGCCGCCGCCTCCGTCGGCAACCCGGTCGACGTGCTCGGCGACGCCCCGCCCGAGCGCTACGCCGATGCGCTGCTGGCGGCCCAGAGCGACGATTCGGTCGACGCCATCATCGTCATCCTCACCCCCCAGGCGATGACCGACCCCCGGGAGACGGCCCGGCGCATCGCCCGTTCGATCGACGGCAGCAAGCCGGTCCTCGCCTCGTTCATGGGCGGCAAGGAGGTCCTGCCGGGCCGCCAGGAACTGACCGCCGCCAGCCTCCCCGATTACGAGTCGCCGGAGCGGGCGGTGGCCGCCTTGAAGGTCATGTACCAGTACGCCACCTGGAAGAACCGGCCGCCCCGCGTCGTCACCCGTTTCCGGGTCAACCGCCGCCGCGCCTCCCGGATCGTCAGCCGCAACATCAGCAACGGCATCTTCCAGCTCAACGAGAGCAAGGCCAAGAAGATCCTCGACGCCTACGGCTTCAACATCCTGCCGGGCCGGCTCATCACCTCGGCCGAGGAGGCGATGGAATACGCCCGGGGCATCGGCTTCCCGGTGGCGATGAAGATCGTGTCCCAGGACATCATCCACAAGAGCGACATGGGCGGGGTCAAGCTCCACCTCGCGACGGTGCAGCAGGTGCGCGACGCCTTCGACCTGATGATGATGCGCATCCTCCAGCAGGTGCCGAACGCCAGGATCGAAGGGGTCTATCTCGAAAAGATGGCCGACCCCGGCCTGGAGATCATCCTCGGCATGAGCCGCGATCCCCAGTTCGGACCGATGCTGATGTTCGGCCTGGGCGGGATCTTCGTGGAGGTGATGAAGGACGTCACCTTCCACCTGGCCCCGATCACCCAGGAAGAGGCGATCCAGATGCTCAAATCGACCCGTTCCTACGGCATCCTCGAGGGCAAGCGGGGGCAGAAGGGGGTCGACATCCCGGCGATCGCCACCGGCCTGCAGCGGATCAGCCAGCTGACCACCGATTTTCCCCAGATCATGGAACTCGACATCAACCCCTTCATCGTCGGCGATATCGGTACCGATCCAATCGTCGCCGACGCCAGGATCACCCTGGCCCGACCGATTGAAGGCAAGCGCAACTGAGCCGCGACAACGGGATCGAACGGCAGAAAAATCATCTATCAAGGTGCAAGAATATGGAGTTTGACAGCAACTGGCAGGAACAGTACGCAGGGATGGTGCGCAGTCCGGAGAAGGCCCTCAAGGAGGTCCGCTCCGGACAGCGGGTCTTCATCGGCACCGGCTGCGGCGAGCCGACCGAGCTGGTCAAGGCGCTGACCGCCAGGGCGGGCGAGCTCTCCGACGTCGAGATCATCCAGCTCTTCACCAAGGGCGACGCCTCCTATGCCCAGAGGAAATACGCCGACTGTTTCCGGCTCAATTCCTTCTTCATCGGCCAGAACGTCCGCAACATGATCCAGGAGGGCCTGGGCAGCTATACCCCCATCCTCCTGTCGAATATCCCCCACCTGTTCAACACCGGCCTGCTGCCGATCGACGTGGCCCTGATCCAGACCACCCCGCCGAACAGGCACGGCAAGGTCAGTCTCGGCATCTCCGTCGATATCGTCAAGAGCGCCACCGAGAACGCCTCGCTGATCATCGCCCAGGTCAACCCGCAGATGCCCTGGACCCAGGGCGACAGCGTCATCGACATCTACGATATCGACATCCTGGTGCCGGCCG
The DNA here is from genome assembly GCA_000769715.1 of Desulfobulbus sp. Tol-SR. Lineage (GTDB taxonomy): Bacteria > Desulfobacterota > Desulfobulbia > Desulfobulbales > Desulfocapsaceae > Desulfoprunum. The sequence goes on from JROS01000018.1 coordinate 8,555, forward strand.
ATGTGCCGCTGATCGAGAGGGAGGATGAATCGACGCATGAGATCAGCCGGATGATCGGCCGCAATATCGCCACCCTCGTCCCCGACGGGGCGACGATCCAGTTCGGTCTCGGCCGGATGCAGGGTCTCGGCCGCCTCCCCCACGCGACGATGGAATTCCTCGCGGACAAGAAGGACCTCGGCATCCACAGCGAGATGATCACCAACTCGATCCTCGCCCTGATCCGCTCCGGCGCCGTCAACGGCTCCCGCAAGTCGAGCGACCGCGGCCGGATCGTCACCAGTTTCTGCATGGGGACCAAGGAGCTGTACGATGCCGTCAACGACAACCCCCTGTTCTGCTTCCGCCCGACCGAATACGTCAACGACTTCCGGGTGATCAGCCAGCAGACGCGGATGGTGGCGATCAACATGGCCCAGGAGATCGACCTCACCGGCCAGATCTGCTCCGATTCCCAGGCCGGCATGCTCTACTCGGGCATCGGCGGCCTGGTCGATTTCAACCGCGGCGCCACCGTCAGCAAGGAAGGCAAGAGCATCGTCGCCCTGCCCTCGACCAACCTCGAAGGCACCCGCTCCAACATCATGACCCAGCTCAGTCCCGGCTCCGGCGTCTCGATCACCCGCGGCGCCGTCTCCTACGTCGTCACCGAATACGGCGTGGCCTATCTCTACGGCAAGAGCGTGCAGGAGCGAGTCATGGCCCTGATCGCCATCGCCCACCCGAATTTCCGCGAACAGCTGTTCCGCGAGGCCATCGAGGCCCATTATATCCGTCCGGATATGGCCAGGGTCGGTGACAAGATCGTCCTGCCGACCGACGAGACGATGCGCACCGTCCTCCTGCTCGAGGACGGCACCCAGATGACCATCCGCTCGATCCAGCCGACCGACGAGCCGCTGATGCGCGACCTGGTCTATACCCTGTCGCGGGAGACCATCTACTACCGCTTCATGAGCAGCCAGGTGGCCTTCAGCCATCGCCAGATCCAGGATTTCGTCTACGTCGACCACCGCAAGGACGTGGCCATCGTCGGCACCGTCCCCGAGGCCCACGGCGAGGATATCATCGCCGTCGGCCGCTATTACCTCGACGAGAAGACCAACCGGGCCGAGGTCGCCTTCGTCGTCCGCGACGACTGGCAGGGCAAGCGCATCGGCACCTTCCTGTTCAAGCACCTGACCGACCTGGCCAAGCGCAACGGCATCGCCGGCTTCACCGCCGAGGTCCTGCGCGACAATATCCGCATGCAGACGATCTTCAACCACTCCGGCCACAGGGTCCAGACCCGGCTGCAGGAAGGCGTCTACAGCTTCGTCATCGATTTCTGACCGCCCGATGCCGCATCTCCGCACCTCGCCGGGGATGCGGCACTCCACCCCGGGCGCCATCGTCCCGGACCTTCCCCTCGGGCCGGGCAGCACCGCAGCCCCGGGGCTGACAGCAGGGAATTGACGGGGAGAAAAGAGAACTGTTTGCTTTTCCGCAAATCCTTCTTACTATTGTTGGCTTCACCGGCGATGAGACGGGGAGCGGCCGGATTGCGCCCTGCGCTCAGGTTTTGAGACGAGCACCGAACAACGAGGAAGCCATGGGCAGAACGATAGAAATCTACGACACAACGCTGCGGGACGGCACCCAGGCCGAAAATTTCAACATCTCGGTCGAGGACAAGATCCGGATCGCCCAGGCCCTCGACCGCCTGGGCATCGATTTCATCGAGGGGGGATGGCCGGGGGCAAATCCCGTCTCGGTCGATTATTTCCAGAAGATCAAAGGGGTAAGCCTGAAGCACGCCAAGGTCGCAGCCTTTGGTTCGACCCGCCATTTCCGCCACAAGGCCGACAAGGACCCCAATCTCCTCGCCCTGCTCGACGCCCGCACCCCGGTGATCACGATCTTCGGCAAGAGCTGGGATGTCCACGTCCGCGATGCGCTCCATATCGGCCTCGAGGACAACCTCCAGATCATCGAAGACTCGCTGGCATTCCTCCGCCCCAGGGTCGAGCACCTGTTCTACGATGCCGAGCACTTCTTCGACGGCTTCAAAGACAATCCCGACTACGCCCTGGCGACCCTCGGCAAGGCGATCGACGGCGGTGCCGAAACCATCATCCTCTGCGACACCAACGGCGGCACCCTGCCGCAGGAGCTGCCGCCGATCATCGACCGGGTCAAACAGCATCTCGACGGCTGCAGCCGCAAGGTCAGGCTCGGCATCCACTCCCACAACGATTCGGAAACCGCCGTCGCCAACTCCCTGCTCGCCGTATCCCTGGGCATCGATCAGATCCAGGGCACGATCAACGGCTTCGGCGAGCGCTGCGGCAACGCCAATCTGACCTCGATCATCCCCGCCATCGTCTTCAAGATGGGCCTGGCCTGCGAGGTGCGCAAACACATCGACCGGCTCTACACCACCTCGCGCCTGGTCAACGAACTGGCCAACCTGCCGAACAACCGCTACCAGCCCTACGTCGGCGAATCGGCCTTTGCCCACAAGGGCGGCATCCATGTCAGCGCCGTCAAGCGCAACCCGCTGACCTATGAGCACATCGAACCCGACAAGGTCGGCAATATCCGCCGCATCCTGATCTCCGACCAGGCGGGCAGCGCCAACGTCCTCCACAAGGCCAAAAAGTGGGGGCTGAAGCTGAGCCCCGCCGACCCGCTTCTGGCTACCATCACCAGCGAACTGAAGGAACTGGAGAACCAGGGCTACCAGTACGAGAGCGCCGAGGCCAGCTTCGAACTGCTGATGCGGCGGGCCCTCGGCCTGCAGCGCAACTACTTCAAGTTCGAGAGCTGGCGGGTGATCATCCACAAGGTCGACGTGGAGCGGGCGCCAATCACCGAGGCCACCATCCGGCTGTTCGTCGGCGGCGACGAGGTCCATACCGCCTCGATGGGCGACGGCCCGGTCAACGCCCTCGACTGTGCGATGCGCAAGGCCCTGACCCGGTTCTACCCCTGCCTCGAGGAAATGGTGCTGACCGACTACAAGGTCCGGGTCCTGTCCGGGGAACACGGTACCGAGGCCAAGGTCCGGGTCCTGATCGAAAGCCGGGACCATACCTGCAGCTGGAGCACCGTTGGGGTCTCGGTCAATATCCTCGAGGCGAGCTGGCAGGCCCTGGTGGACAGCATCAATTACAAACTGATGAAGGAAGACAACAGGAAGTAGCGTCATGGACGCGGGAACAACGGATCGGCGATCCTTCCTGCCGACGGGTCAGGAAGAAATCAGGCAGCAGGCCCGGTTCAGGTATCTATCAGGTCACTGAGATCGCGACGCAAACGTTCCAGTCCCAGCATGCTCGCCTTGCCGTTGCCGTCGCGGCAGCACTGTTCGATTTTCCTCGCCTGTCCGGCGAGTTCACCCAATCCGAGATTGAGCAACGAGCCTTTCATCGAGTGCGCGGCATTTCCCGCCGACTTCAGGTCTGCCGCCGCCAGGGCATCTGCTCCCCTGGCCAGATCCTGACACAGGGTCGTCGCGGAGGTGGTCAGCAGGGCCTCCGCCTTGTCCTCATCAAGGCTGTACGTCCGCATCACATGGCTGACGACCTCCTGTCGCAACCCTTTTCTCCCCTCGTCGCAGCCGACCGGCCCCTTCCCCTCGACACAGACTCCGTTTCCTTCACCGTCGACTGCCCCGGCAAGGGCAGCGGCCACCTGCTCCGGGTTGAAGGGTTTGGTCAGGTAGTCGTCCATACCGGCATCGAGACATCTTTCCCGGTCGCCACTCATGGCATGGGCCGTCAGGGCGATGATCTGCACATGGCCGCCGGCAAGCCGGTGCCGCAGCCGTTGGAGCAGATCGGCAGACAGGCCGGTCGGGACGTCGCCACCGCCTTCGACCATCCGGATCAGCCGGGTGGTGGCACAGCCGTCCATCCCCGGCATCTGGACATCCATCAGCACGACATCGACATCCTGGTCCGCCAGCGCGTGGAGGGCCCGCATGCCATCGGTCGCGATCAGAACCTCGTGCCCCATGTTGCCAAGGACCATCCGCCCCAGACCCCGATTGGTCTCGTTATCCTCCACCAGCAGGATCCGCAGCGATCGCGAAGCCCCCCGGCGGGCAAGGTTTGCCTGCTGCCTGACGAAGGATTTTTCGTGTCGATTGGTGCAAACAGGAGCGAGAAGCGAAAGGTGCTGCCCTTCCCGGGATCGCTTTCCACCGAGATGTCACCGTCCATCAGCTGGCAGAGCATGCGGCCGATCGACAGTCCGAGCCCGGTATCCCTGATAACGGCGGCCGATGGTGTTGTCCCCCTGGGTGAAACTGTCGAAGATCATTCCCTGGAGTTGTCGATCGATACCGATCCCGGTATCCCTGATGACGAAGCGGATCTCAATCTTCCCGCTCTTTTTCCCGCCGCAGGTCACAGCCACCCTGATCCGGCCCTTCTCGGTGAACTTGATGGCATTGCCGAGCAGATTGATCAGAATCTGCCGCAGCCGTGACGCATCGCCCCGCACCGGATGCGGAACATCCTGGGCGATCTCGACCTCCATCGCCAGGTGCTTTTCCTTCGCCAGGCCCCGCATCACCTCGACCGTGGAGCGAACCAGTTCCCACAGATGAAAGGGCTGCTGATCCAGGGTCAGCTGGCCGGCCTCGATCTTCGAAAAATCGAGGATATCGTTGATGACGGAGAGGAGCGAGTCCGCCGAGACGCTGACCGACTGCAGGAGGCGACGCTGCTGTTCATTTTCGCACGAATCGAGTGCCAGCCGGCTCATGCCGATAATGGCGTTCATCGATGTCCTGATTTCATGCGACATGTTGGCGAGGAAGGCGCTTTTCGACCGGTCCGAACCTTCCGCCCGGTCGCGGGCCTCCCGGATCTCCTGCATCCCGGTGTCGATCGTGTCGGCCATCTCATTCAAGGCACAGGTCAGCTCTCCCATCTCGTCACGGCTGCCAACCGCCAGCCTGGTCTGCAGATACCCTTCCTGGAACCGCCGGATTCCCCGGATCATGTCCTTGATCCTGCCGGTGAGGGTCGATGCCATCCACACGGCGATGCACAGCACGACCAGAATCATCACGAAGGTGGAGAGGGTCAGATTCCGGGTAGTGGCGGTGACCAGCCGGCCCATTTGGGCATGGGTCTCATCATGGTCGCGATCCAGCCGGTCGACATACTCCTCGGCCAGCGCTTCGATCTGTTTTGCCGTTGCCGTGGCCGAGCCGTGGAATTCATCGACATTGGCGCCGATCGTGACATAGCCGAAGCCCCGCCGGCTCTTGCCGTACATCCCGGTATAGTAGGGGATGGCGGCGGCGGTGTTCAGTTTCCACAGTCTGCTCCAGAAGATGACGAAGGATCCGGAACCGCCGTACTGGGTGAGATTGTGCCAACCGACGCACTGCGGTGCGAAATTGAGAAAACGGCAGTCGAGACCAAGCATGCCGGCGGCGGTCAGCTCCTTCGCCGGCTTTTTCTTCTGCGACTGGTCGAGGAACCGGGGGGCGACGGTTTCGAATTCCCGGTAGGAGCCCCCCTTGTCCCGCCACATCGCGTACAGCTCTTCACTCAGCCAGGGAACGGCCGGATCGCCGGTCGCCGGGTCGTAGCCGGTGATAAAGTAATCCCGGGGATGGGAGATGTGCGACTCTGGTGATCCCACATGAAGGCGTAGTTGCCGGTGCCGGCGTCCGAGATCGGCGAATACCGCTCCTCGGTCGGAACGAGATGGTCGGTGAACTCCATCACGTGGGTATGATCGAGGGCCAGGGTCAGGTAGCCGATCTTCCCGCCATCTCTGAAGACCGGCGTGGCCCAGCGGATGATCCCCTCGAATCGCTTCCCGACCGGGTTTTCCTTGCCGGCGTATCCGGCCTGTTCCGGCTCGAAGGGAATGCCCCTGGCCTCGGCGCTCTTCTTCGTGTAGGGCCCGTCCAGCGGCGAGGGAATATAGGGCCCGATCACCTCGGAGACATAGATCTCGCCCTGCCGGAGCCGCTCCAGTTCCGAAAAGTACTTCTCGGCCCGGCACCAGGTGTTTTCCCTCCGCGAGACATCGCTTAAAGTCTTCGGCAGGAGGTCGGTGGCCGAGACCTTGACCCTTTCCTGCCCTTTCAGGTCGACAAAGGTCATCTCATGGTAGAGCGGGCGGATATCCACCCTGCCCTGCCGCTCCGGCCGCCGGTAGTGAAAATCTTTGCTGTTGTCGGGATTGTCGGAGGCGACCTCGGGGGTATTGTCGGGGGCCTCGTCCGGCGGCTCCCAGGCATCGCCCTTGTCGTTGAGGTGCCACGGCGGATGGAGGATGACCTTGCCGCTCCGGCCGGCAAGAAAAGTGGCAAAGGACTCCGCATCGATCGGCAGTCGGGCCGCCAGGAGGGTGTCCCGGTCCCGTTCATGGAGAAAGGCGGCGACCGCCCGTGCCGTATCCGTCGTCAGCCGCTCGATGTTTTCCCTGGATTTGATATCGAGGGCCGCGATCGAGCTCTCCGCCGCCATACCGCCGACGGTGCCGATAATGCCGCGGGTCGCCCCGACCATCTCCTCGTATTTCTGCTGAACGGTGCCGCCCAGATCCCTGATCTGACCGACGGCGAACAAGGCGAGAACCACGAGCGGAATGACCTTGATGAGGACAAAGATGACGATCAGCTTGCCACGGATGCCCAGGCGAATGCGTTGCTGCCCGATTCCTGCTGCTTGTCGTCGCTCTTCAGCCATCTTGCAGACCTTGACCCATCGATGCTCGCATGACCATGGAATGAGATTCGCACTGCCTGGACAACCCTCTCCGGCTCCGGTTGTCTCCAGGCGCTTACGGCACCGTATCGGGTGACGACCGGAGGAGAGCCTTTCCTGCGTTACATATCAACTTCCCGCCGGGAATTCTGCCGATTTCTGCATGACCGGCCTTGTTCCCGGATTCTGATCGGCAACCTCGAAAACGGGGAGATGGGGAAGCAACGCCGTGCCGGTTCAACATGCCCGACTGGACAACACCTGTGCCGGCGCAGGGTCGCAGTGTCCTTCAGGGGGCGGCGACGACGAGTTTCACCTTGTCTCTGATCCCCTTGGTCATCAGCACCGCACCATCCTTGTCGACGATCACCCCATCCATGCCGAGCCGTTCGAGGGCAGCGATGCCCTTCTGCGGCCCCAGGATGAAAATGCCGGTGGCGAAGGCATCGGTTGCGGCCGCCGACGGGGCGACGACCGTGACGCTGCGGCAGAGGTCCTGCGGAAATCCGGTCTTCGGGTTGAGGAGATGGTGATAGCGGACGCCGTCGGCAAAAAAGTAGCGCTGATAATCTCCCGAGGTCGAGATCGCCCCGCCGTCTAGATGCAGTGTCGCCAGCAGCGCGGTGTCATCGTCGGCCGATCGTGGGTGCTGGATGCCGATGTTCCAGGGTCGGCCGTCCGGCTGGCGGCCGAAGAGCCGGATGTCGCCGGCGACGGCGACGATCCCGTCCCTGATACCGTATTCCTCCAGGACGGCGGCGGCCCGGTCGGCCGCGTAGCCCTTGATGATCCCTCCCAGATCGATCTGCACGCCCTTTTTGTCGAGATAGACGGTGGAGGCCCCGACGTTGATGACGATATGCCGAAAGCCGATCAGCCCCCTGACCGCATCGATCGATTCCCGGGAGGGGACCTTCTTCTCCTTGAAATCCCAGAGCCGGACCAGGGGACCGACCGTCACGTCGAACCCGCCCTCGGTCTCTTCGGCGGCATCGACCGCCTTCTGGATGACACCAAGGGTTTCGGTCGAGACCTTGACCGGGGCGACCCCGGCGTTCCTGTTGATCCGGCTCAGTTCGCTGTCCGGTGCATAGAAGTTGAGCAGCCGGCCGACCCTCTCGAGTTCGTCGTAGGCGGCATCCATCGCCTCCCTGGCCTTGGTCTCCGAAGGCGAAACCACCGTGATCGTGACCAGGGTGTAGAGGGATGTCCGGCTCTCCCGGAACAGGCGCTTCCGCTGGCCGACAAAAAAGAAGAGGGCAATCAGCAGGAGGCCGACGACAACGACGGTCAGAGTCCGGAGGAGGGTAGTGCGCGGCATTGGTGCAATCGGTGCCATAGCCAACCGGCGGCGGGGCCCGCCGCTAAGGTTTCTCAAAGAAGATATAGGAAGTCGAATAGTCGCTGAACTCGAAATAGACCTTCTTTTCGTCAGGGTCCACCATGCCGTTGAGATTGGCATCCAGGATGCCATATCCGAAACGGTACGGCCTCTCAGCCTTGCCGTCGGTGGCTGTCGCCGTCGACAGCTTGTCGATCTTCAGGAATCGCTTGACCAGCTTGTCGCCGGCATAGACCTCCAGTACTCCGTTCGTGCCGGTCCAGTTCTGGACGGCCCTGCCGAACCTGTTCTGGGTTTCCTGGGTGCAGGAGGCACAGCCCAGGATCACCACGGCGATGATACAGAAATATTTCATTGCACTCCTAACTCGTGTTCGTTCATTCATCACGACACTGGTCCATTCATCCCGGGGTTGCCAGCATCCACTTCACCTGCGACATCCTATCCCACAACCAGCAACACAACAAGCAGTTTCATGCCGCCGGTCAGCCTGGACGACCGGGATAACCACTGTTCGTCTTCTTGCCTCTTTATTCATTTTCATCTCTGTGGTATCTTACCGCCATTGCCCGCGAACAGAGATATCTCCATTCACAGGAATCCGGGATATGGACGGGCAACCGGTGTAACATCATTATTCAACCATTCCTAAATCACATGGAGGACTCGATGAAATCCCCAGTACGCGTGGCCATAACCGGCGCCGCCGGCCAGATCAGCTATTCCCTCATCTTCCGCATCGCCGCCGGCGATATGCTCGGCCCCGACCAGCCGGTCATCCTGCAACTCCTTGAGATCACCCCGGCCATGGGCGCCCTGAATGGGGTCGTGATGGAACTCAACGACTGCGCCTTTCCGCTGGTCGCCGGCATTGTCGCCACCGACGATGCGAATGTCGCCTTCAAGGACGCCGACTTCGCCATCCTGGTCGGGGCCCGTCCCCGTGGTCCGGGCATGGAACGGTCCGACCTGCTCCAGGCCAATGCGGCGATCTTCTCGGTCCAGGGCAAGGCCCTCAACGCCCATGCCAGCCGCAATGTCAAGGTCCTCATCGTCGGCAATCCGGCCAATACCAATGCCCTGATTACCCTGAAGAACGCGCCGGATCTCAATCCCCGCAACATCACCTCGATGATGCGCCTCGACCACAACCGTTCGCTGTCGCAGATCGCCGAAAAGGTCGGCAGCCACTGCACCAAGGTCGAGAAGATGGTCGTCTGGGGCAACCATTCGGCCACCCAGTTCCCGGACATCAGCTATGCCACCGTCGATGGCAAGCCGGTTGTCGGCCAGGTGGACAACGACTGGTACGTCAAAACCTTCATTCCCGTCGTCCAGCAGCGCGGCGCCGCCATCATCAAGGCCCGCGGCGCCTCCAGCGCCGCCTCGGCCGCCTCCTCCGCCATCGACCACATGCGCAGCTGGGCCATGGGCAGCAACGGCCAGTGGGTCAGCATGGGCGTGTACAGTGCCGGCAATTCCTACGGCATCGACGAGGACATCATGTATGCCTTCCCCATCACCTGCGACAACGGGGAGTGGAAAGAGGTCAAGGGGCTTGCCGTCAGCGAGTTCAGCCGCAGCATGATGACCGCCACCGAGAAGGAACTGGTCTCGGAGCGCGACGCCATCGCCCATCTGCTGTAAAAATCCTGTCGCAACCGGTATCGGCGGGAACCGCGTGTTTCCCGCCGACCAGTCGCCACCGCCCGTGGGGAACGGCAGCCGGCCCCTCCCCGCTGCATCCGCTGTCCTCTAATTTCCTTCTTTCCCGAGTGGTGCGTCCGATCCGGACCTGTCCGCCGCCAGCCGCAGGATCCGCCGGCCGTATTCCTGTTTCAGGGCATCGAGATACTCCCTGCTGACCGGTCCTTTCCAGGTCCTGACATCATAGAACCGTTTCGGGATGGTCAGGGCATCGGGATCGAAACCGGTGGCGATGCGGGTCTGCCAGCGCAGACGGCGGACATGTTCTGCAACCTCGGGGACCGACCCGGCCAGGGTATCGAGGCCGACAGCGGCGAGGCACTCCGCCAGACGGGTGTCGGTATAGACCGAACGGGCAAAGAGGCACGCAACCATCGAGGTGAGGATAACCCGCCCAGGCTCGTCGGCGATCAGAAAATCGACAGCCTGCCCCACATCACGACCGGCATTTTTCTGCTCGCGGCTGTAGGCCCCGGTATCGAGATGCGAGTGGCGGAAGCCGAGGGTCTGGGCGGCAAAGAACAGCTCGCCGGTGGCATAGCCGGCCATCTCCTGGCCAAGCACGCAGGCGAATTCGCCGCCACCGTATGCCGCGGCCGCCCGCAGGGTTCCCATCCCGAGGAGACGGTAGAAATCATTGATCCCCCGACCGAGGAATTCGGCGGCCTGCTGGTAGGCAGCGGCATCGCCGAAACGCAGCGGCACGACGGTCTGTTCCCTGGAGATCAGCCCCCGCTGGGTCGCCTCGGTGGCCCAGGCCAGCGCCACGCCGCCGGACATCGCGTCGATGCCGACCTTTTCCATGGTCTCGAGGATCCGCAGGACAGCAAAGGGGTCGGTGACCCCGAGCATCGTCCCGGCGGCAAAGATCGGCTCGTAATCGTAGGCCACCTGGTGGTAGCTGTAGCGGTTGTCGCCGGTGATTTTCTCGCGGATATAGCCGATATGGATACAACCGACCGGACAGCCCGAGCAGGCGCCGTTACGCAGGAGGGTCGCATCGGCGAAGGCCTGGCCGGTCATCCCGGCAATCGCCGGGTCGCTGGTCCGCTGCAGATTGCACCACGGCAGCGACTGAAGGTCGTTGAGCCCCTGCAGGTTGCCCGCCGTGCCGAGACTGTAATACTTCCGCATCATGTCGGTGGCGGTGACCTGGCGGTAGACCTCCCGGAACAGCCTGGCATAGGCGCTGCCGGCCGGCCCGGCGAAATCGCCGTCGCCCTGGACGACGATGCCCTTGAGGTTCTTCACCCCCATCACCGCTCCACCGCCCATCCTGCCGAAATGGCGATATGAATCGACATTGATGCAGGCCATCGCCGAGCCGATCTCACCGGCCGGACCGATTCGGAGGATCGAACGATGGCCGGAGCCCTTGGCAAACATCCGCCGCAGCAGTTTTCCGGCGGCATCGGCATCCATGCTCCGCATGAACCCGACATCTTTGACCTCCAGATGCCGGTCGCCCACAACCAGACACGACAGCCTCCCGGCCCGGCCGGTGATGACAAGGGCATCGAGATCGGCGAAGCGCAGGGCATGGGCCAACCGACCACCGGCATGGCTTTCGGTATACTGGTGATGGTACGCCGACCTGAAGGCGCAGACGGTCTTGCTCATCAGCGGGAAATAGCCCGTCAGCGGTCCGATGGCAAAGATCAGCGGTTGTTCCGCGGCATCCCAGGGCAGGTCATTTTTGCCGTAGCGCCCATCGAGCAGGGCCGCCAGGCCGCTGCCGCCGGCCACCAGGTTGCGGCCATCGAGCAGCTCGATACGCCCTTTCCCTGTACCCAGATCGACGCACAGAACCCTGAATGCTTCCCGGATCATCGGGGCGCCTCCAGGCCGCCGGCCATCTCCGCCAGTTCCAGGCAGCCCTGGGGGCAGAACTCGACACAGCGGCCGCAATGGATGCAGACGAAGACCTCGCCCAGCCGATTGACGGAGACCGCGTCCACCGGGCACGCCTCAACGCATTGGCCGCACCGGATACAGAGCTTCTTTCGCTCCACCACCCCGCCTCCCGGACGCTGGCTGAAGGCCCCGGTCGGGCAGGCGGTCACGCAAGGGGCGGGATCGCAGGCCAGGCAGTGCACCGCCATGAAACCGGTCGACAGGCCGCCGGCGGAATGAATCCGTATCCCCGCGCAACTCCACGAGATGCGCTGATGGATCAGCCTGGCGCAAGCCAGCGCGCAGGAATGGCAACCGATACACCGGTCGATGCGAGGGGCCGTAAGCTGTTTCATGACAGGTACCGGTGGCGAAGCGTTCGCCGCCGCTCATCCCTCTCCATGTTCCGAACGTAAAAAATGTTGCAAAACCCTTCCAACTCGTCATTCAGCATAGCAAAGCTGGTCAATAAAGCAAGAATGGAGCCCGCGAATCGCCCACTGAACCGTGCCCCGCCGCTAAACGTCTTGTCATTCCGATGTATTTCGATAAATCCATTTGACATCGGGATGGTCTTTCTTTATCACTTCGAGAACAGATACCCCATCATCCCGAGGAGAGCCGCCCGTGCCCCGTCATACCCGGAATCTGCCCGTAGTCCTGCTGTTCGCCCTCCTGCTGATCCTGTTCGCCGGTAATCGCCCCGTCGCCGCCGAAATCGTCAGGCTCCCGGTCACCATCGATTATCCCCTGCTGCAGAATCTCATGATCAGCAAGGCCTTCAGAGGACGGGACGAATCGGTGGTGCTGGTCAACGAAGGCAGCGGCTGTCTCTATCTTGCCCTCTCCCATCCCAGAATCATGGAGGAGAAGGGCTTTGTCCGGCTTGAAATCGGAATAACCGCCCATGCCGGCACCCCGCTCGGCAGCGAATGCCTGATGCCGCTGGCGTGGAGAGGCTTCCTCGTCCTCTACCAGCAGCCGGTCATCAACAGCCAGACCTGGCAGCTTTCCTTCCGTACTTCCCGTTCCCGCCTCTTTGACGCCGGCCACCAACCGGTCAATCTTAACGGCATCCTCTGGCAGCTGATCGAGTCCCGGGTCTTCGAGTACCTCAATTCGATCACCATCGACCTGGCGCCGCCGGTCAACAACCTCAAGGAATTTCTCTTCCCCATGTTTCCGCAGCATATGCAGCAGCAGACGCAGGCGATGCTCGACAGCCTGCGTGCCGGCGAACCGCTGATCACCCCGGAGGCCATCAAGCTGGATATCCTGGCCGATGTCAAGGAAACCTACAAACCCGAAGACGCCCGGATCACCGAGCCCCTGAGCGGCAAGGAACTGGAGGAAGTCGTCGCGGTCTGGGAAAACTGGGATGCCCTGCTCAGTTTCATGGTAGCAACCACGGCCAAGGATGTCCTCAGCCCGGAGGAACGCCAGACCTTGATGGACGTCCTGCTCGAAACCAGGTACACCTTCCTTGACAGCCTCGGCAACCAGTCAATGACCCATGATTTTGTCCGGGTCCAGTTCGCCAATTCCTGGAAACAGCTGGCTCCGATCTTCCGGAATCATATTACCGCCGATGCCTCACCCCAGAAAATCGGCTATTTTTCCTTTTTCACCGCTGCCGACGCCCTGACCGTCCTCGACGGCCTCGGACCGACCTTCGGCATCGAGGTCAGCCGCAACGGCTTGATCCGGCTGGCCCGGATGCTCGGCAGCGATCCGGCGATCCTCCACTACGGTTCCGGTGTCAACCCCAACCTCCAGCGTCTGTTCGAGATCGCTCCCGAACCGGTGCAGGCACCGGCTGCACCGGAGGAAGAACCACCGCCGGAAGGGGAAATTCTTGAACAGGACCTCCCCCCCTCGCCACCACCGGAATCGACGCCGGAATCGACGCCGGCACCGACCTTGGAACCGACTTCGGAACCGACCTCGCGTCTACTCGACTTCCTCTGCGCGCCGCTCCATGCGGCCGATGGCCGAAACCTCGAGGAAATCCGTAAATGGATGGTCGCAGGGGACAATGTCGACAGCTATGTGCGGAAGGTCGTGAACCTGCTCAAGGCCCAGGCCCAGACCACAGCCAGGGAGAAAAACATCCCGCCCGCCTTCCGCTCGACCTACCGGCTGATGGTGCCGGCGATGGCGTGGCAGGAAAGCTGCTTCCGTCAATTTGTGATGCGCAACAACCAGTTGACCTACCTGTTGTCCTACAACAACAGTTCGGTCGGTCTGATGCAGGTCAACACCCGGGTCTGGCGCGGGGTGTACGACCTCGAACGCCTCCGGTGGGATATCCGTTACAATGCCGCCGCCGGCTGCGAGATCGCCACCCTGTACCTCAAGGATTACGCCCTGCGGGACCGGAAGGGGCAGAAGAAACCGGACAACGAGACCATCGCCCGCCTCGTCTACGCCATGTACAACGGCGGACCGGGGCAGTACCGGAAGTACCTCGAGCGGGAGCGGAGCGGCAAGCTCTATAAAAGCGACAGGCTGTTTCAGGAAAAGTTCGAATGGGTCACGACCGCCGACTGGGGCAAGATCAGCAGGTGCCTGGTCGGCGGCTGAGGCATCCGGGCGGGACACCCCGACCCCGGCGGCGACGGTCTCAGTCGGTGATCTCGAGACCTGCCATCATCTGGGGAATACGGGCGACATTTTGCCGATCGTCGATGGGAAAGGTGGCAACAATCCGGCCCTCGAACATCACCGCGATCCGGTCCGACAAGGCCAGGGCCTCGGACAGATCACCGGTCACCAGCAGGATGCCGGCCTGCTCCCGGGCCTCGAGCAGCAGTTTCCAGACGTCCTCGGTGGCGGCGATGTCCAGGCCCTGGGTCGGTTGTTCAGCCACGATCAGCCGCGGTTTACGGTAGAATTCGCGGGCCAGCACCATCTTCTGCAGGTTGCCGCCGGACAGCTGCCAGGCAAGCGACCGCAGATTCGGCGGGCGGATATCGAACTCGTGAACCAGCCGCTCCGCCTTGGCCTCGGCCTGCCGGCGCCTAAGCCAGGGCCCGCGGACGAAACCGCCCCGCGTCGTCAGCAGAAAGTTATCGACCAGATCGAGATCCCGGCAGGTGGCGAGTCCCTGCCGGTCCTCCGGAATATAGCTCAAGGCGAGGTCCCATTTCTGGTCGGCGAAAAATTTCCGCCAGTCCATGCCGAGCAGGCGGATACTGCCCGCCGGCGGCCGAGACAGGCCGCAGATCATCTCCACCAGCGGCCTCTGGCCGTTGCCCGCCACCCCGACGATGCCGAGGATCTCGCCCTGCCGCACCTCCATGTCGATCGCCTGGAGGCCGCCGCCCGAGACCTTTTCCACCTTGAGCACGATCTGACGCGGTTCGAGGGCCTGCCGGTCGACCTGCAGCAGGACCTCGCGGCCCACCATGCGCTCGGCCAGTTCGGCGGTCGAGGCGACCGCCGCCGCCGCGACCCGGTCAACGACCTCGCCCCGCCGGAGGATGACGATATGGTCGGCAATCGCCATGACCTCCTCGAGCTTGTGGCTGATGAAGACGATGGCCTTGCCCTGCCCGACCATCAGCTTCATCGTCGCGAACAGGTTGTCGGCCTCGCTCGGGGTCGGGACGGCGGTCGGTTCGTCGAAGATCAGCACCCGGCTGTGACGGTGCAGCAGCTTGAGGATCTCGACCTGCTGCTTCTCACCCATCGACAGGTCGGCGATTCTGGCCCTCGGGTCGATCTTCATGCCATAGAGAGCGCCCAGCGCCCGTACCTCGTCGTTGATCTTCGACCAGTTCAGCCACATCCCGCCGGCATGGCCCAGCTGGATATTCTCGGCGACGGTCATCGCCTCCACCAGCTTGAAGTGCTGATAGACCATGCCGATCCCGGCGGCGATGGCCTTGTCGGTCGAGGACAGCTCGATCGGAATCCCGGCGTGAAAAATGGTGCCGGCATCCGGCTGCAGCTGCCCGGCCAGGATCGACATCAGGGTCGACTTGCCGGCTCCATTCTCGCCAAGCAGGGCGAGGATCTTGCCCTCCTCGATCTCGAGACTGATATCGTGATTGGCGCGGACCTCGCCGAAGGACTTGGAGACCCCCTGCAGGCGGATGAGCGGCACCGTCTCGATCATCCGGCCGTCCTGTCCCTGCCGGCCAGCGGGGTGACGAACCGGGATTCCGAATCCCAGGGGAAGAGGATCCAGGTATCCTGGCTGACCTCGGTGATATAGGTGTCGACCTGGGGCCGACCGGCGGGCTTGGCATAGACCGTGGCGAAGTGGGCCTTCGGCACCATCTGCTTGACGATCGCGGCGGTGCGGCCGGTGTCGACGAGATCGTCGATCAAAAGCCAGCCCTCGCCGTCGCCGTCGAATTTCTTCAGCACGTCGGCCTCGCCCTTCTTGTCCTTCCAGTCATAGCTCGATACGCAGATGGTGTCGACCAGGTGGATGTCGATCTCCCGGGCGATGATCGCCGCCGGCACCAAACCGCCGCGGGTGATGGCGATGATCCCCTTGAAATAGTCGTGATGCAGCAGGCGCCAGGCCAGCGCCTTCGAATCGCGGTGCAGTTGATCCCAGGATATCGGATAGGTCTTGCGGTAGGTGCTGTTGCTCTCCATGGTGTTTCCTCTGTTGATGTGTTACGGGTCGCCGGCTGCCGGGGCTCCGGCCCCCGACGGCCTCGTCCTAGTGTCATGTCACATATCTAATGTTGGATAAAGTCGGTTCAGTTTGATCCGGGCATCTTCAGCAGTGAACTGCCAGTTAACCCCACCATTCATCCCATTTCTTGCTGACTCCCATGCCTTGACCTCATTGCGCATAACTTCAATCTTGGCAATCCGGCGGTTCAGGCATTGCCCGATCAGAACGTTCAACTCGATTTCGGCCATGTTCAACCAACTTCCATGCTTCGGTGTGTAAACAAACTCGAAACGATCCCAAAGGGCCTTAGCCTTTTCCGGCGCGAACGCCTCGTATAGCGAACCGGGCGCATGGGTATTCAGGTTGTCCATTACCAGGGTGATTTTTTCGGCGTCTTCGTAACGGGAAGCGATTTTCTCGACGAAAAACGCCCAGTCCACCTTGGTTTTTCGGTCGGTTACCTCAACCATCCGTATTCCAGCCAGTGGTTCATTTGCCATGAAAATGTTGCATGTGCCGCACCGTTTGTATTCATAGTCATCCCGAGCCGGCTGGCCCGGCATGGCAGGAACCGGAGTCTTTACTTCATCAATCAATTGGCGGGGCGACTCGTCCATGCATACCACCGGGAACCGCGCATCATAAGGTCGTTTATAGACATCCAGCACCTGCTCCATCTGAGCTACGAAGTTGCCGTTGTGGTCTGGGGGGATTACCCAGCCGACTTTCCTCCAAGGCTTGATTTCGTTTTTTTGGTCGAGTAGGCCGGTTTCTTTGAGGTAGATAAGAGAAGTGCTACCATTGGACTTTCCTCCCTAACGCCTTGCCGCACGCGGCTACTACGTGCCATCAGGGCACCACTCCCACTTCCCCATCGGTCCCAGCCCCTCACAGAACCGTGCTTGCGCTATTTACGCACACGGCTCCTCAACAGTACATTCACGTCGTTTTGAACAGATTCACCGTTATCCGCGGCTGCGGCAGCGGAAACCTCTTCAGGAGTTTTCTGAATTTCTCCCAGTTCAGGCTTCCTCTTCTACCCCGTCGATCCAACCATTTGAAGAGCATTATTCGGACTTCGTAAGCGAATCGTCCGATGCCCTTGGCGTTGTCCGACACCCCGTAGTAGGCAAAATGTCCCCGTAGCTTCGCGGCAACCTTGGCCAGTAGTTCCGGGACGGGCAAAATGCGGTTTAGTTTCAGCCACTCCTTGAAAACGCGTAGCTTTGCCTGGAACTTCTTCCGCGCCGTGATCCGCTTCATCCGGAAGAGCTTGCCGGATGTCGACAGGCCGCAATAGTGTGTAAACCCCAGGAAATCAAAGGTCTGGGGCTTCTCGCCCCTCGCCTTCGCCCGTGCCAGAGCTTTTGGGCCAAACTCCAGGGACTCTGTCGATGCCCGAGGCGGCATCTTCCCTCAGCCTCCCAAAGCACCCGCTATTGGCTGCATAACACCTCGACCGACAGCTACAGCTATTTTTACCCGCATCAGAAACGCGGAGGAGAGGCCCTTGACGAAATCGGAATCCTCTCCGGCTCCCAGGGCATCCTCTGCCATGACCACTGGAAACCCTACTTCAACTATGGTACCGCCCACGCCTTGTGCAACGCCCATCATCTCCGGGAACTGGAAAGAGCTGCGGAGCAGGATGGACAGAAATGGGCCAAACAGATGAGCGAGCTCCTTTTAGAAATCAACCGGGCGGTGGATGAGGCCGGTGGCTCTCTCGACCCGCCTGGCGCCGAGCTGTTTCGGCAGCGATACCGGGAAGTGTTGACCGAAGCCGAAATCGAGTGCCCTGAGCCGAAGAAAAAGGCATACCACCTGAAACCGGGAAGAATTGCCAGATCAAAAGCGCGAAATCTCCTGGAGAGGCTCGGAAAATTTGAGGATGCCGTGCTCCGCTTCATGGTCGACCCACTCGTGCCCTTTTCCAACAACCAGGCAGAAAATGATCTTCGCATGATCAAGGTCCAGCAAAAGGTGTCGGGCTGTTTCCGTTCGATGGACGGCGCCAAGGTATTCTGTCGCATCCGCAGTTACTTGACAACCTGCAGAAAACAGAGCCTTACTGCGACGGAAGCATTGCGACTGCTGTTCGAGGGTAAATGGCCGGCTTTCATGATTGCCTCGGATGTCCTTTCAGATGCTGAATAGTTACATTCCGCTTTCATTCAAACTGCCGCCGAAATCGCCATACTCCGAATCCAAAGATCAGGCCCCCAATCAAGGCCAAACCCAACAGCGAGTCCCACAAGATATCGAGGCCAGCGCCCTTGAGCAGTATCGCGTAGGCCATTTCGATAAAGTAATAGAGCGGCGAAATATACATGGCCTGACGCAGCCCCATGGGCATGGCCTCCGGTGGAGTCCAGGCGCCGGAAAGAAAGATCATCGGCATCAACACGAGAATTGCGAGCAGGGCCGCCTGGGCGAGATTGCGACTCAGAGTGGCGATATAGAGGCCTAGCCCCGCTGTTGTAAAAATATAGAGTGTGGTCACTGCAAAGAAAAGCACGAGGCTGCCCTTCATCGGCACGGCGAATATCCCATGCAGCACCAAGAACAGGCTCACTGCCGTACCTAGTAGGATCACCAGGGTCATGGCAATAACCTTGGACAGCAAAATCTGGATCGGAGTCAAGGGAGATACCATCAACTGCTCAATGGTGCCGCGCTCTTTTTCACGCACTGCAGCGGCGGCCGGCAGCATGATGCCCATGATGGTGATTACGACAAGGAGTTCGGAAATGGGCATAAACCAGGCGTCCTTCTGGTTCGGATTGTACCAGACGCGGTACTCGTTGCGTACCGTGGGCACGTTCTCCAGTGCCTGCTCATTCACGCCCAAGCGTGCCAGTGCCTGATCGTAACTATATTGACCGATGATCTGCGTGGTGTAACTGGAGGCGAGAAAGCCCAGCACGGTATTGCTGGCATCCACCTGAACCTGCACGTCAACCGATTTCCCTTTTGTAATGTCATGTGCAAAATCGGACGGGATGTTGAGTACGACCAGCGCCCTCCCCTGATCCAGCAGACGCTGCCCGGCATAATTGTCCAATACCTCGCCGCCCAGTTTAAAATAAGGAGGGCGAAAGCGATAAATAAGCTCACGCGATGCAGCACTATGGTCAGCGTCATGCACAGTTACGATCGCTTTGTTTAACTGCATGGTGACATTACCCGCCATATAGGTGTCGAAGACAAACAGATAGACGATGGCAAAAAGCAGCAGTATATCACGCCCGAACTGGATCAGCTCCTTGGTCGTCATTGCCATGAGGCGTGAAAACCAGAAGCTGAGACGCGCACATAGAATACTCCAATCATTATTCATGATTTCGGTCTCTTATGAAACATGAGGAAGCTCGTCATCCACAACACGAAGGCGTAGATCAGGAGTGCCAGCACCTTATCCCACAACTGCTCCAAACCAACGCCCTTAAGAAAACTGCCGAGAATGATATCGGTGTAATACATGGCAGGAAACATATGTGCCTCGAACTGTCCTCCCGGATCCATCGAGGCGATCGGTACCAAAAGCCCCGAGTAAAGAACTGAAGGGACAATGGTGACGACAACGGTCATTATCATCGCCGCCACCTGAGTGCGCACTAAAAGCGACACCAAGAGCCCGATGCCTGTGGTGCAGATCACAAAGATTACCGAGGCGAGAAAAAAGAACAACGGGTCACCCTTGAAGGGGGCACCGAAGAGCCGGGCAACCATCAGCCACAGGATCAAGATATTGAGGATGGATATACCTACATAGGGAGTGAGCTTACCGATGAGAAACTCGCTGCGCGTTACGGTCGAGGCGTAGATGTTGTAGATGGAGCCGTTTTCCTTTTCGCGCACCACGCCCAGAGCCGTCAAAAACGGGGGTGTGATCATCAGCACCAGCATCATCAGCACGGTCGCGATGGACCAGACACTTTTGACTTCCTGGTTGTACATGTAACGCAGTTCGGCCTTTACGGGTTGTGCCATTTCCCGTGCCGTTTCCAGCGGTACCCCCAACCGCTGCGAAATGTAATCCCCCAGTAATTCGCTATTAAAGGCCGCATTGATGGCAATGACATAACCCTTGCTGCTGGAAGTGCGAAAAGTGAAGGTGCCGTCGATGAGGGTCTGTATGGCTACCGAGCGGCCAGCCGTCAAATTTTCCTCGAACCGTGGCGGGATAACAATGGCCAGCCGGATCCGGCTGTCGGCAAGCATGGGTCCGATCTCACGTTCGCTGGCCAGATCGCCCAGATAGTCGAAGTAGCGCGAGTCGATATAGCGGTGGAGGTAATCGCGACTCAGGGCACTCTTGTCGTGGTCAACCACCGCGAAGGGGATGTGCTCCACATCAAGGTTGATGCCATAGCCGAAAACGAATAAGAGCGAGACCGGCACCACGAAGGCCAGGGACAGGAAGAGGCGATCACGCACGATCTCGCGCCATTCCTTGTAAACGACGGCGAGAATGCGGCGGCTGTTCATGGGGGGGCCTCCTGCCGTTCCTGTTGCAAAATTCGATGGACAAATACGTCCTCCAGACTCGGCGCGCGCGGTGTGATGTCCAGCAGAAGAATATTACGTTCACTGAGGCATGCGCCGATGCGTGATGTGGCTTCGTCCACATCCTTGATCAACAAATGGATGCGCCTGCCGAACAGAGCGGCATCGACAAAGCCTGCCTGCTCCAGCGCCTCCAATGCCGACAACACAGGCTCGGCGGCAAGGTCAAGCACCTGCCCGGCTTCTTGTTCCAGCGCGGTCTTCAGGGCGGCAGGGGTATCGTCGGCAATGACTTTCCCGGCATGCATCAACGCCAGATGATCGCAATGCTCGGCCTCACTCATGTAATGGGTGGTGAGCAGGATGGCCACGTGCTCAACCCGTGCCAAATGCACCAGAATTTTCCAGAAGCGACGTCGGCCGATGGGATCCACTCCGGAAGTCGGCTCATCGAGGAACAGCACCAGCGGACCATGCACCAGAGCGCAGGCAAGCGCCAGGCGCTGGCGGATGCCCATCGGCAATTTGCCGACCAGTTGGTTATAGACCGAGCCGAGTCCCGCAAGTTGAACCACACGATCGATCCTCTCGGAGATCTGCCTGCCAGGCACGCCATAGATACGTGCAAACAGGCGCAGATTCTCCTGTACCTTCATATCCTGATATAGGGAAAACGCCTGCGACACGTAGCCGATCCGTTCCTTGACGGACTGGCTTGCACGGCGCATATCTGCACCAGCCACGGTACCTGCACCGCCGGTAGGAGGCCGGATGCCGGTGAGCATCTTGATCACCGTAGTCTTGCCGGCGCCGTTGGCGCCAAGGAGACCGAAAATCTCGCCCTGCCGCACTTCAAAGCTGACCCGGTCCACGGCGCGAAAATGGTCGAAATCACTAGTCAGTTCCCGTGCCACGATGGCGATGCCATCTCCCAGGGGCGGCTCGCCATCGCGCCAAACCTTTCCAACTGAAGAATCCTCTTCTTTCCTGGCCAGATGGCGCCGCTGTAATAGGGCAATGAAGGCGTCTTCAAAGCTGGGCTCTTCCACCTGGATTTGCTCGATTTCCATCCCAATCAGCAACTCCTGGATTTGCGCACTGGCCGCTTGGGGCGTAACATCAGGCACGAACACCTTGATTTTCGAACCTACCGCTTCGACTTGTGTGAAACGTTTTTCCAGGCGCACCAAGGCCTCGACCTGAGCTGCGATGGTCAGCTCAACCAAGGTCCCCGGCACATCGTGCAGGATCACCTCCGGTGCGCCTTTGGCCACCACCAGGCCACCGAACATCAGAGACAGGCGCTGAAAACGTTCTGCTTCATCCATGTAGGCGGTGGAAACCAGGGCAGTCACACTCCGCTCACGCAGGAGTTGAGTGAGGATGGTCCAGAAATCCCGCCGTGATACCGGGTCAACGCCGGTGGTTGGTTCGTCGAGGATAATCAGATCCGGTTCGTGGATTAAGGTGCAGACCAGACCGAGTTTCTGCTTCATACCGCCGGAAAGCTGCTTCATGGGACGATCCAGGAACCTGTCCAGTCTCGTCATGGCCAGCAATTTGCGCTTGCGTTCGGCAAGCAATACGGGCGTCACCTCTCGCAACTCGGCAAAGAAATCAATGTTTTCCTCTACCGACAATTCGGGGTAGAGATTGAGACCTAGCCCCTGCGGCATGAAGCCGAGACGGCCCTTGACCTTCTCTGCCGCAGCCTCGGAGTCGATGGTTTGACCGAAAACCTCGACGCTGCCGCCTTCGAAGGAAAGTACGCCGGCGATGGCCTTCATAAGGCTGCTTTTACCCGCGCCGTCGGGGCCGATCAGGCCGTAGATCTCGCCGCGCCGAATATCGAGGCTGACGCCATCAGCAGCCGTGAGTTTGCTATAGCGTTTGACGAACTCACGCACCCGCACCACAGGGGGATCGTCGTCTACCAACGCGGTTTGGTCCACGGCGTCTCCTCCATCCAGCGGATTACGGCATCAGCGGGTAAACCCGGCGTCAGACGATGCTCCGGATTTGCATCCAGGTAGAGTTTGACCGCGTAGACCAGTTTGACCCGTTCATCAGGGGTCTGGACCTCTTTTGGTGTAAATTCGGCCGCAGAGGCGATATACCGTAGGCTGGCTGAAAAAGGATTATCAGGAAAGGCATCGGTATAGATCCGGGCAGGCAGCCCCAGGCGCAGTTTGCCGATCTGATTTTCAGGGACATAACATTTGAGGTAGAGCCGGTCTAGATCGACGATATCGAACATGGGGCTACCGGCAACGATAACCTCGCCGATATCCACTATCCGGGTGGTGATCATTCCTGTTGCCGGGGCATAGATGGTAAGATCGTCCAGTACGCTTTGCGCCGCGTCCAGAGCAGCCTTAGCCTGTTCCAACTGCGCCTCCATTGCGGTTATCTGGCTTTCCTTGGACTTGATCTGGTCCCAACCCAATTCAGCCTCGGCCAACTGCTTCTGTGCCTGGGTTAATGCCGCCTGGGCCACAACCTGCTCCTCTTTAACGACCCTGAGAGCAAGATCTGCAAGTTCACTTGCTTGACTGGAAACGGCATGTGTCTCGGCCAAGGTTCTATTGCGCCGAGCATCCCGGTCAGCCTGCTCCAATTTCACCGTTGTCGCCAACAAAACAGCTTTTGCATGATCCACCGCAGCCATAGCGCTGGCTATCTCGAGTGGGACCGTTTTCATCAACGTGTTCAAGTCGATTCGTGTTGCCTCGAGTTGTGCTTTTGAATAATTCACTGCCCAGTGCTTCTGTTGGACATTAGCCTTTACTTGAATATCGTCGAGTTTGAGCAGAACCTGGTCTTTTTTTACAGGATCACCTTCACGGGCCCATAATTGAACAATACGGCCAGCCACCTTGCTAGCAACGATGTAATGGTCGCCTTCGATGCGGCCATTTGCCAGGATCAGTCCATCGGGCAAGGGTTTCTGTCGTCCCCATATCCACCAGGCAAACACTGCCGATCCAACCAGCACGATCACCAAAAGAATGCCAGTTGTCCTTTGCGATTGTATTTTCAAAAATTAGCCCTCCGGTTTTATCATTCGATATTTTTTCCACTGCGTCGGATAGAAATGAGCAGCCAGACGCCGGTCACCGCCGCGCCGAGGAACCCCAGCAGGCCGATTAGGGGCAAACCAAAAAGTACGGGGCCGCGGTCGACGGTCATGACGATGGATGAACCGATGATCAGGGCGGCGATGACGACCCCCATGGTCAGGCGACTGGTGGCGCGGTCCAACTGGTTGCCGAAATACTTTAGGTGCGTTACGTCCACATGCACCTGGAGTCTGCCGCTTCGGGCTGAGCGCAGGAGATGGTGCAGGTCTTTTGGCAATTCGGTGAGGATGTCGAGACCGCCGACAACCGCCCGCCAACCCCGTTTGATAAGGGCATCAGGAGCATAACGGGCCCGGAGTGCTTGATGCAGAAAGGGAGAGAACTCGGTCACCATGTCAAACTCCGGATCGAGCTGCCGCCCCATCCCTTCCAGAGTGATCAACGATTTAATCAGCAGTGTCAAATCCGGCGGCAAGGCGAGATGATAGTCTCGGAGCAGGGTGGTCAGATCGGACAGTATGGTGCTGATGTTAAGTTCCTTTAGGGGCACGCCGTGGTAATGATCCACGAGGCCATCAATTTCCAGCTTCAGACTGTTCTGATCGATGTTGGCATCCCCGGCCCAATCGAACAGCACCTCGACAACCCTATCGGAATCCCTTTCCACCAGACCATGGAGCAGATCCACGACCTGGCCGCGGCGCTCGCTGGAAAGGTGACCGACCATACCGAAATCGATGATGGCGATGCGGTTTTCCGGCAGGTAAAAAATATTGCCCTGATGCGGGTCGGCGTGGAAAAACCCATCCTCAAGGATCATCTTTAATACGGCACTGGCACCGCGCCGGGCCAGAAGCTTCAGGTCCAGTCCGGCTCGCTCCGCACCTTCCAGGTCGTGGCCGGAGATACCGTTAACCGCTTCCTGGACGTTCACCCGCTCGCCGGTCCATGTCCAATATACCTTGGGGATAACGATATCGGAGCGAGCGCTGAAATTACGGGCAATCCGCTCCGAGTTACGGCATTCCTCGGCCAGATCCAGTTCACGGCGCAAGGATAGAGTGAACTGGCGCACCACCTCGCGCGGCCTGTATTTGGACATCTCCGGAGACTCCGCTTCGACGATTTTCGCCAGGTGCTGCAGGAGTCGCAGGTCGGCTTCGACGATCGGCCGGATGCCGGGGCGCCGCACCTTGACGATGACCTCGTCTCCATTATGCAGCCGGGCGCTATGGACCTGGGCGATGGAAGCCGCAGCCAGTGGTTCGGGAACCAGTTTGGCGAACACCTCTTCCGGAGCGGCACCCAGATCCTCCTGCAACTGCTGCCTTATCTCGGAAAAAGGTACTGACAGCGCCCGATCTTGCAGCTTCTCGAATTCAGTAATCCACTCCGGGGAAAACAGATCCATACGGGTGGCGAGGATCTGACCCAGTTTGATAAAGGTCGGTCCCATCTCCTCCAACGCCCGCCGTACTCGCGCAGGAGGCTCAAGCTGCGCCAATTCAACGGTCTCCTGCCAATGCAGCACATAGCCGACGCGCTCCAGAACATTGGCCATCCCCAACCGGCGCACCATATCGCTGAATCCATATCGGATCAGGATCGAGGCGATATTGTGGAGCCTCCCCAGATCACGGGCAGAGATCAAGGTTTCCCAAAAAATGGATCCCATTACTGTTCTTTCTTATTACTGCCGGTTTTCTTCAAAGTCTCGGCAATCCCATCGAGAAATCCGGCGGCAACCAGAGATATAGTTGTTCCAACCTGTCGGGCCGTATCGACCCCACTGCTCACGTCTTCGCGCGCTATTTTTTCCAGGCGTCCGATCAGCGTCTCCGCAGCAGCTTTCGCCGCCGCACCCACTGAGGTGCCGGTAATGCAGGCATGCTGAGCCAGGTCACCCAGCACGTCCTTTACCGTGTCATCCGAGTCCCGTGCGATATTTCTGACGGTATCCAGGAACATGTTTTCCAGTACGCTCAGATCATCCAGCCCACGCTTGAGATCCTGGGAGCCGAACTCCTTGATGTGACCGGCCGCCTCCTCAATAGCCAACCTGGAAGCCTCCGCCGACTTCGCCAGGGCTTCGTCCACACCCGCCATTGCCTCCCGCAATGTCTGCGCAGCACGGCTGGCGTCCATTTCCTGTACGCCAAGGCTTGCGCCCCGCAACACCGAATGGACAACATCCTGCATTTTTTGCATATCAAGATGGGCCGCGCTCAGCGCCTCCAAGGTGATACCCCGGACTGTTTCGTGGATGTTCTCCCCGCCTTCCACTGCGGCACGGGTTTCATCTTCTGCTTTTCGGTTTTGATTTTCCTGGGTTGTCTGATCGCTCATTGCCTTCTCCTCTGTGGATGTTGTTGTCGTAAAAGGACCGGACGGTATCACTCAATCCCTATCAACTCTTATAGCCATTCTCGATAATCTCCTCGATGCGACCGAAATCCAGGAAGCGGATTTGCTCCAGCGACGGCTGAATGAAGATGTCCGGCCGATCGAGTTCTTCGTTCTTTTGCCATTACCTCAATCGGTCACCAGCCAATTTTACGTTTAATGTTTTGCACTTTTTCCGACAATTCCAAACCCGACACCCATGCTCTCCATTTTTCGACTTCCAGGGCTGCATAATTGTTTAAATCCAGTTTACACGGCATCATGGAGGGGATGACAAAGCGCCGAAGTTCTTTAATCTCTGCCGTGATTTCCTTATTACGAGCCGCTCGTTCACGCGCACCCGAGACCAGAAAATGAAGCCGGTTCAGGATGTTGACCTCGCTGGCCCCCGCATCCATATCAAGGGAAAGCAGATTCAAATGGGGATACATCTCCTTGAGCTTCTTCTCCATCCCTCGCCCGGTTATGTGGTTTGAAATGCAGCCGAACGGCTGCAGGCAAACAATGTCGCCGATCCCTTCCCTGAGCATGGCGATCATTTCCGCTGTCAGGAGCCATCCTTCCCCGAACTGGTTGGCCAGGCTGACCACATCGCTGGTAATCTCGGAAAGTTTCCTGAGGTTGTGAGGCTTGCGGTAAAATCGAAATTCCTGCATGACCCGATCTATCTGACCAAGGTGAAATTCCATGTATATCTCAAGCAGCATGTTTTTCATCCGATCCGCAAACGATCGTTTAAAAAATGCCTTCTGGTCATACGTTTCGTTGATGAAGCGCTGGGCGAAAAAACTCTGCAACGCAGGAAGGATTACCTCTATCCCCTGGCCGGACAGCCAGTCAATGATGTCCCCGTTGGAAAAAAAATTGTATTTGACAAATATCTCACCCACAATCCCGATTTTGGGCACAGGGTTGTCATGAGTTTCCATCTCGTTGAAATCAGCCACTGCCTTTCTGAGCAGATTGAGCAGGTACTGGTAATCGCCGTTTTCGATACCGGTTTCCATGGCTGAGAGATATTCAGCGTGCAGTTTTCTGGCTGTGCCGGGCGTCTTTTCCCGCGCCATGCTGGACAGAAACATCTGAGTGAGAGGATCGGCAAAGATAACACCCAAAGCAAGCTGCTTGACCAGCCTATTGGAATCAACCGCAAATCCCACTCCGGGATCAATCCCATCGGCGAAGATCGGAATAACCTGGATATGGTCCAGACCAAAGTCCGCCAGCGCCTTCCTGACCAGCGAGAGATATGAGGACGCGCGGCATTGCCCACCGGTCTGGGTCAGGATAACCGCCGTATTTTCAGGATCGTAGCTACCCGACTGAAAGGCCTTGATAATGTCGCCGGCAACCAGGATGGCAGGATAGCACATGTCGTTGTTGATGGTTTTAAGGCCCACCTCGACCGTCTGCCTGTCCTGGGGAGGAAGTACCTCCACCTGCAAACCAAGCGGCCTGAAAGCAGCCGGTATCAAGGGGGAATAGAAGGATGAAAAGAATGGGGTAATCAGCGTTTTCTTGCGGTTTGTGGTCGTAACGGGATAATCTTTTTTCTTTCTGGTTCCATTTTTACTCCACGGGTTGCCGTTACTGCGCTGCGTCGCCGCAAGCATTGAGCGCAATCTGATCCTGACCGCGCCGAGATTGTTGATGTCGTCCATTTTGATCACGGTATGGATATTGCCGCCGCTCCGCAGGATTTCCCTTACTTCATCGGCGGAGACGGCGTCCGGGCCGCAGCCAAAGGAGGTCAACTGCACCATCCTGGCGTTTCGATGTTGGTTAACCCACATCGCAGCAGCGTACAGTCGGTTGGCATAGCTCCACTGGGTCAGGACATTGACTGTTGCCAGTGACGCGCTGTCGTTGGCTGCGATTACAGTCTGCTCACTGACAACATCCACTCCCAGGTCGGTCAGAAGGCCGGGCACACCGTGGTTGACAAGCGGGTCCAGGTGGTAAGGCCGGCCGGCAAGGACAACGATCGTCCGTCCAGCCTTCTCCGCCTTGGCGAGAAACGTTTTAGCCTGCACCCCGAGCTGGTCCCTATACACGGTTTGAGCCGCCAGCCCGTTTTTAACTCCTTGGGAGATAGTCTTGTAGGAGATGCCGAAAGACATGAAGAAGAGGTAGAGCTGATCCCGTAACAGACCGGTATCCTTAAAGCTGATCGACGGATTATCCAGAGGAATCCCAAATTTCTTCTCTGGATTGATGGCGCTTTTGATCAGATCGGGATAACCGGTCACCACCGGGCAGTTAAAGCTGTTCAGCGCATCTTCGAATTCTTTTTGTTCATACACAACGGTCGGATAGAAAATGCGGTCCACTTTCTTGTCAACAAGGTCGAATATATGGCCGTGGGCGAGCTTGGCCGGGAAACAGATGTTTTCCGACATGACGGTGGAAGCGCCTTTTGCGTAAAGTTTCTGGCTGGAGGGAGCGGAAAGCACTACACTGAAGCCGCAGGTGGTCAAAAAGGCGTTCCAGAAGGGAAAGTTTTCATACATGTTCAGGCAGCGGGGGATGCCGTAGGTGAGGCGGCGTTTGCCGACCGGTTCCATATCGCGATCAAACAGGAGATTGTTCTGTCCGTCAAACAGATTTTTTCCTTTGCATCTGGTATCCGGATTGTTGCTGAAATAGCGTTCGCAGCGGTTCCCCGTAAAAAACCGATTTTGATTGCCAAACGTCAGTTCCAGCACCGCACACATGTTCTCGCAGCCGCTACAGTGCACCTCTCTTTTAGTAAAATCGGCCTGCGTCACCAGGTTGTCGAGGACATTCATCGGAAGAGACCTGCCCCGCGTGGTGCGATGCATGGAAATGGCGGTCAAGGCCGCTCCGTAGGCCCCCATCAGTTCCGAGATATCCGGCTTGACTACTTCCTTGTTCAAAAGGAGCTCTGTCGCGCGCAACACGGCCGGATTGCGAAATGTCCCTCCCTGGACAACGATTTTGTTCCCCATCTGGTCGGTGTCTTTGAGCTGGAGGACCTTGAACAGGGCGTTCTTAACGACCGAATAGGCAAGACCGGCCGAAATATCGGAGATAGAGGCCCCTTCACGAAGTGCCTGTTTGACCTTCGAATTCATGAAGACGGTGCAGCGGGTCCCCAGGTCAAAGGGGGCATTCTGCTGGCAGGCGATTGCAGCGAATTCCTGAACCGGGTAGCCGAGTGAATTGGCGAATGTTTCAATAAAGGAGCCGCATCCCGACGAGCAGGCCTCGTTGATATGAATGTCGACTACGACACCGTCAACAATACTGATCGCCTTCATATCCTGCCCGCCAATATCCAGGACAAAGGTGACGTCCGGTTCAAACTTCTGCGCCGCCCGGCAGTGCGCCATTGTCTCGACCACCCCGTCATGCAGGCCGTAGGCTGCCCTTATGAGGCTTTCCCCGTAGCCGGTGGCGGCCGACCGTATAATGCGAGGTTGGAACGAGGCTGCGGCAAAGGTCTCCCGGATCTCAGTCATCCCCTTTTTTACCGCCAGTAGAGGGTCGCCGTTATTGGCGCCGTAATGCCCAAAAGCCAACCGCCCCTCCGCATCGATAAGAACAATTTTAGTAGTGGTTGACCCGGAGTCAATGCCCAGAAAAAGCTCATTTTCTCCAACATCTAGCGGATCGACCCTGGTGATCCTAGCCTGCTCATGTTTCTTTTGCCATAGCTCAAACTCCGCCTTATCGGCGAACAGAGGCTCCAGTCTCAAGGTCTGGCCCTCTGCAATTCCGACGGATTCAATTCCCGACAGGGATAAAAGGCTGCCGATACGGGCACGGAAGGGTTTTCCGTTACGAATCATGGCTGCGCCCATTGCCGGGATCAGTTCCGAACGGTCCGGCAGCAACAGATCATCGGGATGCTCAATCTCCAGCAGATCGGCAAAGGCTTTCCGCAAGCAAGGAATAAACGTCAGCGGACCGCCGCCCACGAGAATTTTCCGTTCCATATCCCGGCCACTGGATAAGCTGACCACCTGCATGGCTACAGCGTGAAAGATGGAGGCCGCGATATTCTCACGGGAAGTATTACGGCTCAGCAGGGCCTGGATGTCGGTTTTGGCGAACACACCACATCTGGAGGCGATGGGAAAGAGTTGCGTCGATTTTTCGGCCAGACTATTCAGTTCCGACACGTCAACATTCAACAGCACGGCCATCTGATCGATGAACGCGCCGGTGCCCCCGGCGCAGCTACTGTTCATTCGGATGTTGGGACGACCGTTCTCGTCAAAAAAAATGATTTTGGAGTCTTCGCCTCCGATTTCGATAAAGGTTTTGACATCAGGAAAGAAGGTCCCGAGGTAGTGTGCCGATGCTACCACTTCCTGGACAAAAGGTACTCTGAATGCCTCGGCCACACCCATTCCCGCAGAACCGGTGAGCGCCAGATCCAGTTCCACATCACCAAGTTCCCGGAGCGCCTCCCGTAAAATACTACTGGTTGTCTCCATGGTTTTACCTTGATGACGACGATAACGAGAAAAAACCAGCTTGCCGCCTTCGTCGATGATGACTGCCTTGGCCGTTGTTGAGCCTATATCGATTCCGGCATAATGGAGCATTACTTTCTTTCGCGTCATATAAGCTTCTCTCTCCCTGACTGACCGGCAGATCCGTCAGTTCTCTTTTTTATTTTGCCCTGTCTGTCCAGGCGCAGATAATCTTTGGCCGAACAATAGGTGTCCACCAGGGAGACGACAAGCGACTCCGGATAACGTGGCGGCACAACAGTGAGCGGCCACATGTGCTTTTTGATGATGTCTTCTTCTTTTTTTGAGAGGTGGGTTATCCGGCGGGCATTGTTAAGGGCGATGGTGTGATGCCTGAACCCGTGCAGTCGCGGACCGCCTCGCAGCCAGTCATAGAAGAAGAGGTCATGAAGCAGCGCACCCCGGATGATCGCGCCACAGTCCAGAGAAAGTCGTCGGCCACAGAGGAAGCTTATGTAGGCGACCTCCTTGACATGATCCAGTCTCGTCTTTTCACGGTGATGGGGATATTCGGAAAGTCTCGCCACATCAGGAAGAGCAAGGACAGGACTTGCAGCATCCCTGAATTCCGCGTCAGCAGCGCCCTTCTCCTCCGGCGTCATGCGGAAAAAGGTCCGGATACCAGTCATCAGCAAATCCAACAGCATGAAGGAAAGCGCAGCACCGGCGAAAACGCCCTTGACAACCGGGTGGAGCTGTCCGAGCAACACCTGGTAAGGCGGAACGACTAGATACTCAAAGGCAAAAGCCATCACTATCCAGTAGAGTGAAAATTTTAAGCAGATATGCCCCTTGTAGTGGAAGCGCTGGTCCGAATAATCCCAAAGCCGGGCGTTAAAAAGACGTTTAGCGATTACCGCCGAAAACAGCTCGAGTCCTGTTGTGACCGCAAAATAGACCAAAGTTTTGACGGCCAGCCCGGCGGTGGTCGCCTGCAACAGGTCAGCAGCCTCCATGAGAATCAGGGCACCTGCGCCATAAAGAATCAGATAAGGGCCTTTCAAGAGGCCGGGGTTGATAAATCGTCGGGAAAAAGATGAACGATAGGCGACCTCCAACATCCACCCGAGAATTGCGAAACATGAAAAGGAAAAAACCAGGTCCAGCATAGCCATATTCGTCTCGAAATATTCTTACCCGCGCCGGTCTGCACGGGTAAACGCAGCCAGCTGTTCCCGTGCGCACTCATAGCCGATCCTGATGATTTCCTCGGCGCGGTCAAACTGCAGGAAGCTAATCTGCCCTAAGGGCGGCTGAATGATGATGTCAGGCCGGTCAAGGCCGAGGCGGGTTTGCGTGATGCGGGTTTCCATGATATTGATCGAGGCCAGCAGCACTTCAAAGATGCTGGGCAGTGGTTCCGTGGAAACCCAGCGCATGAACTGCGCCGCGACAGGCGATTCATGGGACAGTAATCGGGATTTGAGGCCCTGTATTGACTGCCGGTAACTGTCCATCCAGTGTGAAAAGATGCCAATCTCCTTTTTTTCTTCATCATTTACATGGTTCGCGAACGGTTTAAAATTCTTTCCTTCGACAATATCGTGGTTGAGATCAACCGCGATCACGATGTCGGCACCCATGGAGCGGGCCACGCTTACCGGGACAGGATTGACCAGCCCACCATCGACCAGGATACGGCCATTGCTGCGGACCGGCGTAAAAATTCCAGGCACCGAAATGCTGGCACGTACCGCCTCGATCACGTCGCCTGAACTAATGATTACCTCTTCGCCAGTGAAAATATCCGTTGCCAGGGAGGCAAAACGTCTAGGCAGAGCCTCAATTCTGTCGACATGGATATGGGTGCGCACAAGTCCACTGACCTTCGCGCCATCGATTAGCCCTGACCTGGGAAAGACTACGTCGAAGAACGAGGCAATCTTCATCCAATCCAGTTCCTGAAAGGTACTCTCCAGAGAATCCAGACTGTCGGAGGCGTAAACCGCCCCGATCAGTGCACCGATGCTGGTACCGGCTATGACATCAACCTTGATATCCGCTTCTTCCAACGCCTGGATTACACCGATATGCGCCAAGCCCCGCGCTGAACCGCTTCCCAGGGCTAGGCCGATACAAGCATCAGCATGCCGGAATTTGGTGGCTCGCCTCGGTTCTTCCGTCATAGTTTTCTCCTCGAAGTCGCGGTTAGAAGCAAGAGCGACGACGTAGTGATTATTCATGCCGGTGATGCCCTCGGGCTGGAAAATCAGAAAAGACCGAGTTTCCAGGGTCGGATGTATTTGACACTCCAGGTAGAAATTTCTTTCAAGGTACAGCCCTGCTGAACATACCAATCAGCCGTTTCGACAAGGCCTTCCCTGTTTGAATATGATGGCGTTCCTTATACCGGTCATAGTCGCTAAAGCGCGGGTCCCGTTTGCGGAATTGATTGTCAGCTATGTAGTGCCTGGCAGAAAACCCACAATTTTCAAAAACTCCTACCATCGCAGACATCTTTAATGTGTAAGGCTTTTTCTCCGGCAGCTGATTTTGAATTTTACAGTCTTCAAAAACGATAACAATTCTCATGTGTTGCGACGACTAGGCATAGTTCGGCCATCGACCTTGCAGCCGGACCAACCCGCTTCTCTCAGGCTGCTTTCTTGTAAGATCCGCGTTTTCGTTGAGCAGCCTCTTGTTCCTGCTGACGCAACACCGCACCCAAACGCTGTATGTTACGTGCCACCACCGCCATGGCAATGTAGCGTTTAAATCCACGGAGACCGTGATCGGGACATTTATCCAGTCCATGGACTTCAAGGGCGTTGATCGCCGATTCTACTGCCGAGTGTTGTTTGCGCAGCTTGACAAACTCAGGATCGCCTTCGCGATCTTTGTCAGCTTGCGAAAGCCTACCCTTTTTGGGTAGCACCACACAATCAAGACGAGGTTTCAATACTTCCTGGTTGGCCGGGCTATAAAAACCTTTGTCCATGCTGACCGCACGTAACTTGGGGAACTTCTGCCCGGTTTCACCAACCATGGCAAAAGCCACCTGGTCATCGGTGCTCTTTACCATCACTCGATGGTGCAGAATGAAGCGGTCTTGGTCTTCCATAATACACACCCGCAGGCCCAATTCCACCGGAACGCCGGCCTTCCCTTCGCTGATCCATTCGGTATGCGGCTCGAACAGGGAAAACACCTTCTCATCGTGAGCAATACGTTCGCCCTGGAGCACCCGCCGGTCAATCTGGTCGATCTGCCGACGGGCATGCCGCATGAAGTCATTCAATACGCTGAGCCGGACCACGGAGAGAGGATCGTGCGGGGTGACCTGCTGGCGAGTTTGGTCGGCTCGTGTCAGATACCCCTCTGCCAGGTCCAGGTAGACACGATGGGCCTCTTTCATCTCCTGCTCTTTTCGCTGCTGTTTGCTTTCTTCTTTGGAGGAGTAAACAGCCGCAGATTATCTTTCAGGGTCTGCAGATCATACAGCTTCTCTGCCGCCCAATCACTGTGACCAAGCATTTTCCGGAGGGTCTTATGTTCGTTGGCCAACTCCAGGATACGATCATAATCGGCATTGAGCCCCAATCCGAGTACCCCCAGCACCAGTATCTGCCACCGGGTCATGCCGGGACGACCGTTGTTGGGATCGGCCTTGACGGTTTTTTCCCTCGATTTGATGCACAGGCAAAACCTCTGCCAAAATGGCAAATACCGCTCCGCGCAGTTCAGGCGTGGTGTATATATGCTGGAGTCCGCGGAGGATTTGCGGAATATCGTCGCGTGATTTTGGGTCCAGCTTTATGTCGGCGATTGCCAGTTCACCCAACTTCATTTGTGGTTCGATTACTCTACGCATGAATTTTTCACCCGACGAAGATTTTGTTCTTGCTGACATTTGAGCCGGTCAGAGCCCTGCTGAATTATTTAGCCTGAAAAGAATATACCATAACAATCAGCATGTTACATTATCAATCGGCATCCGCCGTGCTCCCCGCGCTCATTTTCTTCGCTTGTGGGTATCGTTGGTATCAGCTTGTTTTTTCGGTTCTTTTACGGTTA
>JROS01000093.1:0-1513 GCA_000769715.1 Desulfobulbus sp. Tol-SR
AGATTTCTCGCTTTGCTTCGAAATGACAGGAAGAAAAATGGAATGACAGCGGGGGTGGGGGCATGGGCTTGGCCTTAACGGGAATAGCAAGAGTTTTCTGTCCATCAGGGTGTAGGTGTCGATGACTCCGTCTCTGGAGCCCATGCCGAATAGTCCAGATTCCATAAAGAATCTATGGGCATCGCGAAGAGATTGTTACCAAAAGAGACGATATCATTGCCTCCGTAAAGAACAACACCTTTGCTGAAACTATTTCCCGAAGCCTCCGCAAGAGATTGTAGCCCGCGAAAATCCTGCCCGCCAACGCTTTTGGCCGATTTTATCTCAATTCCTACTATCCGGCCGGCGGTATCTTCCAAAACCACATCCACCTCCTGGCCTGTCTGCGTCCGGTAATGGAGCATGGCCGGTTTAATATCGCTCCAGGAAATCTGTTTTTTAAGCTCTGTTATGACAAAATTTTCAATAACCGCGCCGCATAATGGCGTATTTTCAAGCCGTGCAGCATCAACAGCAAGGAGTGTTGCCAATAGTCCGGTATCATTCATCACCAATTTGGAGGTTTTGACGAGCCTTTTCCCAAGGTTTGAATACCAGGCAGGGAGGTGACCAATCAGAAATATCGTCTCAAAAAGCGCCATGTATCGCTTCAAGGTACTTTGTGGGAGGCCTGTTGTTCGGGAAAGTTCCGAATAATTGAGTAACGACGGGGATCTGGTGGCAAGCATGGAAAGGAGGCGGGGCATTGCAGTAAGACCATCAATATTGGCTATATCACGCACATCACGCTGCAAAATAGTGGTAATGTACGATCCGAACCAGGCACGACGCCTTGATTCGGAACCTCTTGCAGCAGCCTCCGGGTATCCTCCCCTAATTGCTCTTTCTAGAACGGTTTTTCCAGTATCAACAGTTGTTGTGGCCTTGGGAGAGAAATTTTCAGAGAATAGAATTTCAATGAATCGCTCCTTGGTCCCGGCAAACTCGCCTTGAGAGAGGGGCCATAATGTGAAAATTTCCATTCTACCTGCCAATGACTCGGAAAGACGTGGCAGGAGAAGTACATTTGCAGAACCGGTAAGCAGATAGCGACCTGGCTTGCGATTTCGATCCACATCTGCCTTGATAGCTAAAAAAAGATCTGGAGCACGTTGAATCTCATCAATTACCGTTGACCCACCCAGGCCTGAAATGAATCCTACAGGATCGTGTTTTGCCGCAGCAAGGACAGTGGCATCATCCAGAGTGACATATCGTTCGATATGACTTTCGCTTATCAAGGATTCGGCCAATGTGCTCTTGCCGGTCTGCCGTGCTCCGTTGAGCATGACGACAGGGGTGTCGGCAAGAGCTTCAATAATTTTCAGGGTGATATTTCTTGGGAACATGGTTGGATATTAACCATCTGGTGGTTGAAAATCAACCACTCATACATGCTGCTACGAACTTAGGCAGTGAAATGAACTGGCGGGCCGTCGACAGCCGGACCAGCCTGAAACCCGAGGTCAGGTCC
>JROS01000093.1:1587-8621 GCA_000769715.1 Desulfobulbus sp. Tol-SR
CCGCCCGCAAACCCGATTTGATCGCCGCCCCGTTGCCGATATTGTAGGGATGGGGCCAGACATTGGCGCCGACTGCCATCGCCTTCTGCAGGGTGGTGTCGGTCGAGCCGTCGTCGACTACCAGGATCTCGAAATCCGGGTGGAGTTCCCGTATCCGGCGGATGGTGGTGCCGATGCTTGGTTCCTCGTTGTCCTATCGGGAAGGGTGAGAATTCTCGCTGCGCTCGGAATGACTGCGGGGGTGGGAGCGTGGACTTGGCCCTAACGGGAATTATAAGATTTCTCGCTTCGCTTCGAAATGACAAAGGAAAAAACGAAATGACAGCAGGAAAGCTCGAAATCACAGAAAAAAAATGACTGAGGGGGCAATATCATGGCCTTCACCCTACCGGGAATTATCTCTCAATTTTCAAAACGGAACATCATCTCCGGTTATGGGCGCCGGCAAAGGGTAAAGGGAATTTGACAATCGTTAACTTATTTGTTAACGTATGCGCATGGGATACGAGATCGAATATTATAGCGAAAAGGTACAGGAAGAAATAGCCAAGATGCCGAAAACCTTGGTTGCCCGCTACCTCAGACTTGCCGAGCGAATGATGGTCTTCGGTCCTGACTTGGGAATGCCACACAGCCGAGCCATGAAAGGCGGCTTGTTTGAACTGCGCCTTATGGGCGCAGAGGGAATAGCAAGAGTTTTTTACTGTACAGCAGCGGGACATCGCGTTGTCATATTGCATAGTTTTGTCAAAAAGACCAACCGAACGCCGAGTGCGGAACTTGCCGTCGCCGAGCGTCGAATGAAAGAGGTGTGCCATGTTAAGCCATGAAGATTTTAAGAAAAAACTCCTTTCCGATCCGGAAGTAAAAAAAGAGTATGATCAACTTGAGCCGGAATTTTTGCTGCTTGATGAACTTCTCCGCGCTCGAGAGGCCTCCGGCTTGTCACAGGCCGAGATTGCCCGACGCATGGGAACCAAGCCACCGGCGTTGTCGCGCATGCTCTCCGGGGTGTCGAGTGCCAAACACTCTCCATCCATTGCCACGCTACGGAAATACGCCGAGGCCTGTGGTATGAAGCTGCAGGTCCACATTTCGAAATGATTGGCGGCGGGGTCAATGCCTTTTCCGAATACGAGCGCGGCGTCAGGCAACCGGCCAAATCGACCGTCCTGCTGTTGAAGTTGCTCGACCAGCATCCCGACCTCCTCCCGGAGGTGCTGGCGGCGGGCAGGACGAAAAAAATCCACCGTTCGGCGAGACAGCGCAAAACACGGCCGGCCGTAGAATGATTTCGACTCCACCGACAATCTGGATCATCAGGATCGCGCATCGCAAGGAATGACAGCGGGGGTGGGATTATGGCATTGGCCCTACCGGGAACAACGGGATTTCTCGCTTCGCTTCGAAATGACAGCGGGGGCGGGAGCATGGACTTGGCCCTGCCGGGGACAGTAAGATTTCTCGCTTCGCTTCGAAATGACAGGAAAAAAAACGAAATGACAGCGGGGGCAGGAACATGGCCTTGGCCCTGCCGGGAATTATCTCTCAATTTTCCAAACGGAACATCATCGGCGATCAGGTGGCGGGGCTGCAAGGGGAATTTCTTGACAGTCTGTTTCCAGATGGATACATCAAGATCATCAAATACGAACTGCAGAGCACGGAATACTTTGACAAGTTGCTGGCGAAAGTAAGGGACGCCACCGCCAAAAAAAGGTTGCTGGCGGCGACAAGTCGAGCCAGACACAAGATATTGCCAAGGCCAGAGTGATACTGCACGATTTGGAGGAATAAGACATGGCTTTGAAGACACGACCATTTGATGTTGCCGAACACCTGAAAACAGATGAAGACATATGCGATTTTTTGGCCGCGGTAATTGAGGAAGGGGATGAATCCGATTACATCCACGCTCTCAACACCGCCGCCCGTGCCAAAGGCATGACCGAGATTGCCAAAAAGGCCGGTCTGACCAGGGCCAGCCTCTACAAATCGCTGGCTGAAGGCGGCAACCCTCGTTTTGAAACCATCAGCAAAGTTTCCAAGGCCCTTGGCGTGCGCCTGGTCGCCAGACCGCTGCGCGGAGAAGGGTGATGACTCATGGTCAAAGTAAAGACCAGCCCATACAATCCCTTTGATTATCTTGAGAGTGAAGAAGAGATAAATGAATATCTGTCTGCGGCTTTCAACGATGAAGACCCGCACGTTTTCCTGATAGCCCTCGGTTACCTGGCGAAAAAGAGAGGTATGGGCACGAAAGCGCCGGCGGCATCCTGAATGCTCGTATAATGTCCATGGCGTTGTCCCCTCCTCACAATCCCGCTTCCCGGCGATTCTGTTTGCTGCGGACTCGATGATCTCGGGGATGATCCCTATGTCGATGACGTCGGGGTTGCCGATCAGGCGACGGGGCTGCATGGGAATATTGACGCCTGTGCTTGTTGTTACTACAATAAACACATGGATATCGAATTCGACCAGATCAAACGCGACAAAACGTTGCAGCAGCGGGGTCTCGATTTCGCGGAAGCGACCGAGGTCTTTGCCGGACCGGTCTTGACGGAGCAGGACGACAGGTCTGATTATGGCGAGAGTCGCTTTATCACTCTGGGAGTTCTCAATACCCGGGTGGTTGTTCTGGTTTGGACGCCACGTGGCGCTTTCCGCCGCATTATTTCGATGAGGTACGCCAATGAACGCGAAAAAAGCAGATACAAAAAGTTCCTGGGTTGATCCGGACGACGCGCCCGAATTGACCGACGATTTCTTTACCAAGGCAAAGATGCAGATCGGCGATAAGCTCGTCTCCAAGGAAGAATTCCGCAAAGCGGCGAAAAAAGCCCTGCGCGGTCGGCCGGCCGGAACGGCAACGAAATCATCAACCACCGTCCGTTTCGACAACGACGTGCTGGAAGCCTTCAAGGCCAGCGGCAAAGGCTGGCAGAGCCGCATGAACGCCGCTCTCCGCGACTGGTTGAAGGAACATCGGCCATGAAGAGCCGGCAGCGCCTCTTTTGCCATCGCAATTCTTGCTCCCGACTTTGTCCCGATATGCAAAGTTTCCAAGGCCCTTGGCGTGCGCCTGGTAGTCAAACCGCTGTGCGGCGAAGAGTGCCATCGTCGTCTCAGCGGACATTGCCTTTATAGTACCGTTTGACAATATTATCGGCACGCGATATTATATTCCCATGATCAAGACATTCCACGACGACGCGGCGGAGTCGATCTGGCAAGGATCTTTCACCAGGAAGTTGCCAAACCAGATTCAAGCAATTGCCCGCCGCAAGTTGAGAATGTTGAACAACGCCCGCACTCTTGACGACCTTCGCATCCCTCCGGCCAATCGCCTGGAAAAACTCTCCGGGGATCGCGAAGGGCAATGGAGTATCCGTATCAACGACCAGTGGCGGATTTGCTTCGTCTGGTGCGACGGAACGGCAGAACGGGTTGAAATTTGCGATTATCACTGACTGGAGGCCACTATGGACAGACTGCCGAATATTCATCCCGGCGAGATCCTGCTGCACGAGTTCCTTGAACCGATGGGGATCAGCAAATACCGGCTGGCCAAGACTATCGGTGTTCCGGCTGCCCGGATCGGCGAGATCTGCGCCGGCAAGCGCTCCATTACCGCCGACACCGCCTTGCGCCTTTCCCGTGCATTCGGCACCACCGCAGGTTTCTGGCTCGGCCTGCAGGCCGATTACGACACTGAAGAGGCGGAGAAATTGGCAGGTGATTTTCTGAATCAGATCATGCCATTGGTTGTTTGACCGGACAACCATTCGAATCCCGTTGATGTGCAATATGTCCATGGCGTTGTCCCCTCCCCTCAATCCCGCCTCCCGGCGAATCTGTTTGCTGCGGACTTGATTATCCTTGGGATTATCTCTTTGTCGATGACTTGGGGTGCCGATCAGATGCCGTGGCTGCAAGGAAAAAAACTTGGCATTGTTGTTGACAGTGCTTACATATTTCGATAGCACAATAGGCATGAACAGCAAGAATCGAAAAACCCTCAAGGCCATCTTCACCGATCCTATCAACGGAAACGTGGAATGGCGTGACATCGAAGCCTTGCTGGTTTCTGTCGGCTGCAGAACCGTCGAAGGGAAGGGTTCATCGATAACTTTTGAAAAAGATGGGGTTCGCGCCACCTTCCATCGCCCGCACCCGGACAGAGTTGCCCTGCGGTATAGGGTCAAAGGCGCGAGAGATTTTTTGACACAGTTGAGGATACAGCCATGAACGCAATGACCCACAAAGGCTATGCCGCCCGCGTTGAATTTGATGCCGAAGATCGCATTTTTGTTGGCCGCGTTATCGGTATCAGGGATGTTGTCAGTTTCCACGGAGAGACGGTTTCCGAGTTGGAAAACTCGTTTCGTGAAGCTGTCGACGACTATCTCGATGCCTGTGCGTCACTGGGCCAACTACCGAACAAACCATATTCCGGCAAACTCCTGATCCGGGTAAACGCTGAAGTCCACGCTGCCGTGGCGGCTGCCGCCGAATCTGCCGGCAAGAGCCTGAACCAGTGGGTGGCAGAAGTCCTGAACAATGCTGCTCATGCGTAAATCATTTCCAGTGATGCACGTGCTATGTTTCACCCCTGTGCCTGGTGAGGTTCGGATCATCAGCTTTCGCAAAGCAAACGGCAGGGAGGCAAAACGCCATGGCAAAGCGCTTCCCACTGACTGACAATCTTAACCGGAAATCACTGATTCTTTTTACTGTTTCTAAAGTTGGCGATAATTTTTTCGTGCAGGCAATCACGTAAAAAACGGTTCATCTTTGTCATATCATTTGATGAATAAAACTCCAGCATCAGTGTGTTGAACTCCAGCTGTTTTCTCACCGGGACATTGATGATGGGGTACCCTTCATCGAGCAGAATGCCGTTCATCATAAAACGTCCCATCCGTTTATTGACATCCCAGAAGAATTGCACCCTGGCCATTTGCAGGAATGCAGCGATCGCCTTGTCGTATACATCTTCCATCTGGTTGAGTTGAGATTCGGTTTCCAACCAGAGCGCATCCAGCTTGTCGGGAGCAGGCGGTTCATACTCCGAGCCGCCGATGGCAACGTTGCCGGAACGAAATACTCCCCACTCAAACGCCTCTTCTTTGCCGGCGATGCCGTGCAGTTCAAGGGCGATTGCTTTTGAAAATTCGAACCTGTTCGCATCGATTAATTTGAAAAGGTGCGCCCATGTATCTGCCTGATGAATAACGATATTTTGATCACTGATCTTGTGGCCGCCAACAGTTACCCCATCTAAAATCGTTTGTACCTCAGGGAGGGTGATGGCAATGCCTTCAAGATTTACAGCTTCATACACCAACGAAGGAACGTCACGCATGGCGAGGTGTTTTGCCAACTTCCTGTTTGGAATCATGTTCCAGTATGTATCCGCTACAGCCATGACTTCTTTTTACCGAATTGATGAAATTCTTAACCGGACATCACCGGCATTTTTTACAGGCGCGCGTCAATTTTTTGTTGGAGCGGCACCCAGGAGAGGATTTTCTCATCCGCCGTGACAAGCGTGGCTCCATTTTCAATGGCCGTAGCTACAATGATGCGGTCTGCTGGATCACCGTGAAACATCTGCAGTTGACCTGCACGTAGAGCCGTTGTTCCTTGCAAAGGAAATTCAACCAATCCGGCTTGCAGAAGGTCGGATCGCCAAACATCCAGTGCTGTTTGCATCGTCAACCGATTTTTTTCGATCAGCATGGCAATCTCCCAAAAGCTGATGGTCGCCACTCCGAGTTGACCTGCCGGCAACGATTCGATAATTGCCTGTAAGGCATTGGCTCCCAGTCGATGGCTTCCTTCATCCAGCCAAACGAGAACGTGGGTATCGAGAAGCAGCATTACTCCGCACTCCAGACAATGTCCAAGGGGGCAATCAAGTCATCCCTGCTCTGTATTTTTCCCTTATGCAGGCCGAAGATCGTGGCTGGAGCTGTTCGATATGGTTTGAGGATGGAGACAGGTTTTCCGTTTTTTGTAATCACGATTTCTTCCCCTGTGCGGTTCACTTCATCCATGATATGTAAACATTTTGCCTTGAATTCTGACGCCTTGATGGTTTGCATGGTATGTTCCTCCATTTTTTATCACCTTTTATAACCATAGTCAGTACCATGGTCATTTTCAAGTCTTTATCGGGAACGACGAGATTTCTCGCTTCGCTTCGAAATGACAGCGGGGGCGAGATCATGACTTTCGCCCTACCGGGAACAATGAGATTTCTCGCTAAAGCTCGAAATGACGGTTGAGATGCCACGCCCGACTATCACAATTTCTTGTATATGTCCTTGCGATGCGCGATCCTGATGCTCCAGATTGTCAATTCCCGGTCTTGCATTGAATAAACGATCCTGAATATTCCCTGCCGAATGCGATAGAGTTCCTGGCCGGTGAGTTTTTCGCTTCCTTGTGGCCGGGGATTGGTCTTCATGGTCTCTATTCTTTGGAGAATTTTCGCCAAAGAGGTCTTTGGGATGCCAACGAGATCCTTCTCAACGGATTTTTTGAAGAAGATGCTATATTCTTCCATCTTTCCTCAATTTTTTTACCATTTGATCATAACTGATCAGAGGTTCGTTTTTCCGCTCTTCATAGGTGAAAATATCTTCCACATCTTCCGCCAGAGCCTCCTTTACAGCTTGATTCACCAGATCGGTAATCGATCGAGAAGTCTCCAGTGCTTTCAATTTCAGAGCCCTGTGTATCTCCGGGTCAAAATAGATCGTCGCTCTCTTTGTTTGTGTAGACATACAACCACCTCCTGTTTTCAATATTCTAATGTCACAACGTCATGACGTCATGACGTCAAATCGTTTTGTATTTTGCTTCAGTTGGAAATGGAATTTCCGGCCGAAGCAAAACAAAAGGTCGCGATGCCCCTCCCCCATGGTCGTATCGGGACAAGCGACAAATCTCGTCGTACTGGCAGGAGATCTCTCCCTGGCGGTCGAGATGACAGCGGGGGGGCGGTCGAGATGACAGCGGGGGGG
>JROS01000194.1 GCA_000769715.1 Desulfobulbus sp. Tol-SR
TGTCGATGACCAGGGCAACCCATGCAACCGGGAGGGCGAGCGGGGCGAGATCGTCGGCACCGGGCTGTACAACCGCTGCATGCCGCTGATCCGCTACCGGACGGGCGATTACGCCACCCGCTTGGCGCCGCGCTGCCCATGCGGCCGGGCTTGGGACCGTTTCACGGAGGTGGAGGGGCGATGGAAGCAGGATATGGTGTTCGGCAGAAAGGGGCGCGAATTTCGCTCGCCGCCTTGAACATGCACGGCCCGCTGTTCGAGAAGGTGCGCCGATTCCAGTATTACCAGGAAACTCCCGGCACCTGCATCCTCAGGGTGATGGCTGCCCCGGGGTTTACCGAGGGCGACCGGCAGGCGATCGAGGCCGCATACCGGGTCAAGGTCGGCGAGGAGGTGCGGTTCGTCGTGCAGTTGGTCGACGACATTCCCCTGACCGCGCGGGGTAAACTGAAGATGCTTGATTCGCGGGTGTCGCCTGGGTGATCGTTTATTGCTGGAGGCGGCCGCCGCGCAACGAGGCCTCGAGGCCATGCTTGGCAAAATTATCCAAGCACTCTGAGGTTAAGGGAGTACTTGTTTTTTTCATCAACGATGAGAAATTTATTAGAAACCAATTTTTTTAAATCACGTCTTGCTGTTTGCGTCGTTACGTTATTGTATAGGATTGAAAACGGCCTGTTCTCTAACAAATCTTTCAGGGTAAACCGGGATGGTTTGTCTAATAAGAGATAAAGTAATTCCAGCTGTCTTCTGGTTATTCTTTTATTTATATGTTCAAATCTGTAAAAATCCCTTAATGAAAACTTTCTAATAAAATATATAATGATCTCTTTTATCTTATATAAACTTTCAACAGACCCATTGATGCAGAATTTTAGAAATGGAGTAACGTCTTTTTTTAACTTTATACTCTTTGAAAATGAATTGTAGTAATCGTCTACATTTCTATAATAATAGTTTGACAGTTCCCTTGGAACATATTTTATATTTGACGACTGAAGAATAATTGCTTCCAGTAACCTGGAAGTTCTACCGTTTCCATCCCAGAACGGATGGATAACGCAAAAATAGTAATGTGCAAGTGCGGCCCGAATAAATGGATTGAGGTGTGTAACTTCCTCGCTGTTTATCCACTCCACAAATTCTTTCATCAAATTTTTTATGTCATCAATAATTTTTGGTGGTATGTAGACGCCGCCGTGGGCCGTGTCGCCGACATGAACGATTCCATTTCGATATTTCCCCGGGATATTGTTTTCATCTTGGATGTCAGAGGTGATAATTTTATGAATTTCACATAATAACGATTCGGTGACAACAAATGGTGCATCGCTTGGCTCGATGCCGGAAAGAAGATTGTAGGCGTTGATCATATTTTTGATTTCCTGCTGAGCCTTCCTGGTGTAACCGCTAACTTCTTCTCCGTGCGCGATTTTTTTTACATCTTCACTTGGTATTGGGTTCC
The DNA here is from genome assembly GCA_000769715.1 of Desulfobulbus sp. Tol-SR. Lineage (GTDB taxonomy): Bacteria > Desulfobacterota > Desulfobulbia > Desulfobulbales > Desulfocapsaceae > Desulfoprunum. Next base: position 1,466 of record JROS01000194.1, read on the forward strand.
CCTCGATTGCGGCGGTCCCGGCGATAGAGCTGTACATGATGTCCGGCTGAATCTGTGATGCTATCTCGGGAAGAATAGGCAAATCCACTATTGTTTCGCTCAGCACGGTGGCTTTCGTCAGCAGGTTGTCAATTTGGGTGGAATCATATTGTTCGCTAAAATAAAATTTCCCGGATTTAAAAGTTAAGAACTCTCTCATGGTCGACACCTTTTGTGAAGCATGAAATGTAACATTGAAAATGTATTAAATCGGTTTATTGTAGTCATTGATGAGCAATTTGTGTCACATGTAAAGATACACTATGCCGACGAAAGAAAAAAGGGGGAAGCTGCCGACAAGCCGCTCGACCAGACCTGCGGAAGATGGCGGTCGTTCCTGCCTTGGCCTGCCCCCGCTGTCATC
>JROS01000094.1 GCA_000769715.1 Desulfobulbus sp. Tol-SR
GGCGGCATGGGCATGGCCATGATCGTGAAAAGATAAATCCGGCCGACCCGGCATGCCGGGTTGGCTTTACGCATAATTTTCTTACAGGGAACAAGGCGGTTATGGAAATACATACATTGGGCGTCGTCGGCGCCGGTCAGATGGGTGCCGGAATCGCCCAGGTCGCCGCGACCAATGGCGTTCGCGTCATCATGAACGACATGAACGACGAGTTCGTCAAGAAGGGACGGCAGCGGATCGTTGACAATCTCAACCGACTGGTCGAAAAACGGCGATTTTCGGAGACTGAGCGCCGGCAGACCCTCGATCGCATCTCGGTGAGTTCCGACCTGCGGCACATGGCGACCGCCGATTTCGTGGTCGAGGCCGCCTCCGAGAACGAACAGATCAAATTCAAGCTCTTCCAGGAACTGGACGATATCTGCCGGGAACATGTCATCCTGGCCTCCAATACCTCGTCCATCCCCATCGGCAGGATCGCGGCCGCCACCCGAAGGCCGGACAGGGTGATCGGCATGCACTTCATGAACCCGGTCCCGATGATGCAGCTGGTCGAGATCATCCGCGGTCTCGCCACCTCCGACGAGACCTATGATACGACGCGTCTCCTTACCGAAAAGCTGGCCAAAACACCGGTACTGGCCAATGATTTTCCGGGATTCATCGCCAACCGGATCCTGCTGCCGATGATCAACGAGGCCATCTACTGCGTCTACCACGGGGTCGGCGATTGCGAGGCGATCGATACCGTGATGAAACTGGGCATGAACCATCCAATGGGGCCACTGGCCTTAGCGGACCTGATCGGCCTCGACACCTGCCTGGCGATCATGGAGACCCTGCACAAGGGGCTGGGAGATCCGAAATACCGTCCCTGCCCGCTGCTGCGGCAGTATGTGGAGGCGGGGTGGCTGGGACGCAAGTCAGGCCGTGGTTTCTATACCTATAATTGAACGTTTCATGACCTTTGGAGGATGCGGAGATGACGGAACTGGTGGCCATTCAGGATTGCTATGCCGATGAATACGCCCATTGCTATGGCTGCGGAAGACTCAACGATGATGGTCTGAAGCTGAAGAGCTATGCCGATGGCGACGAGACCGTTTGTCGGTTCACTCCCGATCCCAAGTATTCGGGCGGCTATCCGGGCTTTCTCTACGGTGGCATGATCGCCTCGCTGATGGACTGTCACGGCGCCGCGACCGCCTGGGCCGCCAAGGCCAGGACCGAGGAGCAGACGGTGACCCGGTTTGTGACCGCTTCGCTGAAGGTCGATTTTCGCGCTCCGACCCCGACCAACGTCGAGATCGAGATTCGGGGCAGGATCAACGAGATCAAGGGAAGGAAGGTCGTCGTCGACCTGACCGTGTCGGCCGCAGGCAAGCTGTGTGCCGAAGGGTCGGCGGTGATGGTCCAGATCCCTGTCAACAGGCAGGAAGGTTAAGATGGAAGCTACCCGTGAAATATATTGGAATGTAGGGCACGGCTGGACCACGCTGGTGCCGATGTACCTGCTGACGATCGCCGCGATAGGAGTACTGGCGTATGGCGGCATGCAGCGGGTGAAGGTCTATCGGTTGGGCAAACCGATCGATCGCACCGATGACCTGTGGCAGCGAATCGCCGACGCCGCCGCGACCGTGCTGGGACAGGCGAAAGTCATCCGGGTCCGCTGGCCGGGTCTGGCCCACGGGGCGTTTTTCTGGAGCTTTTTCGTGCTGTTCATCGGCACCTCCCTCATTGTCCTGCAGGCGGATTTCTCCGACCTGCTGTTCGACATCAAATTCCTGAAAGGCACCTTTTACAAGCTGTTTTCGATATCCCTGGATCTGGCCGGACTCCTCGCCCTGGTGGGGATGGGGGCCCTGTTTGTCCGCCGCTACCTCGTCAATTCCGCCGCCCTGGACAGCAACTGGAACGATGCCTTCATGCACGGTCTACTGTTTCTGATCCTGCTGACCGGCTTCGTGATCGAAGGCGCCCGGATGGCGGTGACCGAACTCGGCACCCCGCTGTCATACTGGTCCCCTGTCGGGCTCGTCTTCGCCAAGGCCATGTCCGGGATGGAGGCAACGGGACTGCAGCAGCTGCACGTCTTTACCTGGTGGTTTCACCTGCTGCTGGTGATGGTGTTCATCGTCTCGATTCCCTTCACCAAGTTTCGTCACATCGCCACCATCGCCCTCAACATGGTCTTTGCCGATCGGGGCCCGATCGGCAAACTGCAGACCATCGAACTGGAAAACGAGGAGGCGGAGAGCTTCGGGGCGGTGCAGCTTACCGATCTCAGCTGGAAGGATATCTTCGATACCGACGCCTGCATCAAATGCCGGCGCTGTCAGGACCGCTGTCCGGCCTATGCCACCGACAAGCCGCTGTCGCCGATGAAGGTCGTCAGCGACCTGGGCGGAGTCGCCTTTTCGCCGACGCCGGATGCCAACCTGATCGAGACCGTCGGCCGTGACGCCCTGTGGTCGTGCACGACCTGTCGCGCCTGTCAGGATATCTGCCCGGCCGGGGTCGAGCACGTCGGCAAGATCGTCGAGATGCGCCGCAATCTGGTCCTGATGGAGGGCGAGTTCCCCGGCGACGAGGTGATGACGGCGATGGAGGCCACCGAGGTCAACGGCAATCCGCTGGGAATGGGCTATGCCTCGCGCGGCGACTGGGCCGACAACCTCGGGATCAAGACCCTCGACGAGGATGCCGAGGTCGATATCCTCTACTTTGTCGGCTGCTATGCCAGCTTCGACAAGCGCAACATCGCCGTCGCCCGCAGCTTCGTTGCCCTCTGCCAGGCCGCCGGGATCAAGGTCGGCATCCTCGGCAAGGAGGAGAAGTGCTGCGGTGAGCCGATGCGCAAGATGGGCAACGAATATCTCTATCAATCGCAGGCGATGGAGAATATCGAGACCATCAAGGCCTACGGGGTCAAGAAGATCGTCACCACCTGCCCCCATTGTTTCAATACCCTGGAAAAGGATTACCGGGATCTGGGCCTCACGGCCGAGGTCGTCCCCTACGTTGTATTCCTCGAACAGCTGATCGCTTCCGGTCGACTGCAGCTCAAGAGCGAGGGCTTTTCCTGCACCTATCACGACTCCTGCTACCTGGGGCGCCACAACGGTATCTATCAGCCGCCTCGGACCCTCATCGCCAAGGCCGGTGGCCAGATCACCGAGATGGGCCGCAACCGCGACCAGGCGTTCTGCTGCAGCGCCGGCGGCGGCCGGATCCTGGCCGAAGAGAAGCTGGGCAGCCGGATCAACATCAAGCGGGTGCAGATGGCGACCGAGGCCAAGGCCGATGTGCTGGTCTCCAACTGCCCCTTCTGTCTGACGATGTTCGAGGACGGGGTGAAGGGGGCCGGAGTCGAGGAATCGCTGCGACCGCGCGACATCGCCGAGATCCTGGTCGAGAGGGTGGTACAGCCGTCGGCCCGGGGTTGAGCGGGCGGAGCGGCCGGGGAGACGCCCGGGCGAGAAATTTGAAAAGAAACAATACATTTCAGGTATTGGGTACTCAAACAAGGAGAATGACATGAATATTCTGGTGTGTATCAAACAGGTTCCCGACATGGAATCGAAGTTCAAGGTCAATGGCGAAGGCAACTGGTACGACAGCGCCGGCCTGGCCTGGCGGATGAATGAGTATGACGAGTATGCGGTCGAGCAGGCGGTGCAGTTGAAGGAGCAGGCCGGCGGCGATCTGACCGTGCTCTGCATCGGTCCGGAGCGGGTCAAGGAGACGATGAAGAAGGCGCTGGCCATGGGCTGCGACCGGGGTGTCCATGTGGCCGATGACGACAGCTACAAGAAGGACCCCTTTTCCATCGCCTCGATCATCGCCGAGCATGCCAAAACCAAGTCCTATGACGTGATCTTCACCGGGTTGCAGTCCCAGGATCGGGGCAGTGCCCAGGTCGGGGTGCTGACCGCCGAATCCCTCGGAATCCCTTCCGTCACAACCATCGTCGGCTTCGAGTTCGCCAATGGCACGATTACCGTCAAGCGGGAACTCGAGGGCGGGGTCAAAGCGGTGGTGAAACTGCCGGTGCCGGCGCTGGTGACCTGTCAGCTCGGGCTCAACACCCCGCGTTACCCCACCCTGCCCAATATCATGAAGGCCAAGAAGAAGGAACTGATCACCGTTGCCGTGGCCGATCTGTTGAAGGAATCGGCCCTCGAGGAGACCCAGGCCCTCTACTTCCCGGAGAAGAAGGGCGGCGGTCTCGTCCTGGAGGGGGATATTGGCGAAATGGCTGACAAATTGATCAAGATTCTGAAAGAAAAAACCGCCGTTCTGGCCTAGGGGAGGATCCGATGAAAACATTGCTTGTTGCTGAGTATCGAGAAGGAAAGTTGCAGGGCGGGGTCTACGATCTGGTCGCCTTCGCCCAAAAGGTCGGCGCCGAGAGTGCGATGTTCCTCGTCGGCAGTGACAGCGAGCTGCCGAAATTCGCCGGGACCCTCTACCTCGCCGATGTCGCGGCCTGCGGCGAATACAACCCCGATGTCCACAAGCAGCTGGTGCTGGAGACGATCGGCAAGGTCAAGCCGGATATGGTGGTCTTCTGCCACTCCTCCTACGGCTGGGACCTCGCCCCGCGGGTGGCCCACGCCTTGAAGGCCGGCCAGGTGTCCGAGGTGGTGGATTTCGTCGACGGTCTGCCGGTCGTGCCGGTCTGCAACTCGAAGTTGCGGCGCAAGGTCGCCGTCAAGAGCGGCGTCACCGTGTTGACCCTGCAGGCCGGGGCCTTCAGCCTGGCCGACGACCCGGCGGGCACCCCGACGGTTGAGAAGATCGGCACCGGCGCGACCGGCAAAATCGAATTGACCGGCTACGAATATGCCGAGAAAGGCGGGGTCGACCTGACCAAGGCGTCGGTGATCGTCAGTGCCGGCCGCGGCATCGGCAAGCCGGAGAATATTGCCATCGTCGCGGCCCTGGCCAAGTCCTTGAAGGGCGAATACGGGGCCAGTCGTCCGGTCGTCGATGCCGAGTGGGCCGAACATAACCGTCAGGTCGGCACTACCGGCCAGACCGTGTCCCCGAAGCTGTATGTTGCCTGCGGTATCTCCGGGGCGATCCAGCACCTGGCCGGAATGAAAAAATCCGAATTTATCGTGGCGATCAATACCGACAAGGATGCCCCGATCGGGGAAGTTGCCGATGTCCTCGTGGTTGCCGATCTGAAGCAGTTTATCCCGGTCCTCACCGAGAAGATCGAAGCGATGTAAGGCGCAGGCGGAAGCCGAACCCTGTAGAGACATCCCGGCTCCACGCGACACAGGGGCCTCGGTGACAATAGACGCCATCGCCATGGGGGGGCATCCTGTCTCATGAACGGCCTCTCAGGCAAAGCGACGTGATCCGGAAATAGCGGGGGCGGCCCTGATTAAAGCGGTTTTTCAGCAGGCCCCCCTGCACTACAAGTGAGGCAAGAGTCCAATGATTTTTGAAGGTGTCAAACTTATGGTCGTCGGCATGACCACCGTCATGCTCTTTCTTTTGTTGATGATTTACTTCATCAAATTGGTGGCATTCCTGACCCGGGGAGCCGCGGCGCGCGAAATTCAGGCGATTGCCAACGATCGAGCCATCCTGGCCAGTAAAAGAAAAAAAGCACGAGCAGTACCAGTACCAGTATCAGTACCTGTCAGTGATGGAGGGGCGGAATTTGCAGTCATCGCCGCCGCCGTCGCCGCCTACGAGAGTGATATGGGTATTCGGTAATAATATTTGATTACAGACTCTGGGAGGAAGGCGAGTGCCTGTCCCCCCACCGGATCGGAATACACCAAACCCACCAAGAGTCACAGCTTGAATAACTCGAGCGAAAGAGAAACTGCGAGCACAAAAAGGGAGTGAAACAATGAGCGATACCACCTCGACGGGTCCTGCAGCTGCCGGGACGCGTAATTACATCATCACTGTCAACAACCAGACGTACAACGTCACCGTCGCTTTGGCGGACGGTTCCCAGGTGCCGACGGCGGGCGGGATCACGGTCGCCCCGGCAGCGGCTGCCGCTCCGGAAAAAGAAGGAACCGACGTCGATGCCCCGACGCCAGGTAATATCATCAAAATCCTGGTTGATGTCGGCGAGAACGTTGTCGTCAATCAACCGCTGGTGGTGATGGAAGCCATGAAAATGGAATCCGAGGTCAACGCCCCCTGCGCCGGCAAGATTCTTGCCATCCACGTTGGCGCCGGCGATGCCGTCCAGGCCTCTGAATCGCTTCTCACCATCGGCTGACAGGGTGCAGGTTTCCTGCTTACCGGTCTTTGACCGGTAAGCCTCTCTTCTTTGCTCATATCGGGTAGGTATTATGAAATTCAAATTTTTCATATTTCTATTGCTGACATGGCTGTGTACCTGGTCGCATGCCGCCCTCGCGGCGGACGAAACGGTAGATATAGTCGCGCCGGCAGACGCAAAAATAATTCGGGTTCTCGCCCATCAGGACAGCTTCGTCTATAGCGGCGACGAGATCGCGACCCTGAAAAAGGAGGACGGCACGGTGATCGTCCTGAAGGCCGGTTCGGCTGGAAAAATCACCAGTATGAAGGCTGTCGCCTACCAGAAAGTCCACAAGGACGACCTGCTTGGAACCATTGCCACAACCCCGGTGGTTGCCGACCAGCCCGCCGTCGGCGGCGGCGGAACGCTGCCGTCCATCTCCGGACTTCTTGTCGCTCTTGCCAGAACCACAGGGGCGTACGGCATATTCGAGGCGCAGACGACACAGGACTGGACAGTCGGCATCGGCCGGGTGCTGATGATATCCGTCGGCCTGGTGCTCCTCTACCTCGGCATCTTCAAAGGTTTCGAGCCGCTGCTGCTGATTCCCATCGGCTATGGCGCCATCCTCTCCAACATTCCGCTGGCCGGGATTGCCGAACCGGGGGGAATCCTCGCCTATGTCTATGACGTGGGGATCAATACCGGGGTCTTTCCGCTGCTGATCTTCATGGGGGTCGGAGCCCTGACCGACTTCGGCCCGATGATTGCCAATCCGATGACCATTCTGCTCGGCGGGGCGGCACAATTGGGCATTTTCGCCACTCTGCTCGGGGCCCTGTGGCTTTCTGACCTGGTGCCCGGCATCAATTTTTCCCTGCGGGATGCCGCCTCCATCGGGATCATCGGCGGCGCCGACGGTCCGACGGCGATCTTCCTGGCCAGCCGGCTTTCTCCTCGTCTGCTGGGTTCAATCGCCATTGCCGCTTACTCCTACATGGCGTTAGTTCCGCTGATCCAGCCACCGATCATGAAGTGGCTGACCACCGAGGAGGAAAGAAAGATCAAGATGGTGCAGCTGCGGCATGTATCGAAAATGGAGAAAATCATCCTGCCCCTGCTGGTGCTGACCATCTGTGCAGTACTGCTGCCGTCGGCCGCACCGCTGATCGGTATGTTCATGCTCGGCAATCTGGCCAAGGAGTGCGGTGTCGTCGACAAGCTCTCCGATGTCATGAAAAATGCCCTGATGTATACGGTCATCATCTTTCTTGGCCTGGCTGTCGGCAGCAAACTGTCGGCCGATAAATTCCTCAATGTCGAGACCCTCGGCATCCTGGTCCTGGGCATGATCGCCTTCAGCATCGGCACCGCCGGCGGCGTCCTGATGGCCAAATTGATGAACAAGCTCTCGAAAAACCCGATCAATCCGCTCATCGGCGCGGCCGGGGTGTCGGCGGTACCGATGGCCGCCCGGGTGGTCAACAAGGTCGGTCTCGAGGCCAATCCGCAGAATCACCTGATCATGCACGCCATGGGTCCGAATGTCTCCGGGGTCATCGGCTCGGCCGTGGCCGCCGGCGTGCTTCTGGCGCTGCTCTAGCCGTTTATATCGATGGGAGGTTGTATGGATTCTGTCGCACCCAAGGCCGGTGGACTGCCACAGTTACAGAATTCACTCATCGAGGTGGAAGGTCGGGTAGCTGTCCTGACCTTCCAGCGGGATGATGTCCGCAATGCCCTGACCGGCACGCAGCTGATCGACGACATCCTGCAGACGGTTGCCTGGGTCAACGGCAATGACGGGATTTCGGTGCTGATCATCACCGGCGATGGCACGGCCTTTTCTTCCGGCGGCAACGTCAAGGAAATGCATGATCGCTCCGGCAGCTTTCAGGGCACGCCGATCGACCTGCAGGACCAGTATCGACGGGGGATTCAGCAGATACCGCTGGTCGTGCACGGGGCCGAGGTGCCGATCATCGCCGCCGTCAACGGCCCGGCGATCGGGGCTGGTTTTGATCTCGCCTGCATGTGCGACATCCGCATCGCCTCGACTCGGGCCGCGGTGAGCGAGGCCTTCATCAACATGGGCATCACACCGGGGGACGGAGGGGCCTGGTTCCTGCAGCGACTGGTCGGTTACCAGCGGGCTGCCGAACTGACCTTTACCGGTCGGCTGGTCTCGGCCTATGAGGCCCTGAGTCTGGGCCTGTTCCTCGAAGTGGTGGAACCCGAGACCCTGATGGCACGCGCCCGCGAATTGGCCGGGCAGATAGCGGCCAAGCCGCCCCAGGCCCTGCGCCTGACCAAGCGGATGATGAAGCTGGCCCAACGCAGCGAACTTCCGGATTTTCTCGAACTATGCGCCTGTTTTCAGGCCATGGCCCATCATACCGGCGATCACCTGGAAGCGGTGGGCGCCTTTCTCGAAAAGAGGGCGCCACGTTTCAAGGGGGAATAGGACAACTGGCGAGGTGGTAACACAAATTATTGAAAAAATACGATTAAATAGCATGTCCGCACGATGAATTCTGGATCTTCTGGTTTAATCGTCCTTGTAAATTTATAAGGGAGTTGTGTGATGCAAGAGATCAATCCGTTGATCGGGAAAATGCACTTGAAAGAGATCGGGCACCCGATGGTCGACCCGATATCGGCCATGCGGATCAAGAAGGGCAAGATCGTCTCGGCCGAGGAGGCCATCGACCTGATCCGCGACAACGACACCATCGTGACGGCCGGTTTTGTCGGGGCCGGTTTTGCCGAGGAACTGGCCATCGCCCTCAAAGAGCGGTTTCTCAAGACCGGCCGGCCGAGAAATCTGACGCTGACCTATCCGGCCGGCCAGGGGGACGGCAAGGGCAAGGGCCTCAATCACCTCGCCCTCGAGGGCCTGGTGGGGAGAGTCATCTGCGGCCATACCGGTTTGACCCCGGGGCTGGGAAAACTGATCCATGAAAACAAGATTCTCGCCTACAACGTCCCGATGGGGGCCGTGACCCAACTCTATCGCGACATCGCCGCCGGCAAGCCGGGCAATCTGACCCATGTCGGCCTCGGCACCTTCATCGATCCCCGGGTCGATGGCGGCAAGATCAACGAACTGACCAAGACCCAGGGTGAAGATCTCATCACCTTGATGAATATCGATGGCAAGGACTATCTCTTCTACAAATCATTCCCCATCAATGTCGCCTTCCTCCGCGGGACGACTGCCGACCCGGACGGCAACATCACCATGGAGAAAGAGTGCATGGTCCTCGATGCGCTGGCCATGGCCCAGGCCGCCCGGAACTCCGGCGGGGTCGTGATCGTTCAGGTTGAACGGCTCGCCGACAGCGGCACGCTCAGTGCCCGCAATGTCGTCATCCCCGGGATCCTGGTCGACTGCGTGGTGGTGGCCAAGCCCGAGAACCACTGGCAGACCTTCGGTACGCCATACAGTGTCGCCTTCAGCTGCGAGCACCGGGTCCCGATGCAGGCGATCCCGCCGCTGGAAATGGGCGAACGCAAGATCATCGCCCGCCGCGCCGCCTTCGAGTTGAAGCCCAACAGCATCGTCAACCTCGGCATCGGCATGCCGGAAGGGGTGTCGCGGGTGGCCAACGAGGAACGGGTGCTGGAATATGCCACCCTGACGGCGGAATCGGGCATTATCGGCGGCCTGGTGATGGGAGGGCTGGATTTTGGCGCCGGCGTCAACTCCGACGCCCTGATCGCCGAGAACGCCATATTCGACTTTTACGACGGCGGCGGCCTCGACATCGCCTTCCTCGGCATGGCGGAGACGGACGTGGAAGGAAACGTCAACGTCAGCAAGTTCGGGCCACGGTTCACCGGTCCGGGCGGGTTCATCGACATCAGCCAGAATGCCAAGAAAGTCTGTTTTGTCGGGACGTTCACCGCCGGCGGGCTCAAGACATCGGTCGAGGACGGCAAACTGATCATCGACCAGGAAGGGCGGGAGAAGAAGTTCGTCCGCCAGGTGGAACAGAAAACGTTCAGCGGGAAGTATGCCGTCAGCATTCGGCAGCAGGTGCTGTATGTCACCGAGCGCTGTGTCTTCACCTTGTGCGAGGAAGGGCTGGAATTGATTGAGATCGCTCCGGGAATCGACCTGGACGGCCAGGTCCTGGCGCTCATGGATTTCAAGCCCGTCATGCGCCGACCGCCGAGGCTCATGGACGAACGACTTTTCCGGCTCCGTCGCATGGGGATCAAGGACGACCTTTTGAACATTCCCATGGAGGATCGTTTCAAATACCAGGCGGAAGATAACATCTTTTTCATCAACCTCGAAAACTACTACATGAAAACCAGTGACGAGATTCAGGAGATGAAACAGTTGGTCGGATCGATACTGGAGCCTCTCGACCGGAAGGTGCACACCGTCGCCAACTACGACAACTTCAACGTCTCGCCGCACCTGGTCGACGAATACGTGGAAATGGTGAAATACGCCGCCCAATACTACGAGAGCGTCACCCGCTATACGACCAGTACCTTCCTGCGGATGAAACTCGGTGACGAACTGCAGAAGCGGGGAGTTTCGCCCCACATTTACGAAAGCAAGGAAGAAGCCCGAAGGGCAATGGCTCCCAAATGAGTCGTTAACCCCGGGATGCTGCAACGGGCAATAATTTCCTGACAAGCGGCCAGGGTGCCGGGAAATCGACCTTTCCCGGCACCGGCCGCCGGAACCTCGGCCAGGGCGCACTCTCGACTCCGGCCTGGCCCATCTGTGAACGGGGCCGAGAGTGGGGAGGGGCTCTCGGCGGGTCGGAGCTACGGCTCCTGTCGGGACGCGCCTCGCGTCTCGGGGGCGATTTTCCCCGCAGGACCATAGGCGGCCATGAAAACCGCGACCGCCCGGGCCGTCACCTGCCTGATCTCGTCGCGGCTGACCTCTTCCAGCAGTTGAAAGAGAAACCGGTCGATCAACTCGGCCTCCAGCAGGCTGTAGAGGTGTTTTGTCGCCACGACCGCATCGGCCTGACGCAGTTTGCCGTGATCCATGGCCTTGCGGATGAAATCCGCCACCAGGTCCTGGCTGCGTTGGACCCGGCGCTCGTAGACCAGGCGGCCCAACTCCGAATGGCCCGATTCGGAGATGGACAGATGCCGGTTCGCCCGGACCTGCGGGGAGTAGAGGATGGTCAGCAGGCGTTCACCGAAATTTTGCAGGGACGTGACAATATCATCCGTCGACGGATCGATCGCCGAGTGGACGGCCTGGAATTCGGCCTCGGTCGAGAGATACATGATCTCGAAAAACAACACTTCCTTGGAAGGGAAATAGTTGTACAGGGTCGCCTTCGAACCGCCCATCCGGGCGCAGATCTCCGACATGGTGGTCCGCTCGAAACCCAGTTCCTGGAACGCCTGCGCCGCCACCGTCAGAATATGCTGTCGTTTCGTGTCGGATTTTTTCGCCATCCTTGTGGGGCTTCTCCTTCTGTTACCGGGGTGAGCAGCAGCATATCCCGTGGGGCGCAAAAATACCGTCGGTAATCAGTGCGGCACCCCGGGTGCATTACGTGGTCGTGGCCAACGCCTCACTGCGGTGTACCAGAACAGGAATGGTGGAGTGCGTCAATACCCAGAACAGGAATGGTGGAGTGCGTCACTCCCTTTCGGGTCTCGCTTCCCAGGACAAATCCCTTGACTCCTCTGCGCCCGTGCGAGGCCATGAAGATGAGATCGCACTCGTTGTGCCTGGCCGCCTCGATGATTGCCGCGTACGGCTCTTCACTGAAAAGCATAACCTTGCGGCACTCGACCCCGGTCGCCAGGGCAAGCTTTTCGGCGGCATCGAGAATGTCCTGGGCCGTGCTCCGCATCGATTCACGGAAGGTGGTGGGCATATGGGCGTCAAAGATCGACCCCATGCCGTAGTACATCTTGGGCGATGGCTGTATCGCACAGAAAAAGGTGATGCGCGCCCCCGCCTCGCTGGCGAACGAGACCGCGCGGAGCACGGCTTCCTGGGAGAGAGGGGAGCCATCTGTCGGCACCAGCGGATGTTTGAACATGGAAGATCTCCTTGATTCGATTTTTTAACAGCGGAAGAGAGCAACTAATGGCCGCCGGTCCCCGGTTCGACAACCCGCGCCGGCTTGGGTGAAAGCCAGGTGATCAGCGCGGCGACGATCACGATGGCCCCGATGGCCACCATCATCTGATTGGTGGCCAACATGACGCTCTGCTGCACAATCAGGTAGTCAATCACCTGGTTGACCACATCCAATGGGGCGCCTGAGCCGTCCAGCATGGCACGAACGCTCAGGTCTTGATCGGCCAGGCCGACCAGTTCCGCATGGTTGCGGGTGATCTGGTCGCCCCAGACGGTGGTGATCATCGAGGTGGCGAAAGCTCCGGATAAGGTGCGCAGGAAGTTCATGAGGCCGGCGGCGGAATCCATCTCGTGCGCTTCGACGCTGCCTAGGGCCAGATCGGTCGTCGGGATGAAGATGAACGGCATGCCGAACCCCATCACGATCAGGGGCATGGCGACATCGAAGAAACCCATGTCCGTCGTGGCCACGGCCCGCCACAGCGTGACGATGCCGAACCAGATGACGCCGAAGAAGACCAGTTTGCGCGGGTCGGTCTTGCGCGCCAGCTGGGCGGCCATCGGGGCGACAAAGATCGACGACAGTCCGCTCCAGGCCATCGCCAGTCCGGCGATGGTGGCCGTGTAGCCCATGAAGTTCTGGAGCCAGAGCGGGATCAGGACGTTGATGCCGAAGAAGGCGGCAAAGGCCAGACCGATGGTGGTGACGCTGACCGTAAAGCCCCGATGGCGGAACACCCGGAGGTCCACTATCGGATGGTCGTCGTAAAGTTCCCAGATGATGAACGCGGCAAAGCCGATCCCGGCGATGATGCACAGGGCGACAATCTTGTCGCAGGCGAACCAGTCGAGGTTTTTCCCCTCGTCCAGCATCACCTGCAGCGCGGCGACCCAGATGACGAGGAGCACCAGGCCGATCATGTCGAAGGGAGTGCGGATCGCTGCCGCTTCGCAACGCTTGAGCATGTTCCAGGCGATGAAGGCACAGACCGCGGCAAACGGCGTGCTGATCATGAAAACCCAGTGCCAGCTGTATTCGTCGCACAGGTAGCCACCGAGGATCGGCCCGGTCACCGGCGCGATCAGCGTCGTCATCGACCACAGGCCGATGGCCGCCGCGGCCTTCTCCTTGGGAAATATGCGCAGCAGCAGGGTCTGCGACAGAGGCATCAGCGGCCCGCCGGAAAAACCCCGGAAGATGCGGGCGACGACCAGCATGCCGAGGGAGGTGGAGAGGCCGCAGAGCATGCCGAAGATTCCGAACAAGGCCGTCGACCAGACAAATACCCGGACTGGACCGAAGCGTGCCGCCAGCCAGCCGGTCAGCGGCACCATGATGGCCTGTCCCAGCTCGGCTTCGGCCTGCGCGAGCGCCAGCCTGGCGTCGGTCTGGTCGATCTTGACGAGGACATCGCCTTTCTTGACCGCCTGGGTGTCGGTCACCAGCACCTCGCTGATGGTGCCGCCGACCGCCGGGGTCACCTGGGCCACCTCGGCCGCGGCATAGGCATTGTCGGTGGAGATAATGTGCGAGCCGTACAGAGCCCAGTAGGCCGTGGCCCCTGCGCCCGAGAAGACCACGACGGCAGCCAGCGCAATGAGCAGTTTTTTGCGACGATTTGATTTGACCACATTGGTAGGAATCGATTCGGTAATGTCAGACATATCGGCAATCCTTCCGGTGTTAATGGATAGGGAAATCAGATATTTTTATGCTGAAATCCGCCGCCAAGGGCGCGCTGGAGCGCGACATCGAGGGACAGTGCCCGGGATTGGAGGCTGGTGAGGAGTCGCTGGTTGTTGAGCAGCAGATCTTCGGCGGACAGGACCTCGATGAAATTGGCCAGTCCGCCTTCGTAGCGGTTGCGCGCCACCCGATGTGCCTGCGACGCCTCGGCGACGGCTGCCCTGCCTTTGTCCAGCTGACCGGCCAGCGCTTTGATGCTGAGGGCGGCGTTGGCAACGTCTTCCAGGGAATGCGCCACCGTGGCGTTGTAGTTGGCGACCAGCTCGTCATAGGTCGCCGCCCGCTCGCGCAGTTCGCCCCGCAGGCGGCCGGCGGTGAAGAGCGGCAGCGACACGGCCGGGCCGATGCCGCCGATATCCGAGCCGGATTCGGTCGGCATGTCCAACCCCCGCGACTGGACGCCGAGGAAGGCGATCAGGTTGACGTTGGGGTAGAACTCGGCCTGCTTCTGGTTCATGCGATGCAGCTGGGCTTCGGCGAGGAGACGGGCCATGATCACATCGGGGCGGCGCCCGAGAAGATTGGCCGCCAGCTCGGGCGGCAGGCCGAAATGGCTGTCGAGCTTGATCGTCGGGCGATGGATGGAACGGGCGCGGTCCGGACCGGCGCCGACCAAGGCGGCCAGACGATGACAGGTCAGGCCGATCTGCTCATCGATCGCCAACAGTTCCCCCTCGGCACCGGCCTGCCGGGCTTTGGCCTCACCGACGCCCCCCTCGGTTTCCATGCCGTTGGCGAAGCGCTCGGCAAACAACTCGACCGTTTTGCGGCGGATATCCACGGTGCGCCCGGCCGTGTCCCGTAAGGCGTAAAGGCGGGCCAGTTCCGAGTAGTTCATGGCGATGGCCGCGGCGATGTTCAGCCGCACCAGCGCCGCTTCGGCCCGACTGGCTTCCAGTTGCGAGGTGGCCGCCGCCAGTCCGGCGCGGTTCTTGCCCCAGAAATCGATCTCCCAGTTGAGATTGATCGTCGCCAGCCCGTAATCCTGCCAGCCGTCCGGGGGCATGGCTCGAGGGGTGAGGTAGTTGTAACTCAACTTCTGCTCGGTCGCCGAGGCACCGGCGCTGGCCTGCGGCATCAGTGTCGATCGGGACACGGTGGTGTAGGCCTCGGCCCGACGCAGACGTGCCGCCGCCGCGGCCAGGTCGGGCGAGTCGCGCAGGGCCTCGTCGACCAGCGCCATAAGCTGCGGATCGCCGTAGGTCCGCCACCAGTTCTGATCCGGCCAGTTGCCGGTCGGCGCGGAAAATGACGCCGCGGTCCGATAGTCCGAGGCAGGTTTCATGCGGTCACGTTGGCCAATCTGAGGAAGCCGGGCGCAACCGCCGAGGGTGGTCATCAGCACCAGAGCAATCGTGATGACCATGGGGTTCGGAGGCGTGATGCACGGTGGGGACATGGGTGAACTCTCCTGTTTGCTTGATTCGCCGCGAGGCATTCTCTCCGCAGCCGGCTGGGAGAGAGGGAATGACGATTGGCAAAAAAAAGACCCCCGCGAGGCGAGGGTTGCCAGAACTGTACGGTGCGGTACAGTATGAGAAAAAAGAAATCAAGCGTAAATTTTTCAGAAACTCCTGTTCGTTACAGCAAGGGGGCAAGAAGTGGTTCGATGCTCGATCGTCTTCCGAAGTTCGAACAAAGAGGGCTTTCGACGGCTGGCAACAGCCGTCGACAAGGCCGGAGAACAGGCCTTTTCACACCTCCATGCGGCCACCTCGTTGCCCACGACAGTGGCTGTCGACCGCCGCCTCCCAATCGAGCGCGGCTTTTTCAACTGTAGATGGGCAGATTACCCCGACGCAGTTCAACGAAGGCTGCCCTTGGTAAACACGAGATGATGGTAACCTCCGGACAATGATGGTAGGATCATCGTCCGGGCGTCGGGGCACCGACCAATTCCGCCGCCGGATCCACCGCCGGGTCAGCCTCCAGGTCGCCGAACAGTGAGAACAACAATGAACGTCATCGATTTCCATGTCCATCTGGCCGACCCCCGGTACTTGAAGCCGGAAATCATTGCCTATTTCCGGGAAAACAATCCCGGCTACCGTGCCCGTTTCGCCGACGGACCCAATCCCGGGGAGGTCGTTGCCTATATGGCAACGCAGGGGGTGAGCCGAGCGATCATGCTCGCCGAATACGCGCCCAGATCCACCGGGGTGGTTTCCAATGAGGTGATCGCCGGGTTCTGTAGCGATCACGAAGAACTGATCCCCTTTGCCTCCATTTCGCTCGAGGCCGATGCCTCCTATGTCGATCAGGCTCGGCATGCCGTGGAGGAGATGGGGATGAAAGGTTTCAAACTCCTTCCCTCCTACCAGCATTTTTCCCCCAACGACCCGGCATTTTTTTCCTTTTTCGATTACCTCCAATCGCAGCGGTTGCCGGTGATGTTTCACACAGGTTCTTCGATCTTCCGGGGGACGAGGATACGCTATGCCGATCCACTGCTGCTGGATGACGTCGCCGACGAATTCCCGGATCTAACCATCATCATGGAACACGGAGGCCGGCCCTTCTGGTATGACCAGGCCGCCTGGCTGATCTCCCGCCATCGCAATATGCACATCGGCATCGCCGGCATCGCCACACGGCATCTGCCCCGCTATTTTCCCAATCTCGAACG
Organism: Desulfobulbus sp. Tol-SR; assembly: GCA_000769715.1. GTDB lineage: Bacteria > Desulfobacterota > Desulfobulbia > Desulfobulbales > Desulfocapsaceae > Desulfoprunum. Next base: position 16,694 of record JROS01000094.1, read on the forward strand.
GTATGCCGACCGGTTCCTGTTCGGCAGCGACTGGCCGTCCATCCCCCTGGATATTGAGGGGCTGATCAGCCGGGTGCTGGCGCTGCCCTATTCGGACGACACCAAGGCCGCCATCCTCCACGGCAATGCCGAACGGCTGTTGGGCCTCAAGAACTGAGATCTCGACTTCTCCTGCTGTCATCCCGACCGCCCTCAATGTCATCCCGACCGCCCTCAATGTCATCTCGACCGCCCTCAATGTCATCTCGACCGCCCTCAATGTCATCTCGACCGCCCTCAATGTCATCTCGACCGC
>JROS01000095.1 GCA_000769715.1 Desulfobulbus sp. Tol-SR
CCATCCGGCATGGTATAATGAAAGAAAGGCAGGGAGAGGCCCTGCCGCCCACCACAGGAGGAACACCATGGTACAAATTAGTCAGCACCCGAAGATCGGGGGCACCGAAACTATGGTCCGCACCGTTCGTCAGAACATGTCTTTACTTCACTACACTTTTACCCTGCCGTCCGGTGAATCTTTTGTAACACTTAAACACTCCCTTGAGACCTGCCGGGACGATGTCATCAAACAAATAAAGAGGGCCAAATGAATCGCAAAAGTATCATGAGAGTTTTTAGAGCCGAGGTAGAGCTGGCCGGTGTTGTAGTCACCGGGCAATGGTCAGACAAATGTAAATCTGGGACCCGGAAAATCAAATACCGGGTTCATACCAGCTCTGCTGCCATTTGTGAAATCGGAGAAAAAGTCGGGGCCAGGACCGGGGCCAGTTTTGAAGTATCCGAGGCCGTAAGCCCATACAAGCCCCATACCGTTTACATTCAATTCTATGAGTAATACTATGAAAAAGACCATTCACATCACCACCCTGGTAGACATGGCCAACGAGATCCTGCTGCATTCCGGCGACAGTGCCGTTCGGGAGCGCCAGGGCATCTGCGGCTACATCGAAAACATTCTGCACAAAACCGGTAATTACAAGGGATTTGGGTATCTTTCCGCAGTCGATATGGAGAAATCCCGGACCGGTAAATCGATCGGCATCAGCGGCACGGACTATCCGGAATGTTTTAAGAATACCGATAATACCCGCCGCCATTATTTCGTCAAATAAGGAGACCCGCTATGGACGCAGAACAATTAAAAGCAAAGTTTGAAGAGGACAGGGAAGACATCAGGAAGCAGGAAGAAATGTTGAACCTTTTTCACCCCCTGCTGCCCGTCGGCTTTAATAAACTGAATTTTTGTTCACCCCTTAATAATTGCCTCTTCTTGAACGAGGCCAAGACTCTGCTGGAAGTTTTTGATACCATGGAAGAACTCAAATCCCTGGAACTGGAATTCGAGTCTTATTACCTGAGTTCCAATGATTGTCTCGCTATGAAGTTTAACACCAACCTTGGCCCCCAGGTCATAATGTTCTGTCGTGAAGTCGAAAAAGCCCTGGATTTTTTCTCCAACGGCAATTGTAAGCTGGAGAAGACCACCAAGACCGAGACTTCTCAATACTTAACCTGTACGGTAGATAAATGAACGAGCAACCCATCCCATCAGAGTGGACCTTCGAAACGGCTACCTGGAATCGTAAAAAGAACAAGTATGAAGATCGACAGTACCGGACCGAATCCCGTACCATTAAAATGGAAATCGAGGACCGGGGCGAAGAGTCTATAATCCGGTTTATTGGCGGCCCAACTGGGTTCGAGTCCTACTACATTTCGGATTTTCTACTGAATAAGGACGTTGAACGGGACACACTGTGCATCTGTGGCGGGACAGTCAATTCCTGGCCTAAGTGTATAGTGCCCTGGCAACCGGTTATTTCTTTCATTCTAAAGTTTGTGGAGGAAAACAAATGAACGAAAAACCGACAAAGATCCTGCGGGATCCGTATTACAAAAAAGTTTTAGATTCCCTAGGAAGAAGTAGAAAGAAATTAGTGATTGACACAGATGCCGGTTCGTTCATGGTCAAAGAATTGGCTGACGTAATTGGGATATCCCACGACACCCTGCGCACCCGATTATCTAAGGGCTGGGAGGACGAGTGTGTTTTAAAGCCCGGCAGGATAAAAGCATATGACAGGGAATCATGGCAAAAAGAGCGCGGGAATGCCGAGTGGCAACAATTAAGCGACAAGCCGAGAGGCTAAAGGAGCTGTCATGGGAGCAGGGGCAGTTATAAACGACTATGGCACTATTCGGGCAATATCTCCCAGAGGACACAAGTTCACCCTGGGAGAAGTGCGGGAGATCACGGAATCCAAGTATGTGGAGCGCGTGATCATTAATGAAGACTGCGAAATGTGGATGGATGAGGATGGAAAAATGCGGGGCCTATCGGTTAACAAAGTGGCCACGGAAATCTTAAGAGCTTACGTTGACAAAACGGACTTTGTGGTTGGTACAGTATTTCTCTGCTCTCGTGACGCGGTCGACCTAGAGGGGTGTGTGCTATGAAATGGCAAGAATACGACAAATGGCTGGCCGAGCAAAAAGAATGGATCGACAAGGCCAGTTATTATGAGCTTCTGAAAAAGTGGCGTTTTGCCCCGATCGGAGACAGGATATTCCAGGGCGAGCTTGGCAATTATTATTCAGATGTCATGGCCGCCAAACGGAACAGGTGTTCTGACCCCGTAATGGTATCTAAGCTGGTGGGATGGGGAGATCAGCAGGTGGTAGAGGATATCACAATGGAAGCACCAACCACCCCCCTGCCGCCAGCCACTCCAGAATTACAAGAAACCCTGGACAGGATCAAAAAGCACTTTTCTAAGTGAAGGCGTTTTACACACGGACCTTGACACGAGCACGGTCCCGTGGTTAACTGAAAGGACGCGACGGAGGCGGACCCATGGATGAAAGAGAAATTAGAGAAGATATATGCAGAAGATTGCGAGAAACATCACGAGAGTTTGGACGACTTGCGCTTAATGGGGCAATAATTATTGGACCGTATGACCTGGGAGATGGTGTCGGGGGCCATGGCTATATACAGGCCCCGACACTGGGCGGAATCAAGCTGGCCAAGGTAATATTTAAAGTGGCCAGATATTTTGAAGATGTATCAGAATAGCCATGGACAGCAATACCAGATTAGATATAGCAACGGCCATTTTCTTTGTGGCAATCTTCAAGGCCGTATACCATGCGACCAAGATCGTCTTCATTCTAGCCTATTCCATATTTAAGCGATGAAAGAACAGGACATAGTAAACGGGGTTCGGTACAGGATCCCTACGGTATTCGGGAAAGCATACTTCTTCGTATCGGAACAGGATATTTTCATGACTGTCCCGGAGGAAAATTTCCCTAAGCACGCAGAATTGCGAGGAGTTATGGAAGCTCTCTGCCGTGTTACCAGTAAAGGGATGAAAGAGGGACTGCCGCTCCAGGAAGTAGCAGAACAGATAAGAAAGGCGGACATGGGCCGTAGCTCAATCTTAAAGCACATGGCCAACAGCATTGAAAAATTTATAGGGGGCAGGAATATATGAATACCTTAACTAAGCAAGATCTACACTTTGTAGTTTCCCGTTTGCCGAAAGATGTGATAGAGATAGTTAAAAAGCACGGCATTATAGTGGCCGGGGGTTTTATACGGGAAACCATCTCTAACGGAAAAGTGTCTGATATTGACATGTTCGGGGCAACCGTAGAGACTTTAACCCTGGCTGCACTTCAAATTGCCCAGGCCAGGAAAGCTCGAATGTTTAGTACGGATAATGCTATCACTGTGTTGTCCCCACCCCGTTTCCCTTTACAGTTTATAACCAGGTGGCTATTTCCAGATAAAAAGGAAAATTGCATTAATTCTTTTGATTTTACTGTTTGTCAAGCCGGGGTGTGGTTTGCCGACGATAAGTGGCAATCAGCCGTGGCCGATAATTTTTATCCGGATCTTGCTGCCAAACGATTAGTATATACATACCCGGAGAGATTGGAGGATGCCGGAGGATCGATGCTGCGGGTACGAAAATTTTTACAACGGGGTTATTCTATTCAATCGGGCAGCTTGGCCGGTGTTATTTCCAGATTAGTGGGAAAGTTAGATTTACAAAATAAATCTTATGGTGAAAAGGAAATCGCAAGAATAATAACGGGGTTGTTACGGGAAGTTGACCCATTAACAGTGGTGGATGGTGTTGAACTGGTGGACGAACACGAAGTAAATGTGGAGCAATAGATGGCAACCGAAACTGTTAATTATTATTTTACCTTTGGCTTTAACCAGGGGTACGACAACGGCTATGTGAAGATCACCGTTCCGGCTGGCCCCGCTGCTTATGATGAAGCCAGGACGGAAATGGTCAGACGGCACGGGACCAAATGGGGTTTTCAGTATTCCGAGGCTGATTTCCTGCCGCAGTTGGACAAATGGCCATTATGGGAGGTTAAATGAGCAAATACCCGGCAATAGTAACCCCCGAATGTAAATGGTGCGGCAAAATCATTGTACCGGTGGTTGTTACCAGCTAGTTATGGGCAATACCAGGAGGATAAACGACTTGAAAAAGAAAATAGAGACAAGGCCGCAGCGAAAATCAACGCCGAATGTTAAATTGCCCTGCGGAGAAGTAAAAGCATTGGTATACAATACCCTGCCGATACGGATGGTTGAAA
>JROS01000096.1 GCA_000769715.1 Desulfobulbus sp. Tol-SR
ACAAGTCGCATAATGTGTCGGCTCGATCCTGACAACGCTCCGGAGTCCCGGTTTTATTTCGAGGCCCTCGATGCCTGACAACGCCCCTCGGCCCATTTTACTTAAACACACTGGCCAGCCGATTTCCCAGGACCATCCTAAACCTGCCGTTGTCCAGGTGCGCGTATTTCTCGACGAGGGCCTCGGCAGGGGTTCCGAGTGGTTCTGCCGCTAGTTTTGCGATTTCTTCTCGGCTCGTGGCCCCGGACAGTAGTTCCCGGACCTTGGCCCTAGCCTCGTCTGCCGTTTCCGTGGCATCGCCCTTCGCTTTCCGGGCCTTCTGCGGCTTCTCACCCGTGGCCTTCGGCTCGTACAAGGGCGGGGCCTCGGAGGCCTTTCCCAAGGCTATCTCAATTTTATTTTCGATGGCCTCGGTCGTGGGAAGGATTCTGCCGTCCTCGGAGGCCATGACCAAATCCTCTCCGGCCAGGGATACCGGTACAAATTCATTATGAAATACCAGAATGGTTTCGCCTTCGTCATTGCGCAACTGGTATTGGCGTGTTTTACTATCCCAGCCAATCAAATCCCAGATCCCTGGCTGATTGAACACATGACATTCGCGCTTGGTTAACTTGTCCATGGTTCTGTCTCCTATTGTTCGTTGAGCCGGTATGGCCGCCGGCTATTTTTAGAAACCACCAAATTTACTCCGTAACACCAATTTGGTCCCATGGTCTGGTGAATAGTAGCAGGAGTAACGCTGTGCCAAAATTCGTCCCTGGAAATCCCGGCCTCGGCCAACTGCTCCCAGGTCACCTGTGGCCAGGATTTTTTATTAAGTTTTACGATCTTTTTTAGTTTGGCTTTCATGGTGGTTTCTCAGTGGATGGCTTGCGCCAGTTTGATGATTTCGATCAAAAAAACGATCGTAGGGATTCCGGCCGCTGTCAGGATGAAGTATTTCATGGTGGTTCTCCTTGTGTAGTGGTTGATTGTCCTGGTCCAAATACCAGATCAAGGGTCCCGGTTTCCCAGGACCCTGAATCCGCTATTTCGAGCCGTTGGCCCTGATCTGTGCTGCCCGGAGGATGTTTCCGCAATTC
>JROS01000097.1 GCA_000769715.1 Desulfobulbus sp. Tol-SR
ACAAGTCGCATAATGTGTCGGTCGGATCCTAACAACGCTCCGGAGTCCCGGTTTTATTTCGAGGCCCTCGATGCCTAACAACGCCCCTCGGCCCATTTTACTTAAACACACTGGCCAGCCGATTTCCCAGGACCATCCTAAACCTGCCGTTGTCCAGGTGCGCGTATTTCTCGACGAGGGCCTCGGCAGGGGTTCCGAGTGGTTCTGCCGCTAGTTTTGCGATTTCTTCTCGGCTGGTGGCTCCGGACAGTAGTTCCCGGACCTTGGCTCTGGCCTCGTCTGCCGTTTCCGTGGCATCGCCCTTCGCTTTCCGGGCCTTCTGCGGCTTCTCACCCGTGGCCTTCGGCTCGTACAAGGGCGGGGCCTCGGAGGCCTTTCCCAAGGCTATCTCAATTTTATTTTCGATGGCCTCGGTCGTGGGAAGGATTCTGCCGTCCTCGGAGGCTATAACCAAATCCTCTCCGGCCAGGGATACCGGTACAAATTCATTATGAAATACCAGAATGGTTTCGCCTTCGTCATTGCGCAACTGGTATTGGCGTGTTTTACTATCCCAGCCAATCAAATCCCAGATCCCTGGCCGGTTGAACACATGACATTCGCGTTTGGTTAACTTGTCCATGGTCCTGTCTCCTAAATAGGGGGCCTTTCGGCCCCGGTTGAATTTAAAAGCCCCGCTGGGCCAGGAATTTGTTTGCGTCGAGTGAAACCGAAAAGGAGCTGCTGATTGTCCGGCCTTTTCGCAATGCTCCCATTTTGCCGACCCAGTAAACGCTGCCGCTGGGCACCATGAATTTCCGGTATTTCCGGGACCCGCTGTCCTGCTCAACCCCGCCTTTCGCCAGTAGAAATGCTACCATCCGTTCGTGCACTGTTTGCTTTGCCATGGTCCTGTCTCCTATAAAAGATGTTTGTAGTGACTTTCACGAACGGTAAGGTTCACAGCAACATATCCCAGCGGTGCTGTGTCGTATGCCTCCAACGGAGAAATGCTGCCGCGTTCAACGGCATCCGCCAGGTGGATCCATTGCGTGGCGCCACGGCCCGGATTTTTCTTTGCCATTTTCATACAAAAGTCGTAAATTTCTTCGTGTTTTGGCCATTCTGGGTTTTTCATGATCCGTTCCTCTCAGTGGATGGCTTGCGCCAGTTTGATGATTTCGATCAAAAAAACGATCGTAGGGATTCCGGCTGCCGTCAAAATGAAGTATTTCATGGTGGTTCTCCTTGTGTAGTGGTTGATGGCCCTGGTCCAAATACCAGATCAAGGGATCCGCCCGAATTGGCCCGGATCCCTGAATCCGCTATTTCGAGCCGTTGGCCCTGATCTGTGCTGCTCGGAGGATGTTTCCGCAATTC
>JROS01000195.1 GCA_000769715.1 Desulfobulbus sp. Tol-SR
ACGCCATGACCTGCTGGCACAACGGCACGACTATTACATCGTCAACCACCACGGCGTCGGCTTGATTGAAGAAGCCTTGAGTAAACGCCCAGACATCGACCTGGTGATAGTCGATGAGGTCGCTGTTTTCAGGAACAGCCGGTCCAAGACCCTCTTCAAACCCCTCAACCGAGTGCTCAACGCCCAGAAGATCGCCAGAGCAGCCTGGGGCTTAACTGGTACACCGACGCCGAACGATGCCACCGACGCGTTCGGTCAGTGCAAACTCCTGACCCCTGAGAACTACCACGGCCACTTCACCGCCTTCAAGCAGGAGACCATGCTGCAGTTCGGGCCGTTCAAGTGGGTGCCGAAGAAAGGCTCCGAGAAGTCAGTGGCCCGGATCCTGAAACCCTCGATCAGGTTTGAACGCTCAGTCTGCACCGACATGGAGCCATGCTTCATCGAACGCCGGGCTGAGATGTCAGAGGACCAGAAGAAGGCCTATAAGCAACTGATCGCCCAGGCCGCCACCGAGGTCCGGGGCTCGACGGTGACAGCGGTCAACGCTGCCGTGTTGATCTCAAAGTTGGTACAAACCGCCTGTGGCGTGGTCATAGCAGCCGACGGCTCCCTAGTCAAGTTCGACTTCGGCCCACGCATGAGCGTCCTTGAGGAAGTGATCGCCGAGAATGACGAGAAGGTTATCGTCCTGGTCCCCTTCACCGGCGCCCTCGACGCTGTGGCAACCGAGCTGAGGAAGAGGTGGTCAGTGGCGGTGGTTGACGGCCGGGTGTCTGCCGGGGCCCGCACGACGATCTTCCGAGAGTTCAGAACCCTGCCCAACCCGCATGTCCTGGTCGCCCATCCCCAGGTCCTGGCCCACGGTCTCGATCTCACCGCCGCCACGCTGACGATCTGGTACGCCCCGACCTACAAGGCTGAAGTCTACCAGCAGGCCAACGCCAGGATGGATGGCAGCAAGCAGAAGATCAAGATCGATAAGGGAAAACTGCAGGACGTTGTTCTGTCTTTAAGTAATGGAGGAAGATAATGGACTGCTCAACTGTATCGGTAGACATAGACAGCTACTCGACCAACCTCAGCCAGAGTCATCCGAGGGCTAAGAAAGAACATCGCTGTGGTGAGTGCAGGAAGACCATTGCCAAGGGTGAAGTCTACCTCCGCGAGGTGAATATCCACGACGGCCGAGTGATGACCGACAAGACCTGCCAGGCGTGTGTCGGCATTCGTAACGAGTTCTTCAAGGATGGATATTACTACGGGCAGGTAATAGACATGCTGTACGAACACGTTCACGAGGTGAGTGGTGACATCTCAGAAGCCTGCCTTGTCTCACTGCCGGCAGGCTCCCGAGAAAAAGTCCTCGGCATACTTGAAGAGTTCTGGGGAGACTATGAGGACGACGAATAAAATGTAAACCAAGCAACAA
>JROS01000098.1 GCA_000769715.1 Desulfobulbus sp. Tol-SR
TGTTGGCAGCCGCAATAAATAGCAAAATACCGCTTTCAATTCTCTGATTGTCCCACCGGTGGTTTATAGGAAACGGTAGCATAATCAGAGACTATTGTTTGTCACTTGTCACAAGTTCTTCAGCCTTTTTTCCGAAATAATCTACCGACTCCTGGTCAAAGCCTTCTGCATGCCCGGCAAAGTCGGCCGCTTTTCGATAGTATTGAGCAGCCTTCCGCTTTTCCCCCTGTGCCTCAAAGACCTCAGCGTATCTGTGCAACCCATCGATCTGATCGGGATATTGATCCATAAGTTGTTGGCAGATCTCCTCAGCCTCGACAAATTTTTTCTGTTTGATCAAGGCCGGTACCTGATTTGATAAATCATCCAAATCAGTGTAAACGAAGGTTCCCTTCTGCTGAGGTTGGGGGATATTTTGACAGCATTTCTTATATTTTTTGCCACTGCCGCAAGGGCAGGGTTCATTTCGTCCGATTTTGTTCATATGCAGATCCGCTATCCTATAGAATTAACAATGGAAGAATACCTGGAGCAAGAAGCCTGGGTGCAGGCAAACCTGCACTGCTGTCCCTTTCATCCTGAAGGCGGCTGCGGTTTGGCAAGGCACGGCACCTATCCCAGGAAGTTTCCCGAATACTGTTTGGTAGCCAGATGGTATTGTCCCATGGCCCACTGCACCATCAGCCTGCTCCCGGATTTTTTTGCCTCTCGTTTTCCTGGAACTTTAGACGAAGTCGAGCAAACCGTCAACATTGCCCAATCATGTGCAAGTTGGGAGGCGGCGGCGGAAGCATTACGGCCGGACATCAGCCTTCCGGCCGGTCTCCGCTGGTTGAGAAGAAGGGTTCAGTATGTGAGGGAAGTGTTGACCATTTTGGCAGGCCTGCTTGTCACCAAGTGCGCACCTGAGTTGGAAGAATTTCGCAAGAAATACCACGCGGACCATGTTTTGACCCGACTTCGGGAGATTGCCGAAGAGCATCTCCCCGCCCTGCCGCCGATTGTCGGATTTGGCCCCCGCCTCCGTGGCCGGTATTGCCCTTTGCCTTGTTCCAACAATCGAAGGGGACTGTCAATGGACTGAGCATCATGTAGAAATTCCTCCATCAAGTAATCTCAAAACAGAAATGGAGGATTCTATGGTCAGAAACGATTTCAACGAAGAAGTGGCCTTGTTCCGCTACGGGGTGATTGTCGATTTTATCAATTTGCCCCCAGGGACAAAAGGGCTTTATGCCCAGATCAAAAAGAAAGCGGAACAGCAGTATACGATACCGGGGTCGAGGCGGACGAAGGTGGCAGAGGAGACCATCAGGTCGTGGCTGAAAAAATACCGCAAGGGCGGATTTGATGCCTTGCAACCGAAAACCCGCATGGATAAAGGAAAGGCAAGAAGACTTCCTCAGGAAGTTGCGGATGTACTGCTTACGGTGAAAGAGGAAAACCGAGAGCTTACTGTGCCGCTGGTAATCAAAAAGGCTAGGGCATCCGGCCGGGTAGCCGGAAATATCCATCTGCCCCAGTCTACGGTGTACAAGCTCTTGGCCCGGCATGGCTTAACCAGAGAAAAAACAACGCCGGCCAAGGATCATCGCCGTTTTGCCTACCAGTATGCCGGGGATCTTTTTATGAGTGATGTCATGCACGGTCCGGCGGTAGGGACCGTTGATGGCAGGAAACGGAAAACCTATCTCATCGCCTTTATTGATGACGCAACCCGGGTTATCCCCTATGCCGCCTTTGCTCATTCGGAAACTACCGTGGCCTTTATGGAGGTGTTGAAACAAGCCGTTCTTCGCCGTGGCATACCCACGCGACTGTTTGTTGATAACGGCTCGGCCTTTCGGTCCCATCATCTCTCCCTGGTTTGCGCCAAACTCGGCATAACCCTTATCCACGCCAGGCCTTATCACGCAGAAGCGAAAGGAAAAATTGAAAGGTGGTTTCGCTCGGTACGGCTGCAGTTTCTCCCCATGCTACAGGACAAGGATATGCAGAGTCTGGAGGCGATCAACAGGGCTCTGTGGAGCTATGTCGAGACGGAGTACCATCGTTCGCCGCACCGGATGCTGGGGCAAACACCGCTTGACTCTTGGGCCGGATCCGCACAGCGGGTCAGGTATCCCGAATCCGGTGTCGATCTCGATGACCTCTTCCTTTTTGAGGCAAAACGTAAGGTTCAGAAAGACCGCACCATCAGTCTGAGCGGTATGGTGTATGAAATTGATGCAGCCCTGGTCGGGGAAACAGTCACTTTACGTTACAATCCGGCGGACCAAGGCAAGGCTATCGAGGTCTGTCACAACGGCCGGTTTGTCCAGAAGGCCAAACTGGTCGACGCCTATGCCAATTGCTTTATTAAACGTGATCGTCCCGCAAGCACTCCCCTGGAAAAAGCCGAAGACGCTTGCTCCGCCGAGGAAAACCGGCCAAGGCATACTGTTGACTTCAGTAAAATCAACCAGGCCGGGAAGGAGGGGGATCATGTATAGAAAGGTGTACGGCTTGACCAGGCATCCGTTTGAAAAAGATATCAATCCGGACAAACTCTTTGCTTCCCGGGCTGCAGGCGAACTTGAAGCCCGGCTCCGCTATCTGTTGCAGCTGCGGGGAATCGGTCTTATCACCGGAGAAGTCGGTAGCGGCAAAACCAGCATCTGCCGGAAGGTGGCTACTTCTCTTAATACCGGGCTGTACAAGGTCTTTTATGTCCCTTTGACCACCGGCAATGTCACCGACATCTATAAGTCCATTGCCTGGGAAATGGGCCTTACCACGGAACGAAGCCTGGCGGCCCTGTATCGCTCCATCCGTAGTGAGGTAAACCGCCTCTCCCTCGACGCGAAAATCATCCCGATCCTCATTATCGACGAGGCCCAATATCTGAGAAACGAAGTGCTGGAAAATCTCAGGTTGCTGACCAACTATGAAATGGACTCGCAAAACCGGCTCTGCATGATCTTTGTCGGTCAAGCTGAGCTCAGGCGCCGCCTCTCCCTGTCGGTTCACGAACCTTTGGCTCAACGACTTGTGGTTCGCTATCATATCTCAGGATTGGCAAGAGGGGAATTGCCACTCTACCTCAAACACCGCCTTGAACTGGCGGGTACACAAATCGATCTTTTTGAAGAGCCGGCGTTGGAAGCGCTGTTCCAGGCGACCAACGGACTGCCGCGCAAAGTCAACCTGCTGGCACATCTGTCGTTAAATCTTGCGGCCTTGCAGCAGGCCCGGATGGTGGCAATAGAACATATCCAACTTGCAGTAGAGGAGACAGGTTAGCTCTCCATACCAATGAACACAGAGGTTCCGGTGAAACGGAGACGAGCTCTGCTGAGGAGCAACTCGTCAAGGGATAGCCGGAATGAGGGCGGCGAATAATCGCCTCCGGGGGAGTCCTTTGTCGGACTCCCCTTTTTTGTCCGCAACTCCTTATTCGCTGCTCTCCTTATGCCTTAAAAAACCTCGGGGTTTGGGGCAGAGCCCCATATAATCCACACTTTTACCTCTGTAGATATTCTTCCCACACCCATCAGTCAGCTTTAATCTCCCTTTATCATACCTTTATCTGGTAAGCCGGCTCGGGTGAATCAATCAGGTAAAAATCGAAAAGTTGACGTATTTTAATGTGGTCAATTTGCGGTGAAATAAAGAGAACGACAACA
>JROS01000099.1 GCA_000769715.1 Desulfobulbus sp. Tol-SR
GAAATAAAGAGAACGACAACACCATACGGACTTCCCCGTCGGGGTCATCGCGGAAAAGCTGGGTTTTGAGGAAGCTACCCACTTCACCAAATTCTTCAAACGCGAGGCGGGCTGTACACCTGCGGATTTTCGACGTCAGCAACTTACTGAAAGTATTCATTCTAACGTCATATCTTGAATTTTAGCTCAGCGTGTATTTTATCCGTTCTGTGAGCTGAACCCAAATAGGCGAAAATTCCAATATGCCCGTACCATTGTCGGGCGACGCCAACATGCCATGCGGATCCAGTTTGATATCCTGTCGTTGGGGTTGTTTGTGTTAAAGTATATCCCCTGGTGCACTAAGGTAGCAGGAGTGGGTGATGATCAGGAAGAAGGTCAGCTATGCCCTCTCACGACTGAGGTTAAGGTGTTCATGGATAAGGTGCCATTCCGTCTTGGTTCAGCTGTGTCGCAACGGCAGGCTCCAGCGCCAGAAAATGGCGCGGTCCCATGTCTATTTCTCCGTCGATCCGCCCATTGCCGCCGTTCAGCGCCGGGCTATGGCCGGCCGGGATCTGCCGGTAGAGCTTCCCGCAAAGATCGCGGTTCTGATCCTGGTGGAGTTTATCCAGAATCCCGACGCAAGCTTCGAAGATCTGACCAGAGCGATCTCGCGCAAGACACGCGTTGCCATCGATGCGGGGCAGATCCAATGGCTTTTCGAGCAGCACGGTTTAAAAAAAACGACTCAATCTCAGGAGCCGCCACCTGGCGAGCCTTAAAAAGCTGCCTTGCCCGACTGTCGATGGAATCATCGCCGGCTGCGTTGTTCCCCCGGCCGCCGGTTATCCGGTTCTTCCCGAAACAGGAGGCCTGCGACTGCGGCAGGAAGCTTGTTGTCCAGAAGACGCGGCGAAAGTCGGTCCTGAGCATGAATGGACCGTTCCTTGCCCACGAGACGCTATATGAGTGCCGCACTTGTTCCCGCGTCTTTGACTCCGAGGAACTTCTCCAGCTTGTTCCCAGTCGCTGCAATGTGGCCTATGATACCCTGGTTTTCGTGGGAGAAGCTTTGTTCCGTCGCCACCAAACCACCCTGGAGGTCCGCGCCGGGCTCATTGCCAGAAACATATATCTCTCCGACTCTGAGATCGCTTATCTGGGGCGCAAGTTCATCACTTTCCTGGCAGCCGGGCATCATCGGGCAACCCCGAGGATCCGCCAGGCGATGAAGCTCTCCGGCGGTTCCGTCCTTCATCTGGACGCCACCCATGAAGGGGATGCTCCGGCGCTGATGACGAGTATGGACAGCCTGAGCAAGATCGTTCTCGCTAATGTGAAGCTGCCCAGCGAGCACGCCGACCATATTGTTCCCTTCCTGCGAAAGGTGCAGGCTGATTATGGGACCCCGTCAGCCTGTGTTCACGACATGGGAACCGGCATTGGCAAGGCGGTGGCGGAGGTCTTTCCCGGCACAAGGGACCTCATCTGCCATTTTCATTTTCTGCGCGACATCGGCAAGGACTTCCTCTATCCGGCCTACGATCAACTCAGAAAGCGCCTTCGCAGCCACGCTATGACCTCACGGCTATGCGCCCTGGTGCGCAATATGCGCAGTCGTATTTGCGGGTATGGCGAAGCTGCACCTGCGCTTATGGCCGAGACTATCAAGACCGCCGCTGCCTCCCAGAACACCGGGCTCATGCCCCTTGCCGCAGCCTATTCGCTGGCCCTTTGGGCTCTTCAGGGCAAGCACTGCGGGGACGGCTACGGCTTTCCTTTCGATCGTCCGCTTCTCGCGTTCGCAGAGCGCTTGATCGAGCTGAGCGCCTTTTTGTCGGACTTGCTTCATCTTTTGCCTACCGGCGACCGGCAGGACAATCAGCCTCTCTTCAATCTGGCCAGGATAGCTTCCCGCGTCAGAAAGGACATTGGTCTTCGCCAGGCGGTGGTGGAGCTACGCTGGCGCTCCCAGACCTTCGATCTTTTACGCAAGGCCATGCGCATCGCGTTGCCCGGCGACGGCAACGGCCTCAACGATGACGGCACCCCTGAGGTTATGGCCAGCATCCGTCAAGGCGTTGCCCAGTTCCGGGAAGAGCTCAAAAAGGATCCCAAATTATCGGCGGATCGACTCAGCCAAAAAATGGCCGAACAAATAGACAAATACGACGATAAGCTCTTCGCCGATCCCATCGAAGTGATGACTCCCCAGGGGAAGGTCTCCATCTATCCTCAGCGCACCAACAATATCATGGAGCAGTTCTTTCGAGGCGTGCGCAGGGGGCACCGCCGGAAAACCGGGAACAACTCCATGCACCGGGTGCTGCAAACAATGCTTGCCGATACCCCTCTGGTCAAGAACCTGGACAACCCCGCATATATGGAGATCCTGCTTGACGGAAAAGAAAACCTTGTAGAGCTATTCGCAGAGCTGGGATCATCTTGGGTCACAAACGCCACGGTAGAATCGCAGTCCGAAACCGATCGACTGTTGCCCGGCTTCCGCTCACTCATCAACAACCCAACTCTGCCCGAACAGGTGGCTCAATTATTCACCAGGTACCTGGAGCGGAGCAAATCCAACTGAATTTTGGGGCAATAGGAATTTTGCTGTCGGTTTAATCGTCGTTTCTGGGAAGATGAGCTGCCAATGCGTCTCTTAAATGCTTGCCTGCCTATCCCATTGTCCAGCTTAAAACTGAAGATTGTTTAGAGCCATATTCTCAAATTAAAATGTAAAAGTAGCAGCAACTGAAAATTGATCGTACGCCATAGAGTATTCAACGTTTGTTCCAGCAACAGGACCGCTCATATCATAAATGGGACCGGACACAGTGTTTTCGAAGGCGTGGGTATATGCAATATCGAGGGTGATCAGTTTAAATGTGTAGGAACCGCCCAATGACAGATGGTGCTGAGTAATCAACGGGGTTAAAGAATTAAAGAAGGTGGTATCAGCATCAATGGGATTGCCTCCGTAATTATAGCCAGCCCGAAGGGATAGTTTGTCAATATTCTGCTGAACACCAAATGACAACACCCATATGTCATTCCACCCAAGCCCGCGCAAGGATCCGTCCGCGTTAAATCCTGTCTCGTCGAATCCTTTTGTACCACTGTAATTGATCCAGGAACAATCCATCAGAAAAAGCGTATCAGGTGTAAGCTGGTAACTTGACCCCATATTCAGCACAAGAGGCCGGTCGAGACGAAAAGAGACCTTCCTGTTGTTGTCGATTTCATCTGTGACATCCCAGTTGAAATCTTCGAACCACGTAGGACTAGTAAAGGTAAAACCGATTCCCAATTTCTCTGTAGTCTGCCAGCGAGTTCCAACCTGAAATCCGATACCAGCGGCAAGTTCGTGATCGACATCCGTGGGATAGGTTGGAATACCATCGCCATTCGCATCATCAGGAGCCGCAAAAACACCAGGTGTGAGTTTCAACCGAGCCACTGACGGTGCAACGGAAAACCCCAGGGACCAATTCTTGTCTACCTGGTAAGAACCACCGATAGGCAACCTATAGACTTCGATTTGGCTTACCACATCTCCAAACCCGCCAAAAAGTCCTCCATAAGGATTGTCTGCCTTTCCCGCCTGGGCAATGAACAGCGGATTTGTTGAACCTTGTGAGAAGTCAAGACTAATCCCGGCTTCTCCAATTAAACCAAAATAGTACGCCATAGGACTATTTTTATCGTGGAAAACTATTCCCATGCTGGCAATGGGAATGGTATCCACGTCGGAATCAGTTGAGCCACTGAGTCCCAACATATCAACTGAACTGTTTGCGGTTACTTCAGGAAAGATTACACCAAAATTTATGGCAGAAACTCTCCCATCAAAAAGAACGGCATTAGCAGGATTCCTGTGTAGGCTGCCAACTACATCCTGCACATTACCGGCAGTAGCCGCTCCTCCCAGGGATTCATTAACCGCTCCGACTCCAGGAAGAAAATATCCGTTAGTTGCGAATAAAGCATCCGGACAACTCATAAAAAATACTGTAAGTAAGGCAAGGATTATCATCTGATTTTTATTCACTTCTTTTCCTCCATTGAAGTTTTTAAGAACCCATATCTGAACATCTTCCTGTCTACTTTTTTTTACTTCTAAGTTTTAATTTTTTCGTATCTTGGCGGTCTACTGCCATACCCTTACCTGTTTTCTTCTTTCAGTTCTTTTTTCAGTATCTTTCCTGTGGCAGTCATTGGGAAGCTGTCCCGAATCTCGATCATACGGGGATATTTGTAAGGAGCCATGTTATCTTTGGTCCATTGGATAAGTTCGGTTTCAGTTATATTAGCTCCCTGCTTGAGTACAATAAACGCCTTTATTTCTTCTCCGTATTGATCATCGGCTACTCCAATGACGGATGCCAATGATACGGCAGGATGGGTCATCAACACCTCTTCGATTTCCCGAGGGTAGACATTGAACCCGCCCCGGATAATCATGTCTTTGGCACGGTCCACGATAAAAAGATAGTTGTCTTCATCAAGGCGTCCCAAATCACCTGTATGAAACCAAGACGTTCCTTTGAAAGCGTCGGCAGTGTTTTCAGGCTTATTATAGTAGCCCTTCATCACATTGTGCCCCCTGACAACCACTTCACCCACTTCTCCATTTGGTACCGGCTGGCCGTTCTGATCCACCGTCATGACTTCAATCCCCCAGATTGGCGTGCCCACTGAACCGGGTTTGCGTTCTTTATGCAGATGATTAAAAGTGACCACAGGACAAGTTTCGGATAGTCCGTATCCTTCCATTATCGGGATTTTGTACTTCTTTTCTATACCCTTAATAATTTCCTCGGTCAGGGATGATGCACCTGACACCCCTATTCGCAATTTATTTACAATGGCATCGATGTCGAAACGTCCTTCTTTGTCCTCATAGTTCAACAGCGCCCAGTACATTGTGGGCACGCCTGCGAAAAATGTGACCTTCTCCTTCTGCATGGCCGCCAATACTGCTTCCGGTGTGAAGCGAGGAATCAGAACAAGGGTGTTACCCATGGAAAATCCCGCATTCATATGAGCGGTCTGGCCCAAAGAATGGAACAATGGCAGAACCAAAGCGTGGATATCATCGTGCTGTAACGCCAGCATGTCCCCCACTATTTTTGCGTTCATGGTCATGCTGCCATGGGAAAGTTCTGCACCTTTTGGAAAACCCGTTGTTCCTGATGTGTATAAAATGACAGCGGTATCGTCAAACTGGGTCGCAGCGGATTCAAATGTCTGGGGCTGACCAGATAAAAACTGGGTCAAGGTTTGGGTGCCCTGGATGGGAGACTCGGCTTTAGGGTCGGCAGTCATCAAATAGAACAATTCACACCGATCGGCCTGGTTAAAACCGGCCCAGCCCTCCTCGGCTATGGGGAGTCCCTGTGTTCCCTGAAAACAAAAATAGGCCTTGGCGTCACTGTCATTTAAATGGTAGGCAATTTCCCGGCCTTTCAGCAACACATTCAGGGGTACCACCACTGCCCCTGTCTTTAAAATACCGTAATAAATCATCGGGAAATATGGCAGGTTTGGGCAGCTTAAGGCCACCTTGTCGCCTTTCTGGATACCGGCTTTAATCAGCCCGTTGGCCACCTGATTCGCAACGGCATTGATCTGGCCGAAGGTCAACCGTGTTTCGTCCAACACCACGGCGGTTTTATCCGGATGTTCATTGACACTGTACTCAAGCATGGATGCAAGATTTATTCTAAGTTGCAATCATAACAATACTAATTTAACATATAGCCATGAACATTACCAGGAGGTAACGACATGGCAAGAATTGCACGATACGATGAGGGAGAATTAAAGGCAGCCCTGCAAATGGTGTCCGAGGCGACCACAATCCAAGAGCTACGGCAAGGACAAGCTGTTTTGCTCCCCGCACTCACTGGAGCTACTCTGGACACGACAGCTGAGGTGCTTGGTTTAAGTCGCGATCGAGTGTGCGTTCTTCGGCGACAATTTGGCGAATTAATCAAGGCTCCATCAAAAATGATTGGGGAACGACGAGGTGGTCGCCGCCGACAACTGATGACCCTTGAAGAGGAAAAGGAATTTTTGGCGCCTTGGATTGAAAAAGCAGCAACGGGGAGCGTTCTCGTAGTGCCACCCATCCACCTTGCATTCCAGGAACGGGTAGGACACGAAGTGCCGAAATCAACAATATATCGTTTGTTGGCCAGACACGGATGGCGAAAGGTAACGCCGGATACCAGGCATCCCAAAGTTGACGTTGCCGCACAAGAGGAGTTTAAAAAAAATTCTCCGAGGTTATCACGGGAGAAATGATCGGAAGAGACAAGCCGCTTTTGCTGCTGTTTCAGGACGAGGCGAGGTTTGGCCGGATGAGTGACCCGGCTCGTTGCTGGGCTCCTGTCCCGATCCGCCCAACGGTAGGATTGGCGCTGATACGAGAGTTTCGGTATTTTTATGCAGCCATCGGACCACAAGGAGGAACCCTGCATTGGATGGTCACCGAGAAGATGAACACCGAAAACATGTCCGTATTTCTCAAGCAGGTGGCGGAAGCGCATACTGATCGACATGTGGTTATGGTTGTTGATGGAGCCAGTTCTCATCGTGCAAAAGCTCTTGAGGTTCCTGACAATATGTCTCTAATCCGATTGCCACCGTATTCACCGGAACTCAATCCAACTGAAATTCTGTGGCATGAGTTACGTGAAAAACGGTGTGCCAATCGCGTGTTCGAATCGCTTGATGCAGTATGTAGCGAGGTTGAGGTCGGCCTTCAAGAGCTCGCATCTCTACCAATGGCTGTGACGCGGTTAAGTGGATGGCCATGGATTGTTAATAGTATTTTTTAGAATGCAACTTAGAATTAGCATGTGATCACCTCTGTATAATGTTGCAATGATTCATTTTATGGGACACAATTTTATTGTGACCATGGCATCGTGAGCATCATCCGATTCTCTTGGGTTTTTCATGGACTAATTG
>JROS01000100.1 GCA_000769715.1 Desulfobulbus sp. Tol-SR
TATGGCCTTGAAAACTGAGGATTTGTTCCACCGAACGGTTCGGGCTCGAACGATACTTCGTGCGTATCCTGCTACAGAACAACACCTCATTCGTTATCATTTTTTCCTTTGCTGCTATTTTTGGGAGCCACAAACTGGATATTTATTACCCAGTTCTGAACCTGCCAGGCAATAAATATACGCCCATATCATTTTTCAATCTCCTTGTGATTGGGAAAAACATCTAAAACTATCTATTAAAACAGGACGATAAAATGACTTCGTCTGGCCCGCACCCTGTGGAATATTTATTGCAATCAAAACAGGAAAGGACTGAACCGGTTTTCATTTTCAAATACCTGAATCGGTGGCCTAAATATTACTTAAGAAACGTCAGATGCAAAAATAGAGCTGAGAGAAGACTGAATCTGTCTGCAAAATCTTGAACAGGCTCATCTTAATTCCGTCCGTAAATTGCACTTTTGCCCTGACTCTTCGTTGCCCTCTGAATTTGATCCTCCGGTACGCGAGGATCGATACTCCGAGATATTGCTCATATGCCTGCAGTTAAATTCTTCGAGTGCCTCGATTCAGGACAATCTATCTCATTTCCGGATGGATACTCATGTAGCAAAGGCCGGCGGAGGGTATTGTTCAGAACTTGACCAAACATCCTGTGCAAACCTGCAACTACCAGGCATGTCGGAGCCCGCCTTGCCAGCCTAACAACGCCGCAGGCCGCATGGTCTGCCGTATTATTTTCCCTGCTTGGCCCCCCGCACCATCTTCACCCCCTCAAAGACCAGCAGCGGGATGGTGCCCAGGGCCAGAAGCAGGAAGCAATCGGTGAACGGCATGAAAGACGATTTCAGAAAGCGGCCCAGTATCGCGTTATGCTGGCTCAACAGCTGAATGCCGAAAGAAGCGGCTACCACGATGACCAGATTGAGGTTGGTGAACAACGAGATGCGCCAGACCTGCTTGGTTTCACTGCGGGCGCCAAAGGACCGCAAGAGCTCGGCAAAGACCAGCACAGTGAAGGCATAGGTGCGCGCCGTTTCCAGCGGTTCCGTCTTCAGGATGAAGAGATACACAGCAAACGCCACCCCCGCCGTGAGACCGCCGGTGAGCAGCATCGAGCGGAGGAAGCTGCGGTCAGTCATGCTTTCTGTTCTGGGGCGCGGTCGGCGTTGCATCACGTCGGGGTCGATGGGGTCGGTGGCCAGGCAGAGCGCGGGCAAACCATCAGTCACCAGGTTGATCCACAGCAGATGAATCGGCAGCAGGGGCGACGGTAAACCTATGGCGACGCAGATTGTCATCAGCAGCAGTTCGCCGGTGTTGCCCGCCAGCAGGTATTGCAGCGTTTTGCGGATGTTGTCGTATATGCCGCGACCTTCTTCGACGGCCGCGACAATGGTGGCGAAGTTGTCATCGGTGATGATCATGTCTGCGGCCTGCTTGGTGACTTCCGTGCCTGAGCGCCCCATGGCGATACCGATGTCTGCGCCTTTGATGGCCGGGGCATCGTTGACGCCGTCGCCGGTCATGGCCACCACGGCCTCTTTATCAGTTTTCAAGGCACGTATGATGCGCAGTTTGTGCAGGGCGGTGACGCGGGCGTAGACGGCGGTTTTCAGCGACCGCTGCCGGAGTTCATCCTCGGAAAATTTTTCCATCTCGATTCCGGCGATAACTGCTTCGTCGCCTGAGGCGAGGCCGATTTCCCGGGCAATAGCTGCCGCGGTGTGCGGATGGTCACCGGTAATCATCACCACCCGAATGCCGGCGGCGCGACACTTGGCCACGGCGTCCTTGGCCTCCTGGCGCGGCGGATCATACATGCCTGTCAGGCCGACGAACACCAGGTTGCGCTCAACGATATCGGCAGTGAGCTCGGCGGGCGAAGCGTTGTCAAGGTCGCGATAGGCCGATCCGAGCACCCGCAAGGCCTTCTGCGCCATGGCGGCGTTGTGCGCCTCAATGCTCAGACGATCCTCGTCCGTCATGGGCCGGACTCCGCTGCCTGTGTAGATCTCCGTGCAGAGATCCAACAACACGTCCGGGGCACCGTTGATCAGGGCGCGGAGCCTGCCGTCCGGCATCCTGCGGATCACCGTGCTCCGTTTGCGGTCGGAGTCGAAAGGAATTGCATGGTGCTTCGGCAGTTCCGCCTCGATCTGCTCCCGGTCGCCACCGGCCTTGGCACCGGCCGAAAGCAATGCCCCTTCGGTGGGATCGCCGACGGTGTGCCAATCTCCTTCTTCTTCAACGAGATGCGAATTGTTGCAGCCGAGAAGGATGGTTGCCAGTTCGAGCAGCGACGCCGTGGATTCGGCCCCCGGTTTCTTGCCCGCTGCAAGGACTTCACCGTCCGGTCCATAGCCGTCACCGGTCACCTCAAAGCTTTGGCCGGCGACATACAGCCCGCGCACAGTCATCTCACCGGCTGTGAGCGTCCCAGTTTTATCCGTACAGATGATGGTTGTCGAGCCGAGCGTCTCGACTGCCGGCAGTCGGCGTACGAGCGCGTGACGGCGGGACATGCGCAGCACGCCGAGCGCAAGAGCGACCGTAACGACGGCCGGCAACCCCTCCGGTACAGCAGCAACCGCAAGGCTGACCGCAGTCATCGTCAATTCATAGAGATTGGTCCCGCGGAGCATCCCCAGCCCGAAAAGCAAGGCGACGATGGCAAGCGCCGCCCAGACAAGGATGCGTCCGACCGAATCGAGTTTCTTCTGCAGCGGGGTGCTTTCTTCAGCTCCTTCATTTGCCAGCAGTCCCGCGATGCGGCCCAGCTCGGTGTGCATCGCCGTGGCCACAACGACGGCCAGGCCGGTACCCGCTGCGACAGCGGTGGCCATGAAGATCATGTTGGCGCGGTCGCCAAGAGGGACATCGCTCCCAGCCAATGTCGCGGGCTGTTTCGCCACCGCTGCCGATTCGCCGGTCAGGGCCGATTCGATGCATGTAAGCGATGCCGCTTCCAGGAGCCGGGCATCGGCCGCGACCAGGTCGCCGGCTTCCAGCGCCAGGATGTCGCCAACGACGATTTCCGAGGCTGGGATCGAAGTGATGGCCCCATCGCGCCGCACCTTGGCCCGTGGCGCAGTCATCTTCCTGAGCGCCGCAATCGACTCCTCGGCGTTGAATTCCTGGTAGAAACCGATGGCGGCGTTCAGGACTACGATGGCGAGGATGGCGACGGCGTCGACGACTTCGCCCATCACGGCGGAAATCACCCCGGCAGCGATGAGAATCCAGATAATCAGACTCTTGAACTGATCGAGAAAAATCTGAAGCGTGCTGATGCGCTTGCCTTCCTGCAGCTGGTTCGGACCGCTGGCCGCGAGACGTTGTGCGGCTTCGGCAGTCGAGAGACCAGTCGCTGTGGAGCCAAGTTCTGCCAGTACTTCATCGGCAGAACGGTGGTGCCAGGCTGTGCCTTTTGGCGGTTCGGAGGTAGAGGTCGGCGACATCATGCGGTTCTCCTTCACCCAGCCATTGCTACGGCACGGGCAATTGCGGCAAATTTCCTGAGAATATCCTCAGGTGAGGAATTACCATTGAGACAGATGGCAGCTGACGCGGTCTCGCGCATACCCGGCTGTGTCGAGCTTCGTCGGTGTCCACCCGAGGTGAAACAGCCAAAAGGACACGACACATCCATGCGATCCCGCACTGCTCTTCCATCAGCTATTCAGTGGCTTTCGTGACTGTCTCCTTGTGTTATGGGGTTGTTTCAATGCCGGTAGGTGGCAGCCAGACCTGTCTGCCCAGGCATCTGCCCGGCCGGAATGACCATGACCCGGCCTCCCATCTCACTGACCAGCTCACCCAGATCATCAAGCAGGTCATCAACTTGCGGGTGGCTCAGATCGGCAATCTCGATCCGGCCTGTCACACCGTCCAGTCGGCCGGCAATCCGGCGGTCGGCCTCGATCAGCAGTGTGGAAACTCTCCCTGCAGCGGCGGCCTGAGCCACCTGTTCCAGATCATCACTGCCAAGCCCATTGGACTTCGCCGCCATAAACTCGTCGGCCAGTGCAGCCAGACGGGACTGATACTGTGGCTCGACAACCTGCCAGGCGCGTTGCCGAAGCTCATCGACCGTCAGGGAATCGGGATTGATCATGAGCCCCTCCCCCATCAACAACGGGTTTTGGCTCACCCGGTGAAAAAGATGGTGATGCTCCGGCAACGCCGCCAGGATCAATGGCAGGCCCGAAGGCCGGGAAGAGTGCTCGAGCACCGCCCGGTCGACGGCACGAAAAAATCGCTCGGCGTCGATGTCGGCCTCGTCCTTCTTCCCCCCCTGGCTATGGTGCATCGGCCTGCTCCCACCGCCAACGCCACCATAGGAGGCGACAGTCTGGTGCGGTTCGGTCAGTTCCGCTCCCAGCGCCTCGATCATCGTCAGCGGCACTTCCGGAGCCGGATCGATCTCATCGAGCGTGTCACGGTTTCCCTCGAAAAGCTGAACCTTCCTGAAGCTTAATCCCAGGACCTGGTAGCGGTCGATCGATTGGAGAAAACGTCGCAAGGGCTTGGTGTGAAAACTGTCGGCCACGACAGCCAATTCAGCTACCGGTCGCTGAAGCTGGAACACTCGAAACAGGCTCGGCCCACCCAACACGGCCAATCCATCCAATGTATGATTCCAGAAGTCCGGATCGCCTGCTAGATCTTCAAATGGCTCCAGAAGGAGCCGGGTCTGTGCAGCCGGATACGTTTGCCGGAGCGATGCCTCCAGCTCCTTGACAAGATTGCCAAACCGGATCGGGTCCTGCTGATTCTCGGGAGAGCACCGATGGGTCGGCTGGTACAGCGAGAGGCACGGCGGTTGGTGCACCAATGCCAACTCGGCGAGTGAATCGATGGTAAGTACATTTTTCTTCTGAGGCATGGTCATTCCTCCTGTTGTATTTTGCAGTTATGTAACGCTCTCTCAGTGGCAAACCCCAAAGGAAGATCCTTGGCGCCACCAATTTTTCATTGCCGGTCAAACGGTGGAGTCGTCGATGAACTCTCCACAGAGTTGAAGCGCGGAGTGGAAACCGGCAACCATCTGGACGTATGCGTCAGGTAATTCTGAAATGAGTGCGTCACCGCATCCAGCAATTGGCCGGTAGAGAGTCCATGTGACGGGATCAGTCGTCGCCAGGGTCCTCCTCCGTCAGGCGCTGGCGGATCGACCGCAATTCTTGCTGGCGCGTTTCGCTGACCACCGGGTAGCTCATTTTGAGGGCCTTAAACGTAGCGAGAATAATCTGTGAAATAATCAGCCGGGCGTTCTTCTTGTCGTCGGCGGGCACTACATACCACGGCGCTATGTCGGCACTCGTCGCGCTCAGGCACGCCTCATAGACCTCCATGTACTGTGTCCAGAATTGCCGCTCCTCGATGTCGGCCACACTGAATTTCCAGTTTTTTTCGGGCTCGTCAATCCGATCGAGGAAGCGCTTTCGCTGTTCTTCCTTGGACAGATGCAGGAAGAATTTGACGATCCGGGTGCCGTTGCGGTGGAGATGGGCCTCCAGATCGATGATGGATTGGTACCGCTCCCGCCAGATGGTCTCCTCATCGACTAAACCATCCGGCAGTCCTTGACCGTGGAGGATTTCAGGATGGACACGGACGATGAGCACTTCCTCATAATACGATCGATTGAAGATGCCGATCCTGCCGCGTTCCGGCAGACGGCACGTCGAGCGCCAGAGAAAATCATGGTCCAGTTCCTCCGCACTGGGATGCTGGAAACTGAATACCTGACATCCCTGGGGATTGACCCCCGACATCACGTGCCGGATGGCTCCATCTTTTCCGGCGGAGTCCATACCGTGAAATATCAGCAGCAGGGCATGACGGTTGGATGCATAGTGCATGCGTTGCAGATCACTCAACTCTTCCACCTGTTTTTCGAGGAGTTTGCGGTATTCTTTTTTCGAGCTGTACACTGGTTCAACCCGAGTCGGCCATTTTCCGAGGTTGATATTTTCGCCCTCCGGCACCCGGAAATCTTTGCCTGTGATGTTCATATTCAGTCCTTTGTCGGTTGTTCGTGCGTTGACACAAATGCTCCTGTTTCATGTACTTCGCGCACCCGCGCCAGTTTGCGCTCAAATCTTGCCCGGTCGCACGGGGATCCGATGGTGCGTTCGGCCAACTCGGCGATCCATTCCATTCGTTCACCAACCGCCCGCCGTCGGCCTGGATCGGCTGTCTGACCGGCGATGGAGTGCAGGGCGCCGAGCAGCCGCAACATGATGGCGACGTTGCCTGCACCATTCTGCCGGATCTGATCGAAGGCTTCGGCCAACAGACCTTCGAAGCTCGGGCCTCGGGTAATGATGCGCAGTTTTCCCTGATCCAGGCAGTAGGGTGAGGCAAACCTGCGGTTCGCCAGCCGGACCAGGATCGCCGCCAGGTAATCGATGCACATCACTGCTGTCGTGGTATCGTTGATGCCGGGCGACAGCGCTTTCATGGCGATATCCACGATCTGCCGGATGCCGAACGCGGCGTCGGTTTCCACCGTGCGCTGACGGCTGACGCTATAGGCCGCGTTCAGCCTGACCGTAGTTTCATCGTCCATGCTGTTCGGTTCCGCCACCGAGAGCAGCGGTGCGCCCTCGATGAGAAACTCCCCGATGCCGTGTTCCATCCGCAGGATAGTCCCGTGCTCCCTCGCCACTTCCAGCAGTGCGCCCGTGTCGATACCCTCGATGTAACCGGTCTTCCGGGCCAGGATTGCCGACCAGAGCCGATCGTCAAGAGGCATCCGGATGATGCCATTCCTGTCGTCATCGTCCAAATTTTGGACAAACAGGCGGTCCACGGCTGCAATGGTCTCTTCTGCGGTCGCGGCAATAATGCTCGACGCCTGAATTATTACCGAGATATGATGGATGAAATAGATCAGTGAGGCAATGCCGACGAAGGCAATAATCAACCCGGTCAGCACGGAGAGCGCTGGAACAAACGCCCCTTCGTCACCCCCGCGAATGGTCCGCAGCACTACCAGGCAGTAGGCGAAGATACCGACGAACACGCCGAGCACCACCTGCGTGACGCGGTCGCGCATAAAAGTCCGAATGACTCGTGACGTGTACTGACTGGACGCCAGAGAGAGGGCCACCAGGGTGATGGAAAACACCACCCCGGCCACGGTGATCATCGAGCCGGCAACGGCTGTGAGCAGGCCGCGCGCTCCGGCTGCACCGGCGCCAAAAAGCAATGGCCAACGTTCGACGACAGGGAGATTGACAGTCGCATCAACGGTGATCAGGATGACGGCGAGCACCACGGCGTCCAGTACCACCACTGCAGGGACGAACCAGAAGCTGGAGCGACTTTCTTGCCACCAATGGTGCAGTTTTCTGAGCATTATCGGTTACCTCTGTTTGAGAGCAGCGGTTCTTCCGGCTGTTTGTCTGAGGGAGAAACGGCTGAAGCAACCGGCAGGAGATTTTCCCCGTCCTTTATCGGCTGCGCCTGTTCCTTGATGTCCATGGCTTCACTGTATAAGCCGGCTTCAGCTTTCGTGGATACTGCCTCGGGCGTTTCCTCCGACGGTTGCACGGGGTGTTGTCCTCCTGCCAGGATATCCGCATCCCGGAGAGCGGCCGGTTTCTCATCACGTCCGGTCATCGGGATGCCTTGGGCGACGGCTATCTCTTGAACAATGCTGGGGGGCATCCCGAAACCCTGCTGCTGCAAGGCCCGTTTCACCAGCCGAATGATCGAGGACCGTACCTTCATCAAGCTGTATTCACGACCGTTCAGCCAGAAGTAGACCCGAAGGTTGACTGTTGTCGTCCCCAGAGCCTCAACCAAAACCGAAGGCTCGGGGTCGGTGAGCACTGCGGGGTGGCTCGTCAGCACTTGCCGGGTGATCTCCTGAGCTGTGGTGATCGAATCGTCGTAGCCGATGTGGATGACGAATTCCTCGCGCCGGTTGGCGTTGGTCGTGAAGTTGTGGAGGTTGCTTTTGTACACGGTGGCGTTGGGAATTTGCGCGATGTTCCCATCGAGGGTCATCAGGATCGTCGTCCGCACGTTCAATTGCTGCACGTATCCGGTCACCCCGGAAATCTCGACCAGGTCGCCCATCTCGTACGGCCGCTGCATGCTGAGAAAGATGCTGGCCAGGAAGTTTTCAGTGATATCACGGAAGGCGATGCCAACGACCAGTCCGATCAGTCCGGTGCCGCCGACTGCGGTCAATGCCAGTTGAGTCAGACCGGCAACTTTGAGCACGATGTAAAAGCCAAAAAGAAATACAAACACGCTCATCCCACGTGCGATCACGTTGCGCAGCAGTTTCGCTTGAATCCGCTGGCCGATAAAGGCCAGTGCGCCTCGTGTGGCCAGCCTGCTCGCCCCTACCGACAACGCCAGGATGAACAGGCCAAAGACAAACAAGGGGAGCGAACGGATGAAGTCGCGCCATAATATGAGCAGTCCGCTTGTCGCCGGACGGAAATCCCATACCGGTGGATCGAGGACGTCCATCCGGTTGGCCACGGCAACGACGTCCTGGGTGTTGCGCGCCAAATCGCCGGCCCATTTTTTGAGCACTTCGGACTCCACCTGACCATTGAGAAAAACGACACCTTCCTCGACCCGGACCTGCGGGTCGAGGAACCAGTCAGTGGCCTTCAGAACACTTTGGAGCCGCTTGCGGATCTCTTCATCGCGTGCGACCGGCTTGACGTCCACTTGAGCGGGCACCCGCGAAAGCACTTCTTGATCGGGGGGCAGTCCTGTCTAGGGATCGCCGGCCTTACCGACCGGTTCCTGCGCCATGACCATCGAGGCCAGCAGGCTGCAAACGGCTCCAAGCACACAGGCTTGCACAACCATTGTACAACCACGGTAAACAGATCGAAGCATGGTCATACTCTCCCTGGACACAGGTTGGTCGTTGCTTCTCCGTTGCTCCTCGCCAGCCGGTTTATCGATTTGCCTGCCGAACTTGACGCACGCTGCCAAGGTTTTCAGCGGACGGATCTGAGGATTTCCTGGCCCGCTGATTCACCTCAGAGCAGACATGGTCGAGTTTCTGCTTGTAGCGTCACTCCTGAAAACCGTTCAAAGGATCGCTCCAAACAGGGCTCCGACCCCCGCCGTCAACGCCATTGCCAATGCCCCCCAAAAGGTTACACGCCCGATAGAATGCCACACCGGTGATCCTCCGGCGCGGGCCGCCAGAAAACCCAGCAGTGCCAGAATCAGCAGGGAACTCCCCGATACCGTCCAGACAAGGGCATATACGGGCACAAGGAGAACCAGCAGGAGCGGTAGGGCCGCACCGACAACGAACGATCCTGCCGAAGCCAATGCGGCCTGTATCGGTCGAGCGCTCATCGTCTCGGTGATGCCCAACTCATCCCGGGCGTGGGCACACAGGGCGTCCCTGGCCATCAATTGAGTGGCTACCTGACGGGCAAGTTCGGCATCGAGTCCCCGCTTCTCATAGATGGCGGCCAGTTCTGCCAGTTCGGTTTCTCTGTTTCCGTTCAAATGACCACGTTCCCGATTCAGTTCGGCACCCTCCGTATCCGCCTGGGAACTGACCGAAACATATTCGCCGGCGGCCATTGACATTGCACCCGCCACCAGGCCCGCCATGCCGGCGACCAGCACGCTGCTGCGGCTGGATTCGGCCGCAGCCACGCCAACGATCAGGCTGGCAGTGGACACGATGCCGTCATTGGCGCCGAGGACGGCGGCGCGAAGCCAGCCGATGCGCTGCGTTCGGTGCTGTTCAGCCTGTCTCATCCTGAATATCTTCCGGTGCAAGGTGTTGGGTCCGTTCTTTGTCTGGCGTCATGCCTCCCTCGTTATCCCACTGATCCAGTAGGGGCCCTTTCATCTGTTGTGTGTTGCCGGCATGTGGTTCATGTGCCGGATCGGAAGGTGCATGGGGAGGAGAAGAATTCCATAATTCGATGGCGGGCTGATCCGGGTCACCATGGGCGTAACAAAGGATGCTGAGTGAGGCGGTGTTGAGCAGGAACGACTGCGCCTGCTCGACGGGCAGCCCAATCCAGCGGGCGGCAAAAACTCGGCCAAATTGGCCATGGGAGAAGAGCGCGACGTTGCCATCGAGTGTGCGGAGGCGGGCGATGAGGCGATCCGCACGGGCACCGGTCTGATCGGGTGTTTCCCCATTCGGAAATCCGTCCCGGAAGAGATTCCAATCCGGTCGCGAGGCAAGAATATCCGCAAAGGTACGGCCCTCGTCATCACCATTGTCCCACTCAGCCAGGTCAGGCTCTATCTCGGGCGTCCCTGCGAGCGCTGCCAGCGTACAGGTCTGTTGCGCCCGTTGCAGCGGGCTGGTCAATACATGGGCGAACGGAATGCCGCGGAGGCGCTGCCCCACGCTACGCGCTTCATCCTCGCCCTGCGCAGCCAGTGCGATGTCCAGCTTGCCGGTGTATTGGCCGGAGAGAGACCACTCGGTTGCACCGTGCCGGATGAGATAAAGGCGCAAAGATTTGGTCTGGCCTGAGCTCCTTTCAGCCCTTGGTGCCGTATGGACGACCTTCCAGCGGGGCTGCGGTGTTTCAAGTTCCGCAATTTTCGCCAGTCGGCGTCGATGGCGCTCCGCACCGCTGAATTGGGCGACGAGAAATATCTTCACCAGTTCCCACGCAAGACCAAAACCGACGACGAGGCCACCGAGGCAGATGAGGTTGAGGTCGTCATCCTCTACCCCCTGATGTGCCGAAAAGGAGTCTTGGATCAGGCAGGCGCGAACGCCCGTCACTTTGTTGGCAACGACCGAAGCACCGACGCCGCTGCCACAGATGGCGACGCCGCGCTCGACCGCTCCTTGGGCGACTGCAAGGGCCAGCGGCACGATGAAATCCGGATAATCGTCGTCCGGAACCGGCTGGCTGTTGCCGAAATCGATGACATCTGCACCGGCCTGGCGCAACATCCAGGTCAGATATTCCTTTAACGCATAACCGCCGTGATCGGCGGCTATGCCAACGCGTTTCGGCGTCCCGGGCAAGAGGATGAGCTGGTCAGGCATGGTCGCCTCCAACTGAATGCATCGCGTAAGTAATCACGGCTGCTCCCCCCACCGCCAATTTCGGATCTCCGGCAGGTCTTCGCCGTGCGCCGCGATATGCTGTTTGTGCTCGATAAGCTTGTCGCGAATGGCCTGTTTGGCGTACGCGGCCATGGGGCCGAGGGCGGGGACGTAATCGATGACGTCGGCTACGAGATGAAAGCGGTCGAGGTCATTCTTCACCACCATATCGAACGGCGTCGTGGTGGATCCTTCCTCCTTGAAGCCGCGCACGTGCAGGTTATGATGGTTGGTACGGCGATAGGTGAGCCGGTGGATCAGCCACGGATAGCCGTGGTAGGCGAAGACGATCGGCTTGCCGGTGGTGAACAGCGTGTCGAAATCACGGTCACTCAGGCCGTGGGGGTGTTCACTCTGCGGTTGCAGTTTCAT
This sequence comes from Desulfobulbus sp. Tol-SR, assembly GCA_000769715.1. Classification (GTDB taxonomy): domain Bacteria; phylum Desulfobacterota; class Desulfobulbia; order Desulfobulbales; family Desulfocapsaceae; genus Desulfoprunum. The sequence goes on from JROS01000100.1 coordinate 11,462, forward strand.
CAGGTTGACTACGTTTACCACCCGGATTTTCAAGGCGGGAAAATGCTCGCGCAGCAATTGCACGGCGGCCAGGGTCTCGAGCGTGGGGACGTCGCCGCAGCAGGCCATGACTACATCCGGCTCGCCGCCCAGGTCGTTGCTGGCCCACGGCCAGATGCCGAGGCCGGCGCTGCAGTGCTTGACGGCAGCATCCATGTCGAGCCACTGAGGTCCAGGCTGCTTGCCGGCAACGATCACATTGACGTAGTTGCGGCTCTTCAGGCAGTGGTCGGTCACCGAGAGCAGCGTGTTGGCGTCGGGCGGCAGGTAGACGCGAATGACGGCCGACTTTTTGTTGGCCGCGACATCGATGAAACCGGGGTCCTGGTGCGAAAAGCCGTTATGGTCCTGCCGCCACACATGCGACGACAGCAGGTAGTTCAGCGAAGCAATCGGCCGGCGCCAGGCAATCTCGCCGGTGACGTCCAGCCACTTGGCGTGCTGGTTGAACATCGAGTCGATGATGTGGATGAAGGCTTCGTAGCAGGAGAAAAATCCGTGCCGGCCGGTCAGCAGATAGCCTTCGAGCCAGCCCTCGCATTGATGCTCGCTCAGCATTTCCATAACGCGGCCATCGGGGGCAACGTGGTCGTCGCCGGCAACGATTTCCGCCGTCGAGCAGCGGCTCGTGACCTCGAACACGGAGTCCCAGCGGTTCGAGGAGGTTTCGTCCGGACTGAAGATGCGAAAGATGGCGGGATTGAGCTTGATCACATCGCGAATGAACGCGCCCTGAATGCGGGTGGCTTCGGCGTCCACGCCGCCGGGTTTCGGCACCTTCACCGCAAAGCCGCGGAAATCCGGCAGACGCAGGTCACGCAGCAATAAACCACCATTGGCATGGGGATTGGCGCTCATCCGGCTCTCGCCTTTCGGGGCAAGATCGGCCAGTTCGGCGCGAAACTTTCCGGTCGTATCGAACAATTCCTGAGGCCGGTAGCTCTGCAGCCATGTTTCCAGAATCTTCACATGTCCCGGCTGGCTCATATCGCCCATCGGCACCTGGTGCGAGCGCCAGTTGCCTTCCGTTTGCTTCCCATCCACAAGCTTCGGGCCGGTCCAGCCCTTGGGTGAGCGCAGGATGATCAACGGCCAGCGGGGTCGCTCCTTGAACCCCAGGCTGCGGGCGTCATGCTGGATGCGTTGAATCTCGCCGACCACCTTGTCAAGCGTTGCGGCCATGAGCGCGTGCATCGCCATGGGGTCGTCGCCCTCGACGAAATAGGGCGTGTAGCCATAGCCGCGGAACAGCGCGTCCAGTTCGTCATGGGGAATGCGCGCCAACACCGTCGGGCCGGCGATCTTATAGCCGTTCAGGTGGAGAATGGGGAGCACGGCGCCGTCGTGGACCGGGTTGAGGAATTTGTTCGAGTGCCAGCTCGTGGCAAGCGGGCCGGTCTCCGCTTCGCCATCGCCGACCACGCAGGCGACCAACAGGCCGGGATTGTCAAAGGCCGCGCCAAAAGCATGCGAGAGCGAATAGCCCAACTCCCCTCCCTCATGAATCGATCCCGGCGTCTCCGGTGCAACATGGCTCGGGATACCGCCGGGAAAGGAGAACTGGGTGAACAGCCGCTTCAACCCCTCTTCGTCTTGCGAGATGTCGGGATACACCTCGCTGTAAGTTCCTTCGAGGTAGGCATTCGCCACAAGCCCCGGCCCGCCATGGCCCGGCCCGGTGATATTGATGACGTTGAGGTCGTATTCCTTGATGATGCGGTTGAGGTGAACGTAGATGAAGTTCAGTCCCGGCGTCGTCCCCCAGTGACCGAGCAGACGCGGTTTGATGTGCGCCAGCGCAAGCGGTTTCTGCAGCAGCGGATTGTCGTAGAGGTAAATCTGACCGACCGACAGATAATTGGCGGCGCGCCAGTAGGCGTACACCCCCCAGCCGCCACTGGAATTCCGAGCGCGTTGTAGAAAAAGGCGAAAAACAGGTTCTGCCGGATGTTTCGCATGGTGGCGCGACTGAGGCGGATGGCCTTGGCGATGCCGCGGAGGTCGCCTTTTACCAGGGTGATGCCGGCGCTCTGCATGGCCACGTCGGTGCCGGTGCCCATGGCAATGCCGACTTCCGCTTCACTGAGGGCAGGAGCGTCGTTGATTCCGTCACCGGCCATCGCCACATGTTTGCCTTCCGTGCGCAGTTTTTTGATCTGCTCGACCTTGCCGGCGGGTTCGATCTCCGCTTCCACCACATCGATGCCGAGTTTGCCGGCCACTGCCGCAGCGGTGCGGCGGTGGTCACCGGTGAGCATGACGATTTCCAGACCGAGCGCATGGAGTTCGCTGATGGCTTCGGCAGTGGTGGTTTTGATCGGGTCGGCGACGGTGAGGATTCCCGCCGGTTTGCCATCGATAGCGACAAACATCGCGGTCTTGCCCTCTTCCTGAAGTTGTGCGGCTGAGGCTTCCAGCGAATCCAGGCCGGCAACCTTTTCAGCCCGCAGAAAATCCTGTTTGCCGATCAATACCGCATGACCGGCGACCGTGCCGGCCACACCACCGGCAGTCACCGAGCGAAAATCCTTGACCTCTTCTAAAACGATGTCCTGTTCTGTGGCACCCCGGACAATCGCAGCCGCAAGCGGATGCTCGCTGCTCTGTTCCAGCGAAGCGGCCAGCCCCAGCAGCTCTCCGGCAGCAAAACCGTCGTTGGGCAGGACATCGATGAGCTTCGGTTTACCCTCGGTGAGCGTCCCCGTCTTATCGACGACGAGCGTGGTGAGTTTTTCCAGCCGTTCGAGCGCCTCGGCATTTTTAACCAGCACCCCCTCCTGCGCCCCGCGTCCGACCCCGACCATGATCGACATGGGCGTCGCCAGCCCGAGGGCGCAGGGGCAGGCAATGATGAGGACCGCGACGGCGTTGACGATGGCGTGTGCGAGCTTTGGTTCCGGCCCAAGCCACAGCCAGACGATAAAGGTGAGTACCGCAATCGCCAGCACCGCCGGCACGAAGATGCCCGCGACTTTGTCGGCGAGACCTTGAATCGGGGCGCGGCTGCGCTGGGCCTCGGCAACCATGTTGACGATCTGCCCGAGCAAGGTGTCGCTTCCGACCCGTTCGGCCTCCATGATGAAACTGCCGGTGCCATTGACGGTGCCGCCCGTCACCTGGTCACCGGCGGATTTTTCCACCGGCAGCGGTTCACCGGTGATCATGGATTCTTCCACGCTGGAGTGCCCTTCGACCACCACGCCATCAACGGGCACCTTGTCCCCCGGAACCACGCGCAAGCGGTCGCCGACCTTGACCTGGTCGAGCGGGATTTCCCGATCGCCTCCCTCTGCGACCTGTCTCGCCGTGGGCGGTGCGAGGTTGAGCAAGGCTTTGATGGCGCTGCCCGTGCGGCTGCGGGCGCGGAGTTCGAGCACCTGCCCGAGGAGCACCAGCACAATAATCACCGCTGCCGCCTCAAAGTAGATCGCGACCTTGCCCTCGTGCCGCATGGTGTGGGGGAAGACGTCGGGTACGAGCATCGCCACGGCACTGAAGACGAATGCTGCGCCGACGCCGATGGCGATCAGCGTGAACATGTTCAAATGACGGGTGATGACGGAGCGCCAGCCACGACGGAAGAACGGCCAGCCCGCCCACACGACCACGGGCACGGTGAGCGCAAACTGCAGCCAGCGTGAGGTGTGGCTATTCGCCCAGGACTGAACAACAGGTGCCGGGATCATATGCGCCATCGCCAGGACAAACACCGGTACCGTCAGCGCGGCGCCAATCCGGAAGCGCCTGGTCATGTCGAGCAGTTCGGTGTTTTCCTCATCATCCGTGCCCGTTGTTGCCGTTTTCGGTTCCAGTGCCATGCCGCACTTGGGGCAATCGCCGGAATGATCCTGTTCGATCTCCGGGTGCATCGGGCAGGTGTAGACGGCTTTCCCCTGCGGCCTCTCATCGGGCTTCGCGGTGACGACTCCCGTCAGAAATTTTTGTCGGCAGTGGTCGCTGCAGAAATAGAAGCTTTCGCCGCCACGTTCGGCAGACAGCGCTGTCGCTTCGTCCACCGTCATGCCGCAAATAGGATCCTTGGTCATGGTTATGCCTCTCTCTGTATCATCCCCGCCACCGGTCAAACAGTAACGTGAGCGGTGTGGCACGCAGCAGCTTCCTTATCAGAACTGCCAGCGCAGACCGCCCCCCCATCCGTATTCGGAATGCCATTGGCCGATCAGGGAAAAATTCTTGCTCAGCATGTAGCTTGCGCCCGCCCGGGCTTCCCATTGTTCCGCTGTGTCATATTCGGCCTCCGAAAAAATCGCGAGTCGCGGGGTAAATTCCAGGTGCTTGCTGACGGCAAACTGAAATTCACCGGCCGTGTCCATCCACACACGGGAACCGATGTTGAAGGGCAACAGGTAGCGCAGGCCGAAAACGCCCTCGTGCCTGTCGAAGCGATCGTCCACTCCCTGGAGATCGACCCCGGCAAATACGCTGGCAAAACGGTTCAGATAGTAATCGTAGGTGGGCACGACCTCCCACTCCCTGTCGTCGACATGCTGCCAGCCAGCCTGCCATTCGGCGGAGAAGATGTGTCTGGTGTTGGCGTACACCAGCGTCCCCTGCGTCATCTGCGACAGCGCGTCCACCCGGCCATACAGAAAAAACGGGTCATGATAGAGTCGCTCGCGGACGGCGGCGGTGGCCGGGTCGGCGGTGAAGCCCTGATAGTGCACCACCCGCGCCATACCGCTTTCCATGTGATAGAGCAGGTGGCAGTGAAAAAACCAGTCGCCGAACTCTTCCGCTGCAAATTCGATCACTGTGGTTGTCATAGGGGCGACATCAACGGTGTGTTTGAGTGGCGAGTAGTCACCCTGGGCATTGAGCACACGGAAAAAATGGCCGTGCAGATGCATAGGGTGGTGCATCATGGTGCGGTTGATCATGATGAATCGCACGGTTTCATCTCGTTTGATTTCTATGTGATCAGTTTCGGACAGCGGTTTGTTGTTCAGAAACCAGACATACCGCTCCATATCGCCGTCAAGGGTGAAACGGATTTCGCGGACTGGCTTATGTACATCGAAGGTGGTGGGCTTTAAGGCGCGAAGTTTGCTATAAGGCGGCCCGGGACGTTCAGGGCTCATGCCGTCCACGGCCAAAGGAGTCTTAGAACTTACGTCTTCAGCGAGCAGGCCGAGCCAGGTGCTTCCGGGTGCAGCGGGTTGCTCGTGGCCGGCAGTTTCTGGTTCGGGTTGGCTGTTGGTGTTTGCATCCATCGGCATTTTGCCGTGCGCCATGCCCTGCATGTCATGGCCGGCATGGCCCGTTGCAGGGGCGTTGGCCATAGCGGCATGGTTCATCGTGTCAGCCTCCGGCGTCTTGGCGCCGTGCTCCATCCCATCCATGCCGTTCATTCCAGGTTTATCGAACATGCCTGCGCGCACATCGTTGCCGGGCATGCCCATCGAGCCGCCCGGGGTCAGCGCCAACACGCGCTTGAATGAGAGACCGCCCATGCCGGCGTAGAGATTGGGATAAGGAATATCCGGCGCAGGATGCCGCCGTCCGTCGCCCACCCACAACGAGGCCTGGCCCGATCCATCATGCGCTGTGGCCCGAAACTCGTAGCTGCCGTCTGCCGGCACAGTGACGATGACATCATAGGTTTCGGCCACGCCGATCAGCAGCCGCTGTTCGTCGAAGGGCTGCACCGGCTGTCCGTCCGCCGCGACAACCTGCATCGGGCCGCCGGCAAACTGCAGATAGAAAAATGACGAGGCCGAACCCGCGATAATCCGGAGTCGGACCTGTTCTCCCGGCCTGGCAGCAAGGGATTGCTCGGCAGCGCCGTTGAGGAGAAAGCGATCATAGTACACATCGGCAAGGTCCATGGGCGGCATGCGCTGGAGTTCCCTTGAAAAATACGCACCCAGCAGGCCCAGCCGCGCCGCACCCAGCATGCTTTGACCGCTGCCTTTTTGCAGTGAATACCATTCGTTGCCGCGTTTGAGTGTGTGCAGCACCGAACGCGCATCCTCGTTCGTCCAGTCGGACAACACCACGACATGATCGCGGAGCCGGTCGATTGCAGCCTCCTCCTTCGGTGCGATGACCAGCGCACCATACAGACCACGTTGTTCCTGCAGCATGGTATGGCTGTGATACCAGTAGGTGCCGGATTGCCGCAGATCGAACTCGTAGGTGAACGTCCGGCCCGGCGCGATAGGCGGAAACGTCACGAAGGGTACGCCGTCCATGGCATTGGGCAGCAGGATGCCATGCCAGTGAATCGACGTCTCAACGTCCATTTGATTGTGGACGCGAATCACGACGTGGTCGCCTTCGGTAAAACGCAGTGTCGGTCCTGGCAACTGCCCATTGATCGTCATCGCCTGGGCGGATTGGCCGGTGAAGTTGACCTCCTGCCTGGCAATGGTGAGATCGTATTCCACCGTCGCCGCCAACGCCATAGTCACCGGCATCAAAAGCGCCAGACCGGCCAGCAATGTCGTCACCGGTTTCTTGGGGCTTACAAACCTATAACCATCTGCTCTCCCGGTAAGATCCCGTATTTTCATTCCTTCCTCCGATCAAGGGGCTGTGTCTTCATATCCGCCATCATTTTCTTTTTCATCTCTGCCATTTCCATGCAGCGATCCATCATTTTGGCCTCTGTCATACTTTTCTCCTGCTCAGACGCCACGGTTTGAGACGGAGCAGAAGACATGCCCGCCGAACCGGCATCTGCGCGATGTCCGGAACAACCCGAAACAAATCCGGTGACCAGGGTTAAGGTTAAAACGAAAAAGGAACGGATGATAAAACCGGCGACCATTTGCTTGTTCATGTTATCACCTCAATTTTGGTTGTTTTTCTTCGCTGTTGACGCCATTGCCAGCAGCAGGTTTGAGAAGTTTTTTCATCAGCTCCTCCATAATCTGCCAATGCCCCATGTACACATACCGAAAACGATGACCAGCATCGCGACGGCTACGGCCTGATTGCCGAACAGATCCGTCAGGGTGATCTGACCGACGTTGGTGGGATCGTACAGGATGGGGACCAGCGTCTCGTGCAGCTGGGCGAAAAGGGCAGCACCGGCCAGTCCGCCAAGCAGGGCGAAGACCGCATCCATGCGTCCCTCACCGGCGGCAGCCCAGGTGGTGCCGGGACAGTAGCCGGTCAGCCCCCAGCCTATGCCGAAGATCACTGCCGCCAAACCCGTGGCCACAATGCTGGTGGGCAGCGGTAGAACGCGCCCCACGCCGGCCGACTGAAGCCCGAAGAGGCCAACGGCGGACAAGGCTACCGCAAGGAGCATAAAACGAGGAATATCCGCGTCCAGCATCAGGTGCGCCCGGGCCATCCGATGAGCATCGGTGGCGCCGACGCGCTGAACGACAAATCCGAAGGCAATACCCGAAAAGAGTCCCAACCAGATAAGTGTCATTGAATCCCCTCCTGGTCCGCGACCTTGCCGAAGATCAGCCGGGCGGTGAGCATCGCCGCGGCAAAAATGACAACACCGAAATACAGGCCGCTGATAGCCAGTTGTGTCGACCCGGAGATGAAAAGCCCCAGGGTGCAGCCGCCGGCCAGCCGCGATCCGAAGAGAATCAGGAATCCACCGAGAAACGTGGCGGCATATCGTTTAGTCCGGCTGTCGCCAAACCGCCGCTTCCAGATCGGCGGCATATCGCGCACCGGGATATCCCTCGATGTCCGTCCGGCGATAAAGCCGCCGATGGCCATTCCCAGCGCAAAGGCGAAAAGCCACGAGCCGGGGCCGGGAATGGCCTTGTAATGGGCCTTGGCCGCGACGTAGTCCGGAGCCACCCATTCAAAAAAACCCTTGAGGGTGCTGACAAATCCGCTGGATGAGGCCGGTGGCCCGTAGGTGGCGAAGATAAAGACGATGATGCCCGACAGGGCAAAGGCCGCCGGGATCCAATGCCAGTAGGGATTGTGCTGTTTATTCGTAGGTTCCATGGGCTCATCCTCCGCAGGAGACGTAGCCGCTTTTGGCGCCGCTTTCGCCTCCGGATGGAGTGGCTGCACCGCTTTTCCGGTTGGTCTTGCCTCCACTGCCGGAGGTAGCGGGTATGGCCGTCGTCGCCGACAAGGCGTCGTCCTTGAAGACGTGTTCCGCGGTTTCAACAGGGTAGAAGAGGCGCTTGTTGCCCCATTCCATCCAGGAGAGTTCATAGAGCCGCACATCCGTATACCCGATGAGCCGGAGGACAAAATAGCCGAATGATCCGCGTCGGCCCGAATGACAGTAGGTGATGACCGCCTTGCCGGAATCGAGGCCCCTGTACAGTTCCTGCAACTCTGCGTAGGGCTTGAACGCCTTGATTTCGGGTGTGGTCCAGTTGCTGGTGTAGTCGTTGTTGTATGCTGTCGGGACATGCCCCAGCTTGAGCACCATGCCGTCCAGCGCGACATTGGGTTTTTCCCCCAGGTATTCTTCCCGGGACCGGACATCGAGGATCTGATAGTAGGGGTCACCGAGTCGCGGCATTATGTAGTCGGCCTGCACCCATTTGCGCATGTCGATCTCTGTCGACGGGGCCTGGTAGAGGACAGCCTCGGCCTTACGGACTGCAGATGCCGTTTCTCCGCCGGCATCGATCCAGCCGTCGATCCCCCGCTCCAGCACCTTGATGTTCTTGTGACCCAGCAGGTCGAGCACCCAGAAGATATAGGAACTGGTGGCACCCCCATCCTCTTTCACCGAATCGTAGAGCACGACGGTGTCGTTCCGGGCGATGCCATGCTCCCCGAGCAGCTGCTGGGCACGGACGATGCCTACGAACACCTCGCCCATGTTGCTGACGCTGTCTTCGTACTGGAACAGTGTCCAGGGCATGCGAATGGCACCGGGAATCAGTTTGCCATCAAAAATCTTGTCCGGTCTGACATCGACGATCACCAGGGACGCATCCCCCTTGTGGGATTTCAGCCACTCGCCGGTAGCCAGGAAACCAGTGTTGGGGTACTCTTCGCCACTGATTGCCGAAGCCACCGACCAGTAGACACCGAGCAGCAAAATCGCGGCGATCATCACAAAACGAATCGGTTTGCTCTTTTCCATGTCTTGTCCATCCTCTTGTCCATCGTCTTGAATACGCTCGATCCTGTTCGGAAAAATGCTGTTCAATCCTTCTTTTCCGGCCCCCTGTCGAATTCCATGATCCTGGCAAAGTCCCGATCCGGTCCTCTGCGAACCCTGTGATAGAGCGGGCTCTCCTTCCCGACGCGCCCCCCCATGTCATAGGTGAAATCGGAGACCGCCACATGGCGGATCCAGTAACCGGTCAGCACCGGTCCGGTACTGTCGTAGCCGGAGTGAAAATGGACAAATTCATCCCGAGGCTTCGGCCGGGTGTCACGCCACCCCTCGGGTGCTTCCTGGAAAAATACCGGATTGATCCTTTCCTGGATGGGGATGACGAACTCGACAGCGGGCAGGGTCACCAGTACCGCCGTTCCCTCATAGAGTTTGGCACCGTCGGGCATGTCCGAACTGTAGAACCGGTTTTCGTTGAAACAGACGAATCTCAACCGGCTCAGATCCTTGGGGGTATCCGGCCGAAAATAATAGCCGACGAAGGGTCCGAAGCCGATCAACAGACCATCATGCACCTGTTCCAGTCGGGCCATGTACCCATGGGGAATGGCAACAATGCCATCGGGTGTCCCCTCCGATCCGACCTCGCCTTTATCGGTCCGACAGCCTGGTATTCCCGTCGCGCAGGCACAGAGCAGAAGCACAGTCAGGGTTGCCGCCCGGGAAATGGCCCATCTCATCGGGCTATTTCCCCAGCAATTTCATGGTTTCGCGCATGAATGCGGGGAGATCGGCCGGCTTCCGGGACGTGACCAGATTGCCGTCGACTACCACCTCACGGTCTTCATACAGTGCTCCTGCCTCTTTGAGTTCATCCGCCACCGACAGGTAACAGGTGGCGCGCCGGTCCTTCAACAAACCGGCAGTGATCAAAATCTGCGGTCCGTGACAGATGGCGGCTACCGGTTTGCCGTGCGTAAAAAAACTCCTGGCGATTTCAATGGCTTTGGACTCTTTTCTCAGCACGGCCGGCGCCTTCCCCCCAGGCAGGATCAGGATCGCATACTCGTCGGGGTTGATCTCATCAAGGGTCTTGTCCACGGTCACCTCGTAGCCATGCTTGCCCGTGATAACCCCGCGATTCAGGGAGGCTACTGTCACCGCAACGCCCGCTTCCTGCAGCCGGTAGTAGGGGACCAGCAACTCGGAGTCTTCAAATGTGTCCGCGCTTACCATCACAGCTTTCATATTTCCTCCTGAAGAAAATGAACTGGAACCCGGCACCGGCAAGGATAACGCCCCCGGTATCATATGATCCCGCTCAACCGCGGCCCGGATCGTCGACATTCCTCCATGACCATTGAAGAGGAACGGCAGGTTCTTCTTCAACAGTTCATTCAAGCAGTGCAAGGAGGAGTGTCATGCTTTTTCATTAAAGCGTACCAAGGGATACGTTTCCGTTCTGAAACGCTGACTGAGTCAGAATTCACAGAAGATGTCTTGAAAAGTGAAGGTGGATCTCGCAGGAATCCTGGCAACGAAAGGATTCGAATGTCTGATTTTTTGATAGCCTGGCAGGTTGTATACGACTGATCCTGCTCATTGCTCCACCTTGTGGTCCTCACTTTTCACCACTGCCATGGCCTCCGGCTCAAGTTCTTCGACGAGGATGTTCTGTCTCAGAAAGTACCCCCATGCAATCAGCAACCCTGCAGCTGCCACCCCTATCATTGCTGCTTGAGGCAAAAACGCTGGCTCTTTGTGCATGAGTTGGAACACAGCCACCAGGCACTCGATCGACAGCGACACGACGACCACGATCAGAAATCGTGACAGAAAACGACGCACGCGCGTCGGTGCGCTCATTCCCGCCTTTCGCACGACCTCCTCTTCGAGAACAGTCTGGCCCAGCTCGAACGCCGCTACAGCGATAGTCAACAGCCCAATGCTCTCCAATATTGAATCGAATCGGTTTCGGAGCGAGGCTTGTTCGGAAATCCAGAGTCCATGCCAGAGTTCAAGTCCAGCCATGACAATGAGGGCAAACCCGCAGAACAGGAAAAACCCAACAATGATCACGTAGCCTAGGATAAAAATTCTCTGAATAATTTTTGTTGCAACCATATGCTTATCACCACGTCTCTCGTGCATCACCAGCCGCGGAGGTAAAGGCCTGAAGCTTTCATCATGAGGATCTGGGCATCGCGGTAAAAAACGGCATGTACTGGATAATAATAGATGTGCAGAACGATACTTTTCAGCAGCCTTTACAGTTATCCTCTCAACGTGCTACTTTTCGGGTTCTATCAACTGTTTGTTGTTCTGTTTGTGGCGAAATTCGGATAAGTGCCGATACATCTCAACTCTCGCCCGGTTGATGCCGCCAATCGCTTGATGATCAGCCAAGGAATGCGCCGGGGAGAAGGACAAATCTTCAGCCAGTTCCTCACGTTCCAGGGTACGGAACATCTGGGAAGGTATGCGAAGCGTGGCTATCTTAATGAAGGGAGCTTCCTTTTCGCTCCATTCCACACCGGCATCCTCAACCGGCATCTGGACAGGATCTTTCTGCACCTGCATCATGAAATCAAAACTCGCCTCATTCGCTGCCAGGTGTTTTTCCATATTTTCAGCAAGATAATTATCAGTAAGTTGTGCCGGCAGAGAGCTCTTCAGGAGCGAAGTAGGGACGAGAGAGTATTTCACACTGTGATCCGGCCCGCAGAGATATGGAGTCGTGCTCCAATATCGGATGTCCAGCGGAGAGGTGTGGTTTTGACGGGCCTTGCGCAGTTCATTCAGGATATGGAAGTTGCCGGTCAGAACGAGGCGGGATAAAAAGACCACTGGTGACCATTTGATGCTGTAATACACCGCGTCATGAAACAGTTCGACCGTCCCTAACGGCATGACAGGGTAGCTCATCAATATAAAGTCCTGGGTTGCTT
>JROS01000196.1 GCA_000769715.1 Desulfobulbus sp. Tol-SR
GGCGAGACGAAATAGCCTTCCCCGGCTTGTGACGCGCCCCCCGCCCGCCGCATGGAGAGAGTCCGTGCGGCGGACGTTTGGTTTGGCACTTCGCATGCCCCCTTACCAACCTCCAAAAGGCCGATGACATGTTGACAACATTCCCTCGAAGGAATATTTAATCATTATGGCGTTCGAGGTTGAATATACGGATGAGTTCGGAGAGTGGTGGGAAACGCTGACCGGGGCCATCAAGGAAGACATCGACGCCGTTGTCGGCGAATTGGAACGCCGAGGGCCGAATCTGCCCTACCCGTTCTCAAGCAAGGTCCGCGGTTCGAGCCACTCGCACATGCGTGAACTGCGCATTCAAAGTGGTGGGCATCCCATCCGTATTTTTTACGCATTCGATCCAAGGCGGATGGCCATTCTCCTGCTTGGCGGAGACAAGAAAGGCGACGATGCCTTTTACGAGCGCATGATTCCTCTCGTTGACAGACTCTATCGTGTGCATCTTCAAGAGATCGGCGGGTCGTAAATTTTTTTGCCGATATCATAACATTGAGCAGGTACTCCAATGGCAGGCAGACACTCCTTCGCAACCCTTCGCGCCGCAATGTCCCCGGAATCCCGGGAACGCGCCCGTCAAAAGGCCGTGGAACTCCGCAAGGAGATGGATCTGGCGGAACTGCGCAACGCCATGCGGCTGTCCCAGGAAGAACTGGCCCGGGCACTGAAGATCGGGCAGGCCTCGGTAGCCAAGATGGAGAGGCGCACGGACATGTATGTGAGCACCCTGCGGCGCGTCATCGAGGCCATGGGCGGCGAGTTGGACATCGTGGCCCGATTTCCCGATCATTGCATATCGATCACGTCCTTCTCCCAGGTCAGGGAGGCGTGCCGCGAGGATAACGTCGCGCCCGAGACCCCGTAAGTCTCGGCGGTTCCCCAGGGCCGAGTCTCCGGACGGGGAGAAGAAATAGCCTTCCCCCCGCATCTCTCCCCCTCCCCCCCAACGAAAAGGCTCTT
>JROS01000197.1 GCA_000769715.1 Desulfobulbus sp. Tol-SR
TCCAGGTGTCCAGGTGTCCAGCTCACGCGAAGGCTATCACTGCCAGGCGCTACGCTCTCAGCTCGTCGGCGTTCGGTTGCCAGGCGGATAGACATAGGGCCGGGGTAGTCCAGTTTTCGAGGGCAGGCCGATGGGGGTAAGGGCGCAGGAGGACCCCATCTCTCTCATACACGCTCTCACACCAAACCCCTCAGACCTTCATTTTTACGTAACCCCCGCAACATACCCAATAATTTCACCTACTTACCCCCAAAATCCTAACAACCATAGCCGAAGACCCTAGCGCTCAGCTGTAGTGAAAAATTAGCCCACCCTAAACCCCAAAACCCTAACAACGCAGCAGCCCCCCACATAAGTATCACCCATCTACACTTTTTTACTTGCATTTCCTGCATAAAAACGCTACGACCTTTAGTATGAGCCTCGCAGACTACAACCTCAAGTTAGAAGATGATCTGTCCGACCTCCTCAGCGTGGAGTTCGACGACTCTGATGGCTATCCCGTTGTGGAGTTCCGCGACACGCCCCCCGCCAAACGCGGCCGCCCTCGTAAGCAGGACCTCCTCCCAGAACAATCCTCAGCCAACCAGTGGGACCCTAGGCTCATCCTCGACCTCGCCCTCGGCATTGAGGACACCAGGGATATCCTCACCCGTTATGGCCTGACCGACAACGACTACATCGTCCTCTGCGGATCCCGAGTATTCAGGCAGGAGCTGGCGGTCACCATCCGCGACGTACACGAAAATGGTTTACCTTTTAGGGCGAAGGCCCGGGTCCAGGCCGAGGCCTACCTGGAGGTGATCAACGACCTGGTGTACAACGAGACCACGCCGGCCACGATCAAGCTCGAGGCGATCAGATCGACGGTGCGTTGGGCCAACCTGGAACCCAAAGAAGACAAGACCGCGGACGCAGGCGGTGGACAAACCGTAAATGTCCAGATTAACTTCTGAATTCATCTAATTTCTAAGGAGCCCACCCCATGCCCACTGGATATGTCCTCACCCCGCAGACCACAGCAGCCACCTCGGAAGTTATCGACCTCACCCGCGAGCCGTTCCCCAAGACCCTGCATGCAGTCGGCCCGTTCGGAGCAAACACG
>JROS01000019.1 GCA_000769715.1 Desulfobulbus sp. Tol-SR
TTTTCGGTTCTTTTACGGTTATCATTCAGGCACTACTTACCCAAAATCTCCACCAATGCTTTTCTGTAACGACCCTCGCCTTCCGATAGATGACCTTGACAGGCACATATTGACGTACGGGCAAGCCTGCCTCGGCATATACGCCGATATCGGAATGCGATGGCCGGTAGGATCAACAACTGCTGATTTCCTGAAAGATTTGGTAGCTCCATTCCTTATCTGGCAAGCATACTATGAAGCATTTGGCCAGCCCCCCCCTTGGGGCGAACGGAGTCACTTTGAACCGGGTATTCTCGAATTCTACAAAGACATGTTAGGCCAAATAGAGGACATGAATGTGATAGATTTCATACGTCTTCTCGCAAGAAAACATACTCCCCAAGGCCACGAGCTTTGCCCGTGCGGGTCTGGTAATAAACTAAGGAATTGTCACAAATTGAAGTTCCATAGACTGCTCCTTGGTTGTCAAAATTGTTCCGCATTTTTTCTTACTGCTTCGGGAATGGGTTCATTTTTTTCACTATATCAATGACATCTCGTCTCTTCCAGCCCTGGCTGCGCGGCGGCCGCCATCGTTTCTTCCCCGGCGGCCGGATCGGCCTGCGGGCCCTGTCGATCCTCGGTCTCGGCATCGTTGTCGGCGTCATCCTCCACCTGGTGACGCTGCGGGTGTTGACCTACTTCCACGGCCAGAACGAGCTGGGAGTCATCCTCAGCCTGAAGATCTTCCAGATGGTGTGGATCACCGTCTTCGCCATGCTGATCTTCTCGGCGATGGTGACCTCGGTCTCCACCCTGTACCTGTCGAGCGACAACGAGATCATCCTCGCCGCCCCGGTCGCCGAAGGGGAAGTCTACCTGATGCGCTACCTGACCATCACCGTCGACACCTCATGGATGGTGCTGATCTTCTCCGTGCCGGTCTTCGGCGCCTTTGCCCGGGTCTTCGATGCCGGCTGGCTGTTCTGGCCTCTGCTGCTGGTCGCCGTCCCGGCCACCGCCTGCATCGCCACGGCCACGGCGATGCTCGCCACGGTCGTGCTCGTCTATTTTTTCCCGGCCCGGCGCACCAAGGACATCGTCCTCTACCTGTCGCTGCTGTTCGGTATCCTGCTCTACCTCATCTTCCGCCTGATGCGGCCCGAGGACCTGGTCGACCCCGAGCGCTACGGCCAATTCATCGAGTATTTCTCCGCCATCTCCACCCCGGCCGGACCGTGGCTGCCGGCCGGCTGGTCCTCCGCCCTGCTCAGCACCTATCTGCTCGACGGCCGGGTCGACTGGCTGCTGGCCGGCCTGCTGCTGACCACCCCCATGGTGCTGTTCTTCGCCGGTGAACTGGCGATGCGCCGCTGGTTTTTCGCCGGATTCACCCGGTCACAGGAATCGTTCGGCGGTCATGTGCGGTTCCGGGCCGCCACGCGCCTGCACTCGACCTGGGCCTGGATCTGGCGCAAGGAACTGAAGTATTTTCTCCGCGACACCAGCGAGTGGTCGCAGCTGTTCATGGTCGGGGCCCTGATCGTCGTCTATCTCTATAATTTCAAGGTGCTGCCGCTCGATCGCTCGCCGATCCCGACCGAATACCTGGCCCGGATGATCGCCTTCGCCAATATTGCCCTGGTCGGGTTCATCGCCGCCTCGCTGGCGGCCCGCTTCGTCTACCCGTCGCTCAGCGCCGAGCGCGGCGCCTTCTACCTGATCGGCAGCGCGCCGCTGGCCCTCGGCCGCTACCTGCTGTACAAGTATCTCTTCTACCTGCTGCCCTTCACCTGTCTCACCGTGCTGCTGGTCACCGTGTCGAACCATCTGCTGGAAATCACCGGACCGATGTGGCTGGTGTCCCTCTTTCTCTCCCTGCTGATCACCTGGACCACGGTCGCCATGGCGCTCGGCTTCGGTATCTGGTTCGTCGACTTCAAATCGGAGAACCGGGTGTCGGCGATGGGTCCGGGGGCAATGCTCTACCTGTTGTGCGCCATTCTCTACCAGCTGGCGCTGCTCGGCCCCATGACCTATCCCGTCTACCGCCTGGCCAGAAGGTGGATGCGGACCGCCATCCTGCCCCCGACCGATGCCCTGATCCTTTCGGCCTGGGCCGTCGGCGCGGTGGCCGTCTCCTTCCTGATCGCCTTCATGCTGTGTCGGCACAGCATGCACACCTTACAAAAATAGCCGTGGCCCGAGGCGTCGGCGAGGTCCTTCGGGACTCCCGGCTTTTTCATCACCCGCACGATATTTTCGGTGACAAATCGAGGCCGGGGGATAAGATAAACAGGACAGCAGCACGGTAAGCAGTACCCTCTTCCCTTTGACAGACAGGAGCGGCGATGATTATCGGCATAGATGTCGGTGGAACCCATGCCGACGGCGTGCTTCTCGAAGGCACCAAACTGGTGGCCAAGCACAAGGTCATCGTCGACCAGGACCATCTGAGCGAGACGGTCATCGCCCTGCTCAGGGACCTGATCCCGGAAGACCGCCGGCAATTGGAGAGGATTCACCTCAGCAGCACGCTCGCCACCAACGCCATCGTCACCGGCAACCTCGAGCCGATCGGCATGCTGATCCAGGCCGGCCCCGGCATCAATCCGGACTTCCTCGCCCAGAATGGCCCGACCTGGTTCCTTGACGGCGTCATCGATCACCGCGGTCATATCATCCGCGACCCCGACACCCGACTGATCGACGAGGCGGCGGCGGCGATGCGGCAGGCCGGTATCGACTCGGTCGGCATCGTCACCAAATTTTCCTACCGCAACAGTATCCACGAACGATTCATCGCCGACCGCCTCGGCTCCCGATTTTCCCATATCTGCATGGGTCACCAGATCTCCGGACTGCCCAACTTCCCCCGAAGGGTGTACTCCACCTGGCTCAACGCCTCGCTGACCCAACAGTTCCACCGCTTCAAGGAAGCAATCGAGCAGGGTCTGGCCCATCTCGGCATCGACTGCCCCTGTCATATCCTCAAGGCCGACGGCGGCACCATCCCCTTCGCCCGGGCCATCGAATTTCCCTGCGAGAGCGTGCACTCCGGACCATCGGCCAGCGTCATGGGCTGCCTCGCCCTGGCCGGCCAGCCGAGTGACTCGATCCTCCTCGATATCGGCGGCACCACGACCGACATCTCGCTGCTGGTCGACGGCGTACCGCTGCTGGAACCTTACGGCATCAACATCGCCGGCCGACCGACCCTCATCCGGGCCCTCAATACGATCAGCGTCGGCCTCGGCGGCGACAGTGCCGTCGGGTTTGCCGACCGGGAGTTCCACATCGGCCCCAGGCGCAACGGCCCGCCGATGGCCCAGGGCGGAACAACGCCGACACCGACGGACGCCATGGTCGTGCTTGGCCTGCTGGCGGTCGGATCAGCGGAAAAGGCCGTCGCCGCGATGAACAGCCTTGGTACCGGATGGGACCCGGAGGAAACGGCCGGACGCCTGCTCGCCACCTTCGCCGAGCGTGTCCGCCAGGCAGTGGCGGCAATGATCGATTCGGTCTTCAGCCGGCCGGTCTATACCGTCTCCGCCCTGCTGCACCGCCGCCGCATCATTCCGGAGAGGCTGATCGTCATCGGCGGACCGGCGGCCGCCCTCAAACAGATCCTGGAAAGCTGCTTCACCCTGCCCTGCACCGTCCCGACCGATTACGAGGTTGCCAATGCCGTCGGCGCGGCCCGGACCCAGCTGACCGCCCAGGCGACGCTCTACGCCGATACCGCCGACGGCCGGGTCAGCATCCCCGAGATCTCCTGCCTCGAGGACATTCCCAATCGCTTCGGCATGGCCGAGGCGGAAACCAAACTGGAACAGGTGATCCGCGGCATCGCCTCGGAAATGGGGATGACCGACAGGCCGGAGATCGATTTCCTGGAGCGGCTCGAAATGAATGTCATCCGCGGTTTCGAAACCTCGGGCAAAATATTGAACCTCAAGGCCCAGATCAGGCCCGGCCTGGCCGCCGTCAAGGGAGTACAGCGATGAATTCCTTCATGCCCCGGGCGCAGAACCGCACCGCCCTGATCCTCTTCCCGGCCTTCGACTGGTGCATCAGCCCGACCCACCCCGAGCGGGAGGAACGCCTCCTCTACACCCGCGACCAGCTGATCGAGGAAGGTCTCGAGGATGTCGACAACATCGTCTTCCTCAATCCCGAACTGGCCACCCATGCCGATATCGACCGGGTCCATCTCTGCGCCCCCTCGTCCGCCAGGCTGCTCACCGAATCGCACCTGATCTCCGCCGGCGCCACCCTCCGCATCGCCCGGGCGATCATGGACAAGGAGGCGGAGAAGGCCTTCGCCATCGTCCGTCCGCCCGGCCACCACGCGATGCAGACGGTCTTCGGCGACCGCGGCTTCTGTATCGTCAATATCGAGGCGATCATGATCGAGTACATCCGCCGCCATTACGGGGTGAGAAAGGTCGCGATCGTCGATACCGACTGCCACCATGGCGACGGCACCCAGGATATTTACTATAACGATCCCGACACCCTGTTCATCTCGCTGCACCAGGACGGCCGGACCCTCTTCCCCGGCACCGGCTTCATCCGCGAGTCGGGCGGCCCCGCCGCCGACGGCTATACCATCAACCTGCCGCTGCCGCCCAATACCGGCGAGGACGGCTTCGACATGGTGATGGAGCGGGTGGTCATGCCGATCCTCGACGAGTTCAAGCCGGAGTTGATCATCAACTCGGCCGGCCAGGACAATCACTACACCGACCCGATCACCAACATGAACTTCACCGCCCAGGGTTATGCCCGGCTCAACCGGCGGCTCAATCCCGATATCTGCGTCCTCGAGGGCGGCTATTCGATCGAGGGGGCCCTGCCCTACACCAACCTCGGCATCATCCTGGCGATGGCCGGCATGGACTATTCCCATGTCAAGGAGCCCGATTACGACCAGGCCCGATTCCGCCAGCCGGAGGAGATGAGCCAGTATATCGCCGGCGTCTGCGACAAGGCCCTCGAGGTCTTCGCCAACCGCGGCCGGACCAAGAAGGAGGCCCTGAAGAAGAAGGTGGTCGGCGAACGCAAGAGCATCTTCTACGACACCACCGGCTTCAACGTCGACGAGACCCGTCAATATCACCTCTGCCCCGACTGCCCCGGCTATACCGAGGTCACCGCCACCAGCCCCCGGGCCCGGATCCACGCCTTCACCGTCCCCTTCAACGCCTGCCCGACCTGCCAGCGCACCGCGCGGAATCTCTTCAGTGCGGCCCAGCCGGTTCCCCAGACCATCACCGCCCTGCAGGACCGGGTCGCCGATATCTACGAGACCAAATAACGCCCATTGCATATCGGCTCACCCCGAACTGTCCAGCCACGCCTGTTCCCCGGTTAAGGGGAACCGCATCTACCTGAGCATGCCGACCAGCGCCATGGTCAGTGGCGGCCAGTAGGTGATGATCGCCAGATCGACCAGCAGCACAAGAAGAAAGGGCACGATCCGGCGGCAGATCGCCGCCAGACGGTCGCCGGAGATCGACGAGGAGACGATCAGGCAGATCCCCATCGGCGGGGTCAGCATGCCGATCGCCAGGTTGGTGACGACGATCACCCCGAGGTGGATCAGATCGATCCCCAGATCCGGCAGCAGCGCCACGATCATCGGCACCAGCAGGATCAGGGCGGCGGTGGTCTCGACGAAGGTGCCGGCGATCAGCAGGACCAGGTTGACCGACAGCAGCAGCAGGAGCCGGTTGTCGGTCAGCGCCAGCAGGCCGGCGGCCATCCGGACCGGGATATCCTCGATGGCGGCGATCCAGCTGAACACCGAGGCGCAGGCGATGATGAACATGACGATCGCGGCGGTGATCGACCCGGTGATGAACAACCGCGGCAGGTCGCGCGGGGCGATCCGCCGATACACGGCCATGCCGACGACGAGGCCGTAGACCACCGCCACCGCCGCCGATTCGGTGGCGGTGAAGATCCCGGAGAGGATGCCGCCGAGGATGATGACCGGGGCGCCGAGGGCCAGCAGGGCCCGGCGTCCGGTCCGCAGAACCTCGGCCGGCGAAAAGGGGGCCTGGGCCCCATAGCCCTGCCGTCTGGAGATCAGGCTCGAGACGATGATCAGCGACAGACCGATCAGCAGACCGGGGAGGACGCCGGCGGTGAACAGCCGGCCGATCGAGGCCCCGGTGAGGAAACCGAAGACGATCATCGGGATCGACGGCGGAATGATGATCCCGATCGACCCGCCCGAGGCCTGGACCGCGGCGGCGAAATCGGAGCGATAGCCGGATTTCTTCATCGCCGGGATCAGGATCGAGCCGACCGCCGCGGTATCGGCCGCCGCCGAGCCGGAGATGCCGGCGAAGAACATCGCCGAGACCACCGCCACCGCCGCCATGCCGCCGGGCAGCCAGCCGACCAGGGCGGTGGCGAAATCGATCAGCCGTCGGCTGATGCCCCCTTGCTCCATGATGGTCCCGGCGAACATGAACAGCGGTACCGCCAGCAGGTGGAAGGAATCGGTCCCGGAAAACAGCCGCTGGATGACCATCTGCAGCGGAAAATCGCCTTGGCAGGCGATGGCGGCGACCGAGGCGGCGCCGATGGCGACGGCGATCGGGGTGTCGATCAGGAACAGGACGAGCAGGACCACCAGCAGGATCTCAGCGGTCATCGCCCGTCTCCCGCAGCTCGCGGCACAGGAAGAGGAGGCAGTGGCAGACGAGGATGACGCCGGCCACCGGGATGATCACCACCACCAGCCACAGCGGCAGGGCCAGGGCGGGGCTGATCTGCAGACGGACAAAGTGGCTGAAGATCGCCCCCTGCCAGATCAGCACCGCAAAAAATCCGAGACAGACGAGATGGACGGCCATCGCCTTGACCCGGCGCCAACCCGGTCCCAGCCAGGCCGACAGGACATCGATGCCGGGGTGGGCGCGGCGGTAATAGGCGGCGGCCGCCCCGAGAAAAGTCAGCCACACCAGGAGATAGCGGGCCACCTCCTCCGACCAGAACAGGGAATGGTTGAAGAGGTAGCGGCAGACCACCTGGACGGCGACGACCACCGCCATCGCGATGCCGAGGATCGCCAGCAGGGCCTCCGTCCCCCGGTTGATCCAGGCGTTGATCCTGGCAAACAGCTCCACCGGCTACCGGCCCTGCACCGCTTCCAGCAACCGGAGCAGCATCGCCTTGACCCGCGGGTCCCGGTAGATGTCCATATCCTTGAGGCCGGCCACCTTGCGGCGCAGGCCGTCGATGTCGGGATGCTCCTCGACCACGAAGCCCTTCTCCTTCAAGAGCCGCAGCCGCTCGGCATCGCCGTCGCGGTTGTGCTGCCGCTGGTAGTGGGCCGCATCGCGCATCGCCGTGGCAAGCATCTCCTGGGTGGCGACGTCGAGGGTCCGCCACCAGGCCAGCGAGGCGACGTCGATATGCGGCGAGTACACATGGCGGCTCAGGGTCAGGTATTTCTGGACCTCCCACAGTTTGTACTCGACCATCAGCCACAACGGGTTCTCCTGGCCGTCGATCACCCGCTGCTCCAGTTCGGTGTAGACCGGCCACGGCATCGGCGTCGGGTTGGCGCCGAGGGTCTGCCAGATGGTTTTGTGCATCGCCGACGCCATCACCCTGATCTTCAGGCCCTTGACGTCCTCCGGCCCCTTGACCGGCCGGCGGCTGTTGGTCAGGTGGCGGAAACCGTTTTCGGAAAAGCACAGCCCCTTGAAGCCGGAGGTCTCCAGCGAGTCCAGGACTTCCCGACCGATCGGACCGTCGAGGATCGCATCGGCCTGCTCGCTGTCCTTGAACAGGAAGGGGTAGTCGATCACCCGGACGATGGGGTCGAAGGTGTCGAAGGGGCCGCTGGTGATGATCCCCATCTGCACCGTATTCATCTGGATCTGCTGCAGGATCTCGGTCTCGTTGCCGATCGAGGCGGAGTCGTAGATCTTGACGGTGATCGCCCCCTGCGACCGCTGCTCCACCAGTTCCCTGAACTTGTCGGCGGCGATATTCTGGGCCGAGCCCGGCTTGGTGACCACCCCGAGCTTGATCGTCATCGCCGCCCGCCCCGGGGCCCCCGTCAGGCCGACCAGCAGCAGCACCGCCATTATCAATAGTCTCTTCATAGCATCTCCCGTTGTGATTGTCGGAGCCGACGCCTATCCGGTGACGGCGGCGCTCCGTTGTCGTTCCTTTCTATGTACGCCATTCCCCCGCCCGGTTCAACGTCCCGGGCCGTCTTTTTCCCGGCGGCGGCATTTTTGTCATGTTTTCAACCGCTGGGACAACCATTCAGCGCCAGCCGGGACTTGACCGGCGACCGGATTTCGCAGTAGTATGGGGCGCTGATGTACCCTGTCTCCCAACCCATCAACAGCTCCGCCAACCCCAGCACGAGGAAGGACACGACATGACCATCATCAAGAAGGCAGATTTCATCGATTCCATCGCCGACAGCCTGCAGTACATCTCCTGCTACCATCCCCTCGATTTCGTCGACGCCATGTACGCCGCCTATCAGAAGGAGGCCAACCCGGCGGCCAAGGACGCGATCGGCCAGATCCTGATCAACTCCCGGATGTGTGCCATCGGCCGGCGGCCGGTCTGCCAGGACACCGGCATCGTCACCGCCTTCGTCAAGATCGGGATGAACTGCCGCTTCGACACCGAGATGACGATCCAGGAAATGGTCGATGAAGGGGTGCGGCGGGCCTACTGCGACCCGGTCAACCCGCTGCGCAAGTCGGTGGTCGTCGGCCCCGCCACCGAGCGCCGCAACAGCCGCGACAACACCCCGGCGATCGTCTATACCGAGCTGGTGGCCGGCAACGGCTGCGAGGTGCTGATCGCTGCCAAGGGCGGCGGCTCGGAAAACAAGAGCAAGTCGGTGATGCTCAACCCCAGCGATTCGATCGTCGAATGGATCAAGAAGACGGTGCCGACCATGGGCGCCGGCTGGTGCCCGCCCGGCATCCTCGGGATCGGCATCGGCGGCACGGTCGACAAGGCGATGGTCCTGGCCAAGGAATCGCTGATGGAGCCGGTCGACATCCACGAACTGATCGCCCGCGGCCCGGCCAACAAGCTCGAGGAACTGCGGCTGGAGATCTTCCAGGCGGTCAATGATCTCGGCATCGGCGCCCAGGGCCTGGGCGGCCTGACCACGGTGGTCGACGTCAAGGTCCGCGACTATCCGACCCATGCCGCCTCGCTGCCGGTGGCGATGATCCCCAACTGCGCCGCCGCCCGCCACATCCACTTCCACCTCGACGGCAGCGGCCCCGCGGTCTTCACCCCGCCCGATATCAGCGCCTGGCCGGAGATCACCCTCGAGGGCGGCAGCGAGGTGCGCCGGGTGCAGCTCGACGGGCTGACCAAGGCCGACATCGCGGGTTGGAAGACCGGCGAGACCCTGCTGCTCAGCGGCAGGATCCTCACCGGCCGCGATGCCGCCCACCGCCGCATCCAGCAGCTCTACGCCGAGGGCAAGCCGTTGCCGGAGGGGGTCGATTTCAACGGCCGCTTCATCTACTATGTCGGCCCGGTCGACCCGGTCGGCGACGAGGTCGTCGGACCGGCCGGCCCCACCACCTCCACCCGGATGGACAAGTACACACCGATGATGCTCGAGCAGTTCGGCCTGCTGGGGATGATCGGCAAGGCCGAGCGCGGCGACGCCGCCATCGCCTCGATCAAACAGCACGGCGCGGTCTACCTGATGGCGGTCGGCGGGGCGGCCTACCTGGTGTCGAAGGCGATCAAGAAATCGCGGACCGTGGCCTTCGCCGACCTCGGCATGGAGGCGATCTACGAATTCGAGGTCGAGGACATGCCGGTGACGGTGGCGGTCGACTGCCGCGGCGAATCGGTGCACAAGACCGGCCCGGCCTTCTGGTGCCAGGAAATCGAGAGGTTGAAGAAATAGCCCGGCCGTCCCCCCGGGTTTTCGGGCGATGGGGCTGAAGATGGAGCCTCGACCAATGGGCGTGGCATCTCCGGCACAGGAGGTATTTCCGCGAGGACAGTGCGCCGGTACTGCCTCCTGAGGTCTTCGATGCAATCGATGACGCTCTCCGTGATGGCAACGGGACGGAGGTCCGGTGGAAAAATGAGGGAAATATCCGCGCCCTCGTTCTTTCCGCCGGATTGATGGTTACAATAGATGTGGGGCCTCCCACCGCGACAGCCACCGGAAAAGCCCGCGAAAACCATCCCTCACCCCACCGCATCAGCACCGAAGGAGCGGCCGCCGCATGGCAGATATTCTCACGACACCAGCAGTTCTCGATACCGATCTGATCGGGGATGTCCAGCACAACTGCGATATCTCCGATGCCCGGGACCATGGGATCTATTCCCTGTGCACCATGGTGCTCAAGCTCCGCAACCTGTACAAATGGGAAATGGGCCTGCAGCCCTGGGAGGAGCCGGGATCCGCCATCCTGCTCGACTGGATCGAGACCAAGGAAAACTACTGGCAGACCATCGCCGAGGAAACGTTCCGGCCGCTGATGGTGGCGGGGAGGCGGGTCGCCCCGTTGGATCTGGAGGAAGTCAACGCCACCCTCAACGGGACACTGGTTTATGGAGCCGGCTACGGCCGGTCGATGAAGACCATCTTTTTCCTGGCGGAAAAGCTCGAGCAGCGGACCATCGAGGGCTGTCCGGCGGTCATTCTCGGCACCGAGCAGGCCAGGGAAATGGCCAGCCCCTTCGCCATGGTCCAGGATGGGCTGATCATCCTCCGCAAACAGGCGCTCCGCACCTTCCTGTGGGACCAGGTCCAGGAAATGCGCGCCTCCTGCAAGGTGTCGCTGCGGCTGGCGCTGAAATCCCATGGGCTGTTGAAGGGCGGCGCAGTCGATCAGGAGCTGTTCAAACAATCGCTGGACGCCATCGTCGAACAGGAGATGGACCTGTTCCTGTACCACGAGGTCGGGGAACTGCTGCAGGGGGAGCGCCTGTCGGAGTCGCTGCGGCGCCTCATCGCCCATTTCCCCGGCTCGATCCTCGAACTGGTCGGCCGGGCGGTGAAGGACATCCTGGCCGACACCCACCCCAGCGGTCCCCTCGCCTACATCATCGAGCAGCAGCGGCCGTCAACCCTCGGCTTCTACCTCACCTTCTTCGACAGCCTGCGGGAAAAGCTCTTCCCGGAAATCCGCCCCGCCGGGCTCCGGTTTTCAGCAAAGGGAGACTGGCTCCCTATCGAGCAGGCCCGCAACGCCTGCTGGCTGAGAACCCAGGAGCTGGCGCGGCGGATCGAGGAATGTGCCGCCATGATCGGGGAAAAATCCGACAACGCCATCGTCGAGTACTTCAACTCCCAGGTCCTGACGCCGTTGGGGCTGGATGCGGCGAAGACCGCCTGACCGGCGGAACGGCGCCCCGGAATTCGGTATTCCCACTCCGTTGACAGGCTTCCAGCTCTTGATCCTGGTCTGCATCAGGATCGACCGCCGTTGAAAGTTCTCCCCCCTCCCTTGTCCTGCCGGGCCGATCAGGTGTAAAATCCGGCATGAAGCCCGAAGGCCCATCGCCGCCTCCGGCAGGTCCGGAACCATGGCGTGGGGCCGTCGCCACCATCATGAGGAGAAAACCGATGTTCGAATCCGCGGAACTGGGACACAGGATCAAGAAGTCCGTCTATGACAAGGAAGTCCCGCCCCTGCGCGAGGCCCTGCTCGAGGCGCAGCTGGATCTGGCGGAAG
Source organism: Desulfobulbus sp. Tol-SR (assembly GCA_000769715.1). GTDB lineage: Bacteria > Desulfobacterota > Desulfobulbia > Desulfobulbales > Desulfocapsaceae > Desulfoprunum. The sequence continues at coordinate 11,694 of JROS01000019.1, forward strand.
CGGCCGGTTTCCCGGTAATCATCCTGATCGGCGGATTGGACGGCGCCGGCCGCGGGGCGACCGTCAACCTGCTCAACGAATGGATGGACCCGCGCCATATCCAGACCCACGGCATGGGCGAACCGTCGGACGAGGAACTCGACCGGCCGATGATGTGGCGCTTCTGGCGGGCCCTGCCGCCAAAGGGCAAGATCGGCGTGTTCCTCGGTTCCTGGTATACCTGGCCGATCCTCAACCGGGTGCGCGGCGTCACCAAGGAGGCCGATCTCGAGCAGAGCCTGGAGCGGGCCAAGCGGCTGGAAAAGATGCTGGTCGACGAGGGCGCCCTGGTGATCAAGTTCTGGCTCCATCTGTCGAAGGAAAAGCAGGAGAAACGGCTGAAAAAGCTGGAGAAGAACCCCCTGACCCGGTGGCAGGTCACCGACCGCGACTGGAAACACTTCAAGGCCTATGACAAGTTCCACGAGGTCCACGAAAACGTCATCCGCCACACCAGCACCGCCGAGGCCCCCTGGCTGATCGTCGAAGGCGAGGACGCCAGCTACCGCAATCTGACCGTGGGCCGGGTCATTCTCAAGGCCATCCGCGACCGGCTGGAACAGGCGAAAACCCCGCCGCCCAAGATCCTTGCGCCGCCGCTGATCCCGGCCATCGACAATCTGCACCTGTTGAAGACCCTGGACATGACCCAGTCACTGGACAAGGACCGCTTCAAGATCAAGCTCGAGAAATACCAGGGCCGGCTCAACACCCTGACCCGTGACCCCAAGTTCAAGTACATGTCGGTGATCGTGGTGTTCGAGGGCAACGACGCCGCCGGCAAGGGCGGCAGCATCCGCCGCATCACCGGCGCCCTCGATGCCCGCAGCTACCAGGTCATCCCCATCGCCGCCCCCACCGAGGAAGAACGGGCCCAGCCCTATCTGTGGCGGTTCTGGCGACAGCTGCCGCGCAAGGGACGGGTCACGATCTTCGACCGCTCCTGGTACGGCCGGGTGCTGGTGGAGCGGGTCGAGGGCTTCTGCGCCGAGGCCGACTGGATGCGGGCCTACGGTGAGATCAACGAATTCGAGGCGCAGATGGTCCGCCATCACCTGCTGGTGGTCAAGTTCTGGCTGACCATCACCAAGGACGAGCAGTTGCGGCGCTTCGAGGAACGGCAGGCGACCGGCTTCAAACGGTTCAAGATCACCGAGGAGGATTGGCGCAACCGCGATAAGTGGGAACTCTACGAACAGGCGGTGTGCGACATGGTCGATCGCACCAGCACCCATCTGGCCCCGTGGACGCTGGTGGAAGCCAACGACAAGAATTTCGCCCGCATCAAGGTGCTGAAGACCCTGGGCGACAGAATCGAGTCCAAACTGGAGGAACTGCACGCGTCGGGGATCGATTATCTCGACCGGCCGAAAAACCACCGCTGAACCTGGTGGTCGGCGCCGGCGCTACGGTTGATGCCCCGCCCCGCCGCACCTTGCCGTTTTGTTGTCACCGACCTCATCTCGTCCGCCGCAGGATACCGTTGACCTCGCCCCGGGCCAGCGGCGGGTCGGTGGTCTCTAAGTAAGTATCCACCGGCAAAGCCGGTGGCTTTATAATTGTGAACCGCTCAAAGCGGTATGTTCAAAAAATTAACTGACCACCGTTCGGTGGTCGCCTATTTGAAGAGCGACAGTTGTTCAACCCGAAAATCTTCTTTTTCCTGATCTTTTATATACGTGCTTACAACCTCTTCATCGGTACCAACAGTTGAAACATAGTACCCTCGAGCCCAAAAATTCATGCCTACGTAGTTTTTCTTCTGGCCCAGATACGTCCGGGCTATGTGAATGGCGCTTTTGCCCTTCATGTACCCGATCACCTGTGCCACAGCATACTTTGGTGGTATCGATATCAGCATGTGGACATGATCGGCCTGCAAATGCCCTTCAAGGACTTTGCTCTCCTTCTGCCGCGCAAGTTCATGGAAAACCTCCCCAAGGTTTTTACGAAGATGACCGTAAAGCATCTTCCGCCTGCATTTCGGTATCCATACTACATGGTACTTGCATTTCCACTTGGAGTGACTTAAGCTTTGTACGTCGTTCATGAAGCCTCCTTCTTGTGACTTTGACCGGTTCACAGGGACGGAGGCTTCAGTATTTTGCAGGATCTGTCAAACTATTATGGTCCCCCGGCAAAGCCGGGGGTTTTCCCTAGAGAAATAAATCGCTGCCATTCTCCTTCATATTCCATACATCTGCGCCAACCCATTGAGTGTCATATTGGTGGCAATACCATCGTGGGGAATCAGCACGTAACGCCATGGTTTTCCTCCATGGCTTTTCGCATATTCCGTGGCATTAACGCACCATTTGACGGCAACCTCTTTCTTGGCGAGCACCACAGGATCATTCATCTGATTACTCGCCTTGGGCTCCAGCATGCAGATTGTGCTCTCGGTTTCAGCGACAAAATCGGGTTGATATTCCAGATGATCCGCACCGTGACGATAAAAGATCTGGAACTGCCCCTTGGCGGGTTTGAACCATTTCACGGCATCCCGCTCCATAATAACGGCCAGTTTGCGTTCCGCATCCGAATCAAATTTCTGCACCGGGTACAGGCACCGCGTAAACCCGCCAAAGAGATAACGGGACATATTGCTTTTGTCCGCAGGTGAGACCTTATAATCGGCTGGCGGCTCATTGGTCTTGCAGGTGTAAGCGCTTGGTTTCAATTCGGTGAATCCTTTGCTCACCTTCACCTCATACTCTGCGACTTCCTCCCAGTAATGTTTCTGCATCTGGACATAGATGAAGCGGGCAATTTCATGCTGATGGCAACGCACTACATCAATGACCTCGTCCGGCTGTAAATAGCTTTCAAAATGACGAACTGCCTGCCCCGCCAAATCGTAAAGCAGGTCTGCGTGGTCATCGTAGGAAATATCGTTGAAATCCATCAGGCAACGGACGATGTAGTTCTCCGTGCGCGGCTCTTCGCTACAGCCGCGAGCCGGAGTCACGGCCATTCCTTCTCCGGTGCGGAGATACTGTACCCATAAATCCTCGGATACCGGCGGATAATTCAGGCTGTCGAGTTCGAGGGTGAAGGGCTTGAACCCGGACTTCACCACGCCCTTGGGCACCACCAGGATACGAGGGATATCGATGGTTTGCTCGGTCACCAATTCGACTGTTTTGGCCACGACAGCCGCGATATCCGGCTTGACCGTGAAACCTTCCAGGGCCAGCTGCGCTGGTTGTTGTGCCTCCACTGCCTTGACAATGGCGGCTTGGATCTCCGGATCTTTCAGATGGTTGACCGATGGCAGCATCTCCGGCTTGTTCTCATACCCCTTGATCACTTCCCAGGCGGTTTTCGCCACCTGTTGCTCCTGCGCTCCGGTGAAGATTGGTTGAACCTCCTGTCCCGCCATTGCGGTACTCGCAGTCACCAGGGCCGGGCGTAAACCCAGCTTGGTCGCCAGTTGCGATTGCGACACCACGGTGGCAGTTTTCTTCTCCAGCTCCGAACCATCAATCACCACCGCCTGCATGCGGATGACGGAATCAGGCCGATTGGCCTCATCGATGATTTCCTGAAACTTGTCATGGGCAACAATGTTGAGCCGATCCACCGGTGTCACCCCGGTGCGTTTGCCGTAGGGCAACCGCAGCCCCCGGCCGATGGATTGCTCAATGAGGATGCGGGCATTGGCGGCTCGAAGCGGCACAATGGTATAGAGATTGGTCACATCCCACCCCTCTTTGAGCATGTTGACGTGGATGACGATCTCGGTCGGCTCCTCGGTCTGTTCCACCCGCAGCAGCCGCTCAATCATTTCTTCCTCGTCCTTGCCGGTCTTGCTCGAATCCACCTGGATGACCTTGTCGGTATAGCGCCCTTCGAAAAAGACACCAGACTGGATCATCCGCAACAATTGTCCGGCATGGGTGGTGTCGCGGGCAATCACCAGCAGGAAGGGCTTGACGATAGCTTGCAGAGTCTCGCGGGCATAGGTTTCCAGTTCCACCTTGACGCTCTCATGGAGCCGGATACCGTCTTCCAGTTTCAGCCGCTCGATCTCTTCCACCGACATTCCGGCCGGATTGAAGTCCTTGCGGGTCACCACCGCCGGTTCCTTGACAAAGCCGTCGCTCATGGCCCGGCCCAGGGGATAATCGTAGATGACGTTCTTGAACGCCACACCGCCCTTATTGGTTTCCACAAAGGGGGTGGCGGTCAGCTCCAGGCCGAGGATCGGCTTCAACTCGTTGATGGCCCGCACGCCGGCGCTGGCCCGGTAGCGGTGCGACTCGTCCATGAGCAGGACCAGGTCCGGCAGGCCCGCCAGATAATCGAAATAGCTCTCGCCGATATATTCGGAGAGCCGCTTGATACGCGGCGACTTACCGCCCCGCACTTCGGAGTTGATCTTGGAGATGTTGAAGATGTTGATGTGGACACCGGTTTCCTGAAAAAAGCCTGGCAACCGGTTGGCACGCCGAGCCGCCTCCCGCACCCCCACCCCGCTCTCATAAGTGTCACCGGTGATGACCGTCGGCGGGTCAATGGCGAACTCGGCGATCCCCTTGAACACATACTTGGGCGTGTTCGGGGTGAAATCGGCGATCAGCTTGTTGTAGATGGTGAGATTCGGCGCCAGCACGAAGAAATTGCAGATCCCGTGGGCCAGATGCAGGTAGCTGACGAAAGCCCCCATGAGGCGAGTCTTGCCAACGCCGGTGGCCAGGGCAAAGCAGAGCGAGGGAAAATCCCGCTCAAAATCGGTGACCGATGGATATTCGCTGCGGATCGCCTCCAGTACGGCGGCGGTGTCCGCCTCCTTGCCCGGCGGCGCAATCTCGGTGATGCGATGCAAAATTTCCAGGGATTCCCGCTGCGGTTGCCGCAAGGATAGCCGGCCGGAGATGGCGTTGACGTGACGGTTCATGGCCCCACCTCTTTTCGGTGTTCCAGTTGCAAATCGATGCGTTCTTTCGCCTGAGCAATAGCCTTGTGGAGTTCCTGTTCAAGAATCTCGCGGGGCGGTAATTCGGTGAGGTATTTCGCCACCCGGATACCGCTTTGCTCAAGAGCGAGCAGTTTAACGGTTTCTTGTTTTTTCCCGGAACAGAGGATCAGCCCGATGGGCGTCTTTTCATCGGGCTGTCGTTCATATTTATCCAGCCAGCGCAGATACAATTCCATTTGTCCCTTATCGGCCGGTTTGAACTCGCCCAGTTTCAATTCGATGGCCACCAACCGTTTTAAGCGTCGATGAAAGAAGAGCAGGTCAAGGTAATAATCGTCGTTATCCACCTGGATGCGTTTTTGACGGGCGACAAAGCTAAAGCCAACCCCGAGTTCCAGGAGAAACTTTTCCAGTTCCCGAAGGATGGCGCTTTCCAAATCCTTTTCGAGGTAGCGGTCCGCGAGTCCAAGGAAATCAAGGAAGTAGGGATCACGGAAGACCAGATCCGGCGTGAGGCGATCTTCGTCGCGCAGAGCATCCAATTCCAGGCGGATCAGTTCGTCGGGTTTCTTGGACAGAGCGGTGCGCTCGAAGAGCATCGAGTCGATCTTCTTTTGCAGGGTGCGGGTGTTCCAACTCTCAACCCGGCACATTTCAGCATAAAAATCGCGTTTCAGCGGATCATCAAGGTAAATGATGGCCTTGAAATGACTCCAACTCAATTTTGCAGACAGCGTCTGCAAAATATCGCCATCGGGAAAGGTCTCCGCCAACCGAACCATATAGGCAAGATTACGTTCACTCCAGCCGCGTCCAAAGTCACGAAGCAATTTTGCAGACAGTGTCGGCAAAATCTCCGCGCCATAGGCTGCCCGCTCCTCTTGCAGAAGCTCCTTACTGATCCGCTTGCCGACCCGCCAGTACAGCATGGTCAGGGCGGAATTGACCGTTACCGCAACGGAAGAGCGGGTTTCTTCGATCAAGCTGCGGAGTTCATGAAAAAGCGTGTCGGCAAGTTGAACTGGTGTTTGCTTTTTGGTCATGACGCTTCCTCGCCGAACAGCGATGCCTGTCGTGGCCGTCTTTTTCCAGATTTCTCTGCTTCTTCCAGAGGCAGCGATGGCGGTGGCGGAGGCGCTGCCGGCAGGTTTTCCACCTTGAGGCTGTAGTCGTCATGGCCCCATTCGCAGCGGCTCAGCACCTGGCGGGGGATTTTTTTGACCGTGAGATGGGCGTAGTCACCCCGGCCCCGGAAAGCGGTGCAGAGCACCAGCAAGGAGCGCCCCTCGCCCACCTCGTCGGACAGCTCCTGCAATTGCTCGTGGGTGAGACTGGCGGTGGTCACATAGATGAAGTCCTGCTCGGTTGAATGGCCGTGCTGCCAGTAGACAGAATCGGAGGGCGCATAGCGGAATCCCTCCAGCTTGCACAGGGCCTCGGCCAGCATGGCGGCGTTGTAGCTTTGATTGATCACCCAGTTGCCCCAGCGGTCCGTTTCTAAAAGCGACGGCGCTAGGCGGTAGTAGCGGAATCCGCCGCCGCCTTGCCAGTTGACCGCCTTGCTGATACCGCCCTGGTCCTCGCCGTCGACGACTTTTTTTATGCGGGGGATGATGTGGGTGTGGCAGTGTTCGCCCAATTCCACCATGATCCAACGACGGCCCATCTTGTGGGCTACCGCGCCTGTGGTGCCGGAACCGGCAAAGGAATCGAGGACTAGGTCGCCGGGGTTGGTGGCTATTTGTAGAATCCGTCGTAATAATTTTTCAGGTTTAGGGGTAGTAAATACATCTTCAGAATTAAATACTAAGTTTTCCTTCTTAGCGTCTTGAGTATGTCCTACTTCATCAAACATCCAAAGCGTCTGTGGGACCTTGTCAAGCTCACCTTTTTCAGATAAAAAAACTTTCCGTCGTGGCACTCCGCTGCCATCTTTCCCCCACCAAATTCGCCGATCATTATCCAGTTTATCTAAAGACTCTTTTGCAATAGCCCAATACCGTCCTGCCGGTGGCCCATCAATAATTTTTCCAGACGGTGTAGTTATCGGATACGTTCCTTTGCTGTAAAAATTCCTTGCCGAGATAGAAACTGATTGCCACGGCCCTCGTGGATCACCATCAGGATTTTTATAGGCTTTATGTTGCTTGTCGCTTGCCGAAACACGGTTTGGTTTCCAACTATCAGCATTCTTTGCAAAAACCAAAACGTAATCGTGATCAACCGAGAAATGGCGAGCTGAATTTTTCACAGAAAGAACTTTCTGCCAAATTGCAGAGGCTACAAAATTTTTCCGTCCAAACACCTCATCACACAACACCTTCAAATAATGGCACTCGTTGTCGTCAATGGTAATCCACAGCGAACCATCCTCGGCCAGCAACCGGCGGATAATCTCCAGTCGGTCCCGCATCAGCGACAGCCAGATGGAATGCTCCACCCCGTCGTCGTAATGGGTAAAAGCACTGCCGGTGTTGTACGGCGGATCGATGAACACGCACTTGATCTTGCCGGTAAACTCCTGCTCCAGCGCCTTCAAAGCCAGCAGGTTGTCGCCGAAGATCAACCGGTTGTCGAACAGATCAGCCTCCGTCACCCGATGCCCGGCATGATACGACAAGTCCTGATCCTCCAGCAGAATACGCGGCTCCAACCTCGGCCGCTCCTCCTTGCCAATCCAGGTTAGTTCAAGTTTTTGTTTTTTACTCATAAGCGAAATACATTTACCTCTTTTCCATAAAGGGCACGGCATCCCAAGTCCGGCCATTCAGCAAACGACCATTCAGTTTCTTGCCTCGTTTCTTACCATCAGCACTCCAGCCTCCCCATTGTTTGAAAAAAAAGGCTATCCCGTGTTCATCACACTGACGTTGGATATTCAAGACCCATTCGGATCGCATGGGGCGGGCCTTGGGACCGGATTCTCCACCGACAATGACCCAATGAATACCGGTCAAGTCGATTTCGCCGAGATCTTCAAGTAGGGGTTCAATGGAAACGAAACGAACAGCGGCGGGAATCCTACTGAGGGCACGAAGGCGAGGGAGGCCGTATGCACGATCTTCCATAGTTACTCCCAGCCAGACGTTGTTCGGCACTTGATTTTTACTAAAAAAATCAGCCATCCGTTCAGCCCGCTTAGTCAAAATCTGGAATGTGTGCTGTGATGCGAGCCGCATGACCTCCAATATCTGCAAGAGATAACTGTCCGGTATTTCCTCATGGAACAAATCACTCATCGAGTTGACAAAATAGACAGTGGGCTGCTTGCGCTTCATCGGCTCTGCCAGACGGGTGGGAAGAAGGGTTAGGCAAAATCCATTTTCATAGCCTTTGACACCCATCGCCTGTAAGCGTTTAGCCATCACCTCGGCATAACAATGGGCGCAGCCGGGTGATATTTTGCTGCAACCAACTGTCGGATTCCAGGTCTGTTCAGTCCATTCAATAGATGTTTTGGTGCTCATGGTATAACCTTTATAAGAAATTCGCCTTTACTGTGATTTTCTGCGAAGTGAACAAATTTACTGCGGCGCTTCCCGGTTGCGTCGAGATTCTTCACCTTTCCTTCTTTTGCCAGTTCACCAAAAGCTGCCTGCAAATCACCTTCAAACCATGCCGATTCTTCGAGCATATCGGCCAACTCCTCAATGCCAAACTGGCAGGGTGAATTTGTCAGCCTGTCAAGCCAGAACAATTTGACTTCGGCTGGATCAGCATGCTTTTCCATCGGCATCCAATCGGCGGACGAAAAAAGTTCAAGTTGGCCGCTTTTGTTTTCGCGTTTTTTCTGTTTTGCCTGAGCCCGGGTACGGCGCTGGACAAGATCTAGCTTCTCGGATGCCTCCATGAAGACGGTAATGCCTTTTGCATGTCGAGTCAGATATATCAAATGATACAAGGTTCGGTCGATGGTTGGCTCCAGCACCGGCACGGAAACGACACGAGGTTTCCCTCCTCTGGCAGGCACAATCTCTTTGAGGCGTTTCAGATAGAGTTTGACAAGATATTCCTCTTTTTCCTCCGGCGAACGACCATCGGTTTCAGGAATCTCACCGAAGATTGCTCGCATATCCTCTTGGAAGAGATCTTGGCTGTGGGCACGGAGTAAAAATTCATACATGAAATTAATCAGGAATTCCGAATTGGGACGCTTCAGGAGCGGCGTAAGGGTTGAAATCTCAACGACCTTTTTCCACCCTTTGGGATCAATGAAAAAGAAGGTGAAATCATTCGGACCGCACCATTCGAGGATTGATTCCCGTAATTCGAAAAAATCACCCGTCAGTGCTGTAGTTGAGACCTCCTTTTGAGGCCTCGCAGCCAGATAATTTTGTAATTTCTGAAAAGATTTTTTGTTCTTCTCAATGAACAGGGCCTGGAACGTTACATTCCTTCCCATTTGTTTAAGACCTTCCCGGCATTTTTGGATTATTTTTAGAGCGATGCCTATCGATGTGTCTTGAAGGTCATCACACCCTTCCTGCCAAGGACCGGAAAAACAATCCACGTAACGAATATTTTTTTGATACTGACCAATGATCATAAAAAGACGCAGCAGATAGGTTTCGAGAAGCTGATGTTTCACAAAAGCCTGCTCGCGCCCATGGTAACTTTCAGGAATTTGCATTGGCTACCTTTCGAAGAAATGAGCTCAATTCATTAAGATTGTCGACTTATGAACCTTGGTAATAGATGTAAAGTTTGATTTCCCTCGTGAATCCATCAATTTTCTACCATCCAGCGCATGGTAAAAAGTGATATTGAGTTAACTTGTTGCTGCAACTTTCCCTCAATCTGAGCAATTAATTCATCCCGTTGCCGGTCCACATCATCCTGGGCCTCGAAAAGCGAACGCCGTTTCAGATTGCGTTGGGATTCCAAAGCCTTGATCTGCTTCTGTCCGGCCAGCTTTTCTTCCAAAGTCAGTGCCGTGCTCGTCGCTCGACGGACTTCCTTGATCTGGCGATCAATCTCTTTGATCTCTCGTTCCAGCCCTGCTTTCAGATCATCGGCCCAACCATCGAGCTTGTCTGCCTCGGCCGCAAAGAAGCGGGCATTCCGTTCGGAGACATCGCGCTGGATGGCGGCTTGGCGTTGGTGAAGATGGGTCTCTAAAAGCACGGGCGGAGGATCTTGGATCTGTTTGACGATGCTCCCCGGCAGGGTAAACAGCCTGGCCGCCAATTCCTCGGCCAGAATCTCGCCCTCATCGGTGGAAGTTGCAAAAATGAGGTGATCTTCGGCTTGCTCCAGGGATTCGATACTGAACAGCGAAAGTGCCAGCCACCCTGCTTTGCCGATGAATGGCTCCAGTTGCGAGACCTTGCCGTCGTGGAGGCCATAGTTGAAATAAATTTCAGCCGGTGGCAGGTCACGACCTTTTGCTTGGGCCAGCAGAGCCTCGGCTAATGGATGATTCAGACGGTATAGATGGGCATCGCCGGATCGGCGGGGCAACTCATATAACCCCAAGGGAATAGCGGGAATTGGAAAGGGCAAGGCATTGAGGCGAAACGAGGAATCATCGATGAACTCGGCCTGATCCCCCAGTTCGAACCGGGAAAGTTGCATGAGCAGTCGTTCGTACCGGTTGAGGCAGGCACGGGAAGCTTCATCGCGTACCTTGAGCTTTTCGCGCACTTCATCGTCAAAATGCTCCAAGAGCTTTTGCCGGGTGCTGGTCATGGAGGCATTGATCTCCAGGCTGAGTTCAAGCTGGAGTTGATTAAAGGCGCTCTGGATGTCTTCCGGTCTGCGGCAATTTTGGTAGATGGAAACGATCCGCTTTTCGAAATCCACTCCCGACTCAATGGCGCCTAAAATCTCGTCACTGGCGCCGAACACGCCTTCAAAGAGTTGAAATTTTTCGGCCAACAGTTCATAGACGCGCTGATCGGCGGCATTTTTGCGGTTGAGGAAGTTGACCACTACAACATCGTGCTTCTGGCCGTAACGATGGCAGCGACCAATGCGCTGTTCGATGCGCTGCGGATTCCAAGGCAAGTCATAGTTCACCACCAGGGAACAGAACTGGAGATTGATCCCTTCGGCACCAGCCTCGGTGGCGATCATGATGCGGCCTTGCTCCCTGAAATAGTCCACCAGTGCTGAACGCATGTCGGCGGTCCGGGAACCGGTGACCCTATCGCTGCCCTGGTGACGATCCAGCCACTCGGCAAATATTTGTCGCGAAGATTCATCGGTATTGCTGCCGTTGAAGAGAACAACACCTTCGCGCCAAGGACTGTCGGTCAGCAGCCGCAACAGGTAACTCTGGGTACGGCGTGATTCCGTGAAGATGATTGCCTTCTCCGCACCGCCAAATTCGAGGGCCTTGGCAAAGGCAATGGCCAAAGCCTTGAGCAGGGCCTTGCCCTTGGCGTTGTGTTCGATGGAGGTGGCCAAGGCGGCGAAGGCATCGAGATCGGCTATTTCCTGTTCAATGGCGGCTCGATCCGTCTCAGTCAGCGTTTCAACGGATTCGCCATTGCTCCATTCCTCGATGGTTTCATCCAACGCTTCGTAATCTTCATCCAGTTCCTCCTCCAAAGGCCGGGCCGGTTCCGCCTTACTGAGCTTGGCCTTGAGTCGGTTAGAGATGGAGGTGAGCGCCCCGGCGATGGCAAAGGTAGACGAAGCCAAAAGTTTGCGCAGCACCAAGGTCATCAGGGACCGCTGACCAATGGGCAAGGCTTGCAGATTCTCTCGTTGCAGGTACTCGGAGACCAAATGATACAGCCGGTCCTCGCTTTCCTCCGGGGTGAACTCTTCCACGAGAGGCAAGCGTTTGGTGAAAGGGATATAGGCCGTGACCTGCCGGCGCAAGGTGCGATGACAAACGGGTTTGAGCCGTGCCTTGAGCGTCTCGAATACCTGTTCCTGATTGAGATTGGTAAACTGTTCGCGGAAACTTTTCAGGTCGCCGAAGGTATGCTCATCGATAAAACTGACCAGCCCGAACAACTCCAACAGGGAGTTCTGCAAGGGCGTGGCGGTGAGTAGTAACTTGTCCTTGCCGGCCAGTGCAACCTTGAGCGTGTTAGCGATGACATTCGACGGTTTATAGACGTTACGCAACCGGTGCGCCTCGTCAATCACCACCAAATCCCAAGGAAGAGCCCGGACCTCCTCAGCCTTACTCTTGGCGAACTGATAGGAACAGATGACGATTTCCGGCGCCTCAAATGGCCGAAACTGTCTCTGTTTCATGGAGGCGTTGTAGGATTTGGCCTCAAGAATGCGGCAGGGAAAAAAGAATTTTTCGGCAAGCTCCTGGAACCATTGCTTGCGAAGGTTGGAAGGGGTGATGATAAGGATACGTCGCCTGCGTTCGGCCCATTTTTGCGAAAGGACGAGACCGGCTTCGATGGTTTTGCCCAGCCCAACCTCGTCTGCCAACAAGGCCCCTTTCGACAGCGGTGACTGAAAGGCAAAGAGAGCCGCATCGACCTGATGCGGGTTGAGATCGACCTGAGCACTCGCCACGGCGCCGGTGAGTTTTTCTACGCTGTCAGGCGGATAGCGCTTCGTTAACTCATGGGCAAAATATTTCGATTGATAGTGAGCGAATGGTATATCTTCCAAAATAACTTTGTGTAATTTTACTCTAAATTTGATTTACCTCTTTGGCGCACGAGATTGCAGCACAATGACCTCGGGAAAAATGCGCAGTTGCTCCTCAAGAAATTATCCAATTCTTTATAGTGCCATAGGAATAAATGACAAGAATTATTTAAAAAAAGCTTGATGACTACCAAGCTAATCGAAAAGCATATTCTGGCTTTTCGTCATTTCATGTGGATTTCAGTAAACTTTGAATCGGAATACGCGAAAGGGGCCGGATTAATTCTTGAAGCTGACCAGCTGCCCGCTAGTGAGAAGTTTACCGGTACTATCCGGTATAAAGGCAGATTGAACTTGCCGCTCCTAATCGTTCAAAATATTGGATCTCCCTTGACTTGAGATATCTACCGTGAACCTATCGATGACCAATCCACAATTAAATTCAATCACTGAAACTGTGTCCCCCGCCGTTTTTGAAACTTTTCCGCGCCGGGTCAGCGCGGGGGCGGCACGAGGATGGTGCGGTCAAACTCGGCCTGCCAGCGGTTTTCACGATGGTTGAAGGTGCGGACCTGGACCCGATTCGGATACAGGTAGAGGGAGTTGGTCCAGATCGTGTCGCCCTTCATGCTGTTATTGTGAATATTGATGATCCGATCGGCGTAGATGTTGATGAAGGAGGCATAGCTGGCTTCAGTGGGCGGGGTGTGGGTATGACCGGACACCCAGAGAAAGACCTGGGGGTTGGTGATCAGGAGCATGTGCATCCAGGCCGCCGGCTGGATGACGGCATTGGGACGATTGACATAGTGCCTGAATCTGGTCTGGGTCCCGTGAAGCGGAGGGTGGGCGAAGATCATGGTTGGTTGGTTGCGGTGCCGGAGGAGCTGAATGCGGAGCCATGCCAGTTGCGCTTCGCCGATGCCGGTGCCAACACGGTCATGATCGGTGGAGAGAAAAAGGAGCAGGTAACCGTTGATTTCCAGCTTGTAGTAGTGCTGGTTAAGGCCGAAGGTTTGCCGGAATTTGGCCAGCTTCGCCTGCTGAAAAACAAAGGGGGCACGGACATACCCTCTGGCCACAAGCGGATAAGGCGTTTGGAAGCAATAGTCGTGGTTGCCGACAATCGCGGCCAGGGGGTGGCGCAGGTTGCGGAAATAGGTAGCGGCGGCGGCATATTCCCTATCGGTGCCGTACCTTTCGGTGAGGTCGCCGACGGCAACGACCAGGGCGACATCCCGCCAGGAATTGATCCGCGCCAGCACCGCCCGCTTGGCGGCCAGATTGTTACCGGGCAGATGGGGATCGCCGAGAACAACCAGGTGGGCGGGTGCGCCGGTGCCGGCAGAGGGATGCCCGGCTCCGCACCCACAGAGGACGATGAGCGCGAGCAGAACTGTGACGATCAGCGGCGCGACCGGCCGACGGCTCGGCAGTGACGTTGCCGGCCGGCCACCGCTGTCAGATGCGGCCCAACACCAGCCGGTTCTCAACGCTTCAAACACCATCGGTGCAACGCTGGCGAACGAATTCAGGGGATACATACACGTCCCATTATGCAATAATCCCAAAGGGAGACAAGAATGGAATGATGGTCGCAACCCGAACCCGGCCCTGAACGGAGGGCAAGTGTGGTGGCGCTATCGTCGATATGGCGGAGGAGTAGGGATTCGAAACAGCACCTGCTCACAAAGGCTTAAGTTCAATGATAATCAGACGCGAAAATGACCGGCCTCACCTCGTCCGCCGCAGGATGCCGTTGACCTCGCCCCGGGCCAGCGGAGGGTCGGTGGTGAGGACGACCCGCTCCCCGGGGTTGGCGCGGCTGAGCGGTTCGCAGCGCTCGTTGTGCATCGCCGCGATCCTGAGCGGCAACACCGCGATTCCCCGGCCCATATACTCGACCGCCTCGCCGCTGGCCAGGGGATTGCGGGCCTCGACCAGCGGCTGGTCGCCGGCCCGGCGGATTACCGCCACCGGCTCGCAGGGCTGGGTGGCCCGCGGCGTCTGGTACAGCATCTCGTCGGCCCCGGGCCGTTGGCGCAGGAAGTTGTCGCTGGTGCCGCGGGTGCCGGTTTTCAGCAGTTCCTCCATCAGCACCTCCGGCAGCCGGATCGCCTCCGGCCGCCGCCACGCCTCCGCCGGCAGGCCGCCGAGAAAATCGAGCGCCGCCCGGTAGACCCGCACGGTCCCGCCGACATAGAAGATCGACTTCATCCGCCCCTCGATCTTCAGCGAGTCGACGCCGGCGGCCGCCAGTTCCGGCAGGGCCTCGAGCAGGCAGAGGTCCTTGGCGTTGAAGATATAGGTGCCGCGCTCGTCCTCCTCGACCGGGAAGTACTGGCCCGGCCGCTTTTCCTCGACCAGGGCGTAGCTGTAGCGGCAGGGATGGGCGCAGTGGCCCTGGTTGGCATCGCGGCCGGTCATGTAGTTCGACAGCATGCAGCGCCCGGAATAGGAGATGCACAACGCCCCGTGGACGAAGATCTCGAGCTCGCCGGCGACCGCGCCGCGGATCGCCCGGATTTCGGCAAGCGACAGCTCGCGGGCGAGATTGAGCCGGACGGCCCCCTGCCCCAGCCAGAAGGCGGCGGCCAGGCGGTTGGTGACGTTGGCCTGGGTCGAGAGATGGAGCGGCAACTGCGGCACCAGGGTCCGGGCCCGCATCAGGATCCCCGGATCGGCGATGATCAGGGCGTCGACGCCGATGGCGCCCAGTTCGCGGAGATACCCGTCCAGTCCGGCCAGGTCGTCGTTGTGGGCAAGGATATTGACCGTGACGTAGACCTTGACTCCGTGGGCATGGGCATATCGAACCCCCTCGCGCATCGCTTCGGCGTCAAAATTGCCGGCCTTGGCCCGCAGGCTGAAGCGGCGGCCGCCGAGGTAGACGGCATCGGCGCCGTAGTGGACGGCGGTCACCAGTTTTTCGTAATTGCCGGCCGGGGCCAGCAGTTCCGGCAGGACCGGGCGAGGGCCTTTGCCACTTTCCTTTTCGTTCATCCTACAGTATTATAATGTGTTGATTTTTCCGGCCGATAGAGCGCCGATTGAACCTGCTACAGTACGATATACAGCCGCGACGGACAAGGAATTCGGTGAGTGCAATACAGATCGGCATAGCCATGAGCGGAGGCGTCGACTCGACCGCCTGTGCCATCATGCTGCAGAAAACCCATGCTGTCCAGGGCTTTTTCATGCACCTGGCCCAGCCCGATTACCCGCGCCAGCTCGCCCGGGTGGAGGAAATCGCCGACCGCCTCGGCATCGGCCTGACGACCGTCGACCTGCGCCGCCAGTTCGAGGAGCGGGTGCTCGACTATTTTTCATCCAGCTACCGCTCCGGCCTCACTCCCAACCCCTGCCTGGTCTGCAACCGCGAGATCAAGTTCGGCCTGCTGCTGACGGCGATGACGGCAGCCGGGGTCGACACCATGGCCACCGGCCACTACGCCCGGATCGTCGAGCGGGACGGCGTCTTCCACCTGCACCGGGGGGTCGACCGGCACAAGGATCAGAGCTACTTTCTCGCCCGGCTTCACCAGGCGCAGCTTCGCCGCCTGCGGCTGCCGCTGGGCGCTTGGACCAAGGAGAAGACCTATACCTTCGTCGCCGCCCATGGCTTTACCGGCTTCTCCGGCGCCGAGAGCCAGGATGTCTGCTTCCTCGGCGCCGAAAGCGTCGGTGATTTCCTTCTCCGCCGCCTGCCCGACCTGGCTGCCGACGGTCCGGTGCTCACCGTCGACGGGCTGGAGATCGGCCGCCATCGCGGCCTCTTCCGCCACACCGTCGGCCAGCGCCGGGGCCTGGGGCTGCCGGACAGCAGCCCCTGGTACGTGGTCCGTCTCGACCCGGCAACCAACAGCCTGGTCGTCGGCAAGCAGGATGATCTGCTGCAGCGGCAGGTCGAGATCGCCGATCTGCACTGGCTGGCAGGAACACCGGCCGAAAGCGGCGACCGCTTCGAGGTCCGCCTCCGCTCGACCCACCGCGGGGCGGCGGCGACCTTCGAGATCACAGGCGAACTACGGGCCCGGCTTCATTTCGATCTCCCGCAACGGGCCGTCACCCCGGGCCAGTTCGCCGTCCTCTACCAGGGCGACGAGGTGGTCGGCAGCGGCGTCATCTCCAGGTAAGCACATGCACAGCGTTCAGATCATCACCCTCGGCTGCAAGGTCAACCAGTACGAGTCGGCCTCGTTCCGCACCGGCTTCGAGAAGGCCGGCTGGACGGCAGGCGGCGAACATCCGGCGGACCTGATCGTCATCAACACCTGCGCCGTCACCGCCAAGGCCGGGGCCCAATCGCGGCAGGCGATCCGCCAGGCCCTGCGCCACAGTCCGGAGGCCCGGCTGATCGTCACCGGCTGCTACGCCGAGGCGGCGGCCGCCACCATCGCCGACATGCCGGAACTGGCCGACCGCTCCTTCACCATCGTCGGCAACAGCGACAAGCATCTACTGGTCCAGACCGCCCTGCAGGACGGCGACCTGCCGGAGCGGCTGATGGGCGACATCATGGCCGCCACCGAGATCACCCGTCTGCCGGTCGGCCGCTTCGGGGCCAGGACCCGGGCCTTCCTCCGGGTCCAGGACGGCTGCGACAGCTACTGCTCCTACTGCATCGTGCCGTTCACCCGCGGCCCCAGCCGCAGCCTGCCGGCGGACGAGGTGGTGCGACAGGCGGCGATCTTCGCCGCCGCCGGCCACAAGGAGATCGTCGTCACCGGCATCCACCTCGGCTACTACGGCCGCGACCTGGTGGGGGGCCCGCCCCTGCCCGGTCTGCTCGACCGCCTGTCCGCCGCCCTGCCCGAGATCCGGTTCCGCATCTCGTCGCTGGAGCCGATCGAGATCGACGAACGACTGCTCGAGCTGGTCGCCGCCCGCCCCAACCTCATGCCCCATCTCCACATCCCGCTGCAATCGGGCGACGACGAGATCCTCAGCCGGATGAACCGCCGTTACACGGTCGCCCGCTTCGCCAAGGTCATCGCCCTGTGCCGCCAGTATCTTCCCGACGCCGCCATCGGCATCGACGTCCTGGCCGGTTTTCCCGGCGAGACCGAGGCCCATTTCACCCGGACCCGGTCCTTTCTCGAGGGCCTCGACTGGACCTACCTCCACGTCTTTCCCTACTCGGACCGTCCCGGCACCGAGGCCGCGACCTTCCGCGGCAAGGTGGCCAAGCAGGACAAATCGCGGCGGGTGGCGGAGCTCATGGCCCTGGGAGAGCAGAAAAAACTGGCCTTTTACCGTCGCCAGCTCGGCAGGAGACTGCCGATCCTGGTCGAGACCCAGCGGACCGGCGACGGGCTGCTGCGGGGGTTCACCGACAACTACGTCCCGGTGGTGATCGCCGGGGAGGATGCGCTGATGGACACTATCGTTATGGTCGAACTGCAGCACCTGGAAAACACTATCCTTCGGGGGGAGGTATGTCAGGGATGAAGGTAGAGATCATTGCCATCGGCGACGAACTGACCTCGGGCCGGATCCTCAACACCACCAGCGGCTACGCCGCCCGCCAGCTGTTCGAGGCCGGGTACGAGATCCACGCGATGCATACCATCGGCGACACCCCGGCGCTGATCGGCGAGGCATTGAAGAAGGCGATCAGCGAGGTCGACGCGGTGCTGGTTACCGGTGGGCTCGGCTCGACCGACGACGACATGACCAACGAGGCGGTGTCGAAGGCCCTGAATCGCCCGACCCTGCCCAACCTCGAGGTCCTGTCGATCGTCCGCACCCACCTCGACGAGATCAGCCCGGCCCACGTCGGCCAACTGGAGAAGCTGGCGTGGCTGCCCGAAGGCGCCGAGGTCCTCAACCCCCAATCGCGCATGGCCGGCTACCAGCTGATCCACGACGAAAAACCGATCTTCTTCCTGCCCGGCATCCCCAGCCAGATGAAGCAGCTCCTGCGCGAATACGTGCTGCCGCGCCTGGCCACCTGGCACAAGGACCACTATCTCACCACCTACCAGCGGGTGTTCAAGATCTTCAACCTGCCGGAGTCCGAGGTCAACCGCCGCATCAGCACCCTCGACCTGAGCCGGGACGCCCATATCGGCTATTACCCGGTTTTCCCCGAGGTCCACCTCAGCCTGATCATCCGTGACAAACAGAACCACAGCGCCGAAAAACTCTTTATATCTTCCTGCAAAGCCATTAATACTGTGCTCGGCGACGCCGTCTACGGCTACGACCGGGACTGCATGGAGTCGGTGACCGGCGGCCTGCTGCAGCAGACCGGGCGGCGGCTGGCGGTGGCCGAATCCTGCACCGGCGGCCTGATCTCGAAAAAAGTGACGACGATCGCCGGCAGTTCGAACTACTTCCTCGGCGGGGTGGTCGCCTACGCCAACGAACTGAAAACCCGGTTTCTCGATGTCCCCGAAGACCTCCTCAACGTGCATGGAGCAGTCAGCCGCGAGACCGCCGAAGCGATGGCCGGCGGCATCCGCAACCGGACCGGAGCCGACATCGGCCTGTCGGTGACCGGAATCGCCGGTCCCACCGGCGGTTCGGAAGAAAAACCGGTGGGTACGGTCTATATCGGCATCGCCACCGCCGAGGGCACCTGGGCCACCCACTTCCTGTTCAAGGGCGATCGGCAGCAGATCCGGGAGATAACGGCCCAGACCGGGCTCGACCTGGTGCGGAAGTACCTGCTGCAGACCACCGGGACATGATCGGTAAGAACCATCAACTACGATCGGGACTTCCTGCGCAGAGCGGGGCATGACTCCCGTGCGGGAATGTATCCCCTTCAATCCATTATTCTGGAGAACAACATGGCGGCAAACAGCAGCAAAGAGCAACCGGGACAAAGCGGCAAGGACAGATCGACGAGCGTCGACAACGCAATCAGCCAGATCCAGAGGCAGTTCGGCAAGGGGTCGATCATGCGTCTCGGCACCCATGTGACGGAACCGATTCCGGTGATCCCGAGCGGCGCCCTCAGCCTCGATATCGCCCTCGGCGTCGGCGGTTTTCCCAAGGGCCGGATCACCGAGATCTACGGGCCGGAATCGTCGGGCAAAACCACGCTGGCCCTCCACGTGGTGGCCGAGGCCCAGAAACGGGGCGGGGCGGCGGCCTTCATCGACGCCGAGCACGCCCTCGACACCGCCTACGCCCAGCGGCTGGGGGTCGACGTCGACAACCTGCTGGTGTCGCAGCCGGACTTCGGCGAGCAGGCCCTGGAGATCGCCGAGATCCTGATCCGCTCCGGCGGCGTCGATGTCATCGTCATCGACTCGGTGGCGGCGCTGGTCCCCCGCGCCGAGATCGACGGCAACGTCGGCGACGCCCATGTCGGCCTGCAGGCCCGACTGATGTCCCAGGCGATGCGCAAGTTCACCGGGGTCCTCAGTCGCAGCAATACCATCCTCATCTTCATCAACCAGATCCGGATGAAGATCGGGGTGATGTTCGGCAATCCCGAGACCACCACCGGCGGCAACGCCCTCAAGTTCTATTCGTCGCTGCGCCTCGATATCCGCAAGATCGCCACGATCAAGCAGGGCGACGAGGCCATCGGCAGCCGCACCAAGGTCAAGGTGGTGAAGAACAAGGTCGCCCCGCCGTTCAAAACAGCCGAATTCGACATCGTCTACGGCGAGGGGATCTCGAAGGCCGGCGACATCCTCGACCTGGCCACCGAGCACGAGATCATCGACAAGAGCGGGGCCTGGTATTCCTACAACGAGGAACGGATCGGCCAGGGCCGGGAAAACTCCAAGCGTTTTCTCGCCGATCATCCCGAGATGTGCACCGAGATCGAGAACAAGGTGCGGCTGGCCTTCGGCATGGCGACAATCGAGGTGCCCAAGGCCGCCGAGACTCAGGCGGCACCGGCCAAGGAATAAGGCTGGCCTCCGGTCGCCCCTCATCAAGTCGAAATAATGAAGAAAATCAAGACACAGTTTGACGTGATCATCGTCGGCGGGGGCCCGGCCGGCCTCTTCGCCGCCTATTACCTGAGCGAACACAGCCGGCTCGACGTCCTGTTGATCGAAAAGGGCAAGGCCCCGCTCAAGCGGAAGTGTCCGATCAAGGACGCGGGCTGCATCAAGTGCCGGCCCTGCAACATCCTGTGCGGCATCGGCGGGGCGGGACTGTTTTCCGACGGCAAGCTCAACTTCATCCACAAGCTGGGCAAGACCGACCTGACCCAGTTCATGGAGACCTCGGCGGCAATCCGGCTGATCGCCGAGACCGAGCGCATCTACAACCGCTTCGGCATGGACGGCAAGGTCTTCCCCACCGACATGGAGAAGGCCATGGCGATCCGCAAGCAGGCGCGCAAGCAGGGGATCGAGCTGCTGATCATCAAGCAGAAGCATCTCGGCAGCGACAACCTGCCCGGCCATATCGCCGCGATGGCCGACTACGTCCGCGACCGGGGTGTCACCTTCCACCACTCGGAGGAGGTGCGTGAGGTGGTGGTCGCCGGCGGCGCCGTCACCGGGGTGGTCACCAACCACGGCAGTTACGAGGCGGCTAACGTCATCCTTGCCCCGGGACGGGTCGGGGCGGAGTGGATCGGCGGGGTCGCCCGCAGCCATGGCATCGAGCTGTCCCAGCGCGGGATCGAGGTCGGCGTGCGGGTCGAGGTCCACAACGAGATCATGGAGGATCTGTGCTCGATCATCTATGACCCGACCTTCTTCGTCCGCACCACCAAATACGACGACCAGACCCGCACCTTCTGTACCAACCTCGGCGGTTATGTGGCGCTGGAAAACTACCAGGACTTCGTCTGCGTCAACGGTCACGCCTATATGGACAAAAAATCCGACAACACCAACTTCGCCTTCCTGTCGAAGGTGGTGCTGACCGACCCGGTGGAGGACAACCAGGCCTACGGCGAATCGATCGGCCGGCTGTCGACCCTGATCGGCGGCGGCAAACCGATCCTCCAGCGCTACGGCGACCTGACCCGCGGCCGCCGCTCCACCTGGAACCGGGTCCACAACAGCTACATCGAGCCGACCCTGAAGAACGTCACCTGCGGCGATATCGCCATGGCCCTGCCGGAGCGGATCCTCACCAATCTGGTCGACGGCCTCGAGCAGCTCAACCAGGTCATCCCCGGGGTCGCCAACGACGAGACCCTGCTCTATGCCCCGGAGATCAAATTCTTCGCCACCCAGATCACTACCGACAACCACCTCGAAACCGCGATCAAGGGACTGTTCGTTGCCGGCGACGGCCCCGGGGTGGCCGGCAACATCGTTTCGGCGACGGCCACCGCCCTGGTGCCATCGAAGGAGATCCTGCGGCGCAGCGGCTACCCGGTGCCGACCGACGACGAGGACGGCGGCCGCTGACCCCCGGTCGCCATCAACCCCGGATCGCGGTCGACCGATCACCTCCGGGGTGAACTGCAACCTGCATTATCCTGTTGACATCCGATTCCCATCCGGTATAATCAATGATAATCAGTAATGATTATCATTTTCTTTTATTTGTGTTCCACAAACCTACAGGGAGGAAGCAATCATGGACAAATGGGAATGCCCGTGCGGTTACATTTATGATCCGGCAGAAGGCGATGTTGAACACGGCGTTGACCCGGGTACTCCCTGGGAACAACTGCCCGACGGTTGGGTCTGCCCCCTTTGCGGCGCCGAAAAGGAGGCGTTCTGGAAGGTAGATTGATATCACCGACCGGAACCGGGGAGGAGAGGGCCACTCCCTCCCTCCCCTGCGCCGGTCAGGATGTAATCAGGGCGTACAGCGCGTCGTTGTAGCCGATATAGAAGACCCGGCCGCGGCGCAGCACCGGCGCCCGCAGGTTGCCGGTACGACCGGTGATCCTGGCCAGGATTTCGTCCTTGGCCGCCTTCGCCGGCAGCAGTTCTTCGATCTTCCCGCCGGCGGCCACCACGATCTGGTCGGCCCCGGCCACCAGGTGCCAGGCCGCATCTCCCTGCAATACCGTTTTCCTGGCATCCACCACTTCATCAACCTTGATCCCAGCCTGATCGAGGGCCGCCCGGGCCTTCTGGCAGGACGCTCAGCCGCTGCGAAAGTATCCCCACTCTATGATCATCTTCATCCACTCCAAAAAAACTGCCGCCGCAGGTGACCGCGGCCTGTCCCACTTCGATTATCGCTGCCTCAGGCCGCGACCGGCGGGGTGAAGATCCGCTTGCCCATCTCCAGGTCCATCGCGAACATCCCGGCCGAATCCTTGCCGATCATCTTCAACTTGTTGAGAACCTCGCCGACACTGGCCTCCTCTTCCACCTGCTCGGTGACATACCACTGGAGAAAGATGTTCGAGGCATGATCGCGCTCGTCGAGGGCGCAGTTGACGAGGTCGTTGATCAGTTTGGTGACATGAGCCTCGTGCCTGGCCACCTGCTTGAGCACCGTCAGCGGTGAGTCCCACGTGTCGTCCGGTTTGGCGATTGCCTCCAGGACCACCGTGCCGCCCCGTTCGTTGACGTAATCAAACATCTTGGTTGCATGGAACAGCTCTTCCTGGACCTGGCAGCGCATCCAGTTGGCGAACCCGGGCAGACTCCTGGCGCTGAACCAGGCCGACATCGACAGATAAAGATACGACGAGTACAGTTCGGCATTGATCTGACCGTTGAGGGCATCGTTGAGTTTGTCGCTGATCATTCCTTCCTCCTTCTCCGTTGATCGTCCATGCGTTCGGGCACCACGCCTCGGCGCACGGACGTTTATTTCTTTTTCTTATCCTTCTTTTTCTTGTCTTTCTTATCTTTATCTTTCTGATCCTTGTTTTTTTTCTTCCCCTTCTTTTCCGATTCAACTTCATCTTTCAGGGGACATCCCTTGCAGCATTTTCCCTTTTTTTCAAAACTGTGACAGCATTTGTCTTTTTTTCCCATTGGAATAGCCTCCCGCTGATGAGCGATTCAGGGTCCGGATATGTTCCAATAGACAATAACGATTATCAGTTTTATTGCGAGCAGATTTTTAACTGGCGCCGGCGCCTCAGGCAGGTCGGCAGGACATCGCCATGTCCCTGTTCCTCTCCGGTGGAGAGTTCAAAATCCCTCCGGTCAGACGATATTCCCCAAGGGATGGCCGGCAACCGAGGGAAGGGATATCCTCGCGGCACAGACGATCAGGATGAAAAGGATAAAGATCAGGTTGAGGAAGATGAATAACGTCCTGTAATTGAGCGAATAATGGAGAAATACCTGGAGTAGAAAGACCAGTGCCAGGAGGATCGCGGCACACAGCAGCACCGTCCGGGCGGTGGCATTCAACCCGAGAGGCAGCAGGGTGAACAGCATCATCGTCGCCGCCAGGGCCGAAACCCAGGGCACCAGCAGCCGCCGCATGGCCGGCTCGGACAGGTGATGGAGCAGTTGCGGCATCCGGCTTCTGGCGACGTCGTCCCGGTAGATCAGTGATACCAGCCAGGAATGCGGCACCTGCCAGAGGACCAGCAACGAGATCAGTGCACCGAGGACCGGTGAGCCGGCCTGGCCGCCGCCGGCAATCCAGCCGATGACCACCGGGAGGCTGCCGCATACTGCCCCCGGGACCAGCGCCAGCATCGTTTTAGCCTTGAGCGGGGTATAGACCCCATTGTACAGCACCACCGCAAGCAGGCCGAGCGCCACCGGCAGCGGGCCGGGGACAAACGACAGCAGCAGCAGACCACAGCCGATCAGCAGCACCGCCTGCCGCAGGGCCTGACCGGGGTTCAGCTCTCCCTGGGGCAGGGGACGGAACATCGTCCGGCGCATCAGGCGGTCCTGACGCCATTCCTGCAGACTGTTCAAGGACGCCGCCCCACCGGCCAGCAGCACCACACCACCGACCAGCAGCAGCAAGACCGGCGGGGCCTGGGGCGAGGCCAGCAGGAAACCGAGCATCGACGAGAAGCCAAGCATCAGGCTGAGCTTCCCCTTGGCCAGGCGCACCCTGGCTCCAATCTTGACCGGGATGCTGGATGGGGCCTGTCCGATCGATCCCTGTGGCATGATCATGGCCACTCCTTCAACTGCAGGAATCCTCAACCGGGCAATCGCTGTCCGGCACCATGTTCACTCCTCCGCTTCCAGCCATGCCAGGTATTCCTGTTCCGGCACGATCCTCAACCTGGCGGTCATCGCCGAGTGGCCGGTGCCGCAGTATTCGGTGCACTGGATATCATACTCGCCCTGCTCATCGGCCTGAAACCAGGCATAGGTGGTCATGCCGCGCACGGCATCGATCTTGATCCGGAAGGCCGGGATATAGAGGCTGTGGACGACATCCACCGAGGAGACGTTGAGCTTGACCGCCCGGCCGAGGGGCACCACCAGCTCGTTTTCACTCTCCCTGCCGTTTTCATAGGTGAAGATCCAGGAAAACATCTGGGCCGTCACCTCGACCTGCATCGCATCCTCCGGCACGGTGCGCAGGCTGATATAGGACTTCCACCCCATGTAGAACATCGACAGGGCGATCAGGGTGGGAATGACCGTCCACACCAGCTCGAGGGCGAGGTTATCCCGGATATCCCCGGGCACCGGATGGCGGCTGCGCCGATAGCGGACGACAAAGATCACCATCACCGCCGTGATGCCGAGGAGCAGGACCAGGGAAATGCCCAAAATGTACCAGAATGCCAGGTCGACGCTGTGTGCCGGACTCATGTACCGCCCTCCCTTACCTGAAGGCCACGTCCCAGAAGGTGAAACCGATCATGATCGCCAGGAACAGGACGGTCGTGATGAATGAGTACCTGATAACCGGGCCCTCAAAGCGGAGATGCATGAAAAAGAGGAGAACGAGGGCGGCCTTGAGCGAGGCGATGGTCAAGGCCAGCGGCACGTTGAAGAAACCGAGATGGATATAGGACACCGCCACCGTCACCCCGGTCAGCGCCAGCAGCAGGGCCAGGATGACGGCCAGCTGCCCATAACCCATAATGTGCCGGTGTTCTTCGATTGACTCCATATGCTACGCTCCCTCGCGAAGACCCCGGCCCTAGAGGACCAGGTAG
This sequence comes from Desulfobulbus sp. Tol-SR, assembly GCA_000769715.1. GTDB lineage: Bacteria > Desulfobacterota > Desulfobulbia > Desulfobulbales > Desulfocapsaceae > Desulfoprunum. The sequence goes on from JROS01000019.1 coordinate 37,208, forward strand.
AACAATGGAAAGACAAAGATCCAGATCAAGTCGACGAGATGCCAGTAGAGGCCGGAATTCTCGAGCAGGGCGTAGCGTGATGCCGTGATCCGGCCGCGCAGCACGAGGATCAGGCTGACCGTCAGCAGGACCATGCCGATGATGACATGGAGGCCGTGCAGGCCGGTGATCACATAATACAGCCCGAAAAAGATATTGAGCCCCGGTTCGCCGTCCTGCAGGGTCGCGGAGTTGGGATAGATATCGTGGTGGATCTTGGCCCCCCATTCAAAATACTTGTTCACCACGAAGACGAGGCCGCAGAAGATGGAAAAGGCCAGGAAGCCCATGGCCTGTCCCTTCTTCCCGCGCTGGATGGCGGTGATCGAAGAGGCGACGGTAAAACTGCTGACCAGCAGGACCACGGTATTGAGTGAGCCGATGATCCGGTTAAGCTCCTTGCCCCCCTTGGCGAACAGCTCGGGATACTCATAAAAATAGACGGCATAGAGAACAAAAAGGCCGCCGAAAAGAATGATCTCCGAATAGAGGAATATCCACATCCCTATCCGGGTACCGGTAGCATCGATTCTGGTCGTCATCACATCCCTGTCTTATCGGCCGTCACTTGTTCGAATTACTTACTATCTCACTGAAGTCATAGGGAAAGTCCTTGATGTTCGGAGAATCGGTGAAATTCTCCACCGGGGGCGGTGAAGGAATCGACCATTCGAGCGTGGTTCCGCCCCAGGGATTGGCTGGTGCGGTCCGCGGATTTCTGAGGCTGAACACCAGGTTGAGCAGCATCAGCAACAGCCCGAAGACGAGCAGATAGGCGCCGAATCCGGCAAGGAAGTTCCCGGTCTCGTACTGGGGCAGATAATCGTAGTACCGGCGCGGCATGCCCTGCATCCCGAGGATGAGCATCGGCACGAAATGAAAGACGAACCCCACCGCCGCCGCGACGGCCCCAACGTAAGCAGGACGGTTGCGGTACATGACCCCGAACATCTTCGGCCACCAGTAATGGAGGGCGGCGAAAAAGGCGAAACCGGTGCCGCCCAGCATCACGAAGTGGAAATGGGCGACAACGAAATGGGTGTCGTGGACGTGGATGTCGGTACCGGCGGCGCCGAGGACGAGCCCGGTGAGCCCGCCCACCGTGAAGAGATAGATGAAGCAGAGGGAGAGAAAAAACGGCGGCGACATCGCGATCGAGCCCTTGTACATGGTCGACACCCAGGAGAACACCTTGACCGCCGAGGGAACGGCGACGAGAAAGGTCAGCAGCGAGAAGACGAACACCGAGACATCGCTCATGCCGCTGGAGTACATGTGGTGGGCCCATACCAGGGAGCCGGCGATGGCGATGGCCAGCGAGGAGTAGACGATGGCCTTGTAGCCGAAGATCGACTTGCGGGAGAAGGCCGGGATGATCTCGGAAATGACCCCCATCGCCGGCAGGATGATGATGTAGACGGCGGGATGGGAATACATCCAGAACAGGTGCTGGTAGAGGAGCGGGTCGCCGCCCTTGTCCGGCTCGAACAGCCCGATCGAAAGGAAACGTTCGAGCACCACCAGGACGAAGGTGATGGCGATCACCGGTGTCGCCAGGATCTGCACCCAGGCCGTGGCGTAGAGCGACCAGGTGAACAGCGGGATCTGCATCGGCCCCATGGCCTTATCGCGCATCCGGTGAAAGGTGGTGACGAAATTCAGGCCGGTCAGCATCGACGACATGCCGAGGATGAAGGCGGCGGTGACGGTCAGCGAGACATTGCCCGCACTCGAGATGCTGAAGGGGACATAGAAGGTCCAGCCGGTATCGGGAAAGCCGTCGCCGGAAAAGAGGGAGAAGACGGCAAAGCCCCCGCCGAACATGAAGAGGTACCAGGACAGGAGATTGAGCCGGGGGAAGAACACATCGTCGGCACCCAGCTGGATCGGCAGGAAGAAATTGCCGAATATCGAGGGAATGGCCGGAATACCGAAAAGAAAGATCATGATCACCCCATGGAGGGTGAACATCGAGTTGTAGGCCTCCGGCCCCATGATGGTCCGTCCCATGCCCATCAGCTCGGTCCGCATCAGCAGACCGAGGATCACCGCCAGCACGAACCAGAAGAGGATGGCCCACAGGTACATCAGCCCCAGACGCTTGTGGTCGTGGGTCAGCAGCCACGCCTTCCATCCGGTGCGGCCGGGGGGTGAAGATTGCTCAAGGTACGATTGCGCTGCGGTCATGGTTTCATCCTGTCCCTATTCCTTAACCCCCTGGTTCCGATCTCGTCTTCCGCCCCGCCTCCGGTACAGCAACAGCACCGCTGCCGTGAACGCGGCGAATATTGCCAGGACCCCGGCCTTGACCGCCAGCACGACACCCTTGCTGGCATTGGGATCGGGATTGAAACAGATGTCGAGCAGGCGCTTGACCGAAAGCGACGGGGTATTCCGGCCGGCATCGTAGACGGCCATATCGACATCGCCGGGGATGAAATCGCCGTAGACGTAGCGGATGATCCTGCCGTCGCTCGCCACCGCCACCAGGGCCGAAGGGTGGATGAAGGTGCCGTCGGCCTGCTGTTCGAATCGATAGCCGATCGCGGCGGTGAGGGTGGTGATCGCTTCCCTGTCACCGGTCAAAAAACGCCACTCCCCCTCCGGGATTTTCCCGCCGGCGAGCTTGATGAAGGTCTTCTTCGCCCGACGGGCATCCTCGCTCTTTTCCCGGTCGTTGATGCTGACGGCGACAACCCGGAAGTCCCGGCCCGGCACCGATTTCAGCCGGCCGAGGGCGATGGCCAGATTGGCCAGATTGCGGCTGCAGGAGCCGGCGCAGTAGTAGTAGACCGGCAACAGCAGAACGGGCTTGTCGACAATCCCCTCCAGGCTGAGCGGTCGACCGTCTTCATCGCGAAAGACGAGCTCCAGCGGCAGATATGCTCCGGTTTTCTCCTCGACCCATTCTTTGGGTGCCCTGGCGTCCGTCATCGACAGGGCAGAGTCGTGTTCCTGCCCCCCCTTCCCGACCGCGGCGGCGGAGTTCGCCCCCCCATCGGCCGGCGGGCCGTGGGCACAGGCAGGCCCTCCCCCTCCCGCGTGCAGCAGCAGGGTCAGGATGAAGACGAGTGTACCGAGAGCAAACCGCACGGGCCACCTCTTTACAGTGCCGACGCCGCACCTGATGTCAGATTCACCTTCATTGCCGTCCGAAACTTATGCTTGAGCTTGAAGCTGTCTCGATCCGGTCCATAAGCGAGCAGGACCACCGTCTCACCCTGGCTGTCAATGTTGCCATCATTGACATCGGAGGAAGCCAGCGGTATCGAGAACTCAATAGTGGTCCTGCCATTCTCCTCTGATCCACCGACCAGGGTCACGTCCTCAGTCCCGCCGAGCTTGTCGTCGGGTTTGTGCCCTGTCGGCGTGTCACCGAAATCATCCGTCAATGAAACCTTGCCGTCCTTCACATATCCGAGGATGTAATTGGCGCCCTGCATGCGATCGGCGGGATGGAATCCGATCGCCACCCAGCCGGTCGTATCCGCACTCAGCTTGACCTCGAGCTGCTTATCGTTGACCGTCCAGGCAAAGGTCATTTTCTTGGCCTGGATCTCATGGGCATAGTCAGCCGCGACCAGCGCTGACGTGCAGGTCAGCGGCAGAAGGCAGGCAGCCGCCAGGGCGATTCGTCCGACAATTCGTTTCATGAAGATTCTCCTTATGATTTTAAAAACATACACGACAGATCTCCACTTAAACAATCAGACAATTCGTCGGTGTTGTCAAACAAAAAGTTGATCGAAACCACAGGGAAACTGCGCCGTTCGTCCATTCCCCCCACTTTCCAGCCCAATCGAACATGCTCGAGCAGGCGACACCGAAATGACCGGAGCCGGCCGCTCCGGTGCACTGCCGCGGCGGCAATCGAACGGCCTCCTCGGCAGGAATACGACCAAAAGTTTCGACTGCCATGGTGCAGGGAGGCGGCTGAATTGTCGGACGTTGAAAACGGGAAATGATAACCAATATTAATTTTTCCTTCACAGCACCGCATCGATTCCTGTATAGTGATGTTGGGTTTTTTTACATTCAACATCACTCTCTGGAGGAAGCTATGGCTGAAAAAATGGAAGTCTACAAATGCTCGATATGCGGAAATATTGTTGAAGTGCTTGCCGGCGGGGCCGGGTCCCTGGTGTGCTGCGGCCAGCCGATGGCCAGGATGACCGAGAACACCACCGATGCGGCGGTCGAAAAACATGTTCCGGTCCTCGAGAAGAAGGATGGCTGCTGGCAGGTCAATGTCGGTTCCGTCGATCATCCGATGACGGCCGAACACTATATCGAGTGGATCGAACTGGTTGACGGCGACACGGTCTATCGCCAGAACCTCAAGCCGGGCGACAAGCCGTCCGCCTGTTTCGCCTGCTCCGCCGACAAGGTGACAGCCCGCGCCTACTGCAATCTGCACGGCCTGTGGAAGGCCTGATCGTCGTCTCGAACGGGAGGCGTCCGAGGAGCGGCCGAACAGGAAACTGAGCCGGCAATGGGTCTCGTCCGGCATGGACGCGGTTGGCTGATACAGCCGTCCATGCCGGTGAGGAACCGCTTCTCCCGGCCACCGCAATTACACCGCAACCGCAAGGAAAAAGCATGTCCACCCCCTGCCCCCCGATCCAGCCCGATGGCATCATGCCGTTACCCTGCTCCGGGGCATGCAGCGTCGGTCAGTTGAGCCATCAGGCGGTGATCGAGCTGACCGGTGCAGGGTTCGGCAGGATGTACAGCCTGGCGGCCATCGCCGCCGGACTGGCAGCCGCCATCGCCGACGCCGGCAAGGCCCGCATGGTCGTGGCTGTCGATGGCTGCGAAAAGGGGTGCAGCCGTCGGATCCTCGAGAGGACCGGGATCGGCTGCAGGCACCATCTGGTCATCACCACCCTCGGCATCGATCGGGAGGACAGCCTTCGGATCGACAATGACAATCTCCAACTGGTCAAAGACGCCATCCAGGCCTGCTGCGCCGAGGCCAGGCCGATCATCAGGCTCGGCGGCTGCATGTGCGGCATCTGAGCCGTCCACCGAAGCCGGCGGAATTCTCAGCCCAGACCGACATCGAGCCCCATCATGACGGCAAAACCGAGCATCACGCCGATGGTGGCGACATCCGAATGTTTCTCGGCCTGGGATTCCGGGATCAGCTCTTCCGCCACCACGTAGATCATTGCCCCGGCCGCAAACGACAGGGCATAGGGCAGAAGGGGCCGCATGGCGATCACGGCGATCGCGCCGATCACTCCCGCCGCCGGTTCGACTGCGCCGGACAACTGGCCGTAATAAAAACTTCTCAGTCGTGACATCCCCTCGCGCCGCAGCGGCACCGAAACGGCCGTTCCCTCCGGCAGATTCTGGATACCGATGCCGATCGTCAGGGCGATCGCCGCCCCCAGGCTGGCTGCCGGATAGCCGGCCGCCACCGCCCCGAAGGCAACGCCGACCGCCAGACCCTCGGGGATATTGTGCAGGGTGATCGCCAGGACTAAAAGGACGCTGCGCTGCCAGCTGGTCTTCACCCCTTCCCGTCCTTCACCTTGCGGAAACCCGGGATGGATATGGGGCAGGATCTTGTCGACCACCCAGAGAAAGGCGCCGCCGGAGAGAAATCCGACCATGGCCGGCAGCCAGGCCGTCCCGCCCTCGGCCTCGACCATCTCGATCGCCGGGGCCAGCAGCGACCAGAAACTGGCGGCGATCATCACGCCGGCGGCGAATCCGAGCATGCCGTCCAGAACCTTGCGGTCGATCGTCCGGAAAAAGAATACCAGCCCCGCCCCCAGGGCCGTCATCGACCAGGTGAAGCAGGTGGCGGCCAGGGCCTGGGCAACCGGGGAAAGGGACAGAAACCACTCGACCATACATCACTCCAGGGCAGGTGAATTTAGCGGTATCGCCGGTGACACCGGGGGCAGGATGCTTATATGTTTAGTGCCAAGAATTTCGCGAGCTTTGCGAAAAACAGTTCCATGTTCCGGACACCGTGTCAATGAAGAAGCTCAATGCCCCAATCACCCGGAGGCCAGCCATGACGACCATCACCTATCGAACGGAACGCGACAGCATGGGTGCCGTATCGATCCCGGCAGATGCCCTGTACGGGCCCCAGACCCAGAGAGCAGTCGACAATTTCACCATTTCGCAAAAAACCCTGCCCTGGGCGTTCCTCAAGGCCCTGGCCCGAATCAAGCAGGCGGCCGCCGAGACCAACACCGCCCTCGGGCTGCTGGACCGGGAAACCGGCGAGGCGATACGGGACGCCGCCGACGACATCGCTCAAGGGGCCTACAAAGACCAGTTTCCGGTATCGGTCTACCAGACCGGGTCCGGAACGAGCACCAATATGAACGTCAACGAGGTGATCTGCAGCATCGCCGGAAAACGCGGGATCACCCTCTCGCCCAACGACCACGTCAACCTCGGCCAGAGCACCAACGACGTGTTCCCGACGGCGATTCACCTCGCGACGGCGGAAGGGCTGAAATCCCTCCTCGATCCCGCCCTGAGCCGGCTGGCCGATTCGATACGGCGGAAGGCGACCGAGTACAAGGACGTCATCAAGACCGGCCGCACCCACCTGATGGACGCCCTGCCGGTCTACCTGCGCGACGAGATGGAGGCGTGGGCGCTCGCGGTCGACGAGTGCCGCGAACGCCTGGGCGATGTCCTGCCCCGCCTCCTCCGTCTGCCCCTCGGAGGAACGGCGGTCGGCAGCGGCGTCAACTGTCACCCCGACTTTGCGGCCGCGGCGGTTGCCCGGCTGGCGGAGATCACGGCCCTGCCCTGCACCTCCGCCCCCTCCCTGTTCAAGGGACTGAGCAGCCTCGATACCGTGGTCGAGGTCTCCGGTCACCTGAAGACGGTCGCCGTGGTGCTGATGAAGATCGCGGGCGACCTGCGCTGGATGAATTCCGGCCCGCTGGCCGGGATCGGCGAGATCACCCTGCCGGCCCTGCAGCCGGGATCGAGCATCATGCCGGCCAAGGTCAACCCGGTCATCCCCGAGGCGGTGTGCATGGCCGCGGCCGAGGTGATCGGCCATGACACCGTCATCACGCTGGCCGGTCAATCCGGCAACTTCCAGCTCAACACGATGTTCCCGCTGGTGGCCACCGACCTGCTCGAGTCCATCGACCTGCTGGCCGGCAGCGCCGGGTCCCTGGCCGAGAAGGCCATCGACGGCATGCGGGTCAACATCGAGGCCTGCGACCGGGCCCTGTCCCGCAATCCCATCCTGGTGACGGCGCTGACGCCCGAGATCGGCTACCTGAAGGCCGCCGAACTGGCGAAGCTGGCGATCGAGCAGGATAAATCCATCCTCGAAGTGGCCCTCGAAAGAACCGATCTGCCGCCCGCCCGGCTGCGCCGGCTGCTCGATCCGCGCAACCTGGCCCGCGGCGGGGGCGACGCGGCAACGTCCGGGTAGCACGGGAAGTTCACCGGCTGACCGCCGGAGCGCCCATCGCGGCAGTTGCCCCCGCGCCGGCACCACTCTCCACGTGACAGAGGCAATGGAGCCTGGATTGGAGGTGAACTCAGTGCGGGTCGGGCCGGTGATGATACCCCCGGGCCAGACGATAATGGTAGACGGTCAACGGCGCACCGTTCTTGTCGACCGGAATCTGCCTGACGTTGTGCACCCTGTTCACATACCGCTGGAAATAGGCATTGCGCATCGTCTCCGGGTCTTTGGCGACCAGCAGCATATCCCTGCCCTCGAGACCGGCGGGGGGGAACCAGAATCCATACATCAGCCCCTTCCAGCCGAAGACATGCCAGGCGAGCGTGTCGCCCTCCGTGGCGCGGCGATAGAAGGTCAAGGCGCTGGCGATCGGGTACGGATCCATCCCGACGACGAGCGGCAGGGTGCCGGTCTTGTGCTCCACCTGTGCGACCACCCTGTCGACCGCAGCGGCCAGTTCCCGCCACCCCATCATGAACGGTCCGCGCAAGTTGGGAACGCCGGGAAGGCCAAGGGTGAAATAGTGGAGGCCGGCTACTGTCAGCAGTATGACGCCGAGAGCGGTCGCCGGCCATAGTCGTCGCATGGCGCGAACGAAGCGATCCGTCGCCACCCTCCGTCCCAGATCCCGCATGGTCATCGCCATATATGGCAGCAGGGCGAGCCACAGCGGTCCGGTCCAGTTGAGCTTCACCTCCCTGAACAGGCTGAAGCCCAGGAAGACCGCCAGCGGCACGAGGACCATGCACCGGATGAAGCGATTCTCCCGCTCCGCCGCCTGTCCGTCAGCGGCCAGGAAGCGGCCGAGCACGGAGCGGCCATGGCGGAGAAAATGGCCCAAGGCGATCGGCCCGAGCGGGGTGATGAGGAGCAGGATGCCGCCGAACAACCGGTGGGTGCTGAACATGGAGACCTCGCTGATCCGCCCCTGGCTCTGGAAGACGAAGGAGGCCCAGTCGTGGCGCAGGCTCCAGAGGATGACCGGTGAAAAGACCAGCAGGGCAAGCAGGGCTGCCAGATAGGGTTGGGGACGGAAAAACCAGGCGCGGGCGCGGCGGTCAAGCACCATGAACAGCACTGCCGCCAGGCCCAGCAGGGCGATGGTGTACTTCGACAGCAGCCCCAGGCCGAGCCACAGGCCGATCCACCGCCAGGCCTTGTTGTCCCCGCCGATCAGCGCCCGGTGCAGAGAGAAGAGAACGGCCGCCCAGCAGGCCACCAGCGGCGCGTCGGGCGTCATCACCAGGCCGGTCCAGAAAAAGAACGGCAGGAGCGAATAGAGCAGCAGGGTGCGGAAGGCGATGGTCCGATCAAGGGACCGGCAGGCGTAGCGATACGTAAACCAGGCCCCAAGCAGCCAGGTCAAGAGGGCGCAGACCCGGACACCGAACTCGGAATCGCCGAAGATCGCGGTGCCGAGCCGGATCAGGACGGCGACCATCGGCGGATGATCGAGGTAGCCGATATCCAGATGGCGGGCGTAGTTCCAGTAATACGCCTCCTCTTCGAGCAGTTCCAACTGGCCGGCATAGATCAGCCGGAACAGCAAGAGGACCGCAACCACCGCCAGCCCAAGGCAGCGCCATTGCAGCTCGAGGTTGATCCTCCTCTCCTCCCGGGTGAAGATGAAGGGCATATTACCAAGATAACCGGCAACGGCGCCAAACAGGACGGCGGCCACGGCCAGGCCCTGCCCGTCCCATCCGCCATGGCGGTGGAGCAGGCCGATCACCCCGCCGCGCAGGAAGACGACGAGCAAGGCGACGACCCAGAATCCTGCGCCTTCCACCGCGCTCAGACGGGATGCCGATGCCCGCCGCAGCACGGGCTGGACCAGCAGGGCGAGGAACACGGCGGCCGCGGCGCCGAGACCGCTGAGGACATGGGCACTGCCGAACGGCATCCCCCGCTGGAGGAAGGTGTGGAGCAGCGGGTAATCGATGGCCAGTCCCAGCAGCATGGCGAGGGCGGCCCACGTCCCCTGGCCCGGCGCCGGCAGCAGGCGGGCGCCGGTCAGCTGCAGCAGTTGGCGGAGATAGTCGCCGATGACCGCCGCATCCATCTTCGACTTGCCTTTGTAGCGATCATGAAAGGTGATGGGAACCTCGGCCACCCGCAGATCGACCTCGGCGGTCGCCAGCAGCTCGAAGCCGATCTTGAAGCCGCTCACCTGGCGGCCGAGGCCGGCCAGCCGGCGGCGACGAACGGCGAAGAACCCGGCCATCGGGTCCTTGACATCGGTGAACAACCGGGCGGGCACGGTGGCCAGCTTCGACGAGATCTTCCGCATCAGCGGCCACCCCGGGATCGACCCGCCCTCGACGTAGCGGCTGCCGATGGTCATGTCGTGGCTGTCGGCAAAAAGCGGCGCTACCAGGTCGGGGATGGCCTCCGGCGGGTGGCTGAGGTCGGCATCCATCACCACCACGAATTCGCCTTCGGCGGCCCTGGCCCCGGCCATCACCGCTCCGGCCAGCCCGTCATCCACCTCGCGCCGCACCAGACGGACGGGATAGCCTGCCCGCCATGCCATGATCTCGTCGCCGGTGCCGTCGGTCGACTGATCATCGACGAAGACGACCTCGAGATCGATGGCGAGCGCGTCACGGATCTTGAAAATCCTGTCCAGCAGAGGATCGATATTGCCGGCTTCGTTCAGGGTGGGGACGATGATGGAGACAATGGCCATACGCAATCAGGGATTTCGGAAAATTGAGCCCTCCAACGCAGGCTCGGGTGCCTGCCAGGAACGAGCGCACGGAGTATACTGGAATTCCCTGGCCATTCCCATAAGTATATATTTCAAAACATGTTTTGAAAGAGTCCCGGCACCACTCCCTGTCGTTTACAAATGTCAATCGGTGCAAAATAAATTCTTGACGATGGCAACCACGTATTGTACTAACTGACTGATCAGTCAGTTTGGGAACGAGAACAGTCAAGATGCCGAAGAGATCAAAGAAAAGCACGATCCTGTCGATGGCGACAACCCTGTTCGCCGGCAAGGGCTTCACCAACACCTCGATGGCCGAGGTCGCCAGCATGGCCGACATCGCCGGGGCAACGATCTTCTACCACTTCAAAACCAAGGAAGATCTGTTCGTTTCCGTCCTCGAGAGCGTCAAGACCGGCATCGTCAACGAATTCTCCCTCTACTTCCAGGAAGAGCAGTTCACCTCGGGCCTCGAGATGCTGCTCGGCGCCGTCGCCTACCATCTCCATCTCGCCACCGCCAATCGGGAATGGTTTCTCCTCCTGAGGCGCCACTACACCTACGAACTGGCGGCGGTCAACCCCGTCTGCCGCAAATACCTCGAAGACATCTACACCTGTCTCGTCGACATCTTCGAGAAGGCCCTGAATCTTGGTCAACAGGACGACTCGATCAATCAGGACCTGTCGACCAGGAAGACGGCCCTGATCATCCTCGCCATGGTCGACGGCATCATCCAGCTGGAAAGCAACAACTTGTACAATGCAGGCGCTCTCTACGGCGAGATCATCGCTTCCTGCCGTAGAATGGTTGAAAATAAACAATAGAATAGGTGGAGTGAATGCTGACAAAAATCTTTCCGTTCCTCAGTTGGTTGAAGGGGTACAACTCCGGCAGCTTCCGGGCAGATCTCCTCTCCGGTCTGACGGTGGCCCTCGTCCTGATCCCGCAGTCGATGGCCTACGCCCAGCTCGCCGGGATGCCCTCGTACTACGGTCTCTACGCGGCATTCCTGCCACCGATGATCGCCGCCCTCTTCGGGTCGAGCCGCCAGCTCTCCACCGGGCCGGTGGCGGTCGTGTCGCTGATGACCGCCGCCTCGCTGGCGCCCCTGGCCACCGCCGGCAGCGAGGGCTATATCGGTTACGCCCTGCTGCTGTCGCTGATCGTCGGCGTGTTCCAGTTCCTCCTCGGCGCCCTGCGCCTCGGCCTGGTGGTCAACTTCCTGTCGCACCCGGTCGTCAACGGCTTCACCAATGCCGGGGCGATCATCATCGCCACCTCCCAGCTCGAGAAGATGTTCGGCGTCTACGTCGACGGCAAGGCGCATCACTATGAGACGATCATCGAGGTCTGCAAGAGCGCCGTCCACTATACCCACTGGCCGACCCTGATCTTCGGCGTCGGCGCCTTCACCCTGATGTTCGTCCTCAAGAAGATGGCACCGAAGGTCCCCAACGTCCTGGTGGCGGTCGTCCTGACCACGGTTGCCGCCTGGGCCATGGGTTTCCAGCATGACACCACCGCCGGCATCTCGGCCATCCAGTCGGACAAGGCGAAAGAGATGATCACCGCCTTCAACGCGGCAATGGAGGCGAAACCGGCCCTCGAGAAGAAACAGACCGAGGTCGCCCTGATCCTCGACGAGGCCAAAAAGGCCCATGACAACATGGCGGTCCTCGACGCCGAGCACGAGAGCAACCGCATCCAGCTCGAGATCAAGGAAATCAGCCACAAGGCCGCCGCCTACCGCAAGGAACTGCGCGACCTGCTGTTTCAGGCCGTGCCCGGCGACAACGGCAGTCTCGCCTTCCACCTGGCGGGCGAGTTGCCGGACGGCGCCGGGAACGACGGCCGGACCTGGCGGATCAAGGTCGGCAACAAGGCGCTCAAGACCGACGAGCTGACGATGATGGGCGGCGGCGCCGTCGTCGGCGACATCCCCAAGGGGCTGCCGTCCCTGTCGGTGCCCGCGATCGACATGCGGGCGATCTCGCATCTGCTGGCCAGCGCCATCATCATCTCGCTGCTCGGCTTCATGGAGGCCATTTCGATCGCCAAGGCGATGGCCGCCAAGACCGGCCAGCGGCTCGACCCCAACCAGGAACTGATCGGCCAGGGGCTCGCCAACATCCTCGGCTCGATGAGCAACGCCTACCCGGTGTCCGGCTCCTTCTCCCGTTCCGCCGTCAACCTCCAGTCCGGGGCGGTGACCGGGTTGTCCAGCCTCTTCACCAGTGCCACCGTCGCCCTCGTCCTCCTCTTCTTCACCCCGCTGCTCTACCACCTGCCCCAATCGGTGCTGGCGGCAGTCATCATGATGGCGGTCATCGGCCTGATCAACGCCTCCGGTTTCATTCACGCCTGGAAGGCCAAGCGCTACGACGGCATCATCTCGGTAATCTCCTTCCTGATGACCCTGGCCTTCGCCCCGCACCTCGACAAGGGCATCATGATCGGCGTCGGTCTGTCGCTCGCCGTCTTCCTTTACAAGAGCATGCGACCGACCGTCACCTCCCTCTCCCGCTTTGAGGATGAATCCCTGCGCGACTCGGTGGTCCACGGCCTCAGGCAATGCCAGTACATCGACATGATCCGGTTCGACGGGCCGCTGTTCTTCGCCAACGCCAGCTACCTCGAGGACCAGATCACCGCCCGGATGGAGAACAAGAAGGACCTCAAACACATCGTCATCGTCGCCAACGGCATGAATGACATTGATGCCTCCGGCGAGGAAGTGCTATCATTGGTTGTGGCAAACGTCAGGAGCGCGGGAATGGATATTTCCTTCAGCGGCGTCAACGAGACGGTCATGGAGGTCCTCGAGAGGACCCACCTGATCGAGAAGATCGGCCGGGACCATATCTATTCCACGATGGAAAGGGCCATCTGTGCGGTGCATGAGTCGGCCCACAGGAAATCGGAAGAAAGCCAGTGTCCGCTCACCAATGTCTGCTACATTGCTTAATACCGTGCACATCAAGGAGATTTTATGTCTGTCATAACCATAGTCGGCGCTGCGTTCAGCCACAAGTCAGCAGTCATCCAGGAAGTGTCCGCCACATCCGGTTACCGGACGGTCGATGTCAACGAGATCATGGCCGCCGCCAGCAAGACCTCGGGGATGAGCGAGGCCAAGATCATGGCCGCCTTCTCCGCCAAGACCTCGGTCTTCAACCGCTTCACCCATGAGAAGGAACGCTCGATCGCCCACCTCCGCCTCGCCCTGGCCAATATCCTGAAGGATGACCAGTTGCTGATCACCGGGCCGGTAAGTTTTCTGATCCCGGAAAAGATCACCCACATCCTCAGGGTGTGCCTGGTGGCCGAGATCAAATACCGACTCAATGTGGCGATGCAGCGGCATGGCCTGTCGGATAAGGCCGCCCATCAGCAGATCCGCCAGCAGGACGAAGACCTGGCCGCTCTGCTGAAGATGCTGGAACGGGGCGAGGATCCATGGGCCTCGACCCTCTACGACATCGTTCTGCCGATGGATAAGACCAGTCCGGCCGAAGCCGCGGCGCTGATCATCGACAAGGCGCAAAGCGATGTCGTCGCCAGGACCCCGCATTCCCTGAATATCCTCGATGATGTTCTGCTTGCCGCCCAGGTCGAGGTCAAACTGGCCCAGGAAGGACACAATGTCGGGGTCGACGCGCACAAGGGGCAGATCACCCTCACCATCAACAAGAATGTCCTGATGCTGTCGCGCCTCGAGGAGGAGCTCAAATCGATCGTCGAAAAGGTACCGGGGGTTGCCGGGGCGGTCACGAAGGTCGGGGAAAAATTCTATCAACCCGACATCTATCGTAAATACGACTTCGAGGTGCCCTCCAAGGTGCTCCTCGTCGACGACGAGCGGGATTTCGTCCAGACCCTCTCCGAACGGCTGATCATGCGTGACATGGGCTCGGCGGTGGCCTACGATGGGGAGTCGGCCCTCACCATGATCCAGGACGAGGAACCGGAGGTGATGATCCTCGACCTGAAGATGCCGGGCATCGACGGCATCGAGGTCCTGCGCCAGGTCAAGGCGACCAATCCCGATATCGAGGTCATCGTCCTCACCGGCCATGGTACCGACAAAGACAGGGATATCTGCATGGAACTTGGGGCCTTCGCCTTCCTCCAGAAGCCGGTCGACATCCAGTTGCTCAGCCAGACCCTGATCAAGGCCAATCAAAAGGTTCACAGCAAGAAAAAACGCGGTTAAGCCGTTGTAAAAAATAACCGTAACAGTGGAGCGTTGTTCCCGGCATAAGGGGCCGTAACGAAATGGGTGAACATGTAGTGGTTATTTCGTAACGGCCCCTGAACTCCTTCGAGGACGCCGGCCGGGCGACAAGCCGGCGTCCCTTCCCAATCCGCAACGGCCAGAGGCACGCATGACGGTCCTTCTCGATCGCATCAAACCCGATTTTCTCCGCAGTCGGAACATCACCACCGGCCCCTTCCGCCAGATGTTCAACTACAGCAGGATCTGGCAATGGGCGCTGCTGCTGACCTCGATCGTCACCCTGGTCCCGCTGGTCCTCATTACCGCCATCGATTACAACGTCACCCAGCAGTCGATCGAGTCGGAAAACCTGCTCCGGACCCTGCGGGTCGGCTCCAATGCCAAACGCACCATTGCCTCCTTCCTCAGCGAACGGCTGGCCGCCCTGAGCTTCGTCGTCCGCGACAAGTCCTACGCCGAGTTGACCGATCCGGCAAAACTGGCCATCCTGCTCGACAACCTGCGCGAGAGCTACGGCGGCTTTGTCGACCTCGGGGTGATCGACAACAACGGCGTCCAGACCACCTATGTCGGACCGTACTCCCTTCAGGGCAAGGATTACAGCGACCAGGCCTGGTGCTCCGAGGTCCAGGAGAAAGGCTTCCATATCAGCGACGTGTTCCTCGGCTTCCGCAAGGTGCCGCACATGGTGATCGCCGTCAAACACACCCTCCCCGACGGTTCAAGCTACATTCTGCGTACCGCCCTCGACACCGTGCGGTTCAACGAACTGTTGACCACCCTGGAACTGGGCGGCCGCGGTGATGCCTTCCTCATCAATCACGAGGGGATCATCCAGACCCCGACCCGCTACCAGAAAGGCATTTTCGAAAAAATCGCCTACGCCGTCCCGGAGTATTCGGACAACACCGAGATCAGGGAGGACACAAACGAACACGGCGAACCGGTCATCGTCTGTTCGGCCTATATCACCGATTCGCCGTATATCCTGATGATCATCAAACACAAGAACGACATGATGCAGTCCTGGCATCAGACCCGTTTAAAGCTTATACTGTTCCTAGCAGTCAGCATTTCGGTAATTATTCTCGTCATCTTCGCCTTTTCGACCTATCTGGTCAACAACATGTACCTTGCCGATCAACGTCGCCTGATGATCCTCCATGAGATGGAATACTCCAACAAGCTGGCCTCCATCGGCCGGCTGGCTGCCGGGGTCGCCCACGAGATCAACAACCCGCTGGCGATCATCAACGAAAAAGCGGGGCTGATCAAGGACCTGTTCACCTACACCGACACCTATGCGGCCGATACCAGGATCGTCGGCCTGATCAATTCGGTCCTCTCCTCGGTCGAACGCTGCGGCATCATCACCAAACGTCTGCTCGGGTTCGCCCGCCACATGGAGGTCTCGCTCGAATCGATCAACATCGGCACGATCATCAACGAGGTTCTCGGTTTTCTCCACAAGGAAGCGGAATACCGCAACATCACGGTCGAGATCGCGGTCGCCCCGAATATACCGGAGTTCCAGTGCGACCGCGGCAAACTGCAGCAGATCTTTCTCAATATCGTCAACAATGCCTTCTCGGCGATGGATGACGGCGGCAGACTTGTCATCACCGTGCAGCCGGAGGCTCCGGACCATATCGTCGTCAACATCGCCGATAACGGCTGCGGCATGACCGAGGAAGAACTGGGCAAGATCTACGAACCATTCTATTCCACCAAAACCAAGACAGGCGGCACCGGACTCGGCCTGTCGATCACCTACGGTCTGGTTCAGGAACTGGGCGGCAAAATCAAAGTTGCCAGCACGAAGGGAGAGGGGACGACCTTTTCCATCAAATTGCCCCTGCAACCCCCTAAAAAAGCGGAGAAATAACATCATGCGCATCCTACTTGTCGATGACGAAACGGAATTCGTCGCCACCCTGGCCGAACGCCTGTCATTCAGGAACATGGAGGTCGACTATGCCACCAAGGCGGCCGAGGCCATCGAACTCGCCTCCCGGAAATCCTACGACCTGGCGGTCCTCGACATGAAGATGCCCGGCATCAGCGGCATCGAGTTGAAAGGGATGCTGGAGAAGCAGTGCCCGGGGATGAAGTACATCTTCCTGACCGGTCACGGCTCGGAGGAGGACTATCGCGCCGGGTCCTCGGAGGCCAGTGGCTACCTGGTGAAGCCGATCAATATCGATATCCTGGTGGCCAGGATCAAAAAAGCCCTGGAGGCAAGGTAACCACATGACCGCACAGTATGACGGTATCGGCGGATCGGGGCTGCAGTTTTTCGGCAAGGTCTCCGCCTCCATCTCCCATGAATTGAAGAACGTCCTGGCGATCATCAACGAGAATGCAGGATTGCTCGAAGACCTGACAGTTGCCGCCCGTCGTGGATCCCCGATCGATCCCGACAGGCTTGACCGGACGGTGCGGAATTTTACCAAGCAGATCCACCGGGCCGACGAAATCCTCAAGAACATGAATCGGTTCGCCCACAGTGTCGATCAATTCGAGTGCCGGGTCGATCTCCATGACCTGGTCGTGCTGGTCGCCAATCTGGCGGCAAGAAAGGCGGCTATGGGCAGGATCTTACTTGAAACGACGGCACCGGCCCAGCCGATCCAGTTCACCGGCAATCCCTTTCTGCTCGAAAACCTGGTCTGGCTCTGTCTCGAACTGGCGATCGCCTCGACCAGCGCCGGCCGGACGGTGACCCTGATCCCGGAAAAGACCGCTTCGGCCACCCTGCTGCACATCACCGGCATGGATGGTCTCGGCGAGAAGTTGCCGCTGCAGAACGACGCCGGCCTGGAAGCGGTCTGTGCCGCCCTCGGGGCCGGGATGGCGACCGATCCGGCGGGCAACACCCTGACCTTGCGTCTGGGATGAATGGATTTGTGCGGTCGAGCAAAAAAAAGGCCAACCACCACAAGGGAGAACGATATGTCTGAAAAAATACTGTTGATCGACGATGAGGTTGATTTCCTGTCGGCGATGTCCGAACGGATGAAGGCGAGGGATATGCAGGTGACGACTGCCTCATCGGCCAAAGAAGGGCTTGAGAAGGTGGCCGCCGGGTCGTTTGATGCCGTCATCCTTGACCTGGCGATGCCGGAGATGGACGGGATCGAAACCCTGAAGATCCTCAAGGAAAAGAATCCCGATCTCCAGGTGATCCTGCTGACCGGCCATGCCACGATCAAACAGGGCATCGAGGCGATGAAGCTCGGCGCCATGGATCTCCTGGAAAAGCCGGCCGACATCAACGCCTTGACGGAAAAGATCAAGACCGCGCAGGCCAAAAAGATGCTGATCGTCGAGAAGAAGAACGAGGAGATGATCAGAAAGATCATGGCCACCAAGGGCTGGTAAGCGGTTTCACCCGAGGTTTATCCATGAAGGCGGCTGGCCTGGGCACGACGGACCGGGAGAATGGCGCCGGAGCGCAGGTCCTGATCGAATTGCGCACCTCAACCACCCACTGCGCCCGATTTTCCGGGGTGCCGGCGACTGCTGCCAACATCATGCGAATCGCACCCTGCGGGCTCATCCGGCAGACCGGACGGGGAATATCGTATCGCGCAATTCGGAAGGATTCTACCCAGTGCTGCACAACAGTGATCAAATCAACCTGGGCGGATTCTTCAGGCAGCAGCGCCCTGTCCTCGCCCTCTCGGCATGAGCGGCAAGGACGCCCGCGATTCACAGATATTAGACTAGCAATTCCCGCAATTATCTGCTTTCATAATCGCGCAATTCGAAGTCCCTGATTTTCGATCTTTCCAACCATTCAGAACAAGCACGATATCGACCTATGCCATCCAGTCCTCACGTAATCCGTCATAAAGCCGCCGTAAACCGACCCCGTCGCGAGACGCTCAATGGCCATCGCAGCATCAACCTCTGGTTTACCGGGCTTTCCGGTTCGGGAAAATCAACCCTCGCCCACGCGGTGGAGGAGCGGCTGCACCTGATGGGCTGCCGAACCTATGTCTTCGATGGCGATAACGTCCGCCACGGCCTGTGCCGGGACCTGGGATTCAGTCTCCCCGAACGGAAAGAAAACCTTCGGCGGATTGCCGAGATGATCAAACTCTTTCTCGATGCCGGCGTCATTTCCCTGACCGCATTTATTTCGCCTTTGGAGAGCGACAGGGCCATGGCAAAAGAAATAATCGGCCCCGAGAATGTTATCGAAGTCT
Organism: Desulfobulbus sp. Tol-SR; assembly: GCA_000769715.1. GTDB lineage: Bacteria > Desulfobacterota > Desulfobulbia > Desulfobulbales > Desulfocapsaceae > Desulfoprunum. The sequence goes on from JROS01000019.1 coordinate 55,873, forward strand.
ATTGCAACTGTCCGTTGGAAATCTGCGAGCAACGTGACGTAAAGGGGTTGTACAAAAAAGCGCGGGCCGGTGAGATACAGAATTATACCGGTATCTCCTCGCCGTACGAAGCACCGCAGCAGCCGGACATCGATATCGACACCGGAACACTCCCCTTGCAGGAATGTGTCAATAAAATCATTACGGTATTACGGGAACGGTGGATTATCCTGAAGTAATGGTATCCACGCCGGCCGCTTGCAACTCCAAGCAACTGCCGGTACACCCTCCAACCCTCCCCCCAGGCACACCAGCATACCGATCTCAGCACGCCACCCTTCACCATTCGGCCCATCCATGGCAATGACAGGCCATTCCTGCTGTGATTCGAAACCTGAAGAGTATCTCCTGCTGCTTCATTTTGCCAGAATCAGCAGGATTGCAGAGACGCAGGTGCCGGAGCGGCATCATGATATCGATATCCTGGAAGCCCTGCGCCCGCTATCCGCCTCAATCGATCCCGCCATCACTCCTTTGCTCCCGCTCATCTATCACAACACCGCCCGAACCGGACTACGTTGTCGACTCCCCCCCGAACTGACTGCCACACTGAAAAACGGGACGATGCGGCTCGTCGCCCAGGACCTGGCGAATCGGCAATGGCTGCTCAGGAACCTGGAGGCATTTGAGAAGGCGCATATCCCCGTCATCCTGCTCAAGGGGGCTGCCTTTGCCGGCACCCTGTATCCGGACAACACGCCCCGGCTCGGCATAGATCTCGACCTGCTGGTTACCGGAGACTGCTTTGACGATGCCTGTGCCATCCTCGGCAGAACCATGAATCCCGTTCTGCTGAGCGACAAACGCTCAGCCACGCACGATACATTGTTTGAACGGGTCTTCACTCCCAGGGATGGGGGGATACCGACCGTCGAACTCCACCGGGACCTGACCAATCCGTCGATTTTCCATATCAATCAGCAGAGGCTCTGGGAAGCCAGTCGCCGGCATCCGGTCTACAATTCGGAATCGGTACGCTTGCTCTCGCCGGAAGACACCTTGCTCCACCTGGCGGTCCATGCCTTCCGCGATCTGGATTTCTGCAACCACAATATCCTTGATGCACACGAGGTCTGGTGCCAGTGGCATCCTGACCCAGAGAGTCTGACGGACCGTGCCACGCAATGGGGAGCACGAAAGGCTCTGTTTTACCTGCTCGCAACCTGCCAGGCATCCATGGGCACTCCAGTATCCGACACACTGCTGAACAGTCTGAAACCATCACGGATCTGTGACGGGATCAACAGGAAGATCCTGCAATCGCCGGTTCCGAGCACTACCGATCGTAATACTCTTGGTTATCGGCTTATCCAATTGATGAGCCAGCTCACCTTCCCGGACAGGCTGCTGCGGGGGATACGATTCCAGGTGTCCTATGCCCGACTCAGGGTGCACGACTGGATCATCGGCCTGAGAAATCGGCCCCACGCGTCGCTGTAGGGCAACGCCGCCAGGCCTGGGGCCAGGGGACGCTACTTCTTCAGCAATTGCCCCATCAGCCGCCAGAGAAAGAGTGGGCTTGAAACAAAGTTGCGCCGGAACAACCGCCGCGGTTCCTGCAGCAGACGAGGGAGCCATTCAAGGCCGCATTTCTGAAACAGCAACGGGGAACGCTTGATATTGCCGGCATAAAAATCAAAGACAGCACCGATTGCGCCGATAAAGCCGACATTCAGCCGGTCACGATTCCGGTGGATCCATTTCTCCTGTTTCGGTGCCGTCATGCCGACCCATAGGACATCGGGGGCCGCAGCATTGATGGCCTCAATCATGCCCTCGTTTTCTTCTTCAGTAAATTCCGGTCTGAATGGAGGGGAATAGGAGCCGGCAAAGCGGAAAGCAGGATAATCTTGCGCCATCTTCTGTCTGATCGTCGCCAATGTCGTCTCGGTGGAGCCGAGGAAATAGCAGCTCCGGCCGCCAGCGGCATTCAAGGCCTCGCTCAATCCCCGGTAGATATCGCTGCCGGTCACACGCTCGCGGATTCGACCGCCCAGAATTTTCGAGGCCAGAACAATTCCCGAGCCATCCGGAGTCAGGAGATCGGCCCCGTGCAAGGCCTGTTGGAAGTCAGGGTCATCTTCGGCCTGGACCAGCGAATGCGGATTGGCGCAATACAAGGTCCTCGGCCCAGTCTCATCCGCCAGCCAGCGTTCGATCCTCCTCACACTCCGGGCGATCGTTAACGTGGATACGGCGTACCCCAGAATCAATTCCGTTGCATGGTCTTCCATCCCTTTCCCCGTTATTTTCCGGAGTTGCCTCGAGATGCGGAGATGGCCTGGCGGTAGATTGCCATCAGCTCATCGTAATTCTTCTCGCTGGTGTACTTCGTTTCAAACTCGTTGCACGCGCCCTTTCCCAATGATTCCAAGGATCCCGGCCTGTCCCAGAATCGGCGGACCTGCCGGAGAAGCGAATCGGGGTCGGCAGGTTCGAAGACTATCCCGTTCACTCCATGCCGGACGATGGCCGGCAGCGGGCCGATATTCGAGACCGCCGCCGGCGTCCCGAAGGCAAAGGCCTCCCCGACCACCATTGGAAAACCTTCAAAACATTGCGACGGCAGGATGAGCATCCGGGCACGGGCGATCTCGGCCCGGGCCGCTTCCGCCGCCAGTTGACCGAGAAAGCGAACCGGGACCGGCGGCTGCGAGGCGGCGATCCGTTCAAGAGCGGACCGCAGCCCTCCGTCGCCAATGAGGCGGAGTTCCGGGGCCTCCGTCCCCCACTGCAGCCAGGCCTGCACCAGTGTCCGAACCCCTTTCTCGGCCGTGAGTCTGCCCACAAATACCACGCAGGGCCGGCGATCTCCCCAGGGGATCACAGCCGGCGATCCGGGGAAAAAATTGGGCTTGACATGAACACGCCGGGCGGGCAGGCCGGCAGCCACCATCCGCTCCCGCTGGAATTCAGTCAGCGCGATAAAGGCATCAACCTGCCGGTGCCATGTTCCAAGCAGCCGGTGCAACGCCACACAGACAGCCAGAGGCAGCGTCGCCAGCCGGCTGTTGCGATAACAGCCGTGCACTACCGCCGGTCGAACGGTATGTCGGTCCAGACATTCGGTGCAGACTCTGCCGGCGCGCATGGGGATCGCCGCCGGACAGAACAGGCGGTAATTGTGGAGGGTCAGGACCCGGGCCGCCCGGCTGCCGATCGCCCTGAAGATCGAAGGCGAAATGAGGGGGAAGGTGTTATGGACATGGACGATGTCGGGACGAAAGCGATCGACAACTCTGCTGATCTCCCTCGCCGTCCAGGGATTCCAGAGAGCGGACAGGGCCCCCAGCACCAGACCGGCAACACCCCTGCCGCGGAGCTCGTCACTATGACGGGTGAATGTCTCGAGGTCATGGCCGCGGGAGAGGAGCATCTCCTTCTCCGCCTGAAAGACCTGATTTTCCCCCGACGGGGCGGCAGAGCCGTAAAAGTTGTGCACGAGCAGGATCTTCATCCCCTGCCCCCGGCATCCAAAACCGCCTCGGCCCGACGCAGCCGCTCGCCATAGATCCGGTTCACCGCCTCGGCATTTCTCTTCCAGGTGAAGTCCCCGGCCCTGAGAAGGGCGCCTTCCGCCAATGTCCGCAGCAACCCCTCGTCCCGGGCCAGCAGTTCGATCGCCGCCGCCAATCCCCTGACTACCTGCCCCGGCGACGTTACCGGCACCTTGATGCCGCAGCGGCCATCGACTACGTGGGCGAAGCCGCAGTGATCGAGACAGATGATCGGCAACCCCAGGGCCAGGGCCTCGACCGTGACCGTCGAGGTCAGATCGCGCAGGCTGGTGATCAGCATGACATGCGCTTCTCCCATGACCGTCAGCGCCTCGTTCCTGGCCAGCCAGCCGTGAAAACGGCAGCGATGGCCGATGCCGAGCCGGCCGGCAAGGGCCTGCCAGGCTGCGGTCTTCGGCCCCCTGCCGAGGATATGGACCTCGCACTCAATGTCTGCAGGCACTCGGGCCAAGGCCTGCAGACCGAGATTCAAGGCCTTTCTCTCCAAATGCTGCCCGGACCACACCAGTCGAAGTTTCTCTCCGGCCTCCCGTGGCCTCGCCTGAACCGGAAAATCGTCGGACAATCCGACCTCACAGACAACCGTGCTCGAAACCCCCCAATACCTCAAGGCCCCGGCCTGATTTTCCGGGGTGGCCGCCATCAACCCGCCACCGGCGGCCCTGGCTGCCGATCTCGGCCGCGGCAGGAAATGCATCTGCAATACATTGAAGAGGTTGTATCCAAGATAATAAAGAAACCCATACAAACCGACCACCGGGAGAAATCGCCAGGGGAAGAGACCCATCCCGCCGACCGGTCCCCAGACGAAGGGGATACCCAGTTGCCAGAGATATCCCGGTTCACGGAAACCGACCATCGTCAATTGATGCGCCAGATCGAAATTCACCCGTTGGTGCAATGCAGCGGCCAGGCGGAAGGCATCTCTGTGCCATCGACGGTAGTACCAGTAATAAGACGGCGGCCAGATCCTGCGCAGGAGACGGTTGCGCTTTTTCCGGACATAGAAGAAATGCAGGTTGCGGCACAGTTCCGGCTCGGCGGCGGCCATCCGCTCGATATCTTTCTGAAATTTTTCCTGCTCGACAATTACCCAGAGTTCGTGATTGCGGGCGAGGGCCGTGACCACCCCCCACCCTACTCCCGGTTCCGATCCCTTGAACGGACTACAGGCATACGCCGAGACCAGTATTTTCAAGCGCCGCCCGGAGTTCATCAGTTCATCGCGTTTTCCAGGAGTTGGCGGTAGAGTGGCGCATCCTTTTTCGCTACCATCCGCAATAGCCACAGATTCCAGTAGAACCGGATCTTGTCCCTCTCCAGACCAGTTCCTTCCGCTACATTCCTCGCCAGGGAGAAGGCCGCATTTTCAACCCTTTCAAGATCGGGACGACGCTGCACATACGCCGCAGCCGCCGTGGCAAAGAAGAAGGCATCACCCAACGCGACGTCCCAATCGCAGCTGTCCTCCCAATCATACACAAAAAAGCCCTGATCCGTGAGAGCACAGTTCCAGGGGGCGAAGTCGCCATGACTACGGGATCCGGCAATCATGACATCGGAATCAACCGCCCCATCGAGAAATTTCCTTCTTGCAGCATATTTTTGTTGGTCGATGCCATCGACAGGATCGTCCAACCTGTGGCGATATGGCGCCAGGATTTCGCCGGCCGGGCGTTGCCCTGCATCAATCCGGGCCAGAGCGATCAGGAATTCCACCGCTTTTGTCCGGATGGCCGATTGCATGGCAGCCTTCCTCGCCCGATACTCCTGGCTAAGGGCGATGAATCCGTCTCCGATATCGGCACCGAGGATCCTGGGAACAGAGGGGGCCAGAGACGTCCGCGACATCGTCTGCAGTGCCGTCATTTCATTGTGCAGGGCTTCTCTGGCTTTGATCGATTCACCGATTTTCAGGATACACTCCGGCCGCCCTCCCACCGGCAGGACAACAGTTTTGCGATGAGCGTCGGGGGTGCCCAGATACAAGGCGTATCGGCCGCCGGCATCCCCGTTGCACAGGTGGCGGCCGGCCTGCCAGAGTCCAGCCTGTCTCCGCTCATCGGCAACCCTGATGAGGATACACAGGGTGCGGGTTCGCAGCGGCCGATCAACCCCGAACCGCGCCAGCAGGGTGCCTATCGCCAGAGCGAGCCGAGCCGTCCGGCGCCCGGGTCGATGCAGCCCCAGGCCCTGGACCAGCGGGCCCGATTCTCCCAGAGGCACCACGACCCGTGGCCGATCCGCCGGCAACAGCGCGAAGTCGCTGATCCGGGCGAAACGACCGGCCAGCCGCCGGCGCCATGCCGCAACCATCGATCCCGGGCCGATGGCGCAAAGGACATCGAGCCGGGGGCAGGCCTGCACTATCCGATGATCGGGAGACAGATCCTTGAGCAGCAGGACCGTCGCCGCTCCGGGATCCGTGGTGATGGAGGCCTCGGCCAGGATCCGCCGCCAGAAGATCAGCTCGCCGTCACTGAAGCCCAGCAGCAGGACCTTGTCTCCGGCAGTGACCGGAAGCAGCCAACGCCAACCGAACCGATAATCGAGTTCCGGATCAGGGTCCATGCCGCACCCCGGTCGTTGATCGTTGCGCGCAGAATTCGAGCAATGCCGTCAGTACCTGATCCCTCGCCTGCTCGACGGTTCCTTCGGTGGAAACAACGATGGCCCGGCTCTCATTGGCGGCAAAATCCAGCAGCGCCTGCGTCTGTCGTCCGATTTCGGCCACCGGCAGTTCCCCTTTGCGCCGGGCGATCACGGTCGGATCTCCATGCAGGCAGAAGATCAGATCGGGGCGAGGGGCCAGTTGAAGAAACCAACGGATGCACCGGATGGGAAGATCGATCCGGAAGCGCCGGGGATCGATCGCCATGTCATAGGCGTAACGGTCGAAGAGAACGATGGCCGGACGCCTGGCGATCGTTGGTCGTATGACAATCCAGTAGCCGATACTATAATCTATCAGCAGGTATGCGAGACGGCACAAGGACCCGATTGCCCCTGAAGGGCGTGATCCGTGAGGATCGATTACCGGTCCATTCCGCGGTTCTTTTTTTCCTTTCATCCGTGCCAGCGGGGGCAAGAGACCAGGGCGCAGGTGCTTGACAAACAATGCACCGTGGGTGGCCGCCGCCAAAACCGGAGCTATCGCATGTATGATCGTTGACTTGCCGGCGCCGTCGGTTCCCAGAACGGCGATGACCAGGCCTGACGGCCTGAATATCCGCTTGACCTTCGACCATTGAAACCCTACAACACCCGAGCAGAAGGCCATCGGAGCACGGACACAAGCGGTCCACAACAGCGTGCGGCGCAAAAGCGCTGCCTTTGCTTTGATTTCAGGTGATTGAGGATCGGAAAGGCAGAGATCCCGGAGTTGATCCAACGCAGACTTGCCGACCGGCGCCAGATCCGGGCAGATTTGA
>JROS01000203.1:2500-5639 GCA_000769715.1 Desulfobulbus sp. Tol-SR
TGTTAAGACTCGCTTTCGCTGCGGCTCCACCTCGCGGCTTAACCTCGCTGCATAGGGTAAGTCGTTGACTCATTATGCAAAAGGCACGCTGTCACCCTGTCTTGCGACATAGGGCTCCAACTGCTTGTAAGCTAACGGTTTCAGTTTCTATTTCACTCCCCTCCCGGGGTTCTTTTCACCTTTCCCTCACGGTACTCGTTCACTATCGGTCATCGGGTAGTATGTAGCCTTGGAAGATGGTCCTCCCGGATTCCCACAGGGTTTCACGTGTCCCGTGGTACTCAGGAACTCCCTAGGGTGTGGATCGATTTCGTGTACCGGACTATCACCGTCTATGGTCAGCCTTTCCATACTGTTCCACTATCGATCCTACATCCCGCGTTGGGGTCCTACAACCCCGGACAATGTCCGGTTTGGGCTAATCCGCTTTCGCTCGCCGCTACTCACAGAATCTCAATTGATTTCTTTTCCTGCAGGTACTTAGATGTTTCAGTTCCCTGCGTTCGCCTTCATCACCTATGTATTCAGCAATGAATGACAGGATATGACTCCTGCCGGGTTTCCCCATTCGGAAATCTCCGGATCAAAGCCTGTTAACAGCTCCCCGAAGCTTATCGCAGCTTGCCGCGTCCTTCTTCGCCTCCCGATGCCAAGGCATCCGCCGTTAGCTCTTAGTAGCTTATCCATAAAGCCTGATTCAACTCGGCTACTGTAACCCCCCGACCGGGGGTGACCTGTTTCGCGTGCGGTGGCAGGCGATTAACCCACCGGTGCACCAGATCATTTCGGTACAGAGGATCTTGTACTTCTCTACTATTCAATTATCAAAGATCAAAGACTTGCGTCCTGAAATCCGTCCTCTTCACAAAGAACACGGATACCAACCCACAAGATGGTGGAGGTGAACGGGATCGAACCGATGACCTCCTGCGTGCAAGGCAGGCGCTCTCCCAGCTGAGCTACACCCCCATCCCGATTGGTGGGCCTAGGTGGACTTGAACCACCGACCTCACGCTTATCAGGCGTGCGCTCCAACCAGCTGAGCTATAGGCCCGAGCAAAAAAAATGAGCCCGACCCATGCCACACTCATTTCATCGTTCACAACCCGCATCATATTTTAACCGGTCCAAAACCGGTTCCAAATATGATTCGGCTAAAAGATCATCACGATCCTTCAAAACCAAATAGCAACACAGACGGGGTTAATCCCCGAAATCGGCAGCCGAAGCCGCTTCTTCCTTCAAAAGGAGGTGATCCAGCCCCAGGTTCCCCTAGGGCTACCTTGTTACGACTTCACCCCAGTTACTAGCCATACCTTGGCAGCCTGCCCCCTTGCGGTTAGCTCAACTGCTTCTGGTACAACCAACTCCCGTGGTGTGACGGGCGGTGTGTACAAGGCCCGGGAACGTATTCACCGCGGCGTGCTGATCCGCGATTACTAGCGATTCCAACTTCATGGAGTCGAGTTGCAGACTCCAATCCGGACTGAGACCGGCTTTTCGGGATTGGCTTCACATCGCTGTGTCGCTGCCCTTTGTACCGGCCATTGTAGTACGTGTGTAGCCCTGGTCATAAAGGCCATGAGGACTTGACGTCATCCCCACCTTCCTCCGGTTTGACACCGGCAGTCTCTTTAGAGTGCCCAACTCAATGATGGCAACTAAAGATAGGGGTTGCGCTCGTTGCGGGACTTAACCCAACATCTCACGACACGAGCTGACGACAGCCATGCAGCACCTGTCTCCAGGCTCCTCTTGCGAGGCACTCTCTCCTTTCAGAAAGATTCCCGGGATGTCAAGACCAGGTAAGGTTCTGCGCGTTGCGTCGAATTAAACCACATACTCCACCGCTTGTGCGGGCCCCCGTCAATTCCTTTGAGTTTTAATCTTGCGACCGTACTCCCCAGGCGGAGAACTTAATGCGTTAGCTGCGGCAATGAGACGATTAACCATCCCAACACCTAGTTCTCATCGTTTACGGCGTGGACTACCAGGGTATCTAATCCTGTTTGCTCCCCACGCTTTCGCACCTCAGCGTCAGTATCTGGCCAGGTGGTCGCCTTCGCCACCGGTATTCCTCCCGATATCTACGAATTTCACCTCTACACCGGGAATTCCACCACCCCCTCCAGTACTCAAGTCTGCCAGTTTCAAATGCACGTCCCCGGTTAAGCCGAGGGCTTTCACATCTGACTTAGCAAACCGCCTACGCGCGCTTTACGCCCAGTAATTCCGAACAACGCTCGCACCCTCCGTATTACCGCGGCTGCTGGCACGGAGTTAGCCGGTGCTTCCTTTGATGGTACCGTCAAATACAGGCGATATTAACACCTGTACATTTCTTTCCATCTGACAGGATTTTACGACCCAAGGGCCTTCATCGTCCACGCGGCGTCGCTGCGTCAGGGTTGCCCCCATTGCGCAATATTCCTCACTGCTGCCTCCCGTAGGAGTCTGGTCCGTGTTTCAGTTCCAGTGTGGCGGATCATCCTCTCAGACCCGCTAACCATCGTCGCCTTGGTAGGCCATTACCCTACCAACCAGCTAATGGTACGCAAGCTCGTCCCTGTACGGTAGCTTTCATGAAGAGGCCACCTTTCTTTATCATCATTCGCATCAAGATAAACGTATCCGGTATTAGCTCACCTTTCGGTGGGTTATTCCAGATACAGGGGTAGATTACTTACGCGTTACTCACCCGTGCGCCACTCTACTCGGGACCGAAGTCCCTTTCGCGTTCGACTTGCATGTGTTAAGCACGCCGCCAGCGTTCGTTCTGAGCCAGGATCAAACTCTCCAGTTTGATATCCTGAACCGACCTGTGACAGTCAGTTACTTATATAGTGCTTAATTATATAAGAGCTTCTTCGAATTACAAAGAAACCCTCTGTGTCCAAGGACACGTCGGGCCCGTCTGCTGTATGTTGCTATTCGGTTTTCAAGGATCATGTCCCCCGATCAGCGAATGACCGGGGCCGCGGTAGACCCCGCGGCGAGCTCTTCAATCTAAACTGTTAAGATCGGGTTGTCAATATAAAAACTCACCCCCCAATCCTCTTTCCGCCTCCCGGCAACCAGCCGCCTTTCCTCCACGACCCGTCACCCAAAGACCGCGGCAAACTACTGTATCTCCTCGCCC
>JROS01000198.1 GCA_000769715.1 Desulfobulbus sp. Tol-SR
ATGAAAATCATCAAACCAAGCGTTGAGTTTTACGGAGCGGTGCCGACTGACTACGAGGTGAGTTCATGAAAATTTCAGTGCAGAAAATAACCACGCTTGAGGACGCCCATCTGGCCATCGAGTCGACGATGCACGCAGGCTTCACCGCCAAGTGTGACCTCCGGCAGTTGTACCTCTGGGAGCACAGCCCGAGCCGGACCCAGTTGTTCTGGGTGGTCATGCAGGACATTCCGACCAAGGTCAGCGTCCACCTCGTTCGTCATGCTGCAGTCGGCCAGCAGCACTACGTCATGTCGAACCGCCCTGATCGTGGCGGGGCAGGCGACGAGGTTATCACCAGGAACTCGCCGGTCAACCACCGGATGCTTCTGAACGCCCAGCACCTCATTGATATGAGCAGGAAACGACTCTGTTACCAGGCGAGCGAGGATACCAGACACGTCATGCAGAGAATCCAGTTGGCGGTATGCGCTGTTGACCCAGACTTGTCTTCTTACATGGTCCCGAATTGCGTGTACCGCGGCGGATACTGCTGCGAACCCAAACCCTGCGGGAACTATAAAATTAAACGGTACGACCCGGGCACTATTGCTTTGGAGATGCTCTTATGACCCCCTACAAATTCCTGGTAAAACACAACCTGCCCGGTGCCCTATTAAGAGAGTTCCTGCTGAAAGAACTGTGGTCCCCGGCTCGGGTGTCCTGCATCGAACTGATCGCGGCCAAGGAGCGGGAGATTGAGAAACTTAAAGAGCTGCAAACCCTTATTGAGAAGGAGATTGAGTGATGAATGAGACATCGGAAATGCGTCGAGAAGGACTTTGTCAATCACCCCCGCAAGAGAAACCCAGGCCATTTCAAACAAAGCCCTTCGTGATGCGCCTACGATGCCCAGTACATGGTGAGTTTCGTGTTACAGCAAACAACGGAGAGTCAGAAACCTGCCCGCTGGAGGGGATACGGCCGGAGAACCACGCCCTCGGTGACTGCCTGGACGAGGCGAAGAAGACGATCTGCGGCGAGCGGCAGGATGTCTACGGCAGCCCGGAGGATTCGTTTACGCTCATTGCCAATTACTGGAACGCATACTTGGCAGCGAAAGATGGAATGCTTTCTGCATTGGACATCGCCCACATGATGATCCTTTTCAAGATGGCCCGGGTGCAGGGGCAGGCTCCGAAGAGGGACAACTACGTGGATCTCTGCGGATATGCGGGGATTGCTGCTGA
>JROS01000020.1 GCA_000769715.1 Desulfobulbus sp. Tol-SR
GAGACCGCTGCACAATCCTATGATGTCGTTACGGAATTCTTCCGAAAGGTCTCGGACGTCTTATTCCGCCGTTGTTTAGCCGCCAGCGATGATCTTGCTTCGCCTTGCGGCGGCGCTCGTCACCCCGTTGGCGTAAGTGTTCCTCAGCATGCCGCTTTGAGCGCCGCCTTTTTTAGGTTGAAGGCCATGGCGTTGAGTAAAAATTCAAGCTCGACCTTGGGCACCCCAAGGTAACGCGTCCGGAAGAATCCATAACCTCGCTTGAGCGTTCCGAAAGCCCGTTCCACCTTCGACCGGACACTGCTGACTTGGCGGTTTGCCGCTTTTTCGGCGGGGTTCAGCGCACGGTTGCGAGCGGCCTTATGCATGATGCCGTCAGCAAGTCCCCGGGCTTGGAGCACATGCCTGTTCAACTGGCTGCTGTATCCCTTGTCTGCGTAGATGCGGCCCCCTGGCATGGGGCCAATCTCATCCAGAATATCCACGAATTCCTGCGTATCCGAATGGTTGGCCGGCGTGACATGGCCGCCAAGGAGAAAGCCGTCCCGGCTGTCCGTGGCCGCATGGACTTTGTAGCCGTAATATGCCCGGTTCCCTTTGCGCAACCAGGCCGCATCGGCGTCATCGGAGTAGCTGATGGTTACGTCCGACGCCTCGTCGTCATCTTCCTCGCGGTCTTCGGGAAGAATATCGATCACCTTGAGGGGGCGGCGCGAGGAGGTGATGACGCTCGCGTCCACGATGGCTCCTTCACGTACCAGTATGCCGCGCCGCTGGAGTTGATGGTTGAGTTTGTCCAGAAGCCGCTTCAAGACGTTTTTTTCAAGCAGGCTCTGCCGAAACCGGCAAATGGTCGAGGAATCGGGCACTTGGTCATGATCAAGGGAGAGGCGCACGAACCGGACAAAGGACAACCGATCGTACAAGCATTCTTCCACCGCCGCATCGCTCAGGTTGTACCACCTCTGGAGCAGAAGGATTTTAAACATCGGCAACGGCGCATAGGCGGGATTGCCAACGGCATTGGCAACCCGGCTAAGCTTTTTCCGAAGAAGCTTCTCAAACGGCTTCCAGTCAATGAGGCGATCTATTTCGTCCAGGAAGCATTCCTTGTGCCTGCGACGGGACACGACGTAGTCGGCAATGCCGGGCTTTTTGGAATTGCGCTCGTTCATGATCGCCTCCATCATTTTGATGGAGAAAACATAGCACAATTGCCTAAAATTACAACAGATTTGTGCCATTTTTCGCGCAACGATCTC
>JROS01000101.1:0-11113 GCA_000769715.1 Desulfobulbus sp. Tol-SR
CCCGGATGTCGGGGCGCCGGCGCAGGGTGTCGGCCGGGATGCCGACCGCGATCCGGTCCGGAATAGCCGGCAGCTCCCGGGTTGCCGCCAGCCGGGGATGGACCGTGCCCGGTGGTTTGCCGAGGAGGATATCGAGGCTGTGTTCAGCCTCGGCGAGACTGGTTTCGAGGGTCGGAATCTGGGCCCGGGTCTGCTCCCGGTTGCTGCGCGCCTGTTCCACGTCCCGGCGCCCGACCAGCCCGGCCTGTTCCCGCCATTCGGTGAGCTGCAGGGTCTCGGACTGGCTGGCGAGGTTGGTGCGGGCGATGGCGAGCCGCAGTTGCAGCCCCCGGACCTCGACATAGTTGAGCGCCACTTCCGCCGCCAGGGAAACCCGGGTGTCGTCGAGATTGGCCGCCGCCGTTGCGAGATCGGCCTCGGCCGCCGCAACGCTGCGGCGGACACCGCCGAATATGTCGATCTCCCAGCTCGCATCGAGGCCGGCACTGAACAGATCGTTGGTCGTACCGCTGCCGGCCTCACTGCTCGATTGACTGCGGCGGGCACTGCCCGATGCGGTCACCTCCGGCAGACGTTCGGCGGCAGCCACCCCACGGCGGGCCCGGGCCTCACGCAGCCTGGCCTGGGCAATGCGCAGATCAGGGCTTGCCTGCACCGCCTCGGCCATCAATCCGGACAGCAGCGGATCGTCCAGCTGCCGCCACCACCGGCTCACATCACCGGGCGGGGCGGCATCCGCAACCGGATGGGCCGTCTGTTCCAGCTGACTCCAGGCCGACGGCAGGTCCGGTTGCGGTGTCGTATACTGCGGACCGACCGCGGCACAGGCCGTCAGCCCGAGGAGGAGCGGCAGGATCAGCAAACGTTTGAGATGATAGCTCTGCATGGCGATGATCAACGGGAAATTGCCCCAGCCGTGACGGCGCGGCGGAGAGGAGATGCAGGTTCAGGCCGGCTGGAATTGATCGCCGCGATCCCGGCCAGGGCAAACGTCAGCACGTGATCGGTGAAGGCCTCGAGGTCGCTGATGACATCCGGCCCCTCGGACTCCCGCCGGATCTTCTGCATCATGATCGGATGGATACACATGCTGATGATGCAGACCTCGCAGAACACGACCTGCGGGAGGGGAGTCTCCGGGCCCAGCAGCTCCTTCAACAACGCCACGGTCTTGTCGCGCAGGGGGATCATCTCCGACTCCATGACCTCCTTCAACAGGCCGGTTGGATTGATAAACTCCATCTGGGAGATGAAAAAATCGCGGTTGTCTCTGTCGGCAATCCGGGCGATCAGCGCCCTGACCTGCCCCCGCAGACGTTCCGCCGCCGGTGCGTCGGCGCCGACGCCGCCATCCTGGGGATACACCTTGCACGATGCGGCGAAGGAGTGGCGCCAGGCCTCCTGGTACAGGGCCTCCTTGCTGCCGAAATAATAATTGACGGCCGAGATATTGGCCCCGGCACGGCGGCATATCTCCGCCACCGTCGCATCGCGAAAGCCTTTGTCGACAAAGACATCGCTCGCCGCAGTCAGCAGTTTTTCCCTCGTTCCGCCTGATTTTTTTCTGCCCATGACACCTCGACCCCACAAAACGTATTTTTAAATTGTATTTTTAAAATATTCATTTGAATTCGTCAAGAATGATTTTCCTCGGCGCCGGATTTTCGCTGCGCTGTCTTCCACCCTCCGCAACCGGCCTGACCACAGGTGGTCGACGCCGGCCATGGCCCCTTCCCCGCCCGCGACTGCAAGCGGCCCTGTCGTCCATCGGCGGGACGAGGGCCATGTTCTCCGCAGGGACTGTTTCCAGGGAACCAGGTCGGCGCAGATTCCACGCAGAGTGACAACTCATGTTTTCACTCCAGTGACAACCTGTGTTATCATATAGTAACTCCAGGATGCGGCGCCGGCACACCTGAACAGGACAACTGTCCGTATTGTAACAACATATAAAATATTGAACAGTTGGCACATGTTTTGATTCAGCACAATGCACAGCCATCAAACGAGGATTCAGGCACTGGCGAGGTCTGCCGCTCCGCCCCTATCGGAAGTTGTCGCGCAACGGGTGATAATCAGCACATCTCGCTTCCCGGCCGGGTGACGAACCGTGCCGGTGACGAGGCAATCGGGACAAGGTCATGCATCTTCCAAAACCTCACCGGATCCACACCAAATTCATCGCCGGCCTGATGCTGGCCGCCATCCTCCTCGGCATCGCCACTTCCCTCGGCTTCTATCTGCATATGCGCAACGTGCTGGAACAGGAGGTGCGGGACAAGGCCAGGATCATCCTCACCCATGTCGATTCCGTGCAGCGCTATGTCCGCGACGTCCTGCGGCCGACGATGTACCAGCGTCTGCCCGCCGCCTTTGTCATCCAGGCCATGTCCTCGTCCTATATCTCCCGCCGGATCATGTCCTCCTTCAACGTGCCGCAGGATGGCACCATCTTCCGCCGAGTCGCCATCGGCGCCCGCAATCCCGATTACGAGGCCAACGACCACGAACGCGAACTGATCGGATACTTCCGCACTAACAGCACGCGGGAGATGTGGCAGGGATACCGCCTCATCGACGGCGAAAAATACTACCTGATGGTTCGTCCCGTCCGCTTCGAGCAGGGTTGCATGTACTGCCACGGCCGCCCCCAGGATGCGCCCGCCGAACTGCTCAAACTGTACGGCGACCGCGGGTTCGGCAAACACGAGGGGGATATCGCCGGCGTCGATTTCGTCGGCATCTCGGTGCACGGCAGCGTCGGCCGGATAGAGCGGACCATCTTCACCTACTTCGCTTTCTTCGCCCTGGTGGTGCTCCTGGTCTTTTTCACCGCCAACGTCCTCTTCAAGGTGCTGGTGGTCAACAACCTCAAACGGCTCAATTCGATATTCCGCCGCAACATCACCGACGCCCGGGGAGAGGCCCTGCTCCACCAACTCGAACAGGGCGACGAGATCGAGGAACTGGTCGACGGCATGGAGCAGATGAGCGAGCACCTGTTCGTGGCCAGGGGCCAGCTGCAGAATTATGCCGAGAACCTGCGGCGGATGGTCGACGAGCGCACGGATGCCCTGACCCGCGAGGTGGAGGCGCGGCGGGCCGATGTTCATCTGTTCGTCCGTCTGCTCGAGGACATGCACCGCAGCCGCTTTCGGGCCGAACTCTGGCGGCTGGCCCTGCCTCGGGTCTGCAGCCGGTTCGCGGCCGAACGGATCGCCTATCTGTGCACCATGGGATCGCAGAGCTCCTTTGTCTGGCCCGAAACGGCGAAGATGCCCGACCGGCCCGACAATTTCGTCGAGGTCCTGACCGGCGGCGCCTGTGTCGCCAGGGACAGCAGCATCTTCGTGCCCGTCGAGTCGAGCACCGGCAACGCCGAAGGACTGCTGATCCTGCAGTGGCGGACCGAGGCCGAAGCCGCGCTGCATGACCGGGGTATCCTCCAGGCCCTGGGCCGGCAGCTGGGGATTGCCGCCGAGAACCTGTCGGCCACCGACGGCCTGTTCCGCCAGATGAACATCCTCGCAACCATCGTCGAGGGCATCTCCGATCCCCTGGTGCTGATGGATTCCGGCTGCGCCGTGCTGACCGCCAACCAGGCGGCGAAACAGCTGACCATGGAACTGACCGGCGGCGAGCGGACCGACGGCAACGTCCTCTCCCTGTTCTTCGACATCAAGGATGCCCGGTGCCCGATCCGCGACACGATCGTCAACGGGACCGCCGATCTGCGTGAAATCAGCCTGCCGGGCGGCCGATCCTTCGCCCTGGCCCTCTATCCGGTCCACGGCCGGGACGGCGGTATCGACCAGGCGGTCGTCTACCTGCGGGAGACGACCATGGAGAAACGGATGCGGATGCAGGTCTGGCAATCCGAACGGATGGCGACGATCGGCAAGCTGACTGCCGGGCTGGCGCACGAGATCAACAATCCGCTTGGGGTTATTCTCTGTTACACCGGACTGTTGCGGCAGACAATGACCGATACGACCCAGGCCGCCGACCTCGAGATCATCGAACGGCATACGCGCCAGGCACAGCGGGTGCTGCAGGATCTGCTCAACTTCGCCCGCCCCAAGACCGCCGGCTCGGGCACCGCCGACGCCGGCGCCGTCGCCGCAGCGACGACCGAGGTTTTCTCGGTGCAGGCGGCGAAAAAAAAGGTGCGGCTGCAACTGGCTCGCCCGGATGGGCCATGCCCGGTGCACATGGGCGTCGGCGAACTGGAACAGGTGATCAGCAACCTGGTGCTCAATGCCCTCGATGCGGTCGAGGAGCAGACCGGCCTGATCCAGGTGCGGGTCTCCGCCGCCGACCAGACGATGGTCGCCATCGAGGTCGCCGACAACGGCCCGGGCGTGGCCGCTGCCGACATGCCGCATATCTTCGATCCGTTCTTCTCCACCAAGGAGATCGGGGCCGGAACCGGACTGGGACTGACCATTGTCTACGGCATGGTGACCGATGTCGGCGGCACGGTCGAGGTCGATCACTCACCCGAGCTGGGCGGGGCGCGCTTCACGGTGCGCCTGCCTGCCGCCGATCCAATCTCCGCAGAACCATCAACCGCCAAGGAGACGCCGCGATGATGACGTCCGTTCCAACACCGGCCGAAGCCGGCAGGCAGATCCCGCCGGGGATCCTCATCGTCGATGACGAGCAGGACTTCGGCCGCGGTCTGGCCCGGCTGGTGGCCGGCCATTTCGCCGACGTGCAGGTCGAGGCCGTCCCCGGCGGCAAGGCGGCACTGGGGATTCTGGCCGCACACAAGGTGCACCTGATGATCACCGACCTGAGGATGCCGGAGATGAACGGGATGCAGTTGCTGGCCGAGGCCCTCAAGCTCGACCCCGATCTCAGCATGGTGGTCCTCAGCGCCTACGGCACCATTGAAACCGCGGTGGAGGCACTGCACGCCGGGGCCTATGATTTTCTCACCAAACCGATCGAGCCGGAGCAGCTGTTCCGGGTGGTGGCCAAAGGACTCGAGCGGGCTCGCCTGCTGGAGGAGAACAACCGCCTCCGCCGGATCCTGTCCCGGCAGAATCCGCAGAGCGAGCTGATCGGCGAGGGGGCGGCGATGCGCAGGCTGCGGCAGACCATCGCCGCCGTCGCCCGGTCCGACTACACGGTGCTGATCCGGGGAGAATCCGGTACCGGCAAGGAGCTGGCGGCCCGCTTGATCCACCAGATCGGAACCAGGGCCGACAAGCCGTTTGTGGCCGTCAACTGCCCCTCGATTCCGGAAAATCTGCTGGAAAGCGAGCTTTTCGGCTACATCAGAGGCGCCTTCACCGGGGCCGACCGCGACCACCGGGGCCTGTTCTCCGCCGCCGACCGCGGCACCATCCATCTCGATGAGATCGGCGACATCAGCCCCACCGTCCAGACCAAACTGCTGCGCTGCCTGCAGAGCGGCGAGATCCGCCCGGTCGGCGCCAGCGACACGCAGACCGTCGATGTCCGGGTCATCGCCTCGACCAACCAGGACCTGGAGGCCTGCCTCAGCACCAAGCGCTTTCGCGAGGACCTGTACTATCGCCTCAATGTGCTGACCCTGACCATGCCGACGCTGCGGGAACGCCCCGAGGACGTCCCCCTGCTGGCGCGCTATTTTCTCCATCAGGCCTGCGACAGGATGGGCCTGGTCGACAAGAAAATGACGGCGGAGGTACTGCAGTGGCTGTCGGCCTGCCCCTGGCCGGGCAATGTTCGGGAATTGCAGAGTTTTGTCCGCCGGCTGACGGTGTTCTGTTCCGGCGAGCGGATCGACATGCAGCTGGTGCACACCGTGCTTGAGGGTGGACCCCGTACCGAAACCGTCCAGGGCCGCACAGGCCGCCCCAAATCAGCGCCGGTGGCCTACAAGGAGGCCAAGGCCGAGGTGGTCAACGCCTTCACCCAGGAATATATCCACGATCTGCTGACGCTGACCCGGGGCAATGTCACCGAGGCGGCGCGGATCTCGGGTCTGTCGCGGGTCGCCCTGCAGAAGATCCTGGCCCGGATGGGCGAAAACGCCGCCACGTTCCGCGCCGCCGGTCCGTCTTGACCAGGCATGCGGAGCAGGAGGGACAGGGCGATGGAGCAACGATCAGTCTACGGCGACAATCCGTGAAAACCATTGGGGATTTTCACGGCAATCCATAACAACCCTGAAAAGGAGAGCGTATGGCACAGGATATCACCCACAACACATCGGGAGAGGGAGGAGGCTGGATCAGCGAGGACTGGCTGGCGCTGATTCTCGGCCTCGTCATTTTCGGAATCAGTCTGTTCTCGTTCAAGGGGGTCGATCTGCTCGGCTGGGGGGCCAAGGCCGGCGTCTGGATCGAGCCGGGCAAGGCGATCACCGCGATCTCCAGCAAGTACCAGACCGTCGCCGGCGAGATCACCAGGATCGACGGCCAGAAGATCACGGTCAAGAAAAAGGACGGCAAGACGGCGACCGCCACGGTCGAGGGGGATGTCTCCCAGTACCAGGTCGGTCAGCAGTTCGAGAAGAAGGGCATGTCGTCGACCATGTCCCTGGTCCTCACCTACCTCTTCGCCCTGGCGATCATGACCATGGGTGCGGTCGCCCTCGGCGCCAACGTGCCGCGGTTCATGATCGGCTTCACCCTGGCCTTCTGGCTCAGCTACCTCTGCTGGTTCATGGGCCATTTCGCCTACATCGCCGCCACCAAGGAGCAGACGGTGAAATTCGGCATCCCCTGGGCGATGAGCATGAGCGGCGAGTTCGGCTTCATCCTCGCCCTGATCCTCGGCCTGATCATCGGCAACTTCTTCCCCGGACTGGCCAACCTGATGAAGGAGGCGGCCCGGCCGGAGCTGTACATCAAGACCGGTATCGTCATCATGGGCGCCGGCCTCGGCATCAAGGCCGCCGAGTCCTTCGGCCTGGCCTCGAACATCATGTTCCGGGGCTTCTGCGCCATCGTCGAGGCCTACCTGATCTACTGGGCGGTCGTCTACTACATCGCCCGCAAATATTTCAAGTTCAGCCGTGAGTGGTCGGCGCCGCTGGCCTCCGGCATCTCGATCTGCGGCGTTTCAGCCGCCATCGCCACCGGCGGCGCCATCCGCGCCCGGCCGATCGTGCCGATCATGGTCTCGTCGCTGGTCGTCATCTTCGTCGCCGTGGAGATGGTCATCCTGCCCTTCCTGGCCAAGTTCTTCCTGTGGACCGAACCGCTGGTCGCCGGCGCCTGGATGGGCCTGGCGGTCAAGTCCGACGGCGGCGCCATCGCCTCCGGCGCGATAACCGACGCCCTGATCCGGGCCCAGGCCCTGGATGCGGCCGGCATCAACTACGCCGAGGGCTGGATCACGATGACCGCCACCACGGTGAAGATGTTCATCGATATCTTCATCGGCGTCTGGGCCTTTCTGCTGGCCTACATCTGGTGCGCCAAGATCGACGTCAAGCCCGGCCAGAAAGTCGACGCCGCCGAGATCTGGCATCGCTTCCCGAAGTTCGTCATCGGCTACGTGCTGACCTTCGCCATCCTGGTGGCGATCTGCTGGCCGGCGGCCAAGATCATGGGTCCGGCCGAGAAGGAGCTGGCTGAACTGAAGGCCTCGCAGGTCTCCATCGAAACGAAGATGAAGGCGACCACCGACACCGCCGCCCTGGCCGGTCTGCAGCAGGATCTGGACGGGGTCATGGCCCAGCAGAAAACGGTGGGCGAAAAGACCAAGGAACCCAAGAGCTTCCTCGGCAAGGCCAAATCGGCCAGCAGCCAGGGCGATGTATTCAGGGGACTGTTCTTCCTCCTCTGCTTCTTTACCATCGGCCTGGTGTCCAATTTCAAGAAATTGATGGAGGAGGGACTCGGCAAGCTGGCGGCAGTCTACTGCATCAGCCTGTTCGGCTTCATCATCTGGGTCGGCCTCTTCATCTCGTGGCTCTTTTTCCATGGCGTCAAACCGCCAACCATCTAGCAAGGAGAAGTGGATATGGAACAGAAACAACAGCCCAAACTGGCTGAGGAAATGAAAAAAATGGAGTATGAACCGCTGCTGCCGGCGGAGTTGTCCCTGATAAAATGGAGTATCGGCATCGGCGTCGGTTCGCTGTTCATTCTCTACTTCCTGAGTAAATGGCTGTTCCCGGGCGGGCATTGATCGGGGTCGAGTTCACTCAAACCGCGAGGCCGAGATCCGCATGACCGCCAATGCCTGGCGGTATTCCGCGAGGCGCTGCTGCCAGATCGGCAGCGCCTCGACATCGTCCCGCCATCTCGCCATCTCCCGTTCATCGATGGCCAGATGCCCGCCGGCCGCCGCCGCTGCCTCCGGGTAGTCGCAGCCGAAATGCTGCCGCCGCTGCTTCAGCTTCTTCTCGATCTTCTCCACCACCTGCTCGCAGTGCTTGACCTCGCGGGCTATGGATATCTCGTATTCATCGGTATGCATGATCGTGTATCCAACCTCTTGGGTACAATGATATACTGAAGCGACTCAGAACGGAGATCTATCTCCGCGCCCGGACGTTACAATTCCCCTGTTGCCCCGCCGCCAAGCGCGCCCGGATCATGATTGAAGGCTCTCAACCGCGGTGTCGGCTGCGATCCGGCAGAGGGCGCCCCTCTCATTCTCCCGCCAGGCCGGGGATGACCGCGGCCAGGGCCTCCGTAATGCTGCTGACGAACACGAACTCCATGCCCGCCTTGACATACTCGGGCAGCCCCTGCAGGTCCTGCTGGTTGTCGGCGGGCAGGACGATGCGGTGGATCTCGGAGCGTCTGGCGGCCAGCACCTTTTCCTTGATGCCGCCCACCGGCAGGACCAGCCCGCTGAGGGTGATCTCACCCGTCATCGCGGTATCGCTGCGGGTCTCCAGGCCACTGTAGAGCGAGGCCAGCGCCGCCACCATCGTCACCCCGGCCGAGGGGCCGTCCTTGGGAATGGCGCCGGCCGGGACATGGATGTGCACGGCTCCCGGGGGGATCGCCAGCCGGTACTGTTCGCTGCGGGCATGGAGGAAACTGTTGGCCGCCATCGCCGATTCCTTCATCACCTCGCCGAGATGGCCGGTGAGGATGATGTTCTTCTCGTCGGGCAGGTTGATGGCCTCGACATAGAGCACGTCGCCCCCCGCCTCGGTCCAGGCCAGTCCGGTAGCCACGCCCGGCGGCAGCCGGCGGCGCAGTTTCTCGACGAAGAAGCGCTCGGGCCCCAGCATCTCCGGCAGATCCTCCCTGGCGATCGTCACCGGCTCGGTGATCGCCTCGGCAAACCGGATCGCCACCTTGCGGGCCAGCTTGCCGATCATCCGCTCCAGCTCGCGGACCCCGGCCTCCCGGGTATAGCGCTGGATCACGGTGGAGATGATCTCGTCGGGGACAGAGAACTGGTCCGCGGTCAGGCCGGCCTCCGACCGCCGCCTGGGGATGAGGTACTGCCTGGCAATCTCTTTTTTCTCCTCCTCCCCGTACCCCGAAATCTGCAGGATCTCCATCCGGTCGAGCAGGGGGCGGGGAATGGTGTCCACCGTATTGGCGGTGACGATGAAAAAGACCCGCGACAGGTCGAACGGCAGATCGACATAGTTGTCGCGGAAGGTGCTGTTCTGGGCCGGGTCGAGGATTTCCATCAGCGCCGCGGCCGGATCGCCGCGAAAATCCCGGCCGAGCTTGTCGACCTCGTCGAGCATGATCAGGGGGTTGCGCACCCCGGTGCGCCGCAGCGCCTGGATGATCCGTCCCGGCATGGCCCCGATATAGGTACGCCGATGGCCCCGCAGCTCCGCTTCATCCGACATCCCGCCGAGACTGAAGCGTTCGAATTTCCGCCCCAGCGACCGGGCGATCGACTGGCCCAGGGAGGTCTTCCCCACCCCGGGGGGCCCGACGAAGCAGATGATCGGCGATTTCGCTTCCGGGTTCAGCTTCATCACCGCCAGCTGCTCGATGATCCGCTCCTTGACATCCTTCAGGCTGTAGTGATCCTCATCCAGCACCGTGCGGGCGTTGCTCAGGTCGAGGTTGTCCTCGGACGCCGCATCCCAGGGGAGATCGAGCACGAGATCCATATGCGACCGGGCCACCTGATATTCAGGGGAGCTCATCGGGATCTGCTGCAGGCGGTGCAGTTCCTTCTCCACCTCGTCGTGAATGGCGGCGGGCATCCGGCAGTCCTCGAATTTCTGCTGCAACACGGCGAATTCGGTCTCCGCCGGACTGGATTCCCCCAGTTCCCTGCGAATGGCCTCCATCTGCTCGCGCAGGATGTACTCACGCTGGTTCTTCGAGATCTTTGACTGGGCCTTGTCGGATATATTCTTCCGCACCTCGAGGATCTGGATCTCGTGATGGAGGTGCTCCTCCAGCAGATGCATGGCCACGCTGAGACTCGAGGCCTCGAGCAGGGCCTGGTTGCGTTCCACGGGCAGGACCAGCATCTGCACCAGCGGATAGATGATATGGCTGAAATCGGCCCCGGGCCGCACGAGCTCCGGGATATTGAGATCGATGTTGGGGTGGGCGAGGCTGAAATACCGCTTGGCCAGATCCAGGGTCTCCCTGACCATCGCCTCGGTCACGATATCGCGGTCCTGGGACATCGGGATGGTGCGGACCCGGGCCACGAGGTGGGTCAACCGGGAAACGATATCGGTGATTTCGATGCGCTCGATCCCCTGCAGAAACACCTGGACCGTGTCGTCCGCACGAGCCAGAAGGCGGACGGTACTCGAGGTGCCGACGGCATAGAGGTTCTCCAGCCCGGGGTTATCATTCTGCGGGTCCCGCAACGCGAAGATCGCCAGGGTCTTGTCTTCCCGGCTGAGGGCATGATCGATCGCCGCCACGGAACGAGGATGGTCGGCGACATACGGGACGATGACATACGGGAAGACAATGGTATTTTTTACCGGCAGGACCGGCAGTTCATAGGTACGGCTCGAATCATCCATAATCCCTGCAAACCTCAATCAGTCGAATGTTTCGTATTGCTGCAGCTTCCGTGAGGGCAAGCCTCCTTCGATCATCCCACCACTACCCCCGGGACCCTGGCCAAACCCCCGCCAGCGACGTCGCCGCCGCCTCTCCATCCACGCCGCACCTGGCATCATCGGCCTCCCCCATCGCGAAGAGGGGGGAGACTC
>JROS01000101.1:11123-15737 GCA_000769715.1 Desulfobulbus sp. Tol-SR
GGATGTAAACTGGTCGATTTTGCGTTCAGCTGCGGCAAAGGCATCGCGCAGGGCCACATAGGGATCCTGGTGGGCCTGATTCCTGGCGTCCGGTTCCCGGTTGACCTCCAGCTTGCCCTCGGGCAAGGTGATATCGATGCGTAACTTGTACAGGCCACCCTTCTGGTGATGCAGCATCGGGGCCTCGACCACCACCCGGCAACTGATGATACCGGGATAATGCCGGTTCAGCTTGTCAACCCGTTTGCGGATTTCGGCATCAAGGGCCTCTGATTTGTCCGTGTTCCGAAATGTAATCTGTAACGGTACCTGCATGGATTACCTCATTAATTTTCCATGGTATTTATGTTCGATCACCGCCTCCGGCGCTTCCTCTCTTCTTCAGTTGTCGGCACCTCCGGCACCGCCCGCCGGTTCCGCCTCAAGGCAAATATAATAATCATTGGATTTTATGCCATTGCCGGAAAAACGGTCGGTCTCCGGCAACCATCTCCGACGGGAATGAAGCTCTATGACGGTGATATCACGGTTGATGGCCGATGATCAAATGGGGAGACCCCGGCAGGCGGCTGATCAGGAGGGAAGAGATGACATGAAGAGCGACTGGCAAACCGATGCGACGGCACGTGATGCAATGGGCTGGAGGCCGGGACGGCACCGGCCAGCCCCCGGGGAGCGCGGTTCGGCGCCGAGGGCGTTGCTCACATCCGGACCAGCGTATACTCCCGGCTGCCGAAACCAATCTCGCCGGCGTAATCGAGCTGGAACCGGTAGGGAATGTCGTACGCCAGCTGCGGCAGCGTTTTCCCGGCCCGTTCCTCCACCAGATCGAGCGATGCCGCATCCAGCGCCACCGCATCCCGGGACACCAGGATGCCGATATCCGGGACAATCTTCTTGAACGTGTGTCCCATGCAGTCACAGTCCTTGGAGATCCGGGTCAGGACGTTGACGAACAGGCTTTTCTCCGGGAACAGGGAGCAGATTCCCAGTGCATGCTCGACGATTTTCTTCTGCAGATCCTCGTAGGTCGCCCCCCAGTCGAATTTCACCGCATCGAAGCGGCACATCGCCAGGCATTCGCCGCAGCCGATGCACCTGCCGCTGTCGATCGCAGCTTTTTTGTCCTCAAGGACAATGGCCTCCTGCGGGCACCACCGGATGCAGGTGCCGCAACCGGTGCATTTCTTTTTGACGATCTTCGGCTTGGCCGTCGAATGCTGTGCCAGCTTGCCCTTGCGGCTGGCGCAGCCCATGCCGATGTTTTTCAGGGTGGCGCCGAAACCGGCGGCGAGATGGCCGGTGAAGTGGGAGACGACGACCAGGGCATTGCATTCGGCGAACAGGGCGGCGAGATGGACCGACGAATAGATCCTGCCCTCGATCGGGACGATGCATTCCTCGTCGCCGAACAGGCCGTCGGCCATGATGATCGGCAAGCCGGTCGCAGCCGGGGTGAAGCCCTGGCCGTGGGCATGGGCGATATGCCGGATGGCGTCGCTCCGATTGCCTTTGTACAGGGTCGAGGTCTCGGTGAGAAACGGCATCCCGCCCCGGCTCCTGATAGCTTCTCCGAGCATCTTCAGGTAGAGCGGACGGACGTATCCCAGCTTTTTCGATTCGCCGAAATGGGTCTTGACGGCGGTGATATCCTGGTCGGCAATGCAGTCGAGCAGGTCTTCCGCCTCGATCAGAGCGTTGAGCCGGCTGCACAGCGATCGATCCGGTTCGTTTCTGGTTGCCTCGATCAAGCATACCTTTTCACTCATACAATCCCATTGGGGTTGGTGAACCGTCCATGCGCGGGACGGGAAAAATGGATTCCTGCCCCCCGTCGCCCGTCTTCAGAAAAAAACACTGGATCTCTGCTATTCGACAGACCTCAGGCCGAGATTTTTGGTATAAAGAGAAGGACCGCGTTGCGATGCCGACTCCAGTGTGTCAGCTGATCGGAATACCACTGCAGCCCGGTTGAAGTTCCACTGAAACAGCAACAGATCATCCCCTCTCCGGTATCCTCGGCATGTGAGATCCAGAGAGGCAGAAACCGTACCGAACCGGAGGCAACAACAGACCATGAATACCAGCATCCTGCAGCAGGCGCCAGACGAACCCGACCTCTCCAGCCGCTACCTCTTCTATCTCCATGGCCTGATCGTCGAAGAGGCAGGAATCCGCCCCAGGAGTGAAGAACACGGATACTATGAATACCAGCTGATCCTGGAGGAACTGGCCGGCAGGGGCTTCGTCGTCATCAGCGAGGCGCGGCCACAGGGAACCCGGATCAAGCCCTATGCCGAAAAGATCGCCGCCCAGATCAACGGGCTCCTCGCGCACGGGGTCGCACCAGCCAACATCACCGTCGCCGGGGCCTCCAAGGGCGGCATCATCACCGCCTACATCTCCACCATGCTCCAGAATAAGGAGATACATTTCGTCTTTCTGGCCGGCCTGTTCGAAAAATGCCTCCAGGATCCGGACCTGAAGCTGTATGGCCATGTCCTCTCGATCCATGACCGGGCCGAAAAACTGTCGATGACCCCGTCGCTGTATTTTCAGCGCTCACAGGGACTGGGGGAATTCAAGGAAATCGTCGTCGGTCTCGATCTCGGCCACGGCCTGATCTACCAGCCTTACCGGGAGTGGGTCGAGCCGCTGGTGGAGTGGACCGGGGTGAAGTAACCCGCAACCTCCCTGCCCGACCGTCATTGGCTCCCGACAGCCGGGCAACGGTGCGGTTGCGCCCCCTGTCTCAGCAGCCTTCGGGCTTCGGTTTTTTGGTCATTTCGGCGGCCTTCTCCTTCACTGCACCTGCGGCCTCCTCGGTGGCGGTCGCCGCCTCCTTGGCCACCTCCGCCGCCTTCTCCTTGACCTCACCTGCCGCCTCCTGGGTAGCGGTCGCTGCGTCTCTTGCGGTTTCCGCGGCCTTCTCCTTTACCTCACCCGCGGCCTCCTGGGCAGCGGTCGCCGCCTCTTTTGCGGTTTCCGCGGCCTTGTCCTTCATCTCAACCGCTGCTTCCTTGATGGTTGTCGTCGCTTCCTGGGTTTTTTCAACGGTCTCTTTCTTCGCTTCCTCGCTGTTGCACCCATAGCTCGCCATCAGGAGCAGACATGCCGCAACAATTGCCAACTTTTTCATAACAATTCTCCTTTGTTTGAAGGTTTACATACATCCCGATTCTGCCGTGCGCAGAGATTGTCTTCGATCCTCACGGATCGATATCAATCATATAGATACCTGATTACCACCGGCAAAGTCAACTCAGCGCCATCCCCAGGCGGTGGCAGCGGCGGAGGCAAGGAATTATCGGGTCATCCTTCATCCCCGTCTTTTCACCAACACTGATGCCGCAGACGGGGACCACGGCGGATATCGGCTGTTGCCGGGGCGCAAACCCGGCAGCAGAGGTATCAGCCCTCCGTCCACAGGGGCACGATCTCGAACCGGTTCACATCGACCAATCCCCTGTCGGTCAGTTTCAACGCCGGGATCACCGGCAGGGCCAGGAAGGAAAGGGCGGCAAAGGGACTGCCGAGGGCATATCCCAGCCGACCGAGGGCATCGTTGATGGCCTGCAGACCAGTCTGCACCTCTTCCACCGGGGCATCGCTCATAAGCCCGGCGATGGGCAGGGACAGAGAGGCGAGGACCACGCCGTCACAGGTGACGGCCAACCCGCCGCCGATGCGCACCACCTCCCTCGCGGCGGCGATCATATCGGCATCGCTCATGCCGCCGACGATCAGGTTGTGCGAGTCATGGGCCACAGTGCCCGCCAGGGCGCCCCGCCGCAGGCCAAGCCCGGTTACGAACCCGAGCCCGACCCTGCCGCTGGCCTGATGCCGCTCGAACACCGCCAGTTTGGCGAGGTCGCGCTCCGGATCGGCCACCGCCATGCCGCGGACGATCTTCGGTTCCAGCAGCAGTTGGTCGGTAACGATCTGGCCGGCGACGACCCCGATGGTGCGCAGCCTGCCGGCCGCAGCGGGCACGCGCAGTGCCTCCTCCTGCAGGTTGGCGACCCGCATGGTGTTGGCGATGAAGGGCGCGGCGGCGGCAAAGCTGCTGTCCGCCACCCGCCGACCGGTGAGGTAGCAGTCGGCGATGGCAAAGTTCGGCAGATCGTCAAGCAGGACAAAGTCGGCGCGCCAGCCCGGGGCCAGCGCCCCGCGGCGATGGAGCCGGAAATAGCGGGCGGTGTTGATGGTCGCCATCTGCACCGCCCGGACCGGAGGCACCCCCGCCGCCATTGCCTTGCGCAGGATCTCGTCGAGGTGGCCGTGGCCGACAAGGTCGTCGACCAGCCGGTCATCGCAGACAAACGAAGTGTTGTGGCTGTTGCCGTCGTTCAGTACCTGCACCAGTTCATGCATGTTCTGTTCCTGTGTTCCCTCGCGGATGAACAGGTGCATGCCCTTGCGCAGTTTCTCCCTGGCCTCGGCAACGGTGGTGGTCTCGTGGTCGCTGCCCGGGCCGGCGAGAATATAGGCGTTGAGATCGGGCCCCTGCAACAGCGGTGCGTGGCCATCGATGACGCGGCCGCGGGCCGCCGCCAGCTTGGCCAGGACCTCGGGATCGCCGAACAGCACCCCGGGATAGTTCATCATCTCGGC
>JROS01000102.1 GCA_000769715.1 Desulfobulbus sp. Tol-SR
CGCCCTCTCGGTCGGCGGACTCGGCGCCATCTCGCTGCTGGTCGGCGGGGTCGGGATCCCGACGATCATGACCATCGCCGTCACCGAGCGGACCCCGGAGGTCGGACTGCTGCGGGCGATCGGCGCCGGGCGGGGCCAGATCCTGCTGCTGTTCATCGGCGAGGCGGTGGTGCTGGCGGCCATCGGCGGTCTCTGCGGCCTGGTGATCGGGGCGGGCGGGGCCTGGCTGCTGGGGGCCCTCGTCCCCAGCCTGCCGACCCACACCCCGTGGCTGTACGTCCTGTACGCCGAGATCCTGGCGGCGGCGATCGGCCTGCTGGCCGGGGTGCTGCCGGCCCGCCATGCCGCTGGTCTCGATCCGATCGAGGCCCTGCGGGCCGAGTGACGGGAGGCTGGCAATGGGTGGTGCCGGCCGGCAACTGACCTGGAGTGGGGTGACGAGATGAACTCCATTGCAAAAAGGAGAGCAGTGATGAGTGATATCCATGCCGTCCGCGCCGGCCGGCTGATCGACGGCAGCGGCGGACCTCCCGAGCGCAGCGTGCTGGTGCGGATAAAGGACGGGACCATCGCGGCGATTACACCGTATGGGCCGGGCGATGTGGCTGACTCCCCGTCGATCATCGATCTGTCCTGCGCCGTCCTCTGTCCGCCCTTCATCGACTGTCATGTCCACCTCGCCCTATCCGGCACGACCGATCTCCAGCTGAGAAGGCGGCTGGCCGAGGCAGGCTATGCGGATATCCGGCCGGTCATCCGGCGCCATCTCGACGACCTTTTCGCTCACGGCGTTCTCGCGGTACGCGATGCCGGTGACCGGCACGGATTTCTCCAGCATTACGTCGAAGAGCCGGTCCCGACAGGATCGCCGCCGGTCGTCATATGGGCCGCTGGTCAGACGGAGTGTGCCGGGGTCACGGTCATGGTCCACGCCAACGGCCGGGAGCCGGTACACACGGCCATCACCGCCGGTTGCGATGCGATCGTCCATGGCTGCGGGATGGGGCGGGACAACCTGGAGCGGATGGCGGAGAGGGGGGTGGTCCTGATCCCGACCCTCCAGGCGATGAAGGCCGCCGTCGAACAGGCGGCCGATCCATCGGCGAAAAAGCTCGCCGCCAAGGCCCTCGCCACGCAGCTCGAGCAGGTGGCCCTGGCACGGGAACTGGGGGTGACGGTGGCCCTCGGCACCGATGCCGGCAGCCCCGGCGTCCTCCATGGCGAGGCGGTGGTCGAGGAGTTGAAACTGCTGATCCGGGCGGGGTTTTCCCTCACCGAGGCGGTCCGCTGCGCGACGGTCAACGGTGCCGATCTGCTTGGCCTCGACCGGGGGCGCATCGCCGTCGGCAGCCGGGCCGATTTTCTCGTCGCCCGCGGGACGCCGGCCCAGCTGCCGCGCAAGTTCTCGTATCTCGAGGCGATCTGGCTGGCCGGTCGCCCCAGCCCGATCTATCAGAAGAATCCACAAAGGAGCGAGCGATAATGCAATGGCAGCAGGATAACTACACATTGAAGGAGCCGGGAAAATTCATGGAGATCGTCCGCCCCAACCCCTATCATGCCGCTCACTCCAGCGGATGAGCCGATCTCGGTCGGTCGCCGGTATCGATCGGGTTGATCGCCGTCCGCCATCGTTTTCACAGATTTGACAACCGGGGTGGGAGGCCATTTAATGAAATGAGGAGAGCGGGTGGAAAAATGATGGCGGTAATCGCGACAGGGACCGGATCCGGTGCATCTGTCGGGTGTCGGGTGGGTGCGGGGTGAGACGATGCCGGCGAGAAAGGGGATGGAGATGGTACGACGACTGGGCCTTGCGCTGCTTGTGAGTTTCCTGCTGCTGAGTGCGTATCCCGCCGGTGCGGAGGTAGCTGACGGCAAACGGCCGGATGCGCCCGAGTCGATCAGGGTGGTGATGGACAACAACTATCCCCCCCATGTCTTTCTCGGCGGCGATGGCCGGGTCCAGGGCCTGCTCGTCGACCAGTGGCGGCTGTGGGAAGGCAAGACCGGCATCAGGGTCGAGATCATGGCCATGGATTGGAACGATGCCCTCGCCGGGATGCGGGAAGGCCGGTTCGACGTCATCGACACCATCTTCAAGACCGAGGAGCGCCAGGGATGGCTGGATTTTACCGAACCCTACGCCCGGCTGGAGGTTCCGGTCTTCTTCAACAAGGAAATCAGTGGCATAACCGACATCGAATCCCTGCGGGGCTTTGCCGTCGCCGCCAAAAAGGGGGATGCCGTGGTCGAACTCCTCCAACGCCACGACATCGACAACCTGGTGCTGTTCACCGGTTATGAGGAGATTGTCCGGGCGGCGATGGAGCACAAGGTCAACGTGTTTGCCGTCGACAAACCGCCGGCCCTCTACTTCCTGTACAAATACGGGATCCAGGACAGGTTCAGGGAATCCGAGCCCCTCTATGTCGGCGAGTTCCACCGTGCCGTCGGCAAGGGAAATGCCGCTTTGCTCAAGGCAGTCGAGGCGGGCTTCGCTCGGATCTCGGCAACGGAATTCAAGGCGATCGAGCGGAGGTGGTATGGCGCCTCGATCAGCAGCCTCATCCCCTATCGTCTCATCCTGCCGGCGCTTGCCCTGCTGCTGCTCCTGATTCTGGTCCTGATCGGCTGGAATCAGATGTTGAAACGGGCGGTGGCCCGGCGCACCGACGATCTCAGGCTCAGTGAGGAGAGATACCGCCTGCTGTTCAACGTCGGATCGGACGCGCTGCTCGTAGTCGATGCCGACACGCATCAGCTGATCAATGTCAATGAGGCGGCGGTCGAACTGTATGGCTACTCGCGGGAGGAACTGCTCACCCTCCGCAACACCGACCTGTTCGCCGACCCCAAAGACAGCGGTCGTCAGGCCGTCAGCAGCAGCGGCAGGCTGCACATTCCGCTGCGGTACCACCGGAAAAAGGACGGCACCGTCTTTCCGGTGGAGATATCCTGCAGTTTTTTTGAGCTCAATGGACAGCATTTGCGCCTGGCGGCGATGCGGGATATCAGCGAGCGGATGCGGACGGAACAGGAATTGCGGGAGAGCCGCCGGTTTCTGAGCGAATTGATAGAGAACAGCGGCAACCTCATCTTCGTCAAGGATCACGATGGCCGCTATACCATGGTCAACCGCAAATGGGAGAGTACCACCGGGTTGCTGCGCGAGAACGCCATCGGTCGGACCGACCACGAGTTGTTCGCTGCCGCCGATGCCGAACAGTTTCGTCGCCACGATCTCGAGGTAATGGAATCGGGGCAGGTGATCGAGCAGGAAGAGTACCTCGAGGATGCCAAGGGGCGGCGGACCTTTTGGTCGATCAAGTTCCCGCTGTTCGATGGCGAGGGCAGGATCAGCGGGATCTGCGGCATGGTGGCCGATCTGACGGAACGGCGTCAGGCCGAAGAGGAAAGGGAAAGGCTTCGTGAACAGCTGGCACAGGGACGCAAGATGGAGTCAGTCGGACGTCTTGCCGGGGGGATTGCCCATGATTTCAATGATATGATTGGTATGATCCTTGGCCATGTGGAGCAGGCGCTGTTGTCGAACATCAAGCCGGACGACCAGCTCCACGAAAATCTCCGGGAGATCGAGACGGCGGCAAGGAGATCGGCCGATCTCACCCGTCAGCTCCTCGCCTTCGCCCGGCGGCAGACGGTCATGCCGAAGGTGCTGGACATCAACGATGCCGTGGCCGGCATGCTCAAGATGCTGGACCGGCTGATCGGCGAAAACATCGAGGTGCTCTGGCGGCCGGGTGCGAATATCTGGCCGGTGTGGATCGATCCTTCCCAGATCGACCAGATCGTGGCGAACCTGTGCACCAATTCGCGGGATGCGATCGCCGAGGCCGGCAGGATTGTCATCGCCACCGAAAATGTCGGTCTCAGCAATTCGTTCTGCACCGGCCATGAGGGATGCACCGCCGGTGAATTTGTCCTGCTCTCGGTCGCCGACAATGGCTGCGGCATGGATGAGGACGTCATCGACATGCTGTTCGAGCCGTTTTACACCACCAAGGAGATGGGCAGGGGGAGTGGACTCGGGCTGTCGACGGTCTACGGCATCGTCCGCCAGAACAACGGCTTCATCAAGGTCGACAGCAAGGTGGGCAAGGGAACGACCATCAGGGTCTACCTGCCGCGGTATGTCGAGGCCGGTGACCGGA
This sequence comes from Desulfobulbus sp. Tol-SR, assembly GCA_000769715.1. GTDB lineage: Bacteria > Desulfobacterota > Desulfobulbia > Desulfobulbales > Desulfocapsaceae > Desulfoprunum. Next base: position 4,176 of record JROS01000102.1, read on the forward strand.
GGGAGGGGCTGAAGACCGTCGGCGGATATTCGACCGGTCATGCAACGGTGCTGCTGGTCGAGGATGAGCCGGCCATCCTGGGCATGGCCAGAGAGATGCTGGAAAAAATCGGCTGCACCGTCCTGACGGCGACCACGCCGGTGGAGGCCATCAATCGGGTTGCCGAATACGGCGGCACGATCAACCTGCTGGTCACCGATGTCATCATGCCGGAGATGAACGGTTGGGAACTTTCCCGGAAACTGCAGGCTATCCAGCCCGGCCTGAAGCTGCTGTTCACCTCGGGCTATCCCGCCGATGTGATCGCCCGCCACGATGCCCTGGCGGAAGCCGTCCACTTTATCCATAAACCCTTCACGTTCGACGACCTGGCGGCCAAAGTTCACGAGGCCCTGGAGATCTGAGCGACGGCAGGGCGTCGTGACGGGTTCCGGACAGTGATCCTGCGTTGGACCGGTCCTCAGCTGTCGGTGTCGAGGACCTCGCGCAACTTTCGCAGCAACTGGGTTGGAGTCGCCGGTTTGGATATGAAATTGAGATGTTGTTCAAGGATGCCCTGCCGATGGATGATATCGGCGGTGTAGCCGCTGGTGAACAGGGCCTTGATGCCGGGTCGCCGCCGCCGGATCTCTTCAAAGACTTCCCGGCCGTTCTTCCTGGGCATGATGACGTCGAGGAGAAGGCAGTCGATCCGTTCGCCATACTTCTGATACTGCCGCAGGGCCTCCTCGCCGTCCGCCGCCTCGATCACCCGGTATCCGAACTGCTCCAGGACCCCCTTCTCGAGCCGGCGAAGGATCTCGTCGTCCTCGATCAGCAGAATCGTTTCGTCACCTCCGCGCGGCGTCGTGCTGTGGTTGATACCCTTTTCGGTGATGGCCGTGGTCGCCGGCAGGTAGATCCTGAAGGTCGTGCCCTGTCCCACCTCACTGGTGACATTGACTTCACCGTTGTGCTGCCTGACGATGCCGTAGAGGATGGACAGGCCCAGGCCGGTTCCCCTGCCCATATCCTTGGTGGTGAAGAATGGCTCGAAGATCCGCTGCCGGGTGGTCTCGTCCATACCCGTGCCGGTGTCGGAAACGGCTATTTCGACGTACCGCCCGGGCGTGAGGGTGGCGCAGGCGGCAACATCATGGCCATTGACATCGAGGCCCCGGGTGATGATGTGGAGCCTGCCGCCATGATCCATGGCATCCCGGCCGTTGGTGGCGAGGTTCATCAGCACCTGCTCGATCTGCCCTCTGTCGGCGAGGACGACCAGCTGTTCATCGGCCAGGGAGGTCACCAGTTCGATATCCTCGCCGATGATCCGCGACAGGAAGGACCTGAACTGCCTGATGCAGTCGTTGATGTCGAGCGGTCTGGTCTCCATCTCCTGGGTGCGGCTGAAGGTGAGAAGGCTCCTGGTGAGCGCCGCCGCCCGCTGTGATGACCGCAGGATCTCGTCGACATAGGAGCGGCAGGGATCTCCATCGTCGATTCGCATCTGCAGCAGGTTGGAATAGCCGATGATCGCCGTCAGGATGTTGTTGAAGTCGTGGGCGATGCCGCCGGTCAGGGTGCCCATGGCCTCCATCTTCTGGGTCTGGCGCAGCTGCATCTCGAGTTTTTTCTTCTCGGTGATATCCTCGAAGGTCCCGTCGATCCAGTCGATCAGCCCGGAACTGTCATGGTGGGCCTTGGCGTTGACGGCAACCCAGATAGTCGAGCCGTCTTCCTTCCGCATCTGAATCTGACGGTCGGTGAGGTCTCCGGTCAGTTGCAGGTCGTCCAGCAGCTGATCGTTACCCTGGCCATCGGCGTAAAGGGAGGTGACGGAGGCGGCCATCATTTCCTCCATCGTATCGAAGCCGAACATGGCCGCCATCGCCGGGTTGATCTGGATGAACCGGCCCTCGGCATCCGGCGATCGACGGTAGACCCCGAGGGTCAGATTGTCGACCAGGGTGTGGAAACGCTCCTCGCTGTCGCGCAGGGCGGTTTCGGCGATGCTGCGCCGATGGATGTTGATCAGGAGGACGACCAGGGCGATGAACATCCCGGTGAATCCGATGGCGAGGCCCCAGATCAGTTTTTTGTTCACCGTGTAGAAGGAGGGAGGACGGTTGATGATGTCGCTGCCCTCGGGCAGGTCTTCCGGCCGGATGGCGAATCGCTGCATCTGCTTGAAATCGAAGCGATAGCGATTCGGACTCTTCATCACGATCGGGATCGTTTCCGCCGGCTCCCCATCGAGGATACGTCGGGCGAGCCGGCCGGCGGTCCTGCCCTGGGAATATCCGCTGGTCAACATGCCGCCGACGATGCCGTAGCCGAGATGGAAATCCCAGAGCCCGTAGACCGGCACCTTGCTTCGAAGCGACAATTCGCCCGGCACCTCGAAAAAATCGATATAGGCGCCGCTCTGGTCCTGCTGGTAGACGGTGAGCAGGACGAGATGATCGTCGGGGAGAGAGGATATGTGGGCGATGAGATCCTTGGCCGCCATGTCCGGGACGATCTGCAGCCCCACCCGGCCGCTGTAGCGGGGGTACAGTTCGAGCAGCTGGCTCTCGACGATGCGGCCGGTCGTCGTCTGGTCGGTGATGATATTGATCGTCCTGGTGCCGGGGTGGAGCATCAGCATCAGGTCGACGGTGGCCCCGATGTCCGCATCCTCGTTGACCCCGGTATAGTACCGGCGATCGGCAATCTCCTCCGGGGCGAACCAGTTGATGCCGCAGAATACCACCGGGACCTGACCGAAGATGTCGTCGCGGAAGAGCAGGAGAAAGTCGAGGGCGTCGTTGTCGGTGGCGATGATCAGGTCGAATCGGGTTTTCCGGTACTTGGTCGAGTACAGGGAACGCAGGGTGGCGGAATAGATGGGGCCGTGGATCCATTTGGTGCCCATGAACTCGATGAAGAAGCTGCAGTCGTTCCTGTCCGGATCAAGGTTCTCGAGGATGCCCTTGAGTTGCTCGTCCGTCCATTTGTACCCCTGATGATAGGAGTTGAGGACCAGCACATTCTTCTTGTCGGCAGCCATGGCGACCGATGTCCACAGGAAGAAGACGGTGGCGGCAAGAAGAAGGAGCGGACGTAAACAGCGCACGATGAATTTCTCCACAATAACGGGGCCGCCTGGTGTAACGTCGTCGGATTGAATGATCCGGTGCGGCACTCCGGGCCAGGCGTCACCCGGTCTCCGGATTGCGATGGCGTGGTCGGCCGGCCGCCTGGCGCTCCTCCGTTTCACGGTACATGCCGTCGGGACGAACGGTGGTATTGAACGCCCGGACTGATTGCCGCAGGCCTTCCTCAGTCCGGCTCTATAACATATTTTTTGCGGATTGCCTCGAACGATCCCTTGGCTTTGGCCCGGACATAGGCATCCCGGATTCTGTCGAGCAGTTCTGGCGGAACGGATTTCTTCGATACCCCGAAATAGACCCATCTGCCGGACTCGTCCTGGATGAACGTGGGTGCGTAGGCGTTGCTTTCCGGCACCCTGATCCGCATCTCGCAGCCGAGCCCGATTTCAACCGACGCCAGGAGTTGGATGATGAGCAGGAGCAGAGGCGTAAACCTGTTCATCTCCGGCCCGACTTCATCGGTTTGTCTTTTTGATGACGGTTAAGCCGGAGCGGCCGGTACCGGTACTCCGGGGACGTGGAGGTCCGGTCCGCCGGTCTGTCATCCCGACTGCAACCGGGGAACGAATCTTCAACAGGTATATGCACCACCGCCAGATATCGCATGGAAATTCCCGAGGTAATCGCTGCGTCAGTGCCACTCGAAGTGGGCCCGGATATTCTTGGCAACGATATTGATCGGCTGGGAGACGGCCCGGGGGAAATGAGCGACGTGCGGAATGGCCGGACTGATCGAATGGACGCCGACCACCGCGGTACGGACGAAATGCCAGCCGGCCTCGAGGAAGGCGTCGATATAGGTCTGGGCATCCGGATAGGGAATCGGAAAGAGTGGGTTCGGGTCCGGCAGCAGGCTGAAGATGACGTTGGGGCAGTTCCGCCTTGCGACCTCGGCGAGGAAATCCCGGGCGTTCGTCTTCGATTCCTGCAGGGTCGAAACCCGGGCATAGATCCTGATCGTCGTGCCGTCCAGCAGCTGGATATCCCGGTCGCTCCGGTTGAAGCAGCCGGTGAGACTGCGCAGCAGCGATGACTTACGCGTTCCCGGCTCGCCAATGATCAGATAGGCATTCACGTCTTTCTCCTTTTTTCTCTGGGCGCCGCTCAATTAGGCATTGACTCTGCAATGAAATAGGCCGCCACCTTGGGGCTCAGCCCTTTTTGGCCCCCGGTTCGAGCCGCATGATGCACTTCCGGAAGAGATGTTTGCCATGAACCGTTATCAGGTCCCCCGATTGCCTTTTCAACGCGCCGAGGTCGCCGGCGACCACCGGGCCGATAAGTTTCATGTATTCGTATATGATCCGCAGGTTCCCCGAGTGGAACGAGACATGCAAGCCATTGGCCCACAGCGCGGTCTTGCCGAACATCCCGCTGATATGGGAGGAGACCAGGTTGTGCTCGTCGGCGTTGTCGAAGATGAAGGTCGTCACACCCAGTGCCTTCAACCGCTGGGCCAGGGGGCGGATCTCATTCTCCAGGGCCTTCGATTTGGCCGGCTGCCTCTGGCTGGCGGCGAAGATGATCAGACCATGCAGGGAGGTGTGTTCGGCCTCATCCAGGGCGTAGCGGAGGATCGCCGGGATATCGAAGTCGCAGGGGCCACCCTTGACCGTTTCGGCGAATTGCTGCAGCACGCTGTGTTTGCGGATCACCCTCAGGCTGGCATTGAGCCGGGCCTCGTTGTCCTGCCGGGTAATGCAGATCAGCCGTTTGCTGACATCCGTTCCCATCTCGTGGAAAGACTGGGCCAGGAAGGGCATGTAGTCGGTGATGACCGATGTCCAGAATGATTCGTTCATGTAGGTCGAGTCAACCGCAAGAATAACATTATAAATTTTCGTGTTTTCCGTCATTTTGCATCCTTGTTCGAAGGGGATCGCACTGCACCGAAATCATGGGAAAACCGGGAAGATCATCCAATATGCCGTTTTTCTCTCACATTTTCAAGCATCTCGACTGCTTCCAGAGAACATTGTGCCGTATCGATACGAGGAACCCGCCCAGGACGAGCGAACCAGGCGGAAGACACGGTCGGTCAGGCCGGTGGGCGGACAATGGCCGGGACGCGTCCGCCACAGGGTTGGTCTGTCGTCCGGCAGCACCGATCTACAACAGCTTTTTAATATGGCGGGCGAGCAGTTTGAGATCCTTGTACTGGTGGTTGTCTCCCGGAATTTCGACGATCTCTGCCGCCTTCATGCCGGATATCTCCTGCCGCAGGCTGGCGCAGGACCCGACGATGTCATGGGCCTGCTGGATGAAGAGCAGGGGAATGCCCAGGCCTGCCACCAACCGGCGCAGATCGATATCCTTCTCCCGGAAACCGCTCACCGGAGTGCCGATCAAAATCATTTTCTTCGGGGCGATGACCCCCTTGCCGCAGGCGACCAGGCCGATCATCACCCCCAGGGATTTGGCGATCAGGATGTCGATGTCGCGCCCTCTCAGGTTCTCGACCTCACCGTTGAAATCGAGGCATTGATCACCGCCGCCATCCCAATGGGCGTAGTGCTGCACGGCCATGGTCCGGTCCGGCCCTTCTAGCTCCTTCAGCAGGTTGGCGGCCCATTTTTCCGTCTTCTGGTTGATTCCCGGCAAGACGAAGATGTTCATGGTGTCCTCCGTGTGGTATTCCGATTGCCTGGCATGGCGGCGATACGGTTTGTTCTGGCGCCGGACCGCGATGCCGGCACCAGGTTCAATGCAACGATTATCCTAACGCTCCTGCTGGCATATCGCCGCAAAGGTGGCGCCGGTCATGCCTTTCAGGTCCATCGGGCTGAGTTCGAGCGACAAGCCGCGGCGGCCGGCGCTGACGAATAATGCGGCCAGGGCTTCGGCCGAGGTGTCGATGATCGTCTTCAGCCTTCTTTTCTGGCCCAGGGGACTGACCCCTCCCAGGACATAGCCGGTGGCGCGTTCCACTTCGGCCGCCGCCGCCATGTCCGCTTTTTTGGCTCCCGCCGCCCGGGCGAAGAGCTTCATGCTCAGCATGGATGACACCGGGATGACGGCGACGGCAAGGGCGTCATCGAGACTGACGACCAGTGTCTTGAAGACCTGCGCCGGCGGTACGCCCAGTTTTTCGGCGGCCTCGACGCCGTAGGAATCAGAGGCGGGATCGTGGGTGTACTGGTGGATCGTGTACCGGACCTTGGCCTTCTTGGCGGCGTTGATTGCAGGAGTCATAGGGAAGAAGGGCCTTCGCAGGGGAGAGGCGGTTGCAGGCCGGCGGCCGTCGCCGGAGGTGTTAAGCGGAGCTCTGATTTCATGTCGTACTTTTCCGGTTGCCGCCTGCGAGGGCGGTGGCACGATGTCCGGTCCATTACCGGGGCTGTGGCGCCGGCTCGACACCCGGGGGTGAATAGAGCTGCTTGACCTGTTTCCGGTCCGGGGCCCCGCTTGTCAGCAGCGGCATCGTGTCGACAAATTCCACATACTGCGGTTTCTTGTAGCGGGCGATCTTTTCACCGACGAAATCGATCAACTCCCGGGCGGTGAGGCGGCATCCGTCCTTGAGCTGACAGACCGCCTTGATCCCCTCCTTCCATTTCGGGTCGGGGACCCCGAAGACCACGGTCCGGGCAATGGCGGGATGCAGCAGGATCGCGTTTTCGACCTCGGCCGGATAGACGTTTTCCCCGCCCGGCTTGATCAGTTCCTTGTCGGGCTTGCGCCCCATGTAGAAGAGGAACCCGTCCCGATCGAACCGGCCGAGGTCGCCGGTATGGTGCCAGCCGTTGCGGAAGGTCTGCGCCGTGTCCTGCGGCAGGTTGATATAGCCCTTGAAGACGATCGGCCCCCGGACCACGATCTCCCCGGTGTCACCGTCCCCGACCGGCCGGTCGTCGTCATCGACGAGGCGGACCTCGGCGGCGAGGACGGGTCTGCCGGCCGATCCCGGCCGGTGATTGCAGGGGCTGACCGAGGCCAGGCAGGAGGTCTCGGTCTGGCCGAAAAAACAATAAAAAGTGCCGCCCGTCCGCGTCTGGTATCTGGCGATGGTCTCCGGCGAATCGAGGCCGATCACCTTCTGCAGCGCGGAGATATCGTTCCCCGTTTTGTCACTCTCGTCGAGTATCGCGCCGAGAATCGGGGCGAAATCGAACATCACCGTCGCCCGTTTGTCGCTGATCAGACGGACGGCGGCGGGGGCCTCGAATTTTGCCATGTTCAGACAGGATGCCCCGGCTTGGAAGGTGCTGATCGTCATGAACAGTCCGCCGACGTGAAACAGGGGCAGGATGTTGAGGTGGACGTCGTTGTCGTTCAGTGCCATCGCCCGGATGAACTCGAGGCTGGAGAAGACGATATTGGCGTGGCTGAGCATGGCGCCCCGGGGGCGGCCGGCGACGGCGGCGGTATGGATGATGACGAAATCGCTGTCGTCCGGGATGTCCTCGGCTTCGAAGTCGGCGGCTGACGCCGTAAGGCCTGAAAACGAGGGCAGGGCGCCGTCCTGGTTCGAAAGGGAATAATAGTGCTCGACGGTCGGCAGGCCGTCCTTGATTTCGCCGATGATCTTCTCGAACTCCGGATCGGCGAACACGATCTTCGCCTGACCGTCGTCGAGGTTGAAACGGATCTCGCCGGCCGACAGCCGCCAGTTGATCGGCAGCATGACCGCGCCGAGGGCCGCGGCGGCGCCGTAAAGCAGGAAATATTCCAGGCTGTTCTTGCCGAGGACGCCGATCCGGTCGCCCTTGCCGATTCCTGTCGCCTTGAGCCCGGCGGCCAGTTCGTCGGTCATTCCCCTGATCTCCAGAAAGGATATCGACCTGCCGCTTTCGGCCTCAAGCCAGGCCGGCCTGTTGCCGTAAAGAGCGGCATTCCGGCTGATGATGCGGTAGTAGGTAAAATCGGACAGAGCCATGTACGCCTCCTCGTTGTGTGCCGGTCAAAACATCCGTTGCCTGAAAACAGGCCATTTCACCAGCCGTCGATCATCTGTCGGAAGATGGACGACGGAATGAGTATCCTTGCCGGGAATAGTACCAGGATCCACAATACGCTGTCAAACTGCCGGGTGACTGGTGCTATTCATCGCCTCCGAGGTCGGCGACATCACGCCGCAGCGCCTCGTGGTTCCTGTGGTAATCGATACCGTCGCCATACTCCATGAACTTGTGGTGGCGGTTGTGAATGGCCTTCATCTTTCTCGCGTGCTTGATCGGGCACCCGTACTGTTCCGTCCCGGCCCCCATCGCCTGGACGTAGGCTATCGGGCCATTGAGGTATCCGCAAGAGTCGCAGTTCATTTTTTCTTTCGGATTGAGGGAGCTCAGATTGTGACGATCGATCCCAATATAGTCGCCTCTCCTCACTTTCGGAATCCCATGGCCCCTGAACCTCTTGCAAAAAGACCCGTTGCAGACTCTGTCATTTCGACCGGAGGGAGAAATCTCAAATTCGTTGTATTGACATACCGTGGGATCTGGTCCCCGTGACCTTCCCTTTCTGGTTCGGCGCTGTGGTCGAGGATACGGTTGCGCAGGGAGGAGGCGGGTTATCCCCGCCCGAACGGGCAGATGCGGAGGCACAGTCCGCAAACGGCAGTATCCGGATCTTTTGCCCGCATCATGTTGAAATAGCGATCGCATCTGCCGGCGTCGAACCGGACCGATCGAGGATCTTGCGCTCGAAACGACCGGCCGGTAAAGGCCCTGACCGGGCAGATGGCGACGCATTCCCGGCAGTCACCGCAACGCTCGGCCATGGCCTGGCCGGTCGGGACCAGGGGGGCATCCGTCAGCAATGTCGCCCACCGCACCCTGGGGCCCATGTCCGGGGTGATCAGCAGGCAGTTTTTGCCGATCCATCCCAGGCCGGACAGGTGCGCGCTCAGCTTATGCGGGAAGACGGCGCACAGCCGCTGGTCGTCGACCCGTTTCGAGGCGGCAACGGGGAAGGCGCGGCAGCCGCTGCGCTGGACGATACCGGCGAGGCGGGAGACGATCTGGTCGAGCCGGGAATTGATGATGTCGTAGCAGTGGGAGAGATAGCTGACGGCAGCCGGTCTTGTGACAGTCCGGGAAAGCTGGTCGACGATTGGATGGAGGAGACTTATGCCGATCGAGATGGATCGCGGGTACACGCTGATTGGCGTGCCGCCCTGTTCGTGGATCGCGTCATGGGCCGGGGTCAGATCGGCTATCCCGAAATAATCGGCCCCGAGGGCCATGGCCGATTCGTGCAGGTGACTGTCGAGGTTCATCCGGTCCGGATCCTGCTGGGTCGGGGAAGACAGTATCTTATCTCATTGCTCATCTTCTGTGTTCCCTCCTGGCCGATTCGATGATCCCCTGTCTGATCCTGCCTGGTGAACAGCACAGTCCACCGGCGGTGGAGAAGAGATAACGTGTCGGCCATTCCGGTTGCCGCCGTCAATGGACGTCATGGTCGGCGGCCGTCGGGTGCGGGGAGGGGTCATGGCCGACCGGCGCCACGAGGGGTCCTCCCCGCCTGTTGCGTTCCCCTTATACGCTGTCCATATGCTGTTCCCGATAGGAGCGGATCGTCTCTTCATCGACAAAATTCCTGATCTGCTCGAGACAGGCTTCATCGTTGCACACCTTGGGCAGGAGTTCCTTCAGCACCTCCATGACAAGTTGTTTCTGTTGGCTCTGGTCAAGATCAAGTACAGCGGCTTTCAGTTCGTCGTATCCCATGGCTGTTCTCCCGCTGCTTTTTTAATCCGCCGGATTGCGGAAAATTGACCGATCACCGATCGATCGGGTCAGCGAAAAAAGGCGACAAGTAAACGCCTGTCGTTGATTTCTGAACACCCCTGTCTGCATTGGTGACCGAGTAAAATGGTGCTCGTATCCGGTGCAGATATATCCGGAAATCCTACATGATTATAGTTTGGACAATAAGACCTGTTTTGGCAAGGACAACCTCGATTATTCAGCAATGCAGCGAAATTGGATCGGGGAAGGATGGGGCGGGATGTTTTTCCCGGCCGTGACGGGGAATGCCTGCAGATCGGTATTAGGTGCTGGCAGGGGCGACCGCCGCCGCGTATACTGTACTCGGGGGGATTGCCGTGTGACGAGCCGCGCAAGAAAAACGTACCGTCGGGTAGAAGGTGATCCCGCCGATGGCCTTGCACTGACAGCACCATCCGGTGATTGTTGAGCGGCATCGAACAACGTGTGTTCCAACGGAGCATGGAATGAAAATCGGTTTGGCCCTCGGCAGCGGGTCTTCACGCGGGTGGGCGCATATTGGTGTCATAAGCGCCCTGATCGAACTGGGAATCGAGCCCGATATCATTTGCGGTACGTCGATTGGCTCATTGGTCGGGGCATCGTATGTGTCCAATACCCTGAATAAACTGGAGGCATGGGTGTGTTCGCTGACGAAATTCGAGACCGCCCGGTTTTTCGAGATCAACTATTCCCTGAATGGTTTTGTGAACACGGAACGGCTGAACCATTTCCTGAACGAATACGTGGCGACCGATGATTCGTTGATCGAAGACCTGGGCAGAAAGTATGCGGCGGTCGCAACGGAACTGGAAACCGGCAGGGAGGTGTGGTTGACGCGAGGGCCGGTGCTCGAGGCGGTCTGGTCGTCCATCTCGTTGCCCGGTCTCTTTCCGGCAATTCGCAACAGCAACAAATGGCTGGTCGATGGCGGCCTGGTCAATCCGGTTCCCGTCTCGGTCTGTCGGGCCATGGGTGCGGATCTTGTCATCGCGGTCAATTTGAACGGCGATATTGTCGGCAAACATTTCAAGAGACCGAAAAAACATCATAAACAAGAGGAAATTCAAGGTGTAGTCGGAAAATTCACGAATCTGGTGACGGAATATACGGCCTCGCTGCTTGCGCCCGCCAAGGTCGATGTCCAGCCGCCCAACCTGTTTGAGGCCATCGCCGCCTCGGTCAATATCACCCAGGACAGAATCACTCGCAGCCGGATGGCTGGGGACCCTCCCGAAATTCTGCTGTCACCGCGACTGTCGCATATCGGATTACTGGAATTTTACCGCGCCAATGAAGCCATCACCGAGGGGAAAGGCTGTGTCCGCAGGATGTTGCCGGCACTGCAGGAAGCCTTGGGGATGGTCTAGACACTGCCCGTCCATTGGCCGGAATGACGGGGCGGCAGGCGATGGAGGTTCGCGCCGCATCTTCGCCCGAGGCATACAAGGGTAGTTAAGGTCCTGAGATCGAAGATGCCCCACCTGTCAGCCCGCCGGTGTCACGTCGATCAGCTTCGCCAGTGCATGCCCATCTTTACCTCCCGGCCCCAGACGCTCGACGCAGAGGTCGAGAAAGTCGGTGTCGGGGACGACCACGCTCTGCCATCGGGCGCAATGGCGAAGCAGAACCTGCAGCAGATCCCTCTGCTCGGCGGGTTGCAGGTGCATGCCGTTGACATCGAGCAGGAAAATCGGCTGATTGCCGTGCAGTTGCCCGTGCAGGACGGAGGCGGCCGCCATCAGCGCCTCGATCCTGCGGACAGGCGGCAGTTCCGGCGATGACAGGGGCGCGGGCCTCTGGCGGCTTTCCAGTGTAGCTTCGCCGCCTTCAAGATCGCAATGGAGTATCAGCCCGGGATACAGGGCCTCCAGTTGACGGTTGACCTGGGATAGCCGCTGGTCCCATGATGTCCTGCCCGTATGGACTGCTGCGAGACGTGCGGCGAGAAAGGTCAGCGGCGCGGCGCCCGGTGCCTTGAATCGGGCGGCGTCTGTTTCGTCGCCCGCGAGGCCGGCGGTGGCGGCGGTGATGAGCACAAAATACGGCAGCCAGGCACTCGCCCGGGCCTTGGCCTGGCGGAAATGGTCGGCCCGATCGATGGCATTCAGGCACTGGTCGAGTTGCTCCTGTTCATATTCCGGCAGCAAGGGCCACAGGGGCTCCAGGTGCTCTTTCAATATCTCCGCCACCGGTCCCTTGATGCGATCGGTGCCGCGCAGCGGGGCAACAGCTGGGTGCAGCAGCTCGCTCAGTTCTTTGCCGGCCACGCCGGCACGGTCGAGCAGGGAGCTGATCGTCGGTTCGATCTCGCTCCAGCGGGCCGACCCGGCCAGTTCGACGAAATTCACCCACCGGCTGTGATCCCGCCGTCGGCCGAATTCGATCCGGTCCGTCGCATAGTACACCGAATCGATGGCGGTCAGTTCCCGCACCAGCTGCGGCGAAGCCGCGAAGATAGCCAGGGCGGCCGTTTTCTTGGAAGGGATGATCCTGCGGCGATATCCCGGACCGTCGAGGTACTGGAGGAGATTGCGAAACGGGTCTGTCTCGTTGATATCATACGGCGGATTGATGGTCTGGAGCATGTGGGCGAGGGCCTGGGCCTGGTCCGCATGAAAGGTCTTCAGGACATTCAGCCCTCTGCCGATCTCGATCCAGGATGAGTCGGGGACGGCTGGATGACCGATGATCCGGAACATGAGCAGATGCATAGTGGCAATTCCGATGGTGATTGCATTCCGGCATATTGCGCAACGTCGGGCATGGCTGCCGCGATAACCTGGGTCCTGTTCCCGTTGCCCCCCTGCCGTCCGACCTCACCGGTGCCCGGAGGGAGGTTGCCGGTGATCGCCGCCGCTGCCCGTTAACGGCGGCCTGAAACGGCCGATGGCGGTTGCCGGGTCTTTGTAACTGCAACATCCTCTAGTCAGAACGTCTCATAACTCCCGGGAGATGTCCAGCAGATAGTTCCTGATGACGACAGCTGACCATGGTTCGTCGGCTGCCTGACGGGACCGGTGATGGTCATCGATGGTGAACGGGTTGTGGCCAGTCGACCGGCTGCCGGTTCAGTATCGGGGTGATGAAATTGTGGGCCGCATAGGCGGACGCGGGCAGGGTGTGATCGATGAACCGGTAGGTGAGCCGGGCCAACAGGACGTTGAGCGCCAGCGTCGCGGCGCGCAGACCGGGCGAGGGGGGATCGATCTCGGTGATGCGGGGGAAGGGGAGCAGCGGCCAGTGCCAGCGATAGAGCGGGAAGCCGATCAGCTCGATGGTTGCCATCAGCGGTTGGGCGAGGATCATGTGGTTGATCCAGGCCGCCGGTCCGGCGGGATCCCGCGTTCTTTCGGTGGAGCCGGATTAAAAAAACTGTACCTTGACAAAAATTGATACGTTCCCATATGATTATAAGAGACGTTTTCATCACTCATTGATCAAGGAGGATCATTGCATCAAGAGATGTGCTTGATGTAATGATTACATGTAGTAACGTGAACCTTATTTCGTATGAGGAGGTAGTCATGAAGAAAGTATTCTGCACTTCACTGGTTGCGGCGACGTTCGTGTTTACCGCCAGTGCCTACAGCGCCGACGGGGTGTACATCAGTGCCGATGTGGGTATGGCCCTGGCCGAGGACGCCGACATGGGAGTCGAAGGTGATCCCTTTGAGTTATCGACGGAGTTTGATTCGGGTTTGGCGGTTACCGGCGCGATCGGTTACCGGCTGGGAAGTTTCCGTATGGAAGCGGAAGTCGGCTACCAGGAGAATGATCTGGACGAATGGAGCGCTTTCGGCGTGGGCGTTCCTTTGAAGGGAGATATGAATGCTACGTCGTTTCTCGCCAATGGCTATTATGATTTTGCCAACAGCAGCCGATTCACCCCCTTTGTCACTGCCGGCATCGGTATGGCCAACGTCGAGATAAATGATCTTGCTATCCCTGGTTCAGGGCTGCAGCCGACGAGTGATGATGATACCGTGTTCGCCTGGCAGGTTGGGGCAGGGGTGAGCTATGCCGTCAATGCAAATTTCGATCTCGAAGTGAAATACCGGTATTTCATGACCGATGATCTGGAATTTTCGGATGGCGTTTATGTAGACTCACCCTCCAGTCATAACATCTACTTAGGCATGCGCTATACGTTCTGAGCTGTTGCAGCCAATCGTCTCCCGGTCGGTTCCGTCGAGGCGATTGGCTGTTCCCCCCTTCCCCTTTTTTTTCCGGAATTGCCCGATACTCCCCCTGGTCGTGACGAACGGAGACAACCCGCTTGGGCAACTGATTACGCCGCGGCTATTGAAAAGAGGGGCGGCTCGATGCGGGTCCCCTTGCAGCGGGGGCACTTGCCGGGTTTCCGCGGTCTGGCCCGGTGTTTGAAGATATAGCCGCAATCACCGCATTCAGCGGGGATAATGACCAGGATTCCCGACCGTTGAAGGTGGTCGAGATGGTCGTAGAGCTCTTTTTCAGATTTCCTGATCTCTTTCGAAAGAACGCTGACGGGCAGCTGTCTGCCTGCAAGGAGGTGCATCAATTCCCGTCTGATGGTGGCGTCGCGTTCTTCCGGGACAGTCTCTTTTTTTCTGAGTGGACGGATCACAGCCGATGCTCCGCGTTGCCGATATCTTCAATCCACGATACCGGCTGATCTCTGTTGGTTTCGACAGCGGCCCGGAGGTAACGCCCTAATGACCCTCCAGCATCCGCTGCATCCTCGCGACATGACTCCCTTCCCAGTAGATCTTATCACATCGGCTGCAGATGCTGAAAGCATCGACATGGCGGATGGTGAGCGGTTCCAGGCGCGGCAGTATATCCTGTTTCGGCACCGGCTCCAGCACTGTGTTGCACTGAAGACAGCGGCTGAACGCCCGGAGCAGTTCCGTGACGCCGAAGACATCGAATACCTCCCGCATCTGGGCGACCGGCGACTCGGCCCTGATATAACGGCCGTACACCACCTCTTTCCTCTTCAGCAGGTCGAGGCTGCGGGTGAGAAGGATGCGCGGCTCCAGTTGAAGCACCTGCAGGATCTTCGCATCGTCCCAGGTGGAATCGTACAACGTGTCGAACCCGGCCATCCGCAGGTAGCGGGCCAGCCGGCCGGCATTGATATCGACGACAAAGCCGAGGCCCTGGAGGGGATGGGGGTGCAGCAGGGTGGGTTGTGTCACCTCCCAGGGGACAGGGATCGGGAGGATGTCGAAGCGTCGACCGGCCGCCACGAGTCGGGAAAACTGCACCGGCAGGCCGTCGCAGAGAATTTCTCCGACCTCGGTGTGCGGCACGCCGAAGGACTCGATCACATCCTTGATGGAGGCGGAGCGGGTGACGGGCTGGATGATCGGCGTGGCGCCACGCCAGCGGCGGCGGAGCAGATTCGTCAGATCACCGTGAAAATGAAAGAAGGCGTTCATGTCACCAGAGCCGGCCACCGATCGTCTGCCCGGATTTCAGTCGACCCGGCTCGGACTGCACAGCGTGTTCGAGTCGGCTGAAAAGCTGCCGCAGGTCGTACAGACGAAAGTCATGTCCACCAGTTTGCTGTCGCAGATCTTCTCCAGTGAAGCGCCGCAGAACTTGTGGTTCAGGACTTCATTGGTCGGGTTGCAGAGTTTGCTGGAGTCTTCGCCGGATGCACCGCAATTTCGGCATGAATACACCATTGGGGGACCTCCTCTTGCTGGAAATGCACGGCAATCCCGTTACCCGCCGCCATGATCGGCGCCCGGTATTTCCATGGCAGTCAAATAACGAAATCGTACTGGAAGATACCTGGCTGATGAAACAGATTGCCCATATAGAAAGCTAAGAGGTGGACGCTGCATTGTCAATAGAGCCGTGGCCCCGGGGACCGTGCCGGCGGCGGTGCTGCATGGCGGCCGGACACCCGGCGCCGAGGGCGGCCTTGGTGTGGAATCAAGCGGTGCCATTTCGGTGTCCGCAAACAGCGGCTCAAGGCGAGGTCGGGCGGGGCCGCTATCGATCGCTTGTTCGGCCGGATGCTGCTCCCAGCCGTTCGCATATCCCGACCGCTACGGCAAAGACGATATCGGTCGCCAGATGCTGGGCGATGGTTCGATCGAACAGGATCCCGGCCTCCGCCGGAAATTCCTCGTCACCACGCCAGTACAGGGCCGCCACCGAGATTCGTGGCGCTATCGCAAAGACATGGGCGGCATCGGCGAGGGCGAGGGGAAGGCCTCGCAGCTGTTGGCATCGGCGTTTGAATGCCGGGAGATCGTTGCCGAAACGATTGGAGATGCATTCTGTCGGGATGGCATGGGGACCGCGGAAAAAAGTGGCACCGCCCGGGATATCCTTCTCGGAAATCCATTGCCCTGCCGGCTCGATCGCCTTTGCCCGCAGCAGGTAGTGGACGATGAAGAGGTCAAAATAGGGGTGAAGCCGTTCCGACCCGTCACCAGCGGGCTCGATCTTCATCAGGTGCGGATAGACCCTGTAATCCTGATCCCAGACGGCGACGGTGTAATACCTGTCCGTCCCGTCATAGGTACACTGGGCCCGGGTGCAGACCTCAACCGGCTCCAGGGCCGAGAGCTGTTGAAAATACATCCTGTCGATCAAGTCCGGCATAATCTGTTCAAGGAGGTTGATGGGTGCAACCAGGCCATAGCCATCGGCAGACTGGCGTCATCAGGCAAAGTGGTTATGGTGTACCCATGCCGGAAACCCCGACGAGTAGTGATTCAGGTGCTTCCGGGGGTGGGTCCTGTCGCGGGATCCTTCACCGCACACGTGGTGCCGCGCTGGATGTGATCGGCTGTGGCGACGGATGTGGTGCGGAGGACCCCGGATCAGCGAAGATCATACCAGCAAAAGGAGGACGAAAATGAGACTATTACCGATTTCATTCATTGTCGCATGTATTTTCGGGATATCAACCATGGCCGCTGCCGCTGAAATCGAGGATTATTCGGCGACCATCAAGATTTTTCGAGAATCCCCTGTCGTTGAAAAGTTTTTCAATAATTCATATGGATATGCCGTATTCCCGCTGATCGGCAAGGGCGGATTTGTCGTCGGCGGCTCCTATGGCAAAGGCCAGGTCTACCGTGGGGCTGCAGTGACCGGGAAATCATCGGTGATCGAGGGAACGATCGGATTTCAGGCGGGAGGACAGGCCTTCAGTGAGATCATCTTTTTCCAGGACAAACGGGCATACGATGAATTCACCAGCGGGAATTTCGAGTTCGGCGCCACTGCCCAGGCGGTCGCCATAACGGTGGGGGCAGGGGCCAGGGCCGGAACCACAGGTGTCAGCGCCGGCGTCAGTACCGGTCCGGAGAGTGGATCCCATGCTGAGACCAAATATTCGAAGGGGATGGTTGTCTTCGTGCACGCCAAGGGCGGTCTGATGTACGAGTTTTCCGTCGGTGGCCAGAAATTCACCTTCGAGCCTCTGTAATACCTGAGAAAGACGTGGAGAACTGTTGCGAAATTCCTTCGTCACCTTAACGCTGACCTCGGGATCGTCGTATGCATGCGTCGTCCATGTCATATCTCCGGTGGAGGCAGGCCTGAATACAGAAAGGGACCGTCCGGTTGGACGGTCCCTTTGTTGATTGCCAATGCCGATCAGGTCCCGCATCGCTTCCCATATGTCAGTGTTCGCTGCAGGTCAGCAGGTCGAAGTTATGCTTGAGCTGCCCCACCTGCACGCCGAGAGGGATGCAGAGCTTGCCTTCCAGGCAGACGCTCGCCTCATCTACGTCGACGAATGTGCGTAAATGACGATCCTCATGATGCAGGTCCACCGTCCAGGCCTGGACCTTGTCGTCAAATTCGACATCAAAATCGATGTCGCACGCTCCCACCTTAGGAAAGACCTCCTCTATTTTTTTACATAGCGCTTCTTTGGTTATCATCATTGTATCCTCCATTCTTCAAATGGATTACACAGCAGAGATGAAACTCTACTGATACATTCACTATAAGGATGAGCCCAAGATAAACAAGAAGCTCCCCTGTGTGGCGATTTCGACAAGGTTCCGGTTGCCGGGTCTCGGCAGCGGGGTTCCGGCGTTTTTACTTGTCAGTCTTCGGGGATTGTTCTATTGTAAAAATATACATTATTCCTGATAGATGAAGATGGATTGGAGTTGAAAAAACGGATGGGGAGCGGGAATAACGATGCTCTTTCGACGTATTTCGAGGAGCGAGTGCTTGGGGCGGACCTTCCTCGGCTCCGGTATATCCCCGGTAGACAGTATTGATTCTGATATCGTTGAATTACAGCATGAGGATGTGCTGACCATGGGTGAGAGAGACAATACCGATATTCTGAGAGCGGTATTCGATGCGTTGCCGTCGCTGGTCTTTGTGGTCGACCAGGATGTCAGGATTCAAGAGTGCAATGCCGCCGCCGCCGAACTGCTGATGGCCGACAAGGGGACGGTGATCAAACAGCGCGCCGGCGACATCATGCACTGTGTGCATTCGCACGAAGGGATTGAGGGTTGCGGCACCACCCCGTCCTGCAGAAAATGCATCATCCGCGCTTCGGTGACCGAAGCATTCAACGGCGGGCGCGTGGTGCGGCGGCGGACCAGGATTGATCTTGTCAAAGGCGGGGAAAAGATCGAGCTATACGCTCTCATCACCACTTCCCCGTTTTTCTTTGAGATGAGGACCCTGGTGCTGCTGGTGATCGAGGACATCAGTGAGATCGCCGAGTTATATCGTATGATACCGATCTGTTCCGTCTGCAGAAAAGTCCGGGACGACCAGAAATCCTGGATGGTCGTTGAGGCCTATTTCAAGAATAACTGGGGTGTCGACTTCTCCCACGGCCTGTGTCCGGACTGCTACAGGATCGAGCGGGACAAGCTCGAGGCCTGCTTCAAAACCGGCTAGACCGGCCTCGCCGGGCCAAATCAACAGCCTGGTAACCTGGCCCGCCTCCGGGCCAGGTTATGATCTCACACCCGTCCTGTAATCATATGCGGGCCTGATCGCCATCGGGGCGATGCCCCCGGTCACCACTCACATGACATTGGCCACATTGGCCGTGACATCCGGTTCGTACTTCCTGAAATTTTCCTTGAACATTCCCACCAGCCTGGTTGCCGTTTCGTCATATTTCTGCTTGTCGGCCCAGGTTTGGCGCGGGTTGAGAACCTCGGCCGGCACCTCGGCGCAGCTGGTCGGGATGTCGAGGCCGAAGAATGCATCCTTCTCGAAGCCCCCGGCGTTCAGGGAGCCGTTCAAGGCCGCATTGACCAGGGCCCGGGAGTAGCCGATCTTCATCCGCGAGCCGACGCCGTATGCTCCGCCGCTCCAGCCGGTATTGACCAGCCAGCAGGTGACATTGTGCCTGGCGATCTTGTCCCGCAGCAGCTCGCCGTACACGGTCGGGTTGAGCGGCATGAACGGACCGCCGAAACAGGTGGAAAAGGTGGCCGTCGGTTCGGTGATCCCGGCCTCCGTTCCGGCCACCTTGGCGGTATAGCCGGAGAGGAAGTGGAACATTGCCTGGGCCGGGGTCAGGCGGGCGATCGGCGGCAGGACGCCGAAGGCGTCGCAGGTGAGCATGATGATATTGGCCGGATGGCCGCCGCAGCCGCTTCCGACGATATTGGGGATGTGGGTCAGCGGGTACGAAGCGCGGGTATTTTCGGTGAAGGAATCGTCCGCCAGGTCGACCCGGCGGCTGAAGGTATCGATCGCCACGTTCTCGAGGACGGTGCCGAAGCGGCGGGTCGTCTCGTAGATCTCCGGCTCGGCCTCCCTGGAGAGATTGATGATCTTGGCATAACAGCCGCCTTCGAAGTTGAACACCCCCCTGTCGTCCCAGCCATGCTCGTCATCGCCGATCAACGAGCGGTTCGGGTCGGCGGAGAGGGTGGTCTTGCCGGTGCCGGACAGGCCGAAGAAGACGGCGGTGTCGCCCTGCGGCCCGACATTGGCGGAACAGTGCATCGCCATGACCTGCTTTTCCACCGGCAGCAGGTAATTGAGGATGGTGAAGATCCCCTTCTTGATCTCGCCGGCATAGCTCGTGCCGCCGATGATGATCATCCGGCGGGCGAAATTGATAATGATGAAGGTCTCGGAATTGGTGCCGTCGATCGATGGGAGGGCGTGAAAGTTGGGCATGTTGACGACGGTAAACCGGGGTGCGTGGTGCTGCAGTTCCTCCTCCGTCGCATTGATGAACATGTTGCGGGCGAACAGGGAGTGCCAGGCCTTCTCGGTGACGACCCGGATCGGCAGCCGGTGCTCCGGGTGGGCGCCGGCAAAACAGTCCTGCACGAACAGGTCGCGGCCCTGCATGTAGGCGCACATCCGTTTGTAGAGCGCGTCGAACAGTGCAGGGTCGAAGGGCCGATTGACCTTGCCCCAAGCGATGTTGTCGTGGCTGGTCGGCTCGTCGACGATGAATTTCTCGTTGGCGGCCCGACCGGTGTAATGTCCGGTCTTGACCGCGACGGCGCCGAGGTGGGAAATCAGGCCTTCGCCGCGCTTGACGATCTGCTCGTAGAGCACCGATGTCGGCGGCGTCCAGTAGATCAGGTTGGCATTGGTGATGCCATGCGCTTCGAGCCCCGTGCCTCTGGTGATGTCGTTCAGCCTCATTGTCTCGCTCCCCCGTTGTAATAGTAAGTCTTGCCGATCAATCCTGTGTTCTTCATCATTGATCCGCCAATTGATACAGAAGATTATCCCGGTTGCTGCCGGGCAGTTGGCTGTGACCGCGCGGCTTGAGCGACGACCGGCTCCAGCGGGTTGTGGCGACGCCGTTATTCAGGATGCGGCCACGGACCGTGCTTCTCTTCGACCAGGTAACAAAAGCGATCCCACTCCACCTCCCGTCCCGAGAAGGGGCAGCGGAGCCTGATTTTGCGATCGCTCAGGCCGATCACCTTCCAGTCTCCCCGCCGGGGGCCACTTTCGATGAAGATCCGATGGCCGACCTGCAGAGGGTATGGCTTGAAAACCAGATAAGAAGACTTGGCTCCCTCTCCGTCGGAAGAGGTGACGTTGTCATCGGTCATGATGCGTACTCCTGTCACTGTGGGTGCGTGTGGCTGAATCCCGGGTTCGTAGTGGCATAAGGGTCCTGAAAATGGAAGTCGATCAGTCAATTATAGGGGACAGGGGAGAGGCGGGTCAAGGGCGGGACCAAATGATGCCGGGAGGACGAGCGACGCGTTTTCCGGGGGCGATGGGGAAATCCGCCGTCGATTGTATCCGGGCAAACGAGAGCAAGCGTGCCGCAGCCTGGCGGGTCGGGATGATCGATCTGGTGCAGCCGCCCTCTGGGCACAGGTATATGACCGGGGCTATTGCGCCGTTTCACCCGCGGCATGCTCCACTTCCCCGGCATTTTCCCCGGTGGCGGGCACACTCTCGCCAGTGATTTCCTCGGCCTTTTGCCTGACCTTGCCGGCTGCCTTTTCCGTTGCCGTTGCCGCCTCTATTGTCACTTCTGCGGCTTTTTTCTTGATCTCGCCAATGGCTTCCCTGGTGGCAGGGGCAGCCTCCTTGGCAAAATCCTCGGCCTTTTTCTTTGCTTCCCCGGCGGCTTCCCTGGCAACTGATGCCGCTTCCCGGGTCACCGCCGCTGCCCTGTCCTTCAGGTCAGAGGCTTTTTCAGTGGTGACGGTTGCGGCTTCTTCGGTCTTTTTCGTCATTTCTTTCGTTTCTTCGGTGCGGCATCCATAGCTCATCATCAGGAGAATGCCGGCAAGAATGATGGCGATTTTTTTCATGGTGCGACTCCTTTGAGTTGAATGTTGACACCGGCAGCAAGCAGCGAGATTTCTCGCTATCGCTCGAAATGACAACAGAGGAAAGCTCGGAGAGGAAAGCTCGGAATGACAGCAGAGGAAAGCTCGGAATGACAGCAGAGGAAAGCCCGGAATGACAGCAGAGGAAAGCCCGGAATGACACGAAAGAAAAGGTTGAAGCACCTTCAAATGGCGAAATACCTTTATATGACAGACGAAAGGAAGTTGGAATAGCCCACGGAGGAAAACTCGAAATGGCGGAAATCAACGCCACCTCCGGTATTTTTCCCACACACAATCCGGTTATTTCGCCAGAGGCTCCTCTTGTCTTCACGATTACTTGCCTTGTTGAAATTCCAGCCAGTTGGCGTCGGCCTTTGCGATATTTCCGGGGATGTCCCGGCTCCATTTTGCATATGCCGCCATGCTGCAGTTGAGGTAGAGCTTGCCGTCAACGATCTTCCAGACTTCCGGATCGGTTATCGCCTTGCGCTTCTCGGTCATGGCCCAGGCGCAGTACCCGTCATATTGCGGGGCGAATTCCTCCGGCGTGGCGGCAAACAGATCCCGGTTGCCGCCGGATTGGAAATGCCAGGTCAGGTTGTGCCACCGGTAGGTATGGGCTTCGCTGCCTTTCATCGCCTTGCCGGCCAGAAAATAGGCAACTGGGTCATACCCCTTGATTGCGGTATCGCTTGCCGCCGAGATCCCGACGGCCGTACCTCCCAGTCCAGCCACCAGCAGGCACGCCAGCAACCAGATGGTCAGCCTTCTCCCGGTCGAGTTCAGTGATGTCGACATCGTCCACCTCCAGATAGTATTTTTCCTGACTTCCGATACGCTCCAGCCGGTTCATCGGATGTGAAGGCGATCGTGATGAACCAGCGGGATACTCATCTTTGGATCCATTGATGGTCATACATTACCCGGCGCAGTGTTGTGACGGCGAACAAGGCGGTGCGCTCAAGTTCGTTCCTCAACTCTTCCGGGGACTGTATCAGCTTGTCATCGTTCCACGGGTCGTTGATATGAACCCATTGATTGCGATACTTCCCGAGGGTGTGCAGATCTTGTCTCAGGTCTTCATCGACGGTTGCATCGTTGATCAGATCGTTGAGGCCTTGTCGCTCGCCGGCGCGGTACTCGAAGCGAAAACAGGTCTCGATCCCGGCGACGGCCGTCAGGATCGCGGCGAGAAAGGCCCCGTGGACAAAGGCGGTATCCGTCTCGTTGACGATGAAGGCACACCATGCAGAGAGGAAGACCTGCCCCCCGAGCATCTCCGCATCCAACTGGCTGATTCGTTGCCTGCGTTCCTGTTCGTTCATGGTAGGGCAGGATGATCGGAAAAAAGGCCGGGCGGTCGTGTTCCGCCGTCAGGCCTTCTTCACCCACTGATAAATACGCATCGGCGGGATGTTGAGTAACTCCATCGAAGTCTCCCCAGGTCCCATGAAAGGCTGGCACAGCGTCGCGACCTGGCCGTTGACCTGGTAGGCGACGAACCGGCCGTTGGGCGGCAGCAAAGAGGTGACGGTCTCGAGAATTTGAGAGCCGGTGCTGCGGCTCATGGTTGAAAAAGGAATGCCGGAAACGATGGCGTCCGGCGGTTCCAGGCCATAGGTGGCCATGATCTCCCTGAGGTCGCCGGCGCTGCCCAGGTGCGCGATGAGCCGGCTGTCTTCTATGCTGCGCACCATCCTGTTGAAATTTTGGTTGATTTCGATGGTCAGCAGTTTGGCGTGCTGAGGCATTGCCTGCAGCATCGCCCGGGTGACGCCCCCTGTTCCCGGGCCCAGCTCGATGATGACCTTGCCGGCAGCCACTCCGGCTGCCTCGACGATTCGCCGCTCCAGATAACGGGAACTCGGGATGATCGATCCGATCTGAAGCGGATGCTTGAAGAATTCCTGAATAAAAACAAGACTACCATTAACTTTGGAGTTATTTGATTTCTTGTTGGTCATCCATGTATTCCTGAGAATGTGTTAACTGACCTTGAGTATCACCGCGGAGTGGATCGCATGCCGATGTGGAAGCGATCATCACGGTCAAATATCGGCTGAAATCATATCTCGAATTAAAAGAAACACACGAAAATTTCATTAATCAAAATGTAGGTATTCTGGTCAATCATATCAATGATTCCGCTGTCTCTTAAGCCTGAGAGGTGGTATCGCCGGCTACAGGTTCGAAGATTTGCGCATCTTATGATTAATTTGAAAAAACATGCAATAACAATAGGATCAGGTCAATATCTCACCATAACACAATGCTTGATTAAGTCATCACCGATTTTTCCGGAAGCTGTTATTTGTTGGTGGTCCAGTGATCCGCCAGTATCGGATGAACCCGCGAGCTGGCTGGTGGTGAGGAAAAACGGGCTGGAGATGACTGCGGATCCCGCTCTCGACGCGTGATGGGAATGGCGATTGTCAGGGGGTGGCGGGCGTTCGGATAACGCCTGATGGGGCAGTCTCGATGGGCGTGCCGTACCCGCTTCAGCGGCGGGGGCACCAGCGGGGAAGAGGACAGGATAGAGGGGTGGACCAGGGGCGTCCCGAGCGGCAGGTCATGGTCCACCCGCTCTGCCCGAGTTCACTTGATCGCACTCGGGCTGCAGAGATTATCAGAGGTGGCTGAAACGCTGCCGCAGGCATCACAGGCATATTTCATCTGCTCCATATTGCCGCCGCACACCTTGTCTGCTGGAACTCCGCATAAATTTCCGCTCTCCATATCACTGGCCGGATTACAGAGCTTGCTGGACTCCTCCGCAGTCACCCCGCAGTTTTGACATGTATAGGACATTGTGTAACCTCCTTTCGTTGGAATTGCTCGCCCCACCCGTTCTCTACGTTCCAGGAACACCGGAAAGCACCCACCGGACTTGATGATAGTGTATTCATGAGATGAAAATGGAAACCATCTCCCGCGGGACAGGGGGGCCTTATGGAAAAACTAAGGGGAGGTCTGCAGGTTGTCAATGTTGGCTGAGGATAAGGAGGGGAGCCCAGCACGCTCCGTTCGGCGCCGAAAAGGCTATCGCCCCATGACGATCGCTTCATTCTGCCCTCTTGCCGTTGAACAGTGCCGCCGCCGCCAGCAGACTTGCCTTGACGATCAAATGTTCAGGAATCGCCTCATAGGTTCCGTCATCGACCGAAATCGTCCGGCAGTCAACTTCACCGCACACCTCGCAACATCGACTCCGGCCTTCGGTGCCGCCGAGCCATTCTTCAAGGAGCCGTCCGCCGATCCAGATGCGGTTGGATTGCAGTGGATCGTTGGCAAACATTGGAAAGTCGATCGGTTCCATTTTCAACTCGACGTCGATGCCAAGTTCCGCCAGGGCCTTTCCGATCTTCTGGAACGTCTCCGAAACCGTATCGCCGGTGGATCGGCAGCGGGGACATGTCCGACCCTGTCCATCAACGAGTCTCTGCCATCGAATTGTCAATGTCTTGAGCATATTTCCCTTCCTCGTGTCGATGATGCCCCGGCTCGCGGCAACGGGATGATTCGTGCCGCCGATGCCGCATTGACGAAGGGTTCCATATCGCACTGTCCCGCAGATATGGTCCCCATTTTTGGCCCTCCGCCTTGTGGACTATTTGATGACGCCGCAGGCGATCCGCGCACCTCCCCCCCCCAGCGGGGCCGGCTGGTCGGAATAGTTGTCTCCTCCGGCATGGATCATCAGCGAACGATTCCTGACATCCGACAGCTTGAGCCTCGAGGCCGTCACCGCGGTTGTGGCGGCGCCGTCAGCGCCGACGTCGAGCGACGGGAGGTCGCCGAGATGGCCCATCCCCTCGAAGCCTTCATGTTTTCCCGTTCCGTCCGGATCGTAATGGCCGCCTGCGGCAAGACCGGGGACGACCTTGCCGTCCTTGGTATCTGCGGCGCAGTCGGGGTTCTGGTGAATATGAAAACCGTGCAGGCCCGGCGTCAGGCCGGTGAGCTTCGGGGTGAAGACCAACCCATCCGGCCCTTCGGATATCACAACTGTGCCGATGCTCTTGCCGATCCCCTGTTCGTCGGTCAGATTCATCGTAACCGTCGAGTCGGCGGCGAATGCCGGGGGCGTTGCGATGAATCCCGCAATGATCGCGGCAAATAATAGTGATCGTTTCATGTGTTTTCCTCTCTCATGGTCTGAACGTGTATTCCATTGGATTTGTTGTTTATTTTTCATCAGAAGAACCCAATGGCCTGATTGGCGATCAACGGTTTGTTGCGATGATCACGGTAAAAAAACCTTTATCAGCCAACCTCCGTCTCTCCGAAAGATACACAACAGTATAAGTCCTCACCTTTATGAAGTGAAGGATTGCATCGATGAACATCGAGCAGGGGATAGTCGCTGCATCCGCTCACGCATCGATGCGGCACCTTAAAAAACGATTTGTATTGCGGTTCAACGCCACAGACGAACGCCAATCATTTCGGTAAATTTCTCATCTACTGATCATCATTCTCGGCGATGGTCGGCGCCGCTCCCGCTCATCGCCTCAATTTGAAGGGATGCACCGGCGGTCTTGCCCATGTATGATGGGATCATTGCCTTGGCGTCCAAGGTTTGAACCTCCATCACCCGAGAAGGACATAGAGATGCAGGCTGCCACAATACGGGGACGAGGAAAGATCATCGTGCTCATTCTGTTCACAGGGTTGATCACTCTGTTCCATTTCCTGATCCCGACCGATCAACACTCGTTTCACGTTCTCCATATCGCGTTAAGAAAGCTCTATTTCCTCCCTCCGGTGATGGCGGCCGCCTGGTACGGGATCAGGGGGGCTGTATATGTAACCTTGTTGACCAGTTTCCTTTTTACTCTGCACGCGATTCTGGACTGGCCGGGGAACTACATGGAACAGGCCAATCAGGGGGGAGAACTGGTCAGTTTCTGGGTCGTGGGGCTGGTGGCGGGCTGGCTGTTCAGTCGAGAACAATGTCATCTCAGGGATCTCGTGCAGGCCAACGAGGAAACGCTCCTCGGCCTTGTGTCGGCACTTGATATGAAGGAGCACAATACCAATCTCCATTCCCAGCGGGTCAGGCAGTATACGCTGCTGTTGGCCGACAGGTTCCATCTTGATGAGGCCGAAAAAAAGGCTATCGGTTTCGGGGCGCTGTTACATGATGTCGGTAAGATTGCCGTCCCGGACCACATTCTCCTGAAATCGACACCGTTTACCGGGGAAGAGCGGCGAATCATGAATGAACATCCTGCAGTTGGTTACAATATCGTCAACAGGATCAAATTTCTTCGGGGGGCCGCGGAAATCGTTTATGCCCATCATGAGCGCTTCGACGGCAGCGGATATCCGCGTGGTCTGAAGGGGAAAGATATTCCATTCGGGGCGAGGCTCTTTGCGGTGGTGGATGTGTACGATGCACTGACTTCGATTCGACCTTACCGCACTCCGGTGAGCCATGAGGAAGCGCTTGCCGAAATCGGTAAAGGAAGCGGCGGCCATTTTGATCCGCAGGTGGTCGAAGTGTTTCTAACCTTGCCCCGGCAGGAGTTCGATGCCATCAATGCCGCTGTTGCCGCGGACTCGATGTTATCAACACTGTAATTCGAAGGCGGCGCGTGCGGCCATTGACCGCAAATCCATCAGGCTCATGCCACTCATTGTATCGAATCGAAGTGGAGAAAATGACGATTCCCCGATCGCCTCGCAGATCAGAGGCGGCATGGCGCAGCCGCTAACGCCGCGGAGCCGAGTCGGACCGTGCGGTGGCCCCCTCTCCTTCAGGGCCTGGTCCAGGGTGCAGACCATATGATTGCCGGTGGGCGATCGATACGCCGATGACGCCGGTTTCTCTCGTTACAGGGTCGCCTTCAATGGACACAATTCCCATGTAAACGTGAGACCGTCGCTATGAATCTTCATTACACCGCAGACATCCAGGCCGGAGCAGTATTCGAAATTTTTGGTAATCGGGTAAATATCTTCTTTGCGGATTTCCAGCGCTTTCGATCTGGTGGTTATTTGCTGAATCAAGACGGTCTCTGTTTTTTGCGTTACCGGACACAGATATCTTTCTCCCACATGGTCGATAATCTGAATCATTCAACCCTCCTCTTGGTGGTCTACTTCGGGCATGCACGTACAGAACTGGTTTCTTACCTCACCGTATACACATTGATTGTAAAAAAAACTTTCAGCAAACAGCCTCAGCGTAAGATTATCGATAGGATCGACCGGCGGAGGCGCCTGATCATTCTTGAACGACAAATGCCGTACCGCGACGCCAAGAAAAAGTGAAAAGGGATGACAGCAATCCTGTCCCTGGAATGTTTCGGATATTGCGATCGGCATTACATACCTAACAGGTGACAGGCAATTTTCGCAAGAAAAAAACAGTATGTGATATTAACCTGCTGTTATAAAAAAGAAATCATGATGCAAATCAATACGGTGATGACGTCTGAATTCAATCTGTCGGCAGATTGTGAGGTATTTCGCCGGGCTGAACAGCGGATAAACGGGAAGGGGATTTTCGTAACAAAATTGGCAGTTGCTGCTGCTCACACTGCAGATGAACCGGGCTTCTCATCCCACCCCGGCGGTGTTGCCTCCGGGCAACCCCTGGCGGAAAATATCGGACAATAAGGAAAAACGGTGCATTCGGCCCATCTTCGTCTTGAAAACGAAGGTTGAAATAGGATGGATGGCGATCTCGAATTTTCCCAATCACCGTCCATCCCTTCGCCGCCAATTATCTGATTTCGATCGGGATGCACAGATTCTCCGAGGATGCCGAAACGCTGCCGCAGGCCTCGCAGGAAAATTGCATCTCATCTTTTTTGTCGCTGCAAACTCTTTCCGCAGTGACTGCACACAAGTTTTCGAGGTCTATTTCGTTCGCCGGATTACAGAGTTTGCTGCGTTCTTTTGCCGTCGCACCGCAGTTTTGACATGTATAGGTCATGGGTGGCCTCCATTGGTTAGAGTTATCCGACAACCCCTTTCATAATTTCCCGATCACCCGGAAAACACCCGGCAGTCTGGCTGATGCAGATGAACTAAAAAAAAACTCAACACATCTGCCGGGAGAAACAGGCCGTCTTTCTGAGAAGCTAAGAGGAGGTTGCCGTCTTGTCAATATTGCCGGCGCCAGGCACACGAAGGGCGGACAGGGACGGGCGTGGCCCCGACAATCCAAACGTGCCATATTCATCGGTGCACCGGATCGCCCTTTGCCCTTATTGTTTGACCAATTCCACCCGCCGGTTTTTGGCCTTTCCATCCGCCGTGTCGTTCGATGCGACCGGAGAAAGGGACGCCACGCCATAAGAATCCATGCGAGCGGCGGCGATCCCGTGTTTGCCCGACAGGCTCCTGGCCACCGCCTCCGCCCGATCCTTTGACAGCTTCATGTTGAAATCGAAGGAGCCGTCGTTGTCCGTATGGCCGACGACATACACCTTCAGTGCCCCGTCGTCCTGGAGGAGTTTGGCGATTTCCGCGATGGCGGCGTCGGACTCCGGCTTGATTTCCGATTTGCCGCTGTCGAAGTATATGCCGTAAATCGCAACATGACCGGTCGAATTTATGTCTTTTCCCATTACTTCGGCACTGGCCGCGACCTCCTGCTGCATGGTCTCCCTAACCACAATCGACAGGCGGTACTTGTTGTTGAATGACCGCACCTCGACCCACGTTTCATTACCCTCTTTCTGCAGAACGATGGTGGAAACCCTGTTGAAGTTGTCGTCAAAAACGACTTCCCCGCCGATCTTCTTCAACGCGTCCTGGATGTTTCTGCGTATTTTCAGTTCTCCAGGTTCAGCCGCCCCCTTATTCAAATTGTAGCCGATGTAGTACTTGTGGCCTTCGATGACGATCGGTTGTTTGTTCCGACCGATGAATCTATGGCTGTCGAACTCGTTATCCTTGTATTCCGAGATGAAGAAGTTCGGCATTCTGGTCAGCAGCGGATGATCCTTGCTCCCTTTCAGATCCTGACCGGCGGCCATGGACAGACTGGAAGCTGCCACCACAACAAGCAGACCGAAGATCACCGTCATT
The DNA here is from genome assembly GCA_000769715.1 of Desulfobulbus sp. Tol-SR. Classification (GTDB taxonomy): domain Bacteria; phylum Desulfobacterota; class Desulfobulbia; order Desulfobulbales; family Desulfocapsaceae; genus Desulfoprunum. The sequence goes on from JROS01000102.1 coordinate 33,831, forward strand.
GCATTTTTCATTTTATCCCCTGGATTTCTCTTGTAGTTTTTTAGGGCAAACACCCCGAAACTCAGGCACCGCGGATCGCCGCGCCTGTTGTACGACACTGTCGTTGCCAACCTATTTTCAACGTATTGAAACCTTTGTCAATAAATTCTCGAACTCCGGATGCTTGCGGTGTTTTTTTCAGATAAATCCGATTGGTCACTGCACTACCTTTTCCCGCTGCGCGGTTGTGAATTGAAGTAATTCAAATAAGCATTTGGTATTAATGGGAAATTCTACGTGATGGTGGTCGGTGAGGAGGTGGTGGTTGAGGCAACTGTTGGGTGGAAACAGGAGCCGAACCCGATGATCCCGGTTGACGGGGCATCGGCAGCCTTTCCTGAACGCGCAGAATTTGTCATCGCCTGGTGCGCGTTTCTGTTTCCATATTCCGATATCTCAACATATACTTTTAAAGGGACGGCCGTGTTGAATATCAACCTGGCCGACAGCGGCCGGGAAGCCGGCCCAGAAAAACATTGAGAAATTCCGAATAAACACCTTGGGGAAAAACGAGTCGGACGGTGTCCGCCGAGCGAACGGATAGTGAGAGTTGTCCTGGAAAGCGGTGGCACTTCGGCCTCGTTATCCTCTTTTTGGAGGTCCGCAGGCATGGCAGATAATTTCAACCAGAGGTGCCCGGAGATGATGGCGCTTTTGGGTCACACGGAAGATTCCATATTCTTCAAGGACATGGACGGAAGATTTGTCCTGGTGAGTGAAGCCAAGGCAAGGAGGTCAGGGGTAGAGTTAAAGGATATGGTCGGGAAAACCGATTTTGATTTTCTTCCCCGGGAGGAGGCCGTCAGATGCCGTGAGGATGAAATATTCGTTATGGAGACAGGCGAAGCAATCCTGGATAAGGAGGAGGAACTGACACGTCCGGACGGAACCCACACCTGGGTATCAGTCTCTAAATTTCCATGGAAACATTCTGACGGAGAGATTATCGGAGTAATCGGAATTTCCCGTGATATTTCTAAACGAAAAAATCTGGAACACCACATTTTGCAAATGCTTTCAATGGCAACGCACGATATGCGGTCCCCCATAATCTCGATTGCTTCGACCATCAAATTATTGGCAAGAGGAAGATTCGGGGCGGTGAGCGAAAGCGTGAAGCAAACGCTGAACGATGTTTTCAACCGTATGGTTAAACTTGAAAAAATTGTCGGGGAATATCTGACCAAATCATGCGTGATGAATTCCAGTCGAATCGGAAGGAAGGAAAGACTCGATCTCCGAGAGGATATCATCGACCCTCTTCTCGAGGAATTTTCGCAGGAGATCGAAAATGGAGAGATTTTGATCGACAATCGGCTCGGTGGGATACCAGGTGACAGGATCTTGATATCCGCCAATAAAAATTGGCTTGTTATCGTTTATCGGAATCTTTTTTCCAACGCCATACGGTATACCCCCAGAGGGGGCGTCATTGCCTACGGTTTTGAGGATAAAGGGCAGGTGTATCAACTCAACGTTTTCAACAGCGGTCAATCAATTCCCGAGGAGAAGAGACAATCGATATTTGAAATGTATGAAAGCGAGTCCAGTACCGGGATTGGATTGACTGTGATTCGTGAACTGGTACGACGCCATGGCGGCGACTTGTGGTACGAGGATTCCCCGGGAGGGCATCCTAATTTTGTCTTTACTCTCCCCAAGGAATGAGCTGCTGGCCGGCCGGGTTGATCGAGGGGGGTAATCAATCATAATCCACATTGCTGAGGGCGGAATCGTTCATTTTCTACTTATTCAGCGAAGGCACCATTCGCTTTCGCAAGGAATGCCGTCGAGATCGCCGTCCATATCTTCGACAGGGCAAATTTTTTGAAAAAATTTCGCTTCGTCGCAGGATGTCATTTGAGGACAAGTGGTCCGACCGTCACATGCAAAACTGGTTCCCGTCGCATCTTGTCCAGACTGGCCTTTGTTCCCGTTAATTCTGAGGAAATTTACCATTTGGCTGATTATCGGGAATTCAAACTTGGGTTTGCGGCCAGTA
>JROS01000103.1 GCA_000769715.1 Desulfobulbus sp. Tol-SR
AATATCCGCCTCCAAGGTAGTTAATTTAATATTTTGTTGCTGATCATTGGCACTTAAGGAAGAAATGTCTTGCCCTATGGATCCCAACTGATTTTCGAGTGAAAAACTCATTTGAGAGAGATTGGTCATTTCCTGATTTATTTCTAAGCTTAAATCACTAAAATTGTTGGAAACAGCCAGTTGATTATCAATAATTTTGTTTATTTCGTCTTGTTGCTCCTGTATAGCATTGACCATGATCGGTAAAAGCATATCGGTTTTTAATCCTAGCATGCCATCTTCTTGGACAGAAACTAATTCTGGAATAATTTGCTGAATATCCTGAGCAATAAAACCGAATTGATCTTTTGAGCCATTAATATAATCAAATTGTTTGGTTTTTAATTCAAGAATCGTATCAAGACCATAATCAAGCGATTGAATATTTTCCTTCAACCTCTCATCAGATCCATAAGTCCAAGCTGCCGCTCGAAGATATCCGGCACCGTCATCCCGAATGTAGAAATTATTTGTAACTCCTGAAGATTCTCTAATCAACATGCCATAAGTAGAGCTGGTTGTACCCGGTCCCAGAATATATGTAGCATAAGTCCCGGCACCGCTAACATAAAATCCGGCATTAACAATTGGATTTGAACCAATACCAATATAACCATTTGAATTAGAAATAGTAATAGCGTTACTATTGGATACACTGCCAAAATGAGTAATTGAAGAGCTATCAACATACAGCGCCGAATTTGCAGAGTTGCCAGAGTTTGTTAGTCTTAACCCTCCCGAGGTCGTATCCGCACTTTGGACAATGTGCAGATCTGCAAGAGGAGTAGTTGCCCCAATTCCGGTCTTGCCGGCAAGATAATTATAATCATTTGTTCCGGCTTGATATAAACCATAGGAGCTGCTTATGGCACCTGTATCACCAATATAAACACCATAACCGGCAGCAATAGCATCTCCAGCGACAGAAGCATAAATACCATAACCACTACTAATTATCCCACTATTTGTACTAGAAACCCCTGAATAAGTTCCATAAGCTTGGCTTATAGATCCCCCAGAGTTAATGACAGACGCTGTATTATAAGAACCATAAGCTTTGCTTATAAGCCCGTCTGCTCCTCCCCCGCCAGCTTGATTGACAGCTTGATTAACAGAACCATAAAAAATATCATTTGGTCCACCAACTGACGCACCCGCAGTCGTAGAGTTAACAGCTCTATTTTGACTTCCAAATACCGAGTGTGCATATGAAGAATCATTATTTAATGCACTATAAACCACATTACTAGCAGCATAAGAACCTCTATCAGCGCTAAGCGTTTCTGTATTATCAACATACAATAAATTACTTATTCCGTACTTTCTGGAATTCGCTCCTAAAGTTATAGAAGAATTGATAGAAATAGTAGAAGAAGGTGAAGCGTCATTCAACCCTAGGCTTCCTAAAATTCTAGCATTTCCTGAACCATCAAAATAGGCAGCTTCAGCCCCTCCTGTTGCGATACCAATTGTATCGGAAGATTTCCAATAAAAACCAGTATTTGCATCACCCACAAATGAAATGGAAGGACTTCCAAAACTTCCATTTGGAAGAAGCGCGTAACCACTAGAATTTATCTGGAAAAGATCTCCACTGCCTACAGTAAATAATGCCACAGGAGTCGCATCTCCAATACCAACATTGCCATTCATAAAGACAGCCGAATAATTACTATCCGCACCAGTCGCTCCGTTGACATATAATCCATAAGCGGTGGTGGTAGCCGCACCGGTGTTTTCTCCCGTAGCTTGGAAATATCCGCCATAAGTATTGATTGTGCCTCCGGTAGAAATTCCACTAGCAGTCGCATTGGAATTTACGCCATAAATGTTGGTGGTGCCGGTGGTAAAGATGCCAGTAGAATCGACATCTACATTTGATCCATAGTAATTTCCGGCGGTTACGGTGGACAAATCCAAATCGTTAAGCAAGGTATCAGCCACGATTACTTGACCGTCATTAGCAGCGGAAAGAGTCAGGTCAAGATTTTGCCAAGCACTATCGGTATTAATATATCCGGAACTGGCAAAGGTAATATTAGCCGCCGTAGAATTGGCCATTATTAAATCATATGCCATCGAAACATCTCCGGCAGATGCGAAGTTGACCGGATTGTAAATGGTGGTTTGGACATCGGTCACAGTTACGATATCGGTGCCGTTGGAAGCGATTCTAAACAGATCAGTTACTCCTAAGGCACCATTGATATCCAATTGATAACTTGGGGTATTATCTCCCAATCCTAACCTATTAGTTGCGTTGTCCCAGAAGAAATTTAGGTTATCCTCAGTATAAACTCCACTAGTTCCGGCAAAAACTATCGAGCCGGGAGTAAAGGCTGTAGTAGCACCGGTTCCTCCCATGGTTACACTAAGACTTGAGGAAACACTCCACGCTCCGGCATTAATTGTCGGCACTCCGGTAGAAGCGGAAGTATTAATGCCGGTGCCTCCTCTACTTACGCTAACATATTGTTCCGAACCGATAGTATTTGCTCCTGACCAGTAAGCATTGTATCCGATAGTTCCCGTTCCGGTGACCGGATTAGTAAGAGCGGTTTGGAAATATGAAGTGTCATGACCGTCTAAAAGATCAGCGTCTAAAGTTGAACTTGCTCCGTCATTGCCGGAAGTCCAGACTGTTCCGCCGGTAGTGAATGAATATGTTTGGTTGGCGCTAAGATCGCCCACATCGAAAGTTCCGTAGAAAGTACCTCCGGCTGATTCCATGATTTGTAATTCACTTCCGGCATTAGCCAAGATGATATCGAAAGCTCCGGTTTGAGACCAGTTGGCGGTAAGGGTTCCCAAAGAGATAGTCGGACTCCAACCTTCTGCCGCCGTGCCTGAAACTCCGATACCGTTGCCGGCGGTATTGCCCGCTACATAGTTACCAGTAGTGTCTGTTCCCAGAGCCACTGAATTAGCCGCTATAGTGGTAGCAATAGAAGTTGTTCCGCTTCCGGTCACATCTCCGGTTAAAGTGATAGTTTGGTTGGCGGTTAAATAGGTATTGGTATCCCAGCTTAAGACTCCGGCGGTGTTTTTAAGCAATCCATTAGTGTTATCGGTGGGCAAGGTGTAGGTAATGTTAGCTGTTTGATTTGCTCCTTGGAAATATGTGTAGAAAGTCGGAGTAACATCTGTTTCTCTAATACCTAAAGTTCCGGTGGTTGTTTGATTGCCGTTAACGGTAAGTCCCGCAAAAGAAGGAGTACTGGCGGTGGTTAGATGTTGACCGGTATCGAAAGCCAATTGAGTGTCTCCGATTGAATCGGCACCAATCGATAAAGTAGCGGTAGCATTTTCACTGCCCACTCCGCCTACTACTATCTGGGTATTGCCGGTAATAGTACTTACATAATTGCCGGTAGTATGGGTACCTAAGGTGATTAAGTCATTTAAGGTGGAAGCTCCCGTACCTCCGTTGGCGATAGGTAAGATTCCGGTTACTTCGGCAGAAGCTAAATTAATATCCGTTCCTAAAGTCGAAGCGATAGTGATACTTCCCGCTCCGTTGGTAATAGTGATTCCGGTACCTTGAGTAAGAGTGGAAAGAGCGAAGACATTGCCGGTAGTATTACCGATTAGAAGTTGTCCGTTAGTTACGCCGGAAGCATTTAATCCGGTGCCTCCTCTTAGAGCCGGCAAGATTCCGGTTACATCAGTGGTTAAATCTATTTGATTTAAAGTTATCGCTTGACCGGAAATTGTTAGATAGTCATAAGTTCCGGGAGAATTAGTAAGACTTACCGGATCATGTGACGAACTCGATATATCCGATAAATAAGCGACTGTTCCAGATTCATTTTTAAAGGTAATAGTTCTGTCAGCTGTAGGATTAGCAATAGCAAAAGTTGTTTCATAAATATCGGGAGTAACACCCTCAAATGAAATGGAACCGGTTGAAACATCAAAGAAAAATCCGGCCGTATCTACAGTTGAACCGCCAAAAGCGACATCATCGGTAGTTGATGTCAGATAAGTAAAGGTGCCGTCATCGGTCCATTTGGAAGATCCGGTTCCTCCGGAGTTTGCTATCCAAGTAAATCCTCCAGTTGTTTGATCGAATGACAATATATAGTCATCAGTGGGAGAATTTGTAGTTTCTAAATCAACTTCTTCAATAGTGTTATCTGTAATTTCAGAACCAATTATGGATGTTCCTAGAGTTGATGCGATTGTAATACTTCCCGCTCCGTTAGAAATAGTAATACCATCTCCTTGTGTAAGAGTAGTAAGATTAAACACATTGCCGGTAGTATTACCGATTAGAAGTTGTCCGTTAGTTACGCTGCTGGCATCAATACCTGTTCCACCTCTTGATTTACTTAGATAATTTTCTCCGGCCAAGGTTGATGCTGCTGTCCAATAAGTTACTTGATTAGCTGCTCCGGTTCCGGTTACTCC
>JROS01000104.1 GCA_000769715.1 Desulfobulbus sp. Tol-SR
GCAGTGGAACAACCACGGCAGGGTAAACAGCCGGCAGGGCAGCAAACGGGTAAATCTCCCGGCAAAAAACAGCAGCAAAGGGAACTGACCGAGGAAGAATTAGAACAAATCAGACTGCAGAAAGCGTTGGAGCAAGAAGGGAATAAGGCACAGGGAAGACCCGGTAAGCACTGAAAAATCAGAACGCGTGAATCATCGAGATGGAAACGGACCGGCGCTGTCCGTGCGGCTGAATTGAAACAGCCGGACTGCTTCCCGGTCAAAAAGAGGGAAGGCTCTCTGCTGAACCGTCGTCGAAAATATCGGCACTGGTGGAAGGGGGCCTTTCCTTTTTGAATATCTTTCCGATCGCGCAGTGTCGAAGTCGCTGTGTTCGCCAAGGCACATCCCAACTATTTGTAGTGAAGCCGGAAGAATGGTTTGCTCTTGCCGCACTTCCCTTTACCGCACATCCTTTAGTACCTGCTACATAGGTGTCCTGAAAACATAAACAACCGTTCGGCACAAGAACTGCAACTCTCTCTGTAATTGAATATCAAAAACCTTCTCTGCCTAACTCAAAAAAGAAGCATAGCGCAGCCGTTAAACCACTGCTTCATCCGGCATCACCTCGTACAACCAGGCTCTCATTGCCTGTGAACCGATAACGGCCAGGATATCCGATGTAGAGGTCATATATGGCCACTGGTCGGATATGACCCTGTATGCCATGTCGATCCTGACGGAAAAGGATTCGCCAGCATCAGATATATCCCATAACAACAATGCCATACCTTGTAGTGCGCTGGAGATGACAGCACGGCACGGAGATTGCTTTATACAGCGTAGGGAAGGATGATGCTCTCTTTGCTGTCCAACCCTTCGTTACTGCCACACCGTACGCCGTATGCGTTCAATTCTCTCCATGCTGAAAAGGAACTTCAGTGATGGTGCTGATACGTGACCCGGTTCATCAGATGAACGGTGTCTAACCATTCCGCTGTCACTTCTGAAGGTGAAGAGAGTGCTATCGTGACAACGATCGTCACAGGAACTCCAATGAGAGAGCAACCTTGTGGAGTACAGATTATCACCACTATTATGAGAGGTTAGTCATGAACAGACCAAAGATTTTTTCAGCTTTTCTGTCAATCATCCTGTTGACCATTTTCCTGGGCTGTGCCGCCACGCAGAAACAGGAGGGGACTGGAGAGTATGTCGACGATACGGTCATCACCGCCAAGGTCAAAGCTGCAATCATGGGTGACAATTCCCTGAAAGTGACTGAGATCAATGTCGAAACATTCAAGGGGGTGGTGCAGTTAAGCGGCTTCGTCAGTTCCCAGTCCGATATCAACAAGGCTACCGAACTTGCCCGGGGGATCAATGGGGTGAAATCGGTCAAGAATGACATGCGACTCAAGTGATGGCGCTTCGCTCCGGGACCCTGCACTCCCCGGAGCGAGGGCTGCAATCGGACGCCGAAACAACGGCCATGAAAAAGTCCCATATCTTGCTTCGGTCCGCATCCCCACCGGTCGCTGGTCGCTCATACCTTCCACGAATAAGCGGAGAGGGACGAGCGGCTGACCTATCGCAAAAGGAGAACTCCAATGCTTGAAACACTTGCAGTCATACTGGTTATCCTCTGGGTTTTAGGGCTCGTTTCCTCCTACACCATGGGAGGGCTTATTCATCTTCTCCTGGTTATCGCTATCGTGGTGATCCTGGTGCGCGTCATTCAAGGCCGACGTGTTTAGGACATTATGGGCGGCGGATTCGAGCGCCAGGATTGCCTGGGTTCCCGTGCCATCAATGATGGCCGGAAATCCCGGAATTGAGTCGATGAAGGTCTTCCCGGAGTTCGATTCAGCAAAGGAGATGGGATGAACGCAATCAAGATGGGGGCAATGGTACTGGTGGTGTCCGGCTTCCTCGGTTTGCTGTATGGCGGTTTCGACTACACCAGGCAGACCCGGGAGGCAAAACTGGGACCGATTGAGCTGTCCGTCCAGGAAAAGCAAACGGTCAAGGTGCCGGTCTGGGCCAGTGCGGGGGCAATAGTGATCGGCGGCGGGCTGCTGATCGCTGCCACCAGGAAGAGTTAGCCGCGATTCATCCCGGCTCGCATTGTCGACACTGGCTGTTGCCGATTCGAAGGTGGAGGTTTTGCCTCTCCTGAAATGCATTGTGCCGTTTATCTCTGCAGGCAGGCCGAATTTTCCGGATTGATGAGCACAGGAGACACCCCGTATGAGCGAGAAAGATGAATTCACCGAGAAGATTGATGCCGAACTGGAATTGGTACAGGCCAGATTAGACGCGTTGAAGGCTCGGGAAAGGAAGCTTGCAGCCGATGCACAACGCGAACATGCCAGGCAGATTGAGGCCTTGCAGAAGATGGCCGACGCGACCAAGGCCAAACTCAAGGAACTGGCTGAGGCAGATGACGACGGGTGGCATCTGCTCAAGGACGGCGTGGAAAACATCTGGGGCGAGTTGCAGTCTACCCTGCAGAATACAGTCACTACGTTTAAGGAGTGATCACACCTGAATTGTTGTCCCCGACGCGGCGGCGCAGTCCGTTCAGTCCGGCGGTTGAGCGTTACCGGCGCAGTGCAGCAACCAACACGCCAACATGGAGGATCAAATGAAATCAGGCACACAGGACAAAGTTGAAGGCAAGGTACATCAGGTGAAAGGCGCGATCAAAGAGGCAATCGGCAAAGCGACCGATAATAAGGAACTGGAAATCGAAGGCAAGGTCGAAAATCTGGACGGGAAGGTCCAGGAGAAGGTCGGCGAGATCAAAAAGGTAGTGGAAAAGTAGCATCGGGACACTGCGGCCGGGGGGGGCCTGCCTCTGTGGTTTCGGCATCCCGACATGATGCAGCGAATAGCAGGCACCGGGGGTGTTTCACAACCGCAACCGGCCGCATGAAAATCGAAGGACAATTATGGAGAAGGAGCATCAACCATGGGAGACAAAGGCGGCAAGAAGGGCAAGGATAAAAGTCAGAAACAAAGCGATAAAAAGCAAAAACAGAAAGACAAAGACAAGGTCGACAAGCAGCCGAAAAGCAAACTTTCGGCGTGACGGCGTCGTCGGCAGATGGTGATTGGCGCGTAGGTCGCGGCTGCCATTTGCGTCTCATGGAGCCCATGGATTCGCGTGCAGCAGTGCATGGACCCGATGACGGCCAAACCCATATGCAAGGAATTTCATGAACGATACCCACCCACCTTCACTCCTGACGCCGGAAGAGTGTACCAAAACCATATTCGAGCTCAGCGGAGTCGAAGTTGAACCGGCTGTCGCCGCTGACCTGTGGGCCAGGATATCGAAGCACAAGTGGCTTCTCTCGGAAAAGCTGGGCAGGGACGTCGGACTGCGGACGGCCTGCATCGATTTCCTCGAAAACACGGAGCAGGCCCCGGAAGAGTACCTGAGCTATCAGCGGAAGACTATTCTCGATGAAATGGGAGCCCAGACCATCGGCCGCGATATGTGGGATACCATCGCCGATTCGCAACCCCCAAAGCGGCTGATCCAGCGAAGGATCATCCTGCCCCTTCTCGAGCAGAACCTGGCCAGCAAACACGGGGTTGTGCCCCCCAAGGCCATCGTTTTTTTCGGCCCCCCCGGCACCGGCAAGACCCATTTCGCCAAGGCGATAGCCGGCGTCCTGTCCTGGCGCTACATCGAGATCGTCCCCAGCATGCTGATGACCGACGGGGTGGAGAAGATCGGCGCCAACCTGCGGGCCGTCATGGAAGAGGCACGGAATCTCGATGAAGTCGTCCTGTTCATCGATGAGTTCGATGAGATCGCCGGCAGTCGTGACACGGCCGACCGTATCGACAAGTCGATTACCAACGAGTTCCTGAAGCAGATTCCTCTCTTCAAGAGCCAGCCGAACAAGATATTGCTCGTCTGCGCCACCAATTACATCCGCGACCTCGATGCCGCCATGCTGCGTCCGGGAAGGTTCGACTGCATCATTCCGGTCGGGGGCCTGGACAGGGAGGGGCGGGCAACCATCCTCGAACACTATCTCGCCACACTCAATACCGGCCGGATCGATCTCGATCTCCTGGTCGAGTTGACCATCGGCTTCACTCCTGCCGATATCCAGTATCTCTTCCAGCAGGTGGCCCTTGCTGCCTTCGAGCAGGAACTTGCCAGCCGCAATGATTACCTGGTGACCGCGGCCACCTTCATTGACCTCGCACCAAAGGTTCTTCCGTCTTTAAGTGCTGAGATGATTTCAGAATTTGAAAAAGACAGCATCAATTTTTCGCGGGTATGACACCGTGGACCCGGCACCGGCCGATCTCAGATAAGGGGGTATGTTTATGAAAAATGCAATCTGCGCCGCTCTCGTTGTTGCCGGCGCCTTGCTGTTCCAGGTTCCAGCGGCCTATGCCGCCGAATGTTCCGGGTCATGGCAGGTCCTGCCGAATTATAAACCCGGAAGTGGCGGTGTCTGCGCCGCCATCGGCCTGAACACCAATCAACCGACCTGTCGGCGCGGCCAGCGTTTCGCCACCTATTGCGACGATGCCTCCGGCGGCCGCTACCGGGTCTGCCAGAGCAATGTGCCCTGCGGACAGGAGCGGCACAGAGATCGCCAATACAACGAGAGATACCGGGATGACCGGCAGGATTACAGAGGAGAGCGCTATCCCGACTCCGGCGATGGCAACCGGAATAACTGGTGAAACCAGGCTTCCGCAAACACCCCGTCCGAAGTTTTCAGCCGGCCTGGTATAGTGCAGGACGTTGATCATTATTGCATGACGGCTCTGGTCTGGGGCTGGCAGGCATGTGGTTGTGCCCGATGACGGGCATAGAGAGAAGTCAGGATACCAACCCACCACACAAGGAGAAAAGAGAGATGAAGAAACACGTATTGCTGACAGTGGGGATATTTCTGGTCGTGGCGTGCTCGTCGTCCGCCTTTGCTGCCGTATCGCTGAAACGACTGGGGGATCACCCGTTTTATCGTCAGACCATGACCTCGGAGGCAGACCTTCGGACCATGGTTGATCAGAACGGCGCCGATCTGGAGTCCGGGTTTGTCAAGGCCGGTAACCCGGAATTGTATCCGGAGTTCAAGCGTCAGTTCCCGACGGCCAAGATTGAAACCATCCAGATTGCCCCCGGGGAACGGTTCGACTGGATGCTCTTCAAGAAAAACGGCACCGGTCCGGTCACGGCAATCAAGGATGTGACCTGGGAGGGCGAGGCAGCCTTCGATGCCTACAGGTTCTACATCGACAAGGATGGCCAGCGGTACCAGTTCATCGTTCCCGCAGTCTGCGGCAACGTCACCCTGAGCAATGTCGAGGCGATTCCGCAGCCTGACAACCAGAGCCCGGTCTGCACCATGAACCTGTCCACCACCGAGTTCAAATGCGGCCAGGTGGTCACTGTCGACGCGAGCGGTTCTACCGATGCCGATGGCACCATCGCCAGGGTGGTCTTCCGCCTGCTGGATGCCTCCGACCAGGTGGTGAGCGAGAAAATCGACACGGAAGCCCCCTATGTCCAGGAGTTTACCATCCCCTGTGAGTCTTCCCAGTATACGGTCACCGCTGTGGTGATCGACAATACCGGTGCCGAATCAAGGCCGGCCGATTGTCGGCAGACCATGCAGGTCGCGGAACGCAAGGGAGGACCGGTGGTCGATATCGGCTACGCCCATCAGTTCGATCCGGCCAACTATGTCTTCGCCCGAGTCGGCTATGAGTATCCCTTGACGGAAAAACTCTCCGTGCTGGGAATGGTCGGAGGGTTTGCCCGTTTTGAGGGCGACGATGGCGAAGACGCTGCCTTCATTGCCGATGCCCTGCTCAATTACTACTTCAACGACAAGCTGTACATGGGTGGCGGGCTCGGTTTCTGGTCCGGAAACGATGGCGAGATCGATCTGATTCTCAACATGGGATACCTGATTCACGAGACAGCAGCCGGCATGAAGACCTCGCTCTTTGTCGAAGGACGCTGCTATGCCGAAGAACTGATTTCCAGCGATGCGAGCCGTCTGGGCGTGGGCCTGCGCTTCCAGTTCTAAGCGAGAAAAGAGTACTACGTAAAAAAACCCGGAAGAGACAGAGCCCATTCGGCGCATAAGAGACGGGCTCTGTCTCTCGGTCCGAGGCCAGCCTTGTCGGACGATACACTGTGCAATGTATCGTCCTCAGCCCATCCAGCACCCTATTTTTTATCAACAACCTCGGCATGACCATGTTTGCCTGCATCGGTTACATTGACATCTTCGACCGTGGCTTGGATGTCTGAACCGCTCTCCATGACTTTTTTGGCCATGGTCGCTTCGAGATTGCCCTTGACGTGGTGGACTTTGTCTTTCACTTTGCCCTTCTTTCCTGGTTTCATCGCCTATTCTCCTTCTGGGTTGAGGTTGAGTCAGGTAAATGGAGGATCTTCCGAGATCTGTCGGAGGACCGCCACGCAGGTGGCAACAGGTTTCTATTTTCATTGGTCGTGGAACACGGTTCTTTCGACGGTCATGTTGTTGAACACCATCTTGACCCCGTGAACGTCGATCACCAGTTGTGTTATCAGGTATTTTTCAGGCCAATTCCTGGCCTTGCCTTCCAGTTTGACCACGCCGTCTTTCGTTTCGACGCCGATATCGAGTGCGCTCGTCGAGTGATGATACAGCAGTGTCGTCTTGACCAGGGCAGTGATGGAGGCATCATCGATGGCCTCTCCAACGGCCATTGGCGTCCAGGCCATAGGTTTGTGGTCTGCCTTGGGGGTGGTGGTGAGCACCGAAATTTCATTGATCACCTTTCTGACACCTTGAACGTCCCGGGCATACTTGCAGATCAATTTCTTCTGGGCCGCACTGGCGGCCGCTCCACGCAGGGTCACGGTGCTATCCCTGGCGCTGATCTCGATCGCATCGGCATCGATGTTCTGATGAAACCACAGTATCGATTTCACCCGGGAAACGAGCCGGGCATCGGAATGCTGTTCAGGGATCTGTCCATGTTCTTTCAGTCTGATTTCAACCTGTTGGACGCCCGGCAGGCTGGCAACTGTTTCCCGGGCCAGTACTTTGTGGGATTCGTCCGTAACCGTCCCGGTCAAGGTGACGACACCATGCTCGTACAGCATATGGATGTCATCGCCTTTGAGAAAGGACTTGAAAACATAGGATTTTCTGGCAGTTGCTTCAATGTAGTCATGCGGCCTGGGTGCAGACAGAGGGCGATTGAGGGAAAACAATGCAGCCACAGATTCTATCAGATCCAGACGAAGGGTTGGTTTTCTCATGGCGTAGTGCTCCTTTCTCCGAGGTCCATTTCGTCAACATTGATGGAATATCTTTTCCGGGGGCCAAAACGTACAACGCGCGATTCCTCCTCATTCTCCCTCTGACAATGAACTTCCACTGGCACTTAATGAGAATGTATCTGCAATTACTCGATAACCTTGAATCTGCAAACATTGTGCCAGCACTTCAACCTGTGGCAGAAAGTTGCCATCATCCCGATTTGAAGGGATAAAGCATCGAGCAAAAACTCCATCGTGGCCACGAGCAGGAGGCTGAAAACGGTCACATGTCACCGGTGGCGATATATGACCCTCGCCAGCTCTCCCTCGCACCTGTCGCTGTTGCGCGCAATGCCACCCCGATTGCCAGCGGTCCGGAAAGGGTCAGATATGGTCAGAGGTTGAATGCAACCTATTTCACAGGGGTAACGACGATGGCCAGACGAGGCTATTTGATATATTTTATTAATATAATACAGCTACATAAAATCGATAAACGACATACGGACAACCTGGCACAATAATTGGAACTCTCTGGACAGCTGAACAAGAAACGTCCATCAACGTGGCTGGTGAGCCTATCGCTCTGTTTGATCCCGTGTCCAAATTATTGCCACAATTTTGTGGAGAGGATGAATTGCAATGAAAACAAGAAATGTCATTATCTCGTATGCCGGTCTTTTTCTCTTTGTCGCCACAATGGCAGCCTGTGCATCGGAGCCAAGACAGCAGACGACGGAAGAGGTGATTCAGAAGACCACCACGACGACCCAAACGCCTATGAGCCAGGAGAGGAGGACCACGACGACGACTACCGAGAGTCAATAGGTGCCGGTCCGTTCAACGTTCAACAGCCCGCGGTGAGCAGTTCTGCGGGTTGCGACCAGATTGCCGATTTTCAGTCAAGTGCCGCCGTGGGCTCAAGCGTCATTTTTGCCACTCTCTGACACTCCCCGCGAAAGGGGAACCCCAAAGAGAGGAATGCCGCCGAGAGGACGGAGGGCTTGTTCAGCCAGGTGAGGCGTCCTTCCCTGCCAAAAACTGCCGGCAGATTGCGGCAGGAAGAAACGAAGCCTCATACCCGATGTGCCTCAACTTAACCCAAAAGAGGATTTCCATGAAAAAAACGATGTCGTTCGTATTTGCCTTAGCACTCCTGGCAGCACCGGGCGCAGTATTTGCCCAACAGAACGTGTCCGTCAGAACGGTCACCACCGAATCCGCCGGGACTATCAGCGAGATCAATCCCGACACCCTGATCATCCGGTCGGAAACCGGTTCATCGCCGATGAACTACACCTACACCAAGAGCACGACTTATGTTGATGATGCAGGTGTCCCCGTCTCCATGGAGACGGTTAGATCAGGCATGCCGGTGACGGTATATTACACCCAGGAAGGCGATCGAATGGTCGCGACCAAAGTAGTGGTTCGTAGAACCACGACCTCGACCGAAACGCCCACAATCGAAAAGAAGACCACCACGACGACAACGAGTGAGACCAAATAGGTCATCCTCGGTGGTGCAGTACGGCAAACCCGCAGGAACACACCCCGGCGGGCTTGCCGGTTATGGTGGGTCAATGGATGCCAGGCCGACCGTTGCTGCGAAAAGGCAGCGCATGGAGGAGGTCAGCCGGCCTCCTTCTTTTCGTTAAAGATTGACTGAAGGCATGCAGTATTTGAGCGATTTGGTCCTTGAATGTGGATGAATCGCAAAACCAGAACAGGAGATATCACTATGTTGAAAAAGAGCGTGCACGTACTGGCGGTGACATGCCTGATCGTCACTGGGAGCAGTTTGGCTGTGAGCGCGGCTGGAGAGGAGACGCAGGGTCAAATCGATGGCATTATGAGCGCATTGCCGAAATTCGCCGTGCCGATGCGTGAGGTGGGGGACAGATTCCAGAACATGTTTTATGCCGCCGAGGGTGGGAACTGGGCTCTGGCTTCGTATATGTCCAAGTATATGGACAAGGCGATGAATCCGGCCAAGATCACCAAGCCGAAGGAGTATCCAGACTGGGCGGCATTCTATAAGGAAGAGTTTGCCCCGGTCAACAACGCCATCGCGGCACAGGACATGGCGACCTTCACCAAGGAATACAACGCCGTCATTGCGTCATGCAATGACTGTCATGCCGGTATGGGCTATGGATTTATAAAGGTGGTAAAACTGGCATCTCCCCCGGACCAGGGGATCGAGTACAAACTGGCTTCCAAGGCGGTGGATGTGCCGAAATAACCGGCCCAGTCTTCAAAACTCCACTACAGACCGCCTGTCCGATCACTGAACAGTGCGGTCTGTTGGATCAAAAATATCTGTTGCAGGTGGCGCAGACAGGCCAGGGAGGGTGACGCAGATGAGGTGATTCAGATACACCTCGCCGATTCCGTTTCTCCCCTTCCCGAGACTGACGCTGCTGGTCGCGGCGGCAATGACGCGGAAGCATTGCTTTCTCCCCACACCCGAGGTTGACGCCCTGACTCCAATACTCTCGGTATGGGAATTCAGGACACGCACAGGCATCGGAGGGGATGGATAGTGTCCATCCGGACACTTCAACCTGCTGATATTTATGTAATATATGTTGTCATTTCAAGCGATAGCGATGGGGCTCGGTTTTCAAGACAATGAGATTTCTCCTGCAGTCGAAATGACGGAACATGCAACTATCCATTTTGCAAGTGGCCCGAGTTGTCAGGTTTTAAAAATTCCAGCTTTGCGATATGGTTGAACAAGGCGCAAGATGTGCGAGCTGGCAGCTATGAACACATTGTGATAGGAGAAATGGGCGCGCAATGCATGAGAGAAGTCGGAAAAACTGTGAGAATGGCGCCAGGATGGGGCGGATCGGCAATCGCCCCTATTGGATTTTTACGCTCTCCATCCTGATCAGGGCGCTGCATCAAGTGGGAGCGGCGGTCTTTCTGGCGGGCTTTCTCGTTGATATCCGGCCGGAACCTCCTCCCCGGTACGTCGTGATCGCCCTGGTGACCGGCGCCCTGTTGCTGGCGAGCGAGTGGTTGCGCCACCGGCAGGTCCATCGCGAATTGTCGGGGGTGGTCACCTTCGTCAAACTCGTGATTCTGGGGGCGGCCTTCCATGGATTGCTGCCGGCCAAGGGAGCGGTGTTGCTGGCCTTTCTCATTGCCTCGCTCGGCTCGCACGCCCCGAAGGAGTATCGGCATCGATTGTTGTTCTAGTCCGTATTCCCCGCATAACCACCTCTCTCCCCACGCTCTGAGGTCCCGCCGAGGTCGAGCGCGATGTTCGCGGTATTGCGGATCGCCCGGCCATGGGCCGGAGAAAGCTGTCGAGGATCCCGAGCAGGAGACCTGGCCCATTCAGAAGGTGATGGCGAGGCACATCCGGTCCATCACCTATCTGATCCCGAGTTTCTCCAGTTCGGCGACGATGGCCGCCTTTTCCATGAAACCGACGTGCCGGAGCACCTTCTTGCCGTCGGCGTCAAAGAAGATCTGGGTGGGGATCGCCATGATGTCGAATTTCTGCGCGGCCCCGGGATGTTCCATGACATCGACGAGGATGATGGCGACCCGGTCCTTGTATTCCGTCTCCAGTTCCTCCATGATCGGCAACATCAGCTTGCAGGGCAGACAGCTTGTGGACCCTAACTCGGCCAGGGTCACCATCCCGGGAACGGGGATTTCCGGTGTACCTTCGTTGGCGGTGGTGAAGTCACCTGTCGCCGAGAGCAGCGACAGGCAGCCGATGACGATAAGCATCTTGATGGTTCTGACAGCAAAAAGACTTTTCATGTACTTATCCTGATTATAATAGGAATATCCCTGTTTTGTCGATGATCTGGAAAATTGCGGCGGCGGCGGTCAACCTGATGCTGCTGTTGACCGGATCACCGATCCCGGCCAGACGAAACACCTTGCCGGTCCGTTCCGCCGACATCGATGGACCAGCCAGGAAGAGATCGGTTTCGGGTCGGCCGGGTACATCCGGCACATCGCGGTATCTCCAGGCGAATCTCCTCATAGTTTCTCCATTACCATAAGTATCATCCAAAGTTCGTGCCCGCAACATCCTGCCGAAGATCGCGTAAAAGACAGTCGGGCCGATCAGGACCGCCGGCTGTTGCGGCCAGACACTCCTGCAGCACCTCGGCAAGGGAAATGCCCGATCCCGATTCATCATCGTGAGCCCCGAAGATGCTCACTGCTGCCGTCATTGTCCTGCCTCGCGCAGGGGGCCCCATCCGATCGACCCAGCCTTGATCTCGTATCAATTCCCGCCGCCTCTCTGCAAAAGTTACTTTTTCGAAACATCTCCCTTTTGGAGATCAGCCGATCTCCGGCTATGATGGGTAAACCACTCGATGGATCGATACTTGCAAAGATTGCAGCGGCACAGCAATCAATCAGACATGGGGGCGGTATGATATATCTCAGATCCCTGGCCGGGCTGCTGCTGATGCTGGTGGCGCTCAGCCGGCCGGCCGTAGCCGGGGAAAGTCTCCGGGCCGGGGTGGCCAGCATGATCACGCCGGTCAGCACGGTCAAATATTACCAGCAGGTGGTCGAGTATCTGGGGCGCAAGCTCGGCATGCCGGCGGAAATGATCCATCGGACCACCTACGACGAGATCGATGTCCTGCTCGAAGCGGGGCGATTGGATGTCGCCTTCATCTGCTCCTCCCCCTATGTTCTCGACAAGGCCAGATTTGGTGCCGAACTGCTGGTGGCCCCGCAGGTCAACGGCACTGTTTTTTACAACTCCAATATCATCGTCCACAAGGACAGTCCGATCACCGACATCGAGGGCCTGCGGGGCAAGACGTTCGTCTTTGCCGATCCGAAATCCAATACCGGGCGGCTGTACCCCGCCTATCTCCTGGCCCGGCATCCACCTCGACAACCTGCGGGAGTACCGCAACTACGGTTATCAGGACACCGTCGCCAAAAAGATCATCAGCGGCGAATTTGACGCCGGGGCGATCAGCCAGTCGATTGCCGAGCAGTATCTGCCCTATGGCCTCGGGGTCATCGCCACTTCCGACCCGATCCCCACCGGGCCGGTGGTCGTGTCGCCGAAGACGCCGTACCCGGCGGTCCGGATGACCCAGCAGGCCCTGCTGGACATGGCGGGCAGCCGGGAGGGACGGCAGGTCCTGGAAAAGCTCGATCCCGATCTCCAGGGTGGGTTCATCGCCGCCTCGGACGCCGATTATGCCGATATCCGCACGATGATCAATGACGTGCCCCGGACCTGCGGCAAAGAGTGTCATCCCAAAATCTCATTTTGAATACGCCTCGGATGAAACTGTCACTGCAACAGAAATTCATCATCATCGCCTTCCTGTCGGTCCTGGCGCTCACCGCCGTCATCACCATCCTGGCCGTGGCCAAGACCCGCTCGGCCCTCCTCGCCGCCTCGGAAAAACAGGGTCTGATGCTGGCCAGGACGGTCAGCGCCCTGATCATCAATGAGCTGATCTATGAAAAGCTCGGCCTGATCGAGGAAGGCGGCCTGATCGACAACTATGTCCGGGAACTGTACCAGCGCCGGGATCTCGCCCTGCGCTACGTGGCGGTGCTCGACAACTCGCTGCATGTCATCTCGCACAGCGATTTCGGCGAGTTCGGCAAGCAGTACGGCAACCCGTTCATCGAAGAGGCCTGTCGGTCCGAGACGGTCCTGATACGCAAGACCACCGGCGAGTCGGGGGGGATCCACGACCTGGAATTCGCCGCCCCGTTGTCGATCGAGGGCAAGCACTGGGGGCTGCTGCTGTTTTCCCTCTCCCTCGACAATGTCGAGGAGGCGATCAGATCGATCGCCATGCAGATCGTCTCGCTGTCGCTGCTGGCGCTGTTCTTTCTCTCCATCCCGATCTATTTCCTCAGCCGCCGCTTCATCAAGCCGGTCATCGATCTGGCGCAGGCGATGGGAGAGGTCGAGGTGGAGATGGGCGAGAAGACCATGCCGGTGGCCGGCGGTGACGAGTTGTCGCGCCTGGCCGAAAGCTACAACGAGATGGTGCGCCGGATCCGCGCCGCCAACGAGGAGATGAAGCTGGCCCACGAGAAGCTGCTGCAGTCGGAAAAACTCGCCACCCTTGGGGTCCTGGCCTCCAGTGTCGCCCATCGGATCAACAATCCCCTGGGCGGCTTGTTCAACTGTGTGCGGCTGCTGCAGCGGCAGGGGGCTGATGCTGATTTTCGCCGCAATTATCTCGAACTCATCCTCGAAGGACTGGAAAGCATAGAAAAAACCGTCAGTCAACTGCTGTGGACGGCTGGGCGGAGGGAGGGCGAGGAGAAACGGTCCGAAGTGGCGACGGTGCTTTCCCGGGTGTTGAAATATCTCGATTACCGCATGAAGAGGCAGGAGATTTCCTATCGCCAGGAGGTCGATCCGATGCTGGTGGTCCCGGTGGCGCCCCACGATCTCGAGGAGATGTTCCTCAATACCATGATCAACGCCATCCAGGCGATGGAAACGGGGGGAACGCTGAAGGTGACGGCCGAACGGGGCGACAAGGCCGTGCGGATCACGATTGCGGATACCGGCACCGGCATTCCCCGGGGCCGGCTGGACAATGTCTTCGACCTGTTCTATTCGACCAAGAAGGCCGGGGAGGGGACAGGGTTGGGGATGTGGATGACCTATGAACTGGTCAAGAAATACCGGGGACAGATCGAACTGGACAGCCAGGAGGGGATCGGCACCAGGGTCTCTTTCATCATTCCGGAGGCAACATGAGCAAGAGCATTCTCATCGTCGAAGACGAAAAGATCCTGCGCATTTCGCTGGCCGATGCGCTGAAGGGCGAAGGGTACAGCGTGCTGGCCGTGGCCGATGGCGACGCGGCGCTGGCGGCCCTGGAGCAGGGCGAGTTTTCCCTGGTCATCACCGACATCCGCCTGCCGGGGGCGGGCGGGGCCGAGGTGCTGCGGAAATCCCTGAGCGAGTTGCCGATCACCCCGGTGATCATGATGACGGCCTACGCCACCATCAAGGATGCCGTGGAGGCCATGCGCTGCGGCGCCTTCGATTATATCACCAAACCGTTCGATCTCGACGAGATGCTGGTCACCGTGCACAAGGCCCTGGAGATCCAGATCCTCACCGAGGAAAATATCCGCCTCAAGAAGGAGCTGCACCGCTACTACGGGGCCCCGAATATCATCGGCGAGAGCAAGGCGATGCAGGCGGTCTTCGCCATTCTCGACAAGGTGAGCCGGACCGATTCCACCGTCCTTATCCTCGGCGAATCCGGCACCGGCAAGGAGCTGATCGCCTCGACCATCCATTATCAGGGGGCGAGGAAAGACAAGCCGATCATCCGGGTCAACTGCGCCGCCCTGCCGGCCGAGCTGATCGAAAGCGAGCTGTTCGGCTCCTTCTGCAAGGAGAAGGCCCTGGCGTTATAACCACCTTGTTGGGCGACAGAGATGACTACCGGATCAATTTGATAGAGAAAAATTCCTGTTTGGACGTCAATTGCTCCGGGTCCAGGCGCAGAGCCGGCGTTCGAGGCGGTCGAGGAGGAGGTAGAGGGCGAAGCCGAGCAGGGCCATGCAGGAGATGCCGGTGTAGAGGGCGACATAGTCGGCCCGGCCCCAGGAGTCCATGATGATGTAGCCGAGGCCCGTGGTGGTGGCGAAGGATTCGACGAAGAAGAGGATGGCCACCGCCGTGCCTATCGAGATCCGCAGCGCCGTCAGGATCTTCGGCAGCGAGGCGGGGAGGATGACGTGGCGGTAGATCTGCAGCCGGGTCGCTCCCAGGGTCTGCATCGCATGGAAGTAGTTGCGGTGGATGGTGCGGGCGGCGTCGCGGGTCGTCACCAGGATCTGGAAAAAGACGATCAGGGCGATGAGGAAGATCTTGGAGAAGTTGCCGATCCCGAAGAGGATGATGATCAGCGGCAGCAGCACCACATGCGGGATCGGGTAGAGCAGGTAGATGAAGGGCGACAGCCGCCGGCCCAGCGATGCCTCGGCCCCGACGGCGAGACCGAGCGGCACGGCGGCGGCCAGGGCGAGGCCGATGCCGCACAGGGCCCGGAAGGTGCTGATGGCGAGATCGTCGAGGAGGCTGCCGTCGGCGATCCTGCTGCCGATGTCGACCAGCACGATCCACGGTTGGGGCAGGGCCATCGAATCGAGGAGCAGGGCCGCGGCCTGCCACAGCGCGAGAAGGATCAGGGCGGCGATCAGGATATCACGCTTGCGGCCCATCATCTTCCTCTTTCAATATCCGGCGCAACTGGTTGCAGTGGCGGAAAAATTGCTCGGTTTGACGGTATTCCCGATCGCCGGCCCCGGGGTTGTCGACGATCTCGAGGATCCGGCCGGGCCGCCGGCTGAGGACGATGATCCGCCGGCCGAGATAGACCGCCTCCTCGATCGAGTGGGTGACGAGGATCGTGGTGATCCGCTTGTCGCGCCAGACTTCGAGGATCAGGTTCTGCAGCCGCTCCCGGCTCAGGGCATCGAGCGACGACAGCGGTTCGTCCATGAACAGGATCTGGGGCTCGATCGCCAGGGCCCGGGCCATCGCCACCCGTTGCTGCATCCCGCCGGAAAGCTGGGCCGGGTAGTGACGGCCGAAGCCGGCAAGCCCCATCTCCGCCAGCAGGCCCTCGACCCTGGTGCGGATGCGGGCCTTCGGCGCCCCTTTGAGGGCGAGGCCGAGGCCGATGTTGTCGATCACCGTTTTCCACGGGAAGAGGCCGTAATTCTGCAGGATCGTGCCGGTGCGGGGGCGGCCCTCGATCGTGATCGTCCCCGCGTCCGGCTGCAGCAGCCCGGCCAGCAGGAACAGCAGCGAGGTCTTGCCGCAGCCGGAGGGGCCGATGATGGCGCAGCTCCCCTGATCCTCGACCGCAAACGAGATCCCCTGCAGCACCTGGCTGACCTCCCCTTCATGGGTGAAGGAGAGGCTGACCGCGTCGACCCTGATCATGCTCAGTTGTCCGGTTCCATGAAATCGGTGGCGACCATCTTGTCATACGGGATCGGCGCCGTCAGCTCCTTGGCGGTCAGCCAGCTCATGATCGGGGTGTAGAGGGCGGGACGGAACGGGGCCGGCGAGGGATAGCGGGGAATCGGGTAGGCCTTCGCGAGGTCCGACGGGATCCGGCCCGTTTCCACCACCAGCGCCCGGTATTTCTCCGGTGCGGCGTTGATGGCGGCCACCGCCCCGGCATAAGCCCGGAAGAAGGCGGCGACCTCGGCCCGCCGGGTGGTGAGGACCTCGGGCCGGAAGACGATCACCGTCTGCGACAGGCTCTCGTCGCCGGCGGCATCGGTGACGAGGACCCTGGCCCCCTTGCCGACGGCGATCGAGGCCAGCGGCTCGGGCAGGGTGGCGGCCTTGACCGAATCGGACAGCAGCATCTGCATCCGGATCGGCATCTTCGCCACCTCGATCTTCTTTACCTCGCCGGGCGCGAATCCCTGCTGTTCCAGCATCCGGTCGGTGACGTATTCGATGATCGTCGAGCTGGAGACCGCGATCTCGACCCCTTTCAGGTCGGCTGCAGTCGCAAGGCCGGATTTCGGCGAGGCGAGGATGGCGAAGACCCCCTCGGCCGGCCGGTCGCCGAGGCAGAGGGCGGTGATCTTCAGCCGGCCCCGCCCCTGGTCGAAGAGGATGGCGCCGATCGGATCGTCGATCGCCCCGTCGATCGCCCCGGCGGCCAGGGCGCTGTCTCGTTCGATGGCGCTCAGAAAGGGAACCAGCTCGACCTCCAGCCCCTCGCGGGCGTAGAGCCGTTCCTGCTCGGCGACATGGAAGGGGGCCGAATCCTCGATCTGCAGCAGGCCGAGTTTCAGCGGTTCTGCCGCCGAGACAGGGATGGCGGCGAGGAGGGTCATGACCAGAAAAAGCAGTCGTTTCATGGTTGCACCGATGATGGACAATGGCCGGCGGCCGGTTGTCGCTGGCTGAATATCACGAAACATCGACTCGATATGATCATTCTGTCTCGTAACAGCTGAGGATTTCGCCGAAGTACAGGGTATGGAAATCCTTCTGCGGGTAGAGCTTGTCGAGCGCCGGATCAAGGAAGGCGCTGTCCATCGCCGATTTGTAGACGATGCGGCACTCGTAGTGGACCCCCGGCACGTCGATAACCGGCGATTCGGTGGTGCGGGCCGGCTTCGGCTGCAGGCCGGACTCGGCGAATTTGTCCATGTCTCGCCCCGATTTGGTCCCGCACAGCGTCAGGGCCTTGGCGGATCCGGATCCCATCGGCACCGTGATGGTGAAATTGTCGGTCTTTTCGAGCAGGGTGAAGGTGTGGCGGGAATCGCGGACTGCGACCATCAGGACCGGCCGCTGCCAGATCCAGCCGATGGTGGCCCAGCCGATGGTCATGGTGTTGATGGCGTCGCCGGCCTTGACGGTGAGAAAGGCCCCGCGTTTGATCTGCTCGAACAGCGCATTGGTCTGGTCGAGGTAGTTGCGTTCGTTCATGGTTCTCTGCCTTTGCTGGAAGTTTGAGATGGATGGTTGCCGCGGTATCGGTTTTTCCCCGAGAAACTACTATAATTCGGAGCATCAGCGCAAGGCTGGAATGATCGGGGTGCCGAACCGGGCGGCGGGGGAAAGTGGAAAAAGGGCGAGATTGTCGCGGGCGCCGGGTTGATTCGTGACTATATTGTCGGCGTGGCGCCGGGGGAGGCGATGTGGCCGGGATCAAAGTCAACCGTGGAGGAATGTCATGGCACATGCGATCAGGATGGAGACGACCGGGGGACCGGAGGTCCTCCGTTGGCAGGAGTACGATCCGGGCGACCCGGGACCGGGCGAGGTGCGGGTCGTCCACGAGGCGATCGGCCTCAATTTCATCGATGTCTACCACCGCACCGGCCTGTATCCGGTGCCGGCGCTGCCCGTGGTCCCCGGGCTCGAGGGGGCGGGGATCGTCGACATGGTCGGCGCCGGGGTGACGGAATTCGCCCGCGGCGACCGGGTGGCCTATGCCGGCGTTCCCCTCGGTGCCTATGCCGAGGTGCGGTGCATGCCGGCGCACCGGCTGGTGCGGCTGCCGGATGAGATCGCCTGCCGCCAGGCGGCGGCGATGATGCTGCGGGGGATGACCGCCCGCTATCTGCTCAAGGGCTGCTTCACCGTCAAGGCCGGCGATACCATCCTGATCCATGCCGCGGCCGGCGGGGTCGGATCGATCGTCTGCCAGTGGGCCAAGCATATCGGGGCGACGATCATCGGCACGGTCGGCAGCCGGGAAAAGGCGGAAGAGGCCAGGAACTGCGGCTGCACCCATCCCATCCTCTACCGCGACACCGATTTCGTCGGGGCGGTACGGGAGATCACCGGCGGCCAGGGGGTGGACGTGGTCTACGACTCGGTCGGCCAGGCCACTTTCATGCAGTCGCTCGACTGCCTGCGGCCGCTGGGGACGATGGTCTCGTTCGGCCAGTCGTCGGGACCGGTGCCGCCGCTCGACCTCGGGGTGCTGGCGGCCCGTGGCTCGCTGTTTCTCACCCGGCCGAGCCTGATGCACTACACCGCCCGGCGGGAGGACCTGCTGGCCCATGCCCGCGACCTGTTCGAGGTGGTCGTCGCCGGGGCGGTCAAAATCCGTATCGGCCAGGAATACCGGCTGCAGGATGCGGCCCGGGCCCATCGCGATCTCGAGGCGCGAAAGACCACCGGCAGCACGATCCTGTTGCCCTGAGCGGAGGGTTGCGGCGACAGACCCGGTGCGAAACCGTTCGCGGGGCATCTCCGGTTACCGGTGAAGCGGACGGGTTCATCAACCATTACTGCAATGACAGAGGAGGGTTTCACTATGGCAAAATACGGTTTTCTCGGCCTCGGCATCATGGGCGGGGCCATGGCCGCCAATCTGGTACGGGCGGGGTTCGAGGTGACGGTCTGGAACCGCAACCCCGAGCGGTGCGCCCCCCTGGTGGCGCTGGGGGCCAGGCAGGGGAAGAGCCCGGCGGCGGTCGCCGCCGCCTGCGATATCACCTTCGCCATGCTCTCCGATCCGGCCGCCTCGATCGAGGTCTGCTTCGGCTCGGGCGGGGTGGTGGAAGGGATCGGCGGCGGTCGCGGCTATGTAGATGTCTCGACCGTCGACGACCATACCGCCCGCCGGATCGCCGCGGCGGTGGCCGAGCGTGGCGGCCGGTTTCTCGAGGCCCCGGTGTCGGGGACCAAAAAACCGGCCGAGGACGGGACCCTGATCTTCCTTGCCGGCGGCGATGAGGATCTGTTCGAGGAGGCCCTCCCGGCCCTCGAGGTCATGGGCAAGAAGAGCCACTATCTCGGGGCGGTCGGCCAGGGGGCGCGGATGAAGCTGGTCGTCAACATGATCATGGGCGGGATGATGACGGCCTTCTGTGAGGGGATGGCCCTGGGCCGCAAGGCCGGTCTCGACGGTCAGCAGATCCTCGAGGTCCTCGACGAGGGGGCGATGGCCAACCCGATGTTCCGGGGCAAGGGGCCGATGCTGCTGCAGGAGGGGTACCCGGTCAGTTTTCCGCTCAAATACATGCAGAAGGACCTGCGCCTGGCCCTGTTGCTCGGCGACGAGCTGAAGCAGCCGCTGCCCGGCGGCGCGATCGCCAACGAGACCTTCAAACGCGCCTGCGCGGCGGGGCTGGCGGATGACGATTTCGCCGCGGTGTTCGATGTCGTGAAATAGACGGATCGCCCGCGGCAGCACCGTGACATCGGAAGCGGCAAGAGTCCCCGATCGTGCAGGGGGTCTCGCCACTTCCGATCGCCGGCCAGGATGTGGTGCCGGTGGCGCGGTGCGGTTCAGCGGATAAAGTTCATGTAGATCTTGTTCTCCATCTCCGGCTCCGGGATCGCATCGCGGCCATGCTCGACCAGCTTCAGCAGCCAGGCCATGTTGCGGCCGAGGACCTGCATGATCTGGCGCCCTTCCTCGTCCTTGGCCACCTCGCCGGGGCGGGCGCCGTGGATGACGTTCCAGTAATTGGAGGTCGGCAGCAGCATCTCGGTGTAGCAGAGGAAATTGTTCAGCTGGTTGAAGGCCGGCAGGCCGCCGGACCGTCGCACGGCCACCACCGCCGCCCCGACCTTGTGGCGCAGCATGCTGCCGTTGACCCCGGTGACGTAGAAGGCCCGGTCGAGAAACGATTTCATCGTTCCGCCGATGGCCGAGAAATGGACCGGGGAACCGAGGATGATGCCGTCGGCCCCCTTCATCTTCTGGATCCAGTCATTGACCTCGTCGTCCTGGATGCAGCGCTCGTTTTTGTTCTTGAAGCACTGGCCGCAGGCGAGGCAGCCTCTGATCGCCTTGTTGCCGACGTGAACGACCTCGGTCTCGATCCCGGCCTTCTCCAGTTCGTCGGCCACCATCCGGATGGCATGGAAGGTATTGCCGTTCTTGTTGGGACTGCCGTTGAATGCTACCGTCTTCATATTTCCTCCTGTTGATATCATGTGAACAGGCTGTACTTTTGCCTGCATTTGCACTATGATTGAACATATGTGCCGAAAGGTCAAGAACGAACTTAATTGTAACGTAGTATCAAAATAAGCACGTAGTATCTTTTTTGGAACTAAGAAAGGCGGGATCGGTTATGCAACCAGATCAGGGGATGGCCGAGCGCATGGTGTATCGGCAGAAGGAGTACCGGTGCGGGATCGATGTCACCCTGGCGGTGGTCGGCGGCAAATGGAAGGCCTCGATACTGTGGCATCTAGCCCAGCAGACGATGCGGTTCTCCGAGCTGCAGCGCCGGTTTCCCGACATCACCCGCAAGATGCTGACCCAGCAGCTGCGTGAGCTCGAGGCCGACGGCCTTGTCCATCGCGAGGTGTTCCGCCAGGTACCGCCGAAGGTCGAGTATTCTTTGACCGAAAAGGGCAGAAGCATTCACCCCATCCTGGAATTGATGTGCGACTGGGGTCAAGCCTATGCCCGGGATTGAACCGGCCGGTCCGCCGGGACGGGGAGGAGGGGAAGGATGGATCTCCAGCGCCGTTTACCGCTCGTTGCCGGTCGATTCCTTGTCCTGCGGCGTTTTGCTCTTGACCGTGATCCGCTCGACGATATTGCGATAATACTCATGCTGGCTGTTGATCGAGGTGGTAAAAGAGCGCTTCGCGTCGATCTTCATCATCAGGACCTCGAGCTTTTTCATCTGACGCAGGCGTTCGTGCTCGTCCTCGGTGGAGGTGATCAGGTCCTCAAGGCGCTTGATCTCCTTGCGTTCCTCCACCTCCGGCGGCAGGAAGCCGCCGTTCTTGAGGATCTTGTAGGCGATTTTCAGCTCGGCCGGGACGAAGCTGTCGTCCTCCAGCGGCAGCGGCTTGTACTTGTACTTCGAGTCGCTGAGATCGCGCTCCTCCATGGCCTGGAGGATCTTCTGTTCGGCGAGAAAGGCGAGGATGTTCATCGTAGGTCCTTGGCAAAGGAGTGGGGAACGGCATGCTGCTGCATTGTATCACAGGCGGGCCGGCCATGGTACCGGTATTGCACGACCGCCCCGTCGATTCGGTTTCCATGTCGCCGCTGCCGACCAGGGCGGTGGCGTGTGCCTGTATGATCTCAAAGGAGTTGCGCATGGTGGAGATGTCCGGCGGCCAGCAGGCCGCCGACCAGGAACTGCCGATTGTCCCGGCCGTATTTTCGGTATTCCTCAATATTCTCTTCGGCGGCAATGCCGTGGCGATCAAGTTCAGCCTCGAGGGGATGGGGGCCTTGACCACCGCCGGGCTGCGTTTTCTGATCGCCGCCATCGCCATCTCGCTGTGGGCCGTCGTCGCCGGCCAGCCCCTGGGGGTCGACCGAAGGCAGGCTGGACGGCTCGCCATCCTGGCGCTGCTCTTCATGTCCCAGATCGCCCTGTTTTACCTGGGATTGACGCAGACAACCGCCTCCCATTGCGTTTTGATCAGCAATCTCATGCCCTTTGTGGTCCTGCTGTTTGCCCACTGGTACATCCCCGGCGACCGGATCACCTGGCGCAAACTGGCCGGCATCGTCTGCGGCTTTATCGGCGTCCTGCTGGTGGTCCTCGACCGCCAGGGCATGTCCGCCGACCTCCAGGCCGGCGACCTGTTCATCCTCGGCGCGGTGATTATCTGGGGGATGAGCGCGGTCTATGCCAAACGGCTCAGTTCGACGGTCAACCCGGTGATGATCTCGCTCTATCCGATGCTGCCGGCAGTGCCGATCTTCCTGCTCGCCGGGGCCTTGTGGGACGACGGTATGATCCGCCGGATCGATGCCGGGATCGTCCTGGCCCTGCTGTATCAGGCCCTGGTCACCGCCTCCTTCGGTTTCATCGCCTGGAACACGCTGGTTCGGCGATACGGCGCCACCGCCCTCAACTCCTTCGTTTTGGTGATGCCGATCTCCGGGGTGTTCTTCGGCGTTGTTCTCCTCGACGAACCGCTGACGCCGCACATCATCGCCGCCATCGCCCTGATCGCGGCCGGTATCGCCGTCATCAACAGCGGTCGGAGAACCCGCCCGACTATCACCCCTTGCCGCGATTGATCGTCACGTCGAATTCCTCGAGCCTGATCTCGGCGTCCTTGCCCTCGCCGACGAGATGGAAGGAGAATTTCTGTTTGGCAATGGGGTTGTCGAAGTCGAATTCGATCCTCCCCTCCTCGCCGGCATGGAGCACGGGAAAGGGGGGATGGTCGATGCCGCCGACCTCGTATTCATACTGACGCATCAACAGCTTGAGGCGGATCCCCTCGGCCGAGGCCTTGAGGGCCTTGATCCTGATCGACACATGGACCTTCGATCCCGCCGGGAAATCGAGATACTGGGCCCCGGCGAGATTGTCGGTCCAGTCATTGACGATTTTTTCCGGCAACCGGCGGATCTCGCCGTTGGCGAAGCGCAGAACCTGCGATTTCTCCCGGCTGGCGAGCTTGTGGTCGAGGACGGTGGCGAGGGCATACAGCCGCGGGGCGTTTTTGTGATCGTCGCGACTGAAATCCTGCGGCAGCGGGCCGATGAGGCTGGTGGCAGTGCCGACGCCGCAGCTGCCGTTCTGGTAGCACTCGAACCGCCTCCCGTCGCTGGTCTGCCAGCGCAGCTTGTTGTTGGTGTAGGAGGCCATCTCCCGGGGCTGCCGATACTCGCGGAACATGCTGCGGCCGATGATCGAGGCCGGAGCATGAAGGCCGAGGTAGTCGAGGACCGAGGCCTCGATGTCGACCAGACCGTAGCCGCCCCCCTTGATCCTGGGCAGATCCCGGCCTTCCGGGGCGAGGATCGCCATCAGCCCCCAGCTGCTCGCCCATTCGCCGATATCGTCGCCGTGTGACTCGTCGGAGGTGATGATCACCAGTGTGTCGTCGAGGACCCCGTCCGCCCGGATCCCCTTGAGAAAATCGGCCACCGCCTGGTCGAGGATGGCGACGGTGGCGATCATCCGATTGGGGTATTTGGCGGCGATGTCATCCGGCACCGCATAGGGCTGGTGGGTGCCGACCGTCAGCAGGGTGAGGAGCCAGGGCTTGTCCGTGGCCCGCAGGTCGGCGATATACTGCCTGGCGCCGCGGAAGAAGACCGGGTCGGTCTTGCCCCACATGAAGGGGTAGGGGTCCGGCTCGGTGAACCATTCGTTGCCGTGGACCTGCTGGAACCCGACATTCGGCATGACCTGGTCCTTGCCCATGAACGCCAGCCCCGCCGCCTGGAGGTAGTGGGTATCCCAGCCGTTGGCGGCCATCTGGGCCGGTAGGCATTCCCGGGCCCGCTGGGGGTTGAACTGGAGCTCGAAGGCCTTCGACATGTCATAGGAAAATTTGCTGAAATCGCCGCAGAGCATCGAATAGAGGCCGCGGATGGTCTGGTGGCTGTGGGCGACGAAGTCCGGGACGAGGGTGGCGTCGGCGGTGGCGGCCGCCAGACCTTCCATCTGGTATGGTCCGGCCGGGACGTCGAAGGCCTCGCGGATCGCCGGCAGGTACAGGCCGGGAATTCCCTCGAGGGCGATGATCAGGACGTTTCTGGCCTTGCCGCGGCCGGCCAGCAGCAAGGTGCCGGAGAGATCGATCTGGCGGAGGGAAGGGGGCAGGTCGGCGACCGTCAGCTCCGCCTCCTTCGGGAGAAGAGAGGTCGCGGCGGTGTCGCTGATGAACCAGTGCAGGGGATTGAATCGGGCGGCGATGCTCCTGTCGTAGAGCTGCCGGCTGAGATAGCCCTGGGTGACCAGCAGCAGGGCGACGGTCACTGCCCCCAGCACCAGGGCGGCCCGGCGTGGTCGGCGGACCTTGATCAGGCCGGCGAGAATGGCGCCGCCGATCAGCATAGCGGTGAAAAACGGATAGGCCAGGTGCATGCCGGCGGCGCTGTTGCCGATGAAGTCCGGATCGGCGAGGTACTGCAGATCCTGCCACGAGGGAAGCCGCTGCATCGCCGCATACAGTTCCTGTGATCCGGCCTGGAAGAGGGCCCAGAGCAGGAGCAGGAAGAAGCGGGCCAGGCGGGGGCTGGCGATGGCGAGCAGGTAGACGGCGAGACCGATGGCGGCGTCGGACAGCAGTCCGGCCGGTTCGTTCAATCCATGCCGGAACAGGCGCCAGATACAGGGGAGAAAGCTCGGTAATGCCGGAATGATAAGGAAAATCTTGTTGTTCAACGTATCGATCCTCGTAATGAAGCCAATTGGTGGGTAAAAAACGACTAGAATAATCTCTCGACAGTCAAAAATTCTACGTAATACGTACTTAAAAATACGGAGCGATTTATAAGTTAACTATATGGTTTAAATTATAAATACACGATCCTGTCGTCAGGAATCCATTGATTCCAGTACGTCAATGCTGCTTGACGTACAAGTATGATGATCTCGTAAAAAGTCTCAAAATGGCCATTTTGATATCGCAACATATTGAATTTATTAGGTGCTGCTTTCTTAAAATGGGCTTTTTACGAAACCATCACGTTTTTAAACCCAGCAAAATCGAAACGCGGTAAAAACATATAAACGTACAAACATAAAAACGTATAAACACACAAATAAGCTATAGACATGACAACAGATCGGCGGCAGCCGCGCTTTCTCGGCAGAATTCTGCCGAGAAAGCGCGGCCTCTAGGAGTCTGTCGGATTTGACTTATCGCTGCCAATTCCATCCTAACCGGATGGATTGATAAATTCAGCTACTTGATAATATATGTCATTTATCTGGCCATACGTTACCAACCTGGCTTGAAATACTCTCAGGTCGCCCTGTTCTTTGACATATTTTAGCTCTTCAGAGCAAACATCCGTTTCAAATTCCAGGCAATGGACACGAGTGTCCATTCGCCGGAGACTGCCTCCAGGCCTCGCAAGAAGAATTGTCGGAAGCCCAAGACATGTTTGATAATTCCGAATACCGGTTCAACCGTGCTCTTGCGTTGCGCATACACCTTGCGTCCCTCAACGGTCGCGAGTTTGTACCTCATTTTGTCTATCGGCTCCGCATCTTCCGGCAGAGGATCAGGATGAGAAAATCGACCGGCAAGAGGCTGGTTATGCTTGTCCCGATTCGGGGGAATAAACGGTTCAATTCCGGATTTCTCGCAGGATGCCACATTGGCATCACTGTAATAGCCGGCATCAGCCAGCATGGTGTCAACCTTGCCGACTTTTTCCGGCAACTCGTTCAGGGATGCCAGGGTTGTGGCAATCTCCTGCTTGTCGTTCGTAGCCTGGCTTATATGAGCTTCGACAATACACATCGTGTCAACGTCAACCGCTGCCTGGCCGTTATAAGCCTGAACAAAACCTTTGTCCGAAGAGGGCATGATGCGGGACTCTTCGTCAGTCAAATTGACCTGATCATTTTTCCTGGGTCCCGGGGGTGGCGGTCTGGGACCCCCGGCCGCGAGGTTTCTTGCCGGTCTTGTCAGCCTTTACCTGACGTGCAGCGATTTTCTCCTCGTGTTCTTTTTGCTCCTGGGCGTATCTTTGGGCTGCCCGCTCCTCAATTTTCGCCTTCGCTTCCGCTATGGCTTGCAACCGGTCTTGACGCCGGCACAGTTCTTCCGGGATATCCATCCCGTCAGGAATTTTTTCGGAATCGGCTTCTTCGCCGAGACGGATAAGCTCTTCGACTTCGGTCCGCAGTTGTTGCTCGATTTTGCAGGCATGTTCCCAACTCAAGGCATGATGTTTGGAGGCATTGGCTTTTACCTTGGTCCCGTCGAGGCTGATTTTCCCCACTTTCAGCAGTCCCATTTCCCGGGCAAGCAGCAGGATCTGGACGAAAAGCGGTTTGAGTTGTCCGAGAAACCGTTTGCGGAACGTGGCAATGGTATCGTGATCGGGATGGGTGTTGGCGGAGATAAAGCGAAAGGCCACGGAATCATAGGTTGCTTGTTCAATCTTGCGGCTGGAAAAGACTCCGGTGGCATAGCCATAGAACAACAATGACAAGAGGATTTCGGGATGGTATGCCTTGAATCCCTTGCCCTCATAGGTTTCCGCAAGAGGCTGCAAATTAAGCTGTGACACGATATCGACAACAAATCTGGCCAGATGCTGTTCCGGAAGCCAATCCTGGATCGATGGAGGGAAGAGGAGCTGTTGATCTCTATTGGCAGGTATGAATTTTGGGCGCATAGTATTCTCGATATGTAGTTACCTGAAATTACACAGCAATTAACCATCGAGACCAGAAAATGTCAATTATTATATTGTGAGGTGGGTTTTGCGTTTCTGACCATTCACCCTGATCTTTGGACCATGGAGGAAATCGGCGGTCCAGAGCTGGCCAAAATCCTGATGGGCAAAGGCCCTTGCCGGCGGGTCGGTTTCGAGATGCGGGTCACGGTGCAGATTTGCGGTCGCCGCGAAGCGGTAGAGGGTTGCACGGGAGGGATTTACCATATCCCAAAGCTTCTCGTTGATCAGTTGACTGAGAAGACGGGCCAGAGTCCATCGTGGATGCTCTCCGCGTAACTCGAAAAGGCGGTCTTCGAGTTTTTTCGGAACGGAGTTGTGGCTGCCGAGGTTTTTCCTTGGCGAATCCTCCAGTGCAGGAAGACCTCCGTGTCGGTAGCGATAGAGCCATTTCCGAAGGGTCTCCGGTGAAAAGGTTACAGTTCTCCCGTCCGGTTTGCGAAAGGATCGTGAGGCAAGTCGGGTGAGCTCGTTTTGCAGGGTTGCATCCTCTTCATTCGGGTGAAGAAGACGGCTGATGATGCCGTATCGCCATACGGCTTGGTCTGTTTTTTCTGTTGTCATGGATGTCTCCGGGTTAAAGGTTGAAAAACCCGGCTATGACACCATATCTTACTGAAAACAGATAGGTAATTATTGTGTTGGCGCGTGCATCAGCCACCTCTTCGGGTACAAGCTTTGCGAGAAATCCCTGGTGAAATCAGGCCATGAGAG
The DNA here is from genome assembly GCA_000769715.1 of Desulfobulbus sp. Tol-SR. Taxonomy (GTDB): domain Bacteria; phylum Desulfobacterota; class Desulfobulbia; order Desulfobulbales; family Desulfocapsaceae; genus Desulfoprunum. The sequence continues at coordinate 27,631 of JROS01000104.1, forward strand.
GAGTAGAATTGCGTCAGGATCAGGTCCCCGGCCGGCGATCTTCTTTTCATGGTCGAACCATGGCAGAAACTTGGCTCCCAGAGCGACCAGACGTTTGACAACCCCGCGGCTTAGACCGAAGATCCGAGTACATCTCGCTTGGCTTTGCTCTCTGATGGCCGACATACAGCGCCGGATAGTTTCCGAAAAATGACGAACAATCGGTAAAAACGGGTGCGGCAAGACCGAGAAGGTCTTCCAGGGACAGATTGGCGATTTACAGCGAAATCGTGGAATTCGTTGTAAAAAAGATAACTTGGGATGAGCTCTTGGGTAACTTCCGTAACGGGTAATACAGTTCGTTGCGCAGTGAGGGCAGCGAATTGACGGTTCTTGCTTGCGTGAATTGTCGATTTCTAATAGGCTGATCATCATAAGAGGGGGTTGGTTGTGGTTGATACTATTCGCGAAAATACTATTTATACCACTATCTCCCCCTCTTATCCCCCCCGAAGGGGGAGAGGAGGAATCCCAGGCATTGGGCGGTTCCTGCTATCCACCCCACACCGCTCGGCTGGATACGTGTTCTTCTCATTTTCATTGGTCTTGGCTTTCTCGTATTAGGTAACGGTACTTGAGAATTTCGGCTGAATTTCAGGGACTGGAGGGAGATAATCTACACCCCATCACCCAGAAGATCATGGCCGACAAGGCGTTCGTCGGCCTGCTGCGCGGCACCGTCAACAAGGACGGGGAAGACATGGTGAACATCGGTGCCGTCATGGAGTACGGGGCCACCATCAAACATCCGAACGGCGCGACCATCATCATCCCCGCCAGACCCTTTCTGCATCCGGTGATGGAGAAGTACCGCGAGCAGATCCTCCAGAACTATCGCGAGGCGATCCGCTCCGCGCTTTGAGCCTCCGAAACATCGCCAGCGCTTCCGGTAAGTAACCAGGCAGAAAACGGAGGCGTCCCTTGAGCACGATACAGACCGTCACAGAAACCCTGATCCGCCTGGCCAAGCAGGCCATCCACCCGGACACCGTGCTGGTGTTCCCGGATGACCTGTTCGAGGTCCAGCGCACCCCCGGCGTCATCCTCCAGGGGCCGAAGCTGACGGAAGACCGTTTCCGCCGCAGCCAGAGCCGCTTGTTCGAGAAGAATGTCGCGGAGCTGAGTTTCGAGGAGTGCCGGTTTCCCCGGCTCTATCACCTCGATTTGGGGGAGCCGTGGGTGCCGCGCCCGCCACGCAGCAGCAGGATCAGCGGGAAGATCAACACGAAACAAACGGCCATGAGGAAAAAGACTCGATTGTAGGAGAGCATGCTGGCCTGCCGCGTGAGTTGCAGATCCATGAGCTTCATCGCCACCAGCTGGGCGGCAACCGGATCGGACCCGTGGCGGGTGGCGATGGCGGCATGAAACAAATCAAAATGGCTGACGCTGACCGGGTTGAAATTGGAAATATGGCCGACCAGCATGGCGCGATTGCGCGTCGCGCCCGACGTCAGTTGCGTGGCAAAAACGGCGATTCCGATGCTGCCGCAAACTTGGCGAATGACGTTATACAAACCAGTGGCGGCGGTCAGTTTGGGTCTTTCGATGGAGGAGAGGGCGGCCGTGCTCAGGGCCACGAAGATTAGTCCAAAGCCGATCCCTTGCATGAATTGCGGCATGAAAATGTCCCAGAAACTAACGTCCAATGACAACCACGACAATGCCAGAAACGAATAGATGCTGACCAGCAAGCCGCCACCGATGAGCGGGCGGGGACCGAGCCGGTTATATAACCGGCCGGCGACGGGGAAAATGATGGCCATGGCCAGACTGCGCGGCATGAGCGCCAAGCCGGCGTCCAGCGCCGGGTAGCCCAAAAGCTGCTGTAAGAAGAGTGGCATCAGAAACAAGCTGCTATTGAGGCCCATGCCCAGTATTCCGCCGATGGCCGTGCCGGAAGCGAAGGGAATGTTGCGCAGGATGCGCAGATCCACCGCCGGCTTGTCGGCGGTCAATTCGCGCCAGACGAAAAGGAGCAGGCCGACTGTGGCGGATACCGCCAAGGTGACGATGAAGCGGGATTCGAACCAATCCTTCTCCTCGCCTTTCTCCAGCATCAGTTGCAGCGCACCCAGGCCGACTACCATACAGATCAGCCCGGACCAGTCCAGGCCGCCCTTCTCCCGTTTTAAGTAAGGCGGATCTTGAATGAAACGCATGACCATCAGGATATTGACGATCCCGATGGGAACATTGATAAAAAAGATCCAGGGCCAAGAAAAATTGTCGGTCAGCCAGCCGCCCAGCACCGGGCCGCAGGCTGGCCCCAGAACCACGCCCAGACCGTAAATCCCCATGGCCATGCCCTGTTCTTTGGGCGGAAAGGTTTCGCGCAAGACCGCCTGCGAAACTGGAATGAGCGTCCCGCCGCCGATGCCTTGCAGAATCCGGAACACCACCATGGAAGGCAGGTTCCAGGCCAAACCGCAGAGCATCGAACTGGTCACAAAGAGAATCACGCTGAACATGTAAAAGTTCTTGCGGCCGAAACGCGCGCTGATCATCGCAATGATCGGCATGGTGATGACATTGGCGAGGATGTAGGCGGTCGCCACCCAGGCGATTTCGCTCACCGAAGCGCCAAAGTTGCCTTGCATGTAAGGCAACGCCACGTTGACAATGCTGGTATCGAGCGAACTCATGATCGTGCCCGTCATGACCGTGAGCGTAATGAGCCAGCGGTGGGAAGGGCCGTTCATGTCTCCGATGGACGATGAACTCAAAGTGGCGGGATCTTTCATCGCGAGACAGCTTTGCCGGCTCCGACGCTCGGCCATGCCCGCTCACGGACCGGGGTCGCCAGGTTGGGAACCACTTGGGCGTTCAACCGGTCCCCCGCTTGCCGGGCTGGGGCGGCGATATTCACCTCGGGCACCACGGACATGCCCGGCACCAGCAAATAACGCTGGGATTGGCCCGACGGGTCAAAGGCGATCTTGACCGGCACCCGCTGAACCACCTTGACAAAATTACCCGTGGCGTTTTCCGGCGGCAACAGGCTGAAGGCCGCCCCCGTGCCGTGCTGGACGCTATCGACATGACCCGAGAAGGGAACGCCCGGGTAAGCATCCACGGTGATGGTCACCGGTTGGCCGGGACGCATGCGCGTCAGTTGGGTCTCCTTGAAGTTGGCCACGACCCACAGCTCATGCGGCACAATCGCCAGCAGCGACTGGCCCACCTGGACATACGATCCCGGTTTCACCGCTTTGGCGGTGACAAAGCCGTCCGTGGGGGCATAAATGCGTGTGTAGGAGAGATTCAGCCGGGCCTGCTCCACCTCGGCCCGCGCCTTGTCGATCTCCGCCTGGGTAACCTTCGTCTGCGACTGGCTTTTGGCCACCTGTTGCGTGGCCGTGCGCGCCCCTTTCAGCCGGGCTTGGGATTCGCCCAATTGTGCCTTGCGCGCGGACACTTGCGCGCCCGCCTGGCGCATGTTGTCCTCGGCCGCCTTCAGGCTGGCTTCGGCTTGCCGGACCATGGCCCGTTGCGTCTGCACCTTCTTCTCAGCCGCGGCCAAGTTCGCCGATGACATCCGTTCGCTGGCCAGGGCATGATCCAACTCCTGCTGACTGACCGCTCCTGAACCCGCCAGTTTCCGATTGCGGCCAAGATCCAGCGCGTCCCGCTGCTGCTGCGCCTTGGCTGCGTCAACTTCTGCCTCGGCCTGGGCCAGGGCGGCCGTGGCCGATTCAATCTGCGCCCTGGCTTGATCGCGCTGACTGGCACTTGCGGCAGCCAGCGCCTGAGCGGTTTCCAGCAGCGCTCGTGCCGTTTCGACGTTGGCCCCCGCTTCGTCATTGGCCGAAGTGGCCGTGACGGTGGTCAAATCCACGTCGATTCGGCTGGATTGAAAGGTTGCCTGTGCGGCCTCGAGAGCGGCCTGCGCGGCTCCCAAGCGAGCCGCAAAATCTTCCGGCGCCAACTCCACGAGCAAATCCCCGGCCTTGACCCATTCATTGTCATCCACATGCACCTTGGCCACATGGGTGGCGACGCGGGGACTGATCGCGATAATATGGCCGGCAATGTAAGCGTCATCGGTGGACTCATGGCCGCGGGCATGGAGATAAAAATGAATGCCGATCACGCATCCAGCAACAACGATCAGGACCATGACCGCTTTCAGCATTATCTGGCGAAATTTGCGCGGTTTGTCGTGGTGGGGTGGCGCCGCCGGGAAGGACTCCGATGATTCCCGACTCGGCGGGGAGGTTTCAGTTTGTGTGGGCGTCATGGATCAACAGCTACTCCTTTAAGAAAGGTATATTGTGGCGATAAAAACGGCAAGCGACCCGCGTAGCATTCCTTTGGATCAGGAATCCTTACGGCTCAATCCCTTGCGGATAAATTGAGTGATGTGTTCCGTCACAACCTTCCGCTCGACTTTATTCATGCCGCCCGTAAAAACAGAACGCAGCAGGCCCTGAAGGTATTTCGTGGTCAGTTCCGGATGAGGATCCGTGAATTGGCCGGTAGCGATACCCTGCCGGATCAGTGACTCAATCAGGCGACTTAGTTCCTGACCGTTTTTCTCGCTTTGGGGGCGGCCGAAGGTCATCTCCGGCACCGTACGCATCAACTCGGAAAAATAGGGATTCTTAAAGGCAAAATTTACGTATTCCTCAATCAAAATCGCAAGGTCCCCCAGGGCGTCCTGGGCATCCTTTACGATCCGTTCGCGCAGACGGGTCAACAAATGCGCGAATCCCTGGGAAATCACGGCCAGATACAAGTCTTCCTTATTTTTGAAATAGGTATAAAGGGTTCCTTTGCCGACTTTTGCCGCTTTAGCGACGTCGCTCAAGTGCACCTTGTGAAAAGGTTCGGAGGCAAACAGTTTTGCCGCCGCCGCCAATATCGTTTCTTTTTTCTGATCGTCCAAAACTTGCATATCCTGGCTCCTGTTTGATCAAGGTTCCGTGTCTTCAAGGAGGGCTGCGGGATCGGATAACGGCGCCCCGGCGCCGGAGGGGATGGCGATCGACTCAATAAGCCGTTCCGCGTCCTCAAATCCAATCCGCTCAAAATCCATGGTCAAATGGTAATTGCGGGCATCGAACCAGTTGCAACCGGAAGTGATGCGGATATACTTTTCGCGTTCGCGATCGGCGCGCTCAATAACTTGGCGCGCTTCATCACGCGAGGACATCCGGTACAGTTTCATGACGCGCGCCACACGGAAATCCATCGCGGCATGTACGAACACGTTCAATACCCCCGCCTGGCCTTTGAGCAAGTGAAAGGCCCCATGCCCGATAATCACGCAGCAGCCGCGGCCGGCAAGGTCCTTGATGATGCGCTGCTCGGTAGCCAGCAGTTGCTCGTCGGAGACCACCCGGAGCGGTGGCGGCGTGTAAGGGCATTCGGGGGTTCCCACGGAGAAAATCTGAAACAGCCGGTCCCAATAGCTTTGCACCTGTTCGTCCCGGTAAGTCAAATCCTCGATGTCGACTTCCAATTTCTCCGCGGCCAGCTTAAGGATTTGGCGATCCGCGTAAGCATATCCCAATTGCCGGGCGACGCGCTGGCCCAAGGAGGTCCCGCCGCTTCCCAACTGGCGGGTGATGGTGATCACGTTCGCTCTCTCTGGTGTCATGAAATCCCGCTCCTTCATGGCTACATGGGTTTGGCCTCATGCTCCCGAGGCCCATCATGGCCTGCCGACCAATACCGACTGGCCAGTATTTAATTACTCAAAACAAAAGGAGTTTTCAAGGATAAAATGGAACGGAAAAGGATGAATGGGTGCATCTCGCGGATCCGTGATTTTGAGTGTCCACAATCATAGACATCCTATCTCTAATCACTGGAGTTTAGAGTTTCAGAAACTACGTTTTTAAACCCCGCAAAATCAAAACGCGGTAAAAACGTATAAACACACAAATAAGCTATTGACATGACAACAGATCGGCGGCAGCCGCGCTTTCTCGGCAGAATTCGCTGAGAAAGCGCGGCCTCTAGAAGAAAAGATCAACCACTTCTTCCGGAGGCCGCTATGGGCGACAAGGAATACGCGACTATCCCCAGAACCCTGCTTGAAAGTATCACATTTCTCGCCAGGGCTCTACCGATTCGTTCCGTTCCGACCTTTATCGAACTGCTGGTCGGAGCGATGATTACCCCAGCCGGCTTTGTTACCGAAGCCTGGCTGGCGATCAAACCCCTGCGTAGCTGGACCGCCTACTACAAGTGGCTTCAGCAGGGGAAATGGTCGTGGGTTGCACTTGGGGTGCAATTGGCCGGATTGGTTGTGACATTTTTCCCGCAACCTGTCTGGTACCTGATCTTTGACGACACACTCGTCTAACGGACCTCGAAAAAGGCACCCGGCAGTGCGATCTACAGGCAGCATGGCGCCAAGACCAATCGTCCGAAGTATGCCCGGGGACAATGCTGGGTCAGTATGGCACCGTCTATCGGTTGCGGCATGACGCATGCGGCGGTTCCCCTGTTGTCACGCTTGATGCGGCCCGGTACAACCCGGACCAAACTCGATGCCGCCGTACTGCTGCTGAAAATTGTCGCCCCGGTTTTCAACAGTGTCAAAGCCTGTACACTGGTGGATTCCTGGTACATGAAGCGTTTGTATCTCGATCAGGCAGAGACGCTCGGATTTCATTCCATCGGCCAGGTCCGACGGGATACCGCTCTGTATGATGCTCCAACACCAAAACGCGGTAGGGGCCGGCCACGGAAATACGGGGATCGCTATACAGCAGCACGGGTTGCTCTGCTCCCTGAACACCGGCAGCGGGTTTTCCTCTACGGGAAATGGCAATGGGTTCGCTACCGGAGCACCGTATGTCTTGCCCGCTTTCTGAAAGGACGCAAGGTTCGGGCAGTCTGGATGCAGTTCGAGTCTGAAGAAGGTTTTCTCAGCAAGTCACGCCTGCCGCAATTGCTGGCAACCTATTGCGGTGAGCAAGTACAGCCACTGCTGGGATTGACTCCATGGCGCAAAAAAGACCAAGTCACTGCCGGTCTGGTTCGGCTCGGGCTGCAGCCCCCCCCCCCCACTCCCCCGCCCCCCCCCCCCCCCCCCCCCCACCCCCCCCACCCCCCCCCCCCCCCCCCCCCCCCCCCCCCCCCCC
>JROS01000105.1 GCA_000769715.1 Desulfobulbus sp. Tol-SR
GGTGTCCTCGAACACCGCCCTCGCCAAGGTCCTCGCCGCCAGCGAGCAGATATTCGACGCGCCGGTGCTTGAGCTTTTGACCGCGGCGAAGACCGGGACCCCGGCGACGGTGGCGCAGACTACGGCGATGAGTGTGGAGAATGCTGCGAGCAAGATTCAGAATCTCCCGGCCTTTAAGAAATGGTTCAAGGGTAGTAAGGTAGTGGATGAGAATGGTGCGCCGCTGGTTGTTTACCACGGGACCAATAATGGGTTCGCTGAATTTTCCGACAAGATGAAAAGCAGCAAGACAGGTAACCCGAATGCACAGCTTGGGTACTTCTTCACAGAGAGCCCAAAGGAAGCGTCGAGGTACACTGAGGCCTGGGGAAAGGCCAACGGTAGAGTGATTCCTGCATACCTGAGTATATCCAATCCGTACACCATGCCCTACGCTGAGTTCAACAAATTGTCTATGGGAGCGTGGACCAGGATAACTGAGAAGAGTACCAAACCAGAAATCATTCAGGCTCACGCTGAGGCACGGAAGGACGCTGCCAAAAGGAAGGACGAGCTTGTCGCACAAGGGTATGACGGGGTAGTAACTAAGGTTGGAGGAGTCACTGAGTACATCGCCTTCGATCCCACCCAGATCAAATCCATCTTCAACCAGACCTGGGATGGCAGCAACCCCGATATCGCCATGTACGGCTCCGTCGAATCCCAGATGATCTCATCCCTTAATACTGCGGTCAAGGATGCCAGGGCGACCGCTGCCAATGCCCTCGCCTCCCTAAACAATCCCAAGGACGCCCTGCACGACAAATGGCTGCAGCACGCCCCCAAGGTCCTCGCCGTCACCCCGCTCTCGCACCTAGCTCAGACCTATGGCAAGACGATCCACTGGATCAAGGACCTGGCCAAGCACACCAACGAGTTGGAGGCCACTACCACCCGGCTGATCGACGACTTCTTCGCCATTCACGAGGAGGCTGTCAAGGCCGCAGAATCTGAGACCGGCATCGACAAATTCAACCGGGCCATGCTGGTCGCCACCTTCAACCAGATGAACCCGACCAAAGAACTCAGCAAGCAGGACTGGGTGAGTGACAAGCTCCCTCCCGGCCAGCAGATCGTCGCCGCGCAGAAGTCATGGGTCGATGCCGGGATGCAGAAAGCGACCGGGATGACCTTCACCCAGGCCTACGCCGAGGCGAAGAAAGAGTATGATGCCCTTGGTCCGAAGAC
>JROS01000106.1 GCA_000769715.1 Desulfobulbus sp. Tol-SR
GGTTCTTCTGGGAATTCCGGGAAGGAAAAGTGATTTGAGACAACGGTAACTCTCCGATATCTCGAAGGTTGCGAAGCCAAACGAGAGCAAAGGAGAGCACCGTTGTCCGGATCAGAGATTACCCGGCTTCTGGGCGGCTGGGAAGGATATCGTATCGGGACGGTCCAGCGTTTCGAGGCTGGCGAGAAAGGGCTGCAAGCCGAAGTCTGGATCGAGCTTTTGCCGCTCAAGCGAAGACGGATGCGTTGCAGCGGGTGCGGAAGACTCGTGAGCAAGGTCCACGATATCGAGGAGCGGTGGATTCGCGACCTGCCACTTCTGGACACGGCAACGTGGCTTCTGGTCTGGCGACGCAGGGTTCGTTGCCCGGATTGCGGGGCAAAGCTTGAGGAGTTGCCTTGGGTTGGGCGCTACTCGCGAGTGACCAAGCGCTTGGCCGAAAGCATCGGCAGGTTGTGCGAGGTGGCTTCCATCAAGCATGTGGCCTCGTTCTTCGGCATGAGTTGGTGGGCGGTCAAGGCCGTGGACAAGCAATACCTTGCTGAAAAGCTCGGACCTGCGGACGTGAGCAACGTGAGTGCCATCGCCATGGACGAGTTCGCCATCCAGAAGGGGCATCGCTACGCCACGGTGATCGTGGAGCCGTACATCAAACGCGTGCTCTGGGTCGGCCGGGGCCGAAGCCGCGAAAGCATCCGGCCGTTCTTTGAACTGCTTGGCCCGGAAGGTTGTCAAGCCATCAAAGCCGTGGCCATGGACATGAACGGCGCTTACGAGGCGGAGGTCCGGGCTTGGTGCCCCGATGCTGCAATCGTCTACGACCTGTTCCATGTGGTCATGAAGTACGGCCGCGAAGTCATCGATCCGGTCCGCCGCGCCGAAGCCAAACGTGCCGAGGGTGACAGGCAGGCATGCAAGGTGATCAAGGGCTCGCGCTGGCTACTGCTGCGAAACAAGCGAAACATCGAGAGCCAGGACGACAGGATCAGGCTCTATGATCTGCTCGAAGCCAACCGGAACTTGATGAAAGTCTATGTGCTCAAGGAGGATATGAAGCAGCTCTGGGACTTTCGCTACCCGAAAGCGGCTAAACGCTTCTGGAAGGACTGGTACCGACGGGCTATGCAAAGCGGGATCGAGCCGCTACGCCGCTTCGCCAAAAGACTCAAGCCCTACGTACCAGGCATCGTGGCCCACTGCCGCCATCGGCTGCACACCAGTCTCCTGGAAGGGATCAACAACAAGATCAAGGTGATCAAACGGATGGCTTACGGCTTCAGGGACGACGCCTACTTCTTCCTCAAAATCAGGGCTGCTTTTCCCGGAATTCCGCGATGAACC
>JROS01000199.1 GCA_000769715.1 Desulfobulbus sp. Tol-SR
CGGGGAAAGGTCGCGATGACAAAGAAGTAGGTCGAGATGACAGCGGAGGTAGTGGGAAATTGCCGACTCGAAGCACCGCCCGATTTCTTCCCGCGGTCGAAACGACGGAGCCCCTTGGACAACTGTATCTTTGAGACAATTGTGGCATTATTGGTCGCACGTAAAATGGCGCTGGAGCCTGTTAATGTCAATGGTTGACAATTATTGACAATGGCCCTATGCTTTTTAAAAAGGAGGATACCATTGATATGAACGTCAATTTAACACCCCAGCTTGAATCGTTGATTAAACAGAAAGTGGACTCCGGTCTCTATAATTCAGCGAGCGAGGTCGTGAGAGAGGCTTTGCGTCTTATGGAGCAACGAGATCGCGTGAGAGCAATCAAGCTCGAACAATTACGGCAAGATATAGATGATGGAATGAGCAGTGGCGATGCCACGCCATGGAACCCTGAAGAGATCAAACGCGAGGGGAGAGCGAGACGCAAGGCACGGCAGGCTTCCAGCCCCGAGGTATAAATGGCTGTCATCCTCAAGCGCCCTCGTGCCAAAGCCGATCTTGTCGAAATCTGGGATTATATCGCGAATGATAGTGAAACCCGGGCTGATGCTTTGATTGACAGCATCAGCCGTAAATTCGCCATTCTTGCGGAAGTACAGAAAATATCGGCAGGTTTCGTGGGGAATTAGGGGCGAATATCAGGAGCTTTCCTGTCGGTCGATACGTCATCTATTATCAACCCGTCCAAGATGGCATAGAGGTTGTCCGTGTCCTCCATGGGGCTCGTGATCTGGAAAATACTTTCGGCGATGACGAGTAACCTCACGCTCCGACTTGTTCGGACCGCCCTGCTTTTGCATCCGACCAACATTTTTTACTACCATTTCGAGCGATAGCGGGGAATCTCGTTTTTTCTGCAGGAGATGTCTCCCAGCCAGAAAGACACGATATGCCGACAGTCGTTCACCAGGCAGTTCTCGTTCGGCAAGCGGCCCCTGCCCCAGCTCTATCCCATCCTTTTTAATCTTCGACAGCAGGGACGGGTAGCTGATCTCCGGCGGTTTCGAGGCCTGGACGCGGTTGCCGCCGGTCTCGTGCAGGGCCTTGACCATCAGCAGGGTGTAGGGAGATTCGATTGTATTCTTATCCATCTTTGGAACACGTAACTCCAACATTCGCTACCAAAGGCTGGCTGGGAAACTCAAAAAGTTGTTGCCGTTCAACTGTCTACGCGCGTTTGTGGCAATGCAGGAACAAAATTCCGATCGTTGACGATGATACTACAAATTGATACTATTTAACCATGAACAGTGGACACAGGAAGACGTTGGAAGCTATCTTTTCGCTGCCTGTTCCGGGGAATATTGAATAGCGCAGGATAGAAGCCTTGTTTTTGGCCCTTGGCGCAGAAATGATTGAGGGTCACGGATTACGTGTCTCGTTTATCATAAATGACGAAAAAGCCGACTTCCACCGGCCGCATCCGGGCAAAGAGGCCAAGCGGTATCAGGTGCGACATGCCATGGAATTTTTGAGCAGAGCAGGAGTACAACCATGAACACAATGAGTTACAAGGGATATACCGCAAAGATCGAATTCGATCCGGACGACAATATCTTCTTCGGGAATATCATCGGCATCCGTGACACCGTTGGTTTTCACGGAGAATCGGTGACGGAATTGAAGAAGGCGTTCGGCGAGGCGGTTGATTTTTATCTGGAGAGTTGTGCAAAGGCGGGACGGGAACCGAACAAGCCATGCTCAGGAAAGTTTCTTGTCCGGCTTGATCCTGAACTTCATAGCAGGATAGTGGCCGAGGCTCTTAAATCCGGGAAAAGTATTAACAAATGGATTGCCGATATACTTGCCGGCTCGCTCCATCCACGACAGGTGTGAGATCCGTAGTCAATCGTGGAAACCAGTTGCATACCTTGTGATTTCGAGCACCGCCAGGAAAGCTCGTTGTTCCTGGCAGGAGTTCTCTCCCTTTGGTCGAGATGACAGCGGGGGAAGGTCGAGATGACAGCGGGGG
>JROS01000107.1 GCA_000769715.1 Desulfobulbus sp. Tol-SR
ACAACGAGCACTGCCACCGCGACCTTCCCCCGCTGTCATCGCGACCTGCCCCCGCTGTCATCTCGACCGCAGGGAGAGATCTCAAACAGGACTTGGAATGGGCTCCGGCAAATGAACAGCGAGAAGAACAACCGCGTCATACGCACCAGCCTCAGGAACCTCTACAGGCTCAATGCCATACACCTGGCGGGACTCATCCTTGTCGACCCAGGAATCTTAAACATCGACATCCGCACCGTATGTCTTAAATTCACTCGCGACTTCGACAACTTTCGTATTCCGCACATCCGGGCAATTTTCCTTGAAGGTAAGGCCAAGGATAAGCACCTTTGCATACATGATTTGAATCTACTTATCATGGATGCCCATTTTTTCTGTTGAGATCCCGACACCAATCAGACATAAGTGTTACCACTTACAAACAAGTGGAGTCGTTATGTCTGGAGCCAGGGATGAAAGAGAAGCCTGAAGACATTTTCCGCTCATGCGGCGGCCAGCTACGGATGAGCGAGGCCATTAAGTTCGGGATTACCCGCTACATGCTTTATTCCCTCAGAGACAGAGGGGTGATTGAACAGGTGAGCAGAGGGGTGTATCGTCTGGTGGATCTTCCGCCCATCAGCAACCCCGACCTTGTGACGGTCGGCCTGCGTTTTCCGAACGCCGTTATCTGTCTTGTCTCAGCATTGGCTTACCACGATATCACGACGCAGATTCCCCATAAAATATCTTTGGCGGTTCCCAGGAGATCACGATTGCCATCGCTTGATCATCCGCCACTCCTCGTTCACCGATTTTCCGATCAGGCATACGGCGCCGGAATTGAAGAGCATCAAATCGACGGCGTATCCGTCAAAATCTACAGCCCGGAAAAAACACTCGCCGACTGTTTCAAATTCCGTAATAAAATCGGAATGGACGTGGTACTGGAGGCTCTGAAGCTCTACAAGGCCCGCAAAACGTTCAACCTTATGGCTCTGCTCAACTACGCGAAAATCTGTCGGATCGACAAGGTCATGCGGCCCTATCTGGAGCGGTGGTAATGATGTTTGACCTTAAACGCCAGATAACCATCATATGTTTGCGGAGTCGCGATAAAACATCGCGTGCCTCATTGACCCGGATCTGGGCTTAAAAACAACCCCGATCTTGACAGCAGTATCAATAATGATATTATACTTGATATGGAACAAATAAGAGACCTCCTCAAGCAAATTCAGAAAAATCCTGCAAATGTCCGTTTTTTTGAGTTATGCAAGGTATGCGAACACTATTTTGGTCAACCAAGGCAGTCGGGAGGGAGTCACAGAATATTCAAAACACCGTGGCAAGGCGATCCACGGGTAAACATTCAAAACTGCAAAGGAAAAGCCAAAGCCTACCAAGTCAAACAAGTTTTGAAAGCAATTGAGAGAATTGAGGAAGAAAATGCCACTAAAAAATGATCATTACACTTATCGAGTTACCTGGTCGGCCGAAGACGATGAATATGTCGGATTATGTGCTGAATTTCCGAGCTTGAGCTGGCTTGCAAAGACACCGGAATCTGCATTGAAAGGCATAAGAGAACTCGTTGCCGATGTAATAAAGGATATGAAAGAAAATGGAGAAGAAGTCCCCCAAGCCATAGCTGGCAAAAAATACAGCGGCAAATTTATAATCAGGGTTCCACCTGAAGTCCACAGGAATTTAGCAATCCAGGCTGCCGAGGCAGGGGTCAGCATAAACCGCCTTGTCAGTTCTCGTCTCAGCCAATAACGGCCTTAAAATGCCTCACGGAAGGTTCCTCCGGACTCGCTGAATCCCGCCTCTGAACATTCCTGCCTATTCCATTGTCATCTCGACCATCCCACTAATTTCCCATCCCAACCTTCCCCCATTTTGCCACCCACCTACCGCTTTTGTCATCTCGACCTTCCTC
>JROS01000108.1 GCA_000769715.1 Desulfobulbus sp. Tol-SR
CGACCTGCCCCCGCTGTCATCTCGACCGCAGGGAGAGATCTCAAACAGGGCTTGGAATGGGCTCCGGCAAAGGAACAACAAGATTTCTCGCTCCGCTTCGAAATGACAGCGGGGGGAGCATCCAGTACTTCGCCCTGACGGGAACATCAAAATTTCTCGCTGGCGTTCGAAATGACAGCGGGGGGAGCATCGCGGCCTTCGCTCTATCGGGAACAACCAGATTTCTCGCTTCGCTCGAAACAACAAGGATGAGGGGGTCGAAATGACAGGAAAAGATCGATTTTACCGTTATTTCCGGCTCATGGGTTTAACGCCGCCGCGGCGGCCCAATCCGAAACCGACACGGTAAAGATCCGGCATGTTGATGCGGGAGTCTTTCATTCTTTCGAAGAGGCCCAAGCGCTCCAGGTCTTCGAGAATTCCCGCCCAGCCACGTTCCAGGTGTTGAGGGGGAAGACGGTCGTAAACACCGGTTTTCAATCCTTTTGGAAAACGATGGTCCCATCGGTCTTGGATGATGGCAAATTCACATGGGACGGTGAGGCCTTGTAATGCACCAAGCATATTTGTTGCCCATGGGTAATCTTCTGCCAACTCGTCAATACGGATCGAAGAAGCTTTCTGTACGCCGCGCTTGATGCTCTCGTAATGCAATGACCAAGGATGCTCGGGATACTTATCTCGGGAGTCCTCGGCGGCTTCCCGAACAGCGGCTAAAAACGAGCGGGGTGATGTCCGTCCTTTTCCGTCCGCCAGGTGGCTTACCGTCCAGATGTATGGAACCCCGCGTCGCCGATCCTTACCCATCCACCTGCCGGCAAGAGCTTCAAATAGCTCGCGTTGTTGTCGACTTTCCCGACGCGCCTCGTCGGTCAGCGACCATATCTCCTTGTTTTGTATCGGTGTTTTGCCGATTACGTCCTTGTATATGGTGCGTAAAAGTTCGCCTTGTCCATTAGGGGCATTACATAGCAATTGCCAGAGCAGACCGTGCAGATCGTGTGGCTGCCAGGTAAGTTCCGCCTTGGTTGCCAATAGTTTGGAAGCGTCGGGAAAATCGGTGACGGTGCGCGAAAATTGGTCTTCTCGCAAAAACACCTTGGCGTGGATGTGTGGGTAGGATTTCATCCACAACGCCACTTTGAGAAGATCTCGAACGATGGTGTCCATAGTTTGCCAATCGTTGCTCGAGCGGTCGAGAGCATCGAACAGTATCAACCCCTTTACATTTTGGGATAAAAGGAAGTTGTTGGCGTTTTGCGAAAGTCTTGCCAGTAGTTCAGGGTTGGACTTTACCCAGGTTGCGGTCGCCGACCAGGTCTCCGTGGGGATAGTATCCTTCGTGATAGTGGCCAGCCAGCGCACGATAACCGCCCGCCAGATTTCGTAAGGTGTAAAACCTTTGCGAATAAGCTCGGCAATGACTTCCGGCGTTGGGTAAGCATCAATATTTTCATTGCCGGCAAAACCGATGCGAATAACCCGAGTGTTTTCTAAATCTCGAACGGAAACGCCAAGCATTGCTCTTAAATACGGAGTATTGAGAGCGGCAGTCCAGAATGATTTGCCGACTCCCCGCGATCCGATGACCACGTTCGATTCAAGTCGCAATGCTTTCAGGTGTGCCGGGGGAACATAGACAAATCTCGGATCGGGAGATTCACCATAGTTTGATGTCCTGTAGGGGATGGCGTCGATGATTGCCTGCCGAATTGCGCCGACTTCGGTCATGATGGTTCCTCAGTCTCGCTGATTGTTTGTAATCCGTGAACCAAGGGGCCAAAAATCGTATTGACCTCGTTGAGGTCTATATGCTGAACACGTGAATGAATGGATCGTACAGCAGCGAAACCGCGGTGCCATTTGATGGCCCAGGGATAGTGTGGGGCGTATTCGTCATGTTTGTCATAACTGAAACGATCGCCTGTATTTTCCCCGGCAGGTATTTCATCATAAATCTCTTCCGTAAAGAGATTCCAGGCATGTTCGCACAATTCATCCCTATAATTTAATCCTTCAATTTCCGGGATCATTGCGCCGACGAATTGCAAGCGTTCACGGATGTCAAGGACTACGCCGGTTCGACGCCAATGTTGGAACAGGATGCGATAGCCTTCCCAGGTCTGTTCACTGTCCAGTGCAAACAAGAGGATTGATTTAGCGCCAAGATCGGTGATGCAGGCAGAAGCCACCTCGTCGATGCCCGCACGGCAGTCGATCATAATCACATTGGGTTGCCAGCGTTCCTGGAGCTGATCGAGTAAACGGTTCAGCCGGCAGGACCAGCGTTCGTATGATCCGTCTTCTTTTACCTTGGGCATCCATACCCTGCCAAGTTTGGCAACGTATTCTCCCGGGTTGTTTCCGTGCGCGGGAACAACCAGGATCTCGCCGTCATGGGATAGGTTGCTGATGGCAACCATGTCCTCGAATATGGATGCGGTGTTATCCAGCAGATCCTCAACAAGCCAGTCTGTTATACCGTAGGCGGGGCGGATCTCTCCGGGGAGCAGGGAACTGGACAGGCCGGGTGATTCCAGATCGAGATCCAGGACCATCACTCTTTTCCCAGCTTGTGCCAGGGACCAGGCTGCCACGGCAAGTGCTGTGGAACGGCCGACACCACCTTTGATCGAGAAGAAAACGATTCGAGGGCCAAGAGTACTGGCGGGAGAGATGTTGGACCAATCGGTTTCGGTTGCCAAGCGGTCGACCACGGTGACGTCGGGGAGATCCTCGAGGATGTATCTTGGAGCGTTTTGCAGCACCGCTTCGAATGAAGGCTCGAACAACACCATGTTCTCAGGGGGGAAACAATGCAGTCCAAGACGGCTTGAGAGTGCCTGTACAAGCGTCGCTATCGCCGATTTCGTTTCAGCATTATCGGGTAGTGTGTTACTGAGAACCAGTCTGATACGGCCATTGAGGTCGCGATTGATTATCACGGAACCCAACTTTGCCAGCTGGTGAATATGTTCATTGAGTACTTCTCTGACGGTCGGCAGGACTTGATCGAAGGTGCTCATGGGATAAGACCCTCAAAAATGGCTTTTTTGATCAATGACAGAACTACGTGTGCGCCTTGACGATGGGCTTCAGCGCGAGCTTGGTCAAAACTACTTCGGTGCGCATAACGATCGGAGATATCCCAATCCGCAAAAGGATTATTCGTTGAAAGTTGATACGCCGCCCCCTGCCTATGACCGGACCGATACGCTTCATAACGAGACCAGGCCTGTCGGGCATGGATTCGGTCCTCTCTCTGCATGGGCGCACTGGAGGTCGAATCTAGAGGCATACCAAAAGCCATCATCAATCGCTTCAAACCACACTCAGCGGAAATACCGTAAAGGTGATCGGCATTGGCCCATCGGCAGTTATCGAAAAGATACCCCGCGTCTTCCCAGTGATGGAGGTGTGCATCGAGAAAATCGGCCTGCATGAATAGTCCCGTCTCCCTACTTCCAAAATCCTGCAATACGTTTTCATGCGGGATTAATGTGCGATTTTTACTGTATAGTAGACTAGTATTTACTGACAAGGGGAAAGTACCGATAAAATTAGCGTCGATTTTCACGCCCACCTTCATCGCGACCTGCCCCCGCTGTCATCTCGACCTCCCCCGCTGTCATCT
>JROS01000109.1 GCA_000769715.1 Desulfobulbus sp. Tol-SR
ACCCTGTCGAACAAGGAGATGCAGGAGTACCTCGAGACCATCAAGTCCGGCCCCGAGACCCTGTGGTCCAAGTTCGTCTCATCTATCCGCACCCTGCTCGGCCTGCCGGTGTCCTCGAACACCGCCCTGGCCAAGGTCCTCGCCGCCAGCGAGCAGATATTCGACGCGCCGGTCAACGAGCTTTTGACTGCTGCCAAGACCGGAACCCCTGCGACGGTGGCTCAGACTACGGCGATGAATGTCGAGGATGCTGCCAGCAAGATTCAGAACCTCCCGGCTTTTAAGAAATGGTTTGCCGGGTCGAAGGTTGTTGACGCTGATGGCGCACCGCTGGTGGTTTATCATGGGACAACGTCGTCCTTCGATGAGTTCAAGTCCAACTACAGGAAGAATGAACAATTCGGATTCGGTATCCACCTGACAGATGACCCTGAGTTCGCTTCCCGCTACGCGGATAAGGACCTGCAAGGTCGTAAGAAAGGTGCAGGAAATGTCATCCCCGCCTACGTATCCGCCAAAAATATCCTCAACGCTGACGAGATCGTTGTAGAAGGAAGCCCTGAGTATGCTTTGGCCTATAAACTTGCAGGGCGGCTGCGCCCACAATTGTTTGCAAACCAGTACACTGAAAATGGCTCCGAGAAAACCGGCAAGAAGGAGGTGTACCTGCAGCACGCAATAGACGCAGCGCAAGGCAAGACAGCGGAGAAAGCCATTAGAGAGGCCGGATACGACGGAGTCTGGTATGAGTCAAAGGTAGTTGGAACACCCTTTGCTGGACGACAGACTATGGCTGCGAAAGCTCGGTCACTTGTTGTCTTTGAGCCTACTCAGATCAAATCTATTTTCAACCAGACATGGGACGGCAGCAACCCGGACATCGCTGCTTATCAAGGCTCAGTCGAATCCCAGATGATCTCCAGCCTCAATACTGCGGTCAAGGACGCCAGGACGACCGCTGCCAACGCCCTCGCTTCTCTGGGCAATCCGAAGGACGCCCTGCACGACAAGTGGCTGCAGCACGCCCCCAAGGTCCTCGCTGTCACCCCGCTCTCCCATCTCGCTCAGACTTACGGCAAGACGATCCCTTGGATCAAGGACCTGGCCAAGCACACCAACGAGCTGGAGGCCACCACCACCCGGCTGATCGACGACTTCTTCGC
>JROS01000001.1 GCA_000769715.1 Desulfobulbus sp. Tol-SR
GACTTGGTCAAGATTGTAAAAGGGAACGCCATCGTCCCAACCTACGTGCTTGAGTACCTGCTGGGTCAGTACTGCGCCACTGCCGATGAGGACAGTATCAAGAGCGGTATCGATACGGTCAAGGAGATCCTCAGCAAGCATTATGTCCATCGCAATGAGGCCGGCCTGGTTAAATCGGTGATTCGTGAGAAGGGCCGGCACAAGGTCATCGATAAAATCGGCGTACAGCTCAATGACAAGGATGATGTCTACGAGGCCACCTTCAGCAATCTCGGAGTTTCCAAGGTTCTGGTCGCCACCGACACGATCAAAAAGCATCCGAAACTGCTGGTGGGCGGGGTTTGGTGCATCTGTGATCTGGAATATGAGCCTGCGGAGGATAAACGTGTCTGCCCCTGGATCCTGCAGAGCCTGAAACCGATCCAGCTCTCCTATTTCGATTTTGAGGCCTATATCGCTGCCCGCAAAAACTTCACGACGGAGGAATGGATCAATCTTTTGCTCCAGTCGATCGGTTTTAATCCGGAGATGTTCGGGGCCAGAAGCAAACTGTTGCAGTTGGTTCGTCTCATTCCCTTCTGCGAGCGGAATTACAATCTGATCGAGCTCGGTCCCAAGGGGACGGGTAAATCGCATATCTATTCCGAGTTCTCCCCGCATGGCATTCTGATATCGGGCGGAGAGGTCACGGTCCCGAAGCTCTTCGTCAATAACTCGAACGGTAGGCTCGGCCTGGTTGGATATTGGGATGCGGTTGCCTTTGATGAATTTGCCGGGAGGGAGAAGAAACCGAACAAGGCCCTTGTTGATATCATGAAGAATTATATGGCCAACAAGACCTTTTCCCGTGGGGTCGAGACCCTGGGTGCCGAGGCCTCCATGGTGTTTGTCGGCAATACCCGGCATAATGTCCCGTATATGTTGAAGCACACCGATCTCTTTGACGAATTGCCGACGGTTTACCATGATTCGGCCTTTCTGGATCGGCTGCACTTTTATATTCCCGGCTGGGAGGTCGATATTATCCGGGGGGAGATGTTCTCGGAAGGGTATGGCTTTGTTGTCGATTACCTGGCTGAGATTCTGAAGAACCAACGCAGCCAAGATTTTTCTCAGGTCTACACCGACCATTTTCAGTTGCTTAGTGATATTTCCACCAGGGATCGGGATGCGATCCAAAAGACCTTTTCCGGTTTTATGAAGATTCTCTTCCCGCATGGAGAGGCCAGCCGGGATGAGATTGAGGTCTTGTTGCAGTTCGCCATCGAGGGACGGAAAAGGGTGAAGGACCAGCTCATGCGAATCGATTCGACCTATGCAGCGGTGCAATTCGGCTATACCGCGGTCGATACGGGAAAGAAACAGTTGGTGAAGACGCTTGAGGAAAAACAGTTCCCTCAGCATTATTATCCTCACGGTGCCGCTGCGGCTGAAGAGGCTGGCGATGATAAAGAGAAATCGGAAGCGACATCTGGTCCTGCCGCCGATGAATCACCAAAAGATGAGGTTCTGAAGGAAAAGCACCTGGTCATAGAAGAAAACCAGAAAGGGATTTCATTTGATGACCTTTTTGGACCCTACCTCAAGGGAGCTTCAAGCCTCGTTATTACTGATCCGTATCTTCGAAAATTCCACCAGCTGCGAAATCTGATGGAATTGTTGGAGACCGTTACTCGATTAAAATCCGACGATGATGAGGTTGATGTGCATCTCGTAACGGTTGAGGACGAGTTCAATGGTGATCAACAGAAAAGCCATCTCATGAGTATCCAGGAGAATATCTGGAGTGGTGGTATTCGATTTTCTTGGGAATTCGTTCCTGACAAAAGCATTCACGCTCGACATATCGTGACGGATAATGGCTGGAAAATCCTGCTCGATAGAGGGCTGGATGTTTTTCAGGCCTTTGATAGCAAGGATGCCTTCTCGCTTTCCAGTCGATTACAGAAGTATCGGTCGTGTAGAACGTTTGAAGTAACTTTTGTGAAAGAAAAGTAGCCAGAAATTGCTCAGCTGAAGTTTCCCGTTTTTAAACCCGGCTGACCCGAGATCCTGGCAAGCGAGGCCCGTGATTCGAATCCGAACCGAGTTCGGAGAAATATTTATTTCAATAATTTCAAGACGATGCAGTGAAAAATTGGCGAAAGCTAACTGCTTGATATCACACGGCAAATCAAGAGCGATTTTTCACAGGAAACAAGGGAAATAGAGTAATAACAGTGACATAATAGTGAATGCGAGGCCCACTCATGGTAAGATGTAATTCTCCATAACAAAAAACCGGAGGAGCCTCGCAAGCCCATACTACACTCTCTGCTCGCCGAACTCAAAGCCGAATTTGCCGGATCCGAAAAAGCCGAGGAACGCGGTGTCTGGTTCCCGCATACCCTGCTCGCCATTATCCTGCCGTTCACCTCGTCCAAAACGTCAAATCTCCCCCGGGTCTTCCACGTCCTCTTCGGTTTTGCCGAGATCGGCAGGAAACGCTACTACACCTTTATCGCCTCGCCCAAAATCCCCTGGGACAGGCTTTGGCCAAGGCTCTGGCAAATGATCCCTCGACCGGAAACCAACGGCGGACTGATTGTCGCCCTGGATGATTATCTCAACCCCAAAACGGGCAAAAATCAGCGGGCAGTTGAAATGCTTGCGGCGTTTGCCGGAGAATTCCCCCGGCAGCGTATCCTGGTGGTGGCCGACTCATGGTTCGGCAATCAGGGGCTCTGGAAACCGTTGCGCAAGGAACTCGGCACGCAGGCCCAGCTGCTGTCTCGTCTGCGCGTC
This sequence comes from Desulfobulbus sp. Tol-SR, assembly GCA_000769715.1. Classification (GTDB taxonomy): domain Bacteria; phylum Desulfobacterota; class Desulfobulbia; order Desulfobulbales; family Desulfocapsaceae; genus Desulfoprunum. Next base: position 2,785 of record JROS01000001.1, read on the forward strand.
GACCGTCGAGATCATCGAATATTACGGCGCCAGATGGAAGATCGAAGCCGGCTTCAAAGAACTCAAACAGGATATCGGCAGTGCCGAGACCCAGAATCGAAACCCGATAGCGGTGAAAAACCATCTCAACCTTTGCATGATGGCCACCTCACTCACCCGGGTGTATGCCTGCCACCTCGACAAAACGCCTTCTCGGCGGCATGCGGTCAAAGGCCGCAACCATTTCGCCTTTTCCGATGTCCGGCGATTGATTGCCCGAGATGCGTTGGACAAGGATTTTCAATGAGTTTGCCCACTTCCGCGTAAACCAATCGAAAATTCCGTCGCCGTCGCGTTTATGAGGCTCGCCGCATGAAACTTTTTCGGGAAACTTCAGATAGGAAGGTATCAATGGGAAATATCACACTGAACAAGGTGACCAAGAAATTCGGCGATACCGAGGTCATCCCGCCGATAAACCTGGAGCTCAGCGAAGGGGAATTCCTGGTCTTCGTCGGGCCTTCCGGCTGCGGCAAGTCGACCCTGCCGCGGCTGATCGCCGGGCTCGAGGACGTGACCAGCGGGGTGATCGAAATCGACGGACGGGACGCCACCAGGATCCCCCCGGCCAAACGCGGCCTGGCCATGGTCTTCCAGTCCTATTCCCTGTATCCGCACATGTCGGTCTGCAGAAACATCGCCTTCCCGCTGAAGATGGCCGGTTTCGCAAGGAAGGAGATCGACCGGCGGGTGGACAACGCCGCCAAGGTCCTCAATCTCACCGACTATCTCAAGCGGCGGCCCGGGCAGCTCTCGGGCGGCCAGCGGCAGCGGGTGGCCATCGGCCGGGCGATCGTCCGCGAGCCGGCGGCCTTCCTCTTCGACGAGCCGCTGTCCAATCTCGATGCGGCCCTGCGGGTGAACATGCGCCTGGAGATCTCGGAGCTGCATCGGAACCTGAAGACCACCATGATCTACGTCACCCACGACCAGATCGAGGCGATGACCATGGCCGACAAGATCGTGGTCCTCAACGCCGGTCGGATCGAGCAGGTCGGTTCGCCGATGGATCTCTATTTCCACCCTCGCAACCTGTTTGTCGCCGGCTTTATCGGCTCGCCCAAGATGAATTTCATCGCCGGCGCCGAGGCGGCCCAGCACAATGCGGCAACGTTCGGCGTCCGGCCCGAGCATATCGCCCTCTCCCGGGAGATCGGGGAGTGGCGGGGGAGTGTGCGGGTGGCGGAACACCTCGGTTCCGACACCTTCCTGCATGTCAATGTCGAAGACATCGGCCTGCTGATCGTGCGCACCGACGGGGCCTTCAATTTTTCGTATGGGGATGAGGTGCTGCTGACACCTGATCCGGCCAAAATTCACCGCTTTGACAAAGATGGGGTAACAGTGACATGAAACGACTCGAGGGCAGATCAGCAATCATTATGGGCCGTTACGAAATAACCGTTACATTTTTCACCATTTCGTTACGGCCCCTTATGCCGGAAAGGTATTTCTGTGTAACGGTTATTGTTTGACGACGGCTTACCGGCTCGGCGCGGGGGATCGCCAGGGCCTTCGCCAGGGCCTTCGCCAGGGCCTACATCCGGGAGGGGGCAACCGTGGCGATCGCCGACATCAACCTGGCGGAGGCCGAAAAGACCGCAGCCGAGATCGGCGCCGGCGCCTATGCGGTCCGGCTCGACGTCACCGACCAGGCCTCGATCGATGCCGCGGTGGCGGCGGTCGAGGTCCGCACCGGCGGCATCGACATCCTGATCAACAGCGCCGCCCTGTTTGATCTTGCCCCGATCAGCGAGATCAGCCGCGACAGCTACAACCGGCTTTTTGCGATCAATGTCGGCGGCACCCTGTTCATGCTCCAGGCCGTGGCCAGATCGATGATCACAAGAGGCCGGGGCGGCAAGATCATCAACATGGCCAGCCAGGCCGGCCGGCGGGGCGAGGCCCTGGTGGCGGTCTACTGCGCCACCAGGGCCGCGGTCATCAGCCTGACCCAGTCGGCGGGCCTCAACCTGATCCAGTACGGCATCAACGTCAACGCCATCGCCCCCGGGGTGGTGGAGGGCGAGCACTGGGAGGGGGTCGACGCCCTGTTCGCCAGGTACGAAAACCGGCCGCCCGGCGAGAAGAAGCGCCTGGTCGGCGAGGCCGTGCCCTTCGGCCGCATGGGGACTGCCGAGGACCTGGTCGGCATGGCGATCTTCCTCGCCACCGCCGAGGCCGAGTATATCGTCGCCCAGACCTACAATGTCGACGGCGGCAACTGGATGAGCTGATTCCCGGCCCGAGCGGCAGGACAGAATTGAACAGAGGAGGACCTCATGACCATACGACTGGCCCTAAGGCAGCTTGACACAATTGCCACCGCCGCCACACCGGCATACCAACGATCGTCGCTCTCACCCGGTTTCGTGCATTTCGGTGTCGGCAACTTCCACCGCGCCCATATGGCCGTCTATCTCGACGCGCTGTTCAATAGCGGCCGGGACAGGGACTGGGCCATCATCGGCGCGGGTGTACTGCCCTCAGATGAAACGATGCGCCGGATGCTCGCCGGCCAGGATTTTCTCACCACGGTCGTCGAGCAGTCGGCAGGGCGCAGCGTCGCCCGGGTCACCGGTTCGATGATCGATTTCCTGTCGCCCGACGATCCGGCGGCGATCATCCGCACCCTGGCCGACCCCGCCATCCGCATCGTCTCGCTGACCATCACGGAAGGCGGCTACTTCATCAACCCGGCCACCGGCCTATTCGACCATCAATCGCCGGCAATCGCCGCCGATGCGGCCCACCCCGAAAGCCCGAAAACGGTCTTCGGCCTGATTATCGCCGGGCTCAAGGCCAGGCGCCAGGCGGGCATCCAGCCGTTTACCGTCATGTCCTGCGACAATGTCCCCCATAACGGGGTCGTGGCCCGCAACGCGGTGGCTGGTCTGGCTAGGCTTTTCGATCCCGGCTTGAGCGACTGGATTATCGCCAATGTCGCCTTTCCCAATGCCATGGTTGACCGGATCACCCCGGCCACCGGCGACCGCGAGCGGCAGATCCTGGCCCGCGACTTCGCCATTGCCGATGCCTGGCCGGTGTTCTGCGAAGACTTCAGCCAGTGGGTGCTCGAGGACAGATTTCCGGCCGGCCGACCGGCCCTCGAAACCGTCGGGGTGGAGTTCGTGGCCGATGTGACGCCCTACGAGAACATGAAGATCCGGATTCTCAACGGCGGCCATGCGGTCATCGCCTACCCGGCCGGGCTGATGGATATTCATTTCGCCCATGAGGCAATGGAACATCCGCTTATCCTGGGGTTTCTCCGGAAGGTCGAGAGCGAGGAAATCATCCCCATCGTGCCGCCCGTGCCGAACACCGACCTGCATGCCTATTATAAAAAGACCGAGAGCCGCTTCGCCAATCCGAAGATCGGCGACACTATCCGCCGACTGTGCCTGGACGGCTCCAACCGCCAGCCCAAATTCATCATCCCCTCGATTGCCGATCGCCTCACGGCCGGCCTCGGGATCGACGGGCTGGCCCTGGAATCGGCCCTGTGGTGCCGCTATTGCTTCGGTACCACCGACAGCGGCCAGGTCATCGAGGCCAACGACCCGAACCGGGACCGCCTTGTCCCAATGGCGCGGGCGGCCAGGGACGACCCCATGGCCTGGCTGGGGATGACCGACATCTACGGCGAGGTCGGCCGTTCCGAGGTTTTCCGCACGCGCTTTGCATCGATGCTCCAGGCCCTCTGGATTGATGGGGTGGAACGGGTGCTCGCCCGGTATGATCTAGGTGTGATCTGAGGGGGAAAATCCTATGTATCTCGGGCTTGATCTGGGCACATCCGGGGTCAAGGCGCTGCTGATTGACGGCGACCAGCGCCTCGTCGCCTCCGCCACCGGTGAACTTGAGGTCAGCCGCCCGCATCCGGGCTGGTCCGAGCAGGACCCTGCCGCCTGGATCCGGGCCACCGAAGCGGCGCTGGAGGCCTTGAAGATGAGCCACGGCAATATGCTGGCGGCGGTTCGTGGCATCGGCCTGTCGGGGCAGATGCATGGGGCCACCCTGCTTGATCAGGCCGACCGGGTCCTCAGGCCCTGCATCCTGTGGAACGACACCCGCAGTTATCGGCAGGCGGCCCGACTCGATGCCGATTCCCGGTTCCGGGTGATCACCGGCAATATCGTCTTTTCCGGTTTCACCGCCCCGAAGCTGGTGTGGGTGAAAGAGAACGAACCGGCGATCTTCGCCCGGGTGCATTGCGTTTTGCTGCCGAAGGACTATCTCCGGCTGTGGCTGGCCGGCGAGCGTGTCTTTCCGCCGGCGGCGGGAGGACGCCTCCAGTTGAAGAGGACACCGGGCAACAGAAAAGGCCGATGAAGAGGGGAATCCTCATCGGCCTTCGTGCGCCTGCCGTGCCCTCCAGGGCGGTGCAGGAGATGGTCGTACAAGTCGTGCAGGCTGGCGGGTTGTTGGTTTTTACCGCCTTGAAATTGCTCGAAGTCCAGTCAGCCGCGGAATCCTCGAGCCAGTAACCGGCCATGGGGATGATGAGTGCATCCGGATGGTCCCGGCCCCGATCACATCCTCGAGAATTGTTTGATCCATCCCTCCAGGAGCGGCTTTTCGGCGTCGTCGATCTCGAGGATCTCGCACCGCGACAGCAGCCAGTGATGCATGTCCATGGCGGCACCATTCCATTCCTCGATGGAGAGCACCGGCTGTCCGAATTGTGATGCCGGATGATCACTGGTGATGTTGCATGTCAGTTCCACGTGTTCCCGATCGAAAATGTCAAAAGATCTGATTTTCATAGTCTGTCTCCATTTTGAAAGGCTGACCGATACTCTTCATGGATACCTTGTCCTGACGATTCGGTCGAGAGAAAATCTCTCTGTCGGTGAATCGAATGCCATTATATCCGCGACTCCGCCCGGACCGCCGGCCGGCGGGGAGGGGCCGACGCCTTCAGGGCCGGATTGAGGCGCGGTACGACCACGATGTTCTCTCCAACCGCTGCCGATGACAGGATGCCGAACTGTTTCTTTTGCGATTTTTTCGCACTCTGATAAAGTTTCTTGACGTGCTTTTGTCCATGCAACGGCGTGTTTGATTTCCGGGGGCTCTCCGTGAGTATGCATCCACCGATGGAGACGGGTATCAGGGAAATATTTTTATGCCACGTTGGGGAGACTTGTCATCATGGCGCCGAGTGCCGGAAGAGGATGATTTTTGAGTTATCAGTAACTTGCAAATATATCGCTGTCATATTTCAATCCAGGGCGCCGGTATCGACAAATGGAGGAACGGGAAATGGAGAAAGAATGGGGCAGGGCAGACCTGCTGGGTGTCTCGAGTGCCTACTGGCGGGGTTGCACCCTGCAGGCCGGGGTACGGCTTGGAATCTTCACCGAGCTGGGGGAACAGACCCTGGCCGGGGAGGAGGTGGCGGCGGCGATCGGCGGCGAGCGCCGGGCGACCGGGCTGCTGCTCGATGCCCTGGCCGGAATGGGCCTCGTCGAAAAGCAGGATGACCGCTACCGCAACAGCACGGCGGCACGGGACATGCTCATCGCCGGTGCGCCCGGATACCTGGGCCATATCATCCTCCATCACCATCACATCCTTGACGGCTGGGCCCAGCTTGACCGGGCGGTGATCTGCGGCGGACCGGTGCGGAAAAGATCCTACGGCGCCGAAATCGAACGGGAAAGCTTCCTGATGGGGATGTTCAACCTGGCGATGGGGATAGCCCCGCTTGTGGCCGGACAGATGCCGCTCGCCGGCCGCCGGCGGCTGCTCGATCTCGGCGGCGGACCGGGCACCTATGCCATCCATTTCTGCCTGGCCCATCCCGACCTCCATGCGGTCATCTATGACCGGCCGACCACCGCCCCCTTTGCCCATGCGACCGTCGACAAATTCGGATTGACCGGCCGCATCGAGTTTCATCCGGGCGATTTTGTCAGCGATCCGATCGGCGGCGGACCCTACGATGCCGCCTGGCTGTCCCACATCCTGCACAGCAACGATTCGGCGCAGTGCCGGCTGTTCATCGACAAGACCGCAGCGGCGATGGCGCCGGGCGGGGTGATCATGGTCCACGATTTCATCCTCGACGACAGCGGGGACAGTCCGGAATTCGCGACGCTCTTCTCCCTCAATATGCTGGTCAATAACGGCCGCGGCCGATCTTATCGTGAACGGGAGATCAGGGAAATGCTCGAGCAGGCGGGGTTCGGCCGGATCGAAAGACTGGCCTTCCGGGGGCCGAACGATTCTTCGGTGATGATCGGGGTGAAACAGTGATGGGGAGACAAGGACAGCTCCTGCGTCGGCTGCCCGAACTGATCGACCGGAGTCTCAAACTTAACCCCCTGATTATATTTACGGAGCATGAATTCCAGATTCCATTTGCATTCATAACCATTCCACGCTACTATTTTCAGCCTTCTCCATCTTCCTCCCGGTTTTCCTGTGGAGAAACGGGCCTCTTGTCGAATCCACCGTCCCATGGTATTCCCGTGGTTGTGGCAGGGAGTAGCGCGGTCGTCAGCTTTTGTCGTAATTCGGGCCAATTCACATCTCAACGACCATTGAGTGAGTTACATCGGACAGATTGAAAATGAGTAAAATGGATATCTTTGATAAGTTTCAGCAGTTGGCAGAGGCCCGAAAATCGATGGAGAAGAATTGCAGCGAGTTCTTCCACATCGTTCTCGAAGACATATCGTCACCCACCGAGGCGGTGGTGAACGGCCGCCCGACACTTCTGGCCGGTACCAATAATTACCTGGGGCTTACCTGTAACAAGGAGTGCATCCGGGCCTCCTGTCTGGCCGCGGAAAAGGAGGGGACGGGCACCACCGGATCGCGGATGGCCAATGGGACATTTGCCGGACATATCGCCCTGGAGCGGGAGTTGTCGGATTTTTACGGCCGTTCCCATACCATCATCTTTTCCACCGGCTATCTCGCCAACCTGGCCATACTGTCGACCGCCGTCGGCCCGGGAGAGGTGATTCTCCTCGATGCCGACTGCCATGCCAGCATCTATGACGGATGCCGCCTGGGCGGGGCGGAAGTCATCCGGTTCCGGCATAACGATGTCCATGATCTGGAAAAACGGCTGCAGCGGCTCGCCAAGAGAGAGACCAATGTCCTGATCGTCGTTGAAGGCATCTACAGCATGATGGGCGACAAGGCGCCGCTGGCGGATATCGTCGCCGTCAAGCGGAAGTATGGTGCCTGGCTGGTCGTGGATGAAGCGCATTCCCTCGGCGTGCTGGGGGAAAACGGCCGCGGCCTGACGGAGGAAGCCGGAGTTGAGGATCAGGTTGACTTCATCGTCGGGACGTTCAGCAAGAGTCTGGGGGCGATCGGCGGTTTCTGCACGAGCAATCACCCGGGCCTGGAACTTATCCGCTATGCCAGCCGGCCGTATATCTTCACCGCCTCGTTGTCGCCATCGACGATCGCCTCCACCCGGACAGCCCTGGGGATCATCCGGACACAGCCTGAATTGCGGAAACGGCTGTGGGACAACGCCAATGTGCTGTATGCCAGGATCAAAGGACTCGGCTACGAGGTTGGACCCGTCCCGAGTCCGATTATTGCCATCCCTTACCGTAACGTGGAAGAGGCCTTCGCGATGTGGAATGGTCTGCTGCAACGCGGCATCTATGTCAACATGGTTCTGCCGCCGGCCACCCCCGGCGGCGGGGCGCTCCTCCGCTGCAGTCTCAGCGCCGCCCACTCCAGGGACCAGATTGACAGGATTGGCGAGGCCTTTGCCGCCCTGGCCGGTATTCATGTCTGATGCCTCGGTCTCGGAGATTGACGGGTCCCGGTCATAGGCCTCGGCCATCCCGTCCGGACCGATCTGCGCATGGGACTGTGACGGGCGGGACCTCTTCCGTGACCGTGCCTGACGATATGCACACCCTGACCGCGACCACCTGCATTTCCGTGTGGCGGATGGATTGCATCCATGGCCGCCATCGCGGATAAACGACGGATCCTCCGGCACTCACATTTTCTTCTCGGCATCAACTGCAGGCAGTCATGCGATTAATCCTCACATTCTTCAAGGCATACCCGACCCAGAGCATCATCACGCTCGTCGCCATGCTGCTGGCCGGTATCGCCGAAGGCTTCGGCCTGTCGATGCTGCTGCCCCTCCTTGGGGTGGTCATCAACACCACGAGCGGAGCAGAGAGTCTCGCCGGAATTTCGCCATCCCATCTCGAACGCTATGTGAACGGAATCTTTGCGGCGGTCGGTCTGCAACCCACCATTGGCGTCCTTCTGGCCTTTTTTGTGGGATGCATCGTCCTGACCGCCCTGCTGTCGCTGCTGGCGAACAAGAAGGTCGGGTATATGGTGGCCCAGGTGGCCACCGATCTCCGTCTGGCCCTGATACGCGCGCTCTTCGCCACCCGCTGGGAATACTATGTCCATCAGCCGATCGGGATGTACACCAACGCCTATGCCACCGAGGCCAACCGCTCGGCGGATGCCTATCTGTATGGCATCCGGGTCATCGCCCTGCTGCTGCGGACGACGGTGTACGCCGCTGTCGCCCTGCTGATGGCGTGGAAGGAGACCCTCATCGCCCTGGGGGCCGGCTTCTTCATCCTCTACATTCTCCGCCGGCTGGTCACCAAGGCCAAAAAGGCCGGGCAGCGCCAGACCAACCTGCTCAACTCGCTGCTCGCCCTCTTAACCGACACCCTGCAGTCGATCAAACCCCTGAAGGCCATGGCCCGCGAAGACATGGCCGATCTGGTGCTGCAGAAGGAGACCAACAAACTGAACCGCGTCCTGCGGAAACAGGTGTTCAGCAAAGAGGCCCTGAAGGCCCTGCAGGAACCGCTGATCACCATCTTTTTCGCCTTCGGCCTCTATGTGGCGATGATCTGGTGGCATATCCCACTGGCCACGGTGATAACCATGGCCTTCATGCTGGTGAAAATCATCAAGACCCTGCAGAGCGCCCAGAAGGAACATCAGACCATGGTCATCGCCGAAAGCGCGTACTGGTCCCTGGTGTCCAGGATCCAGGAGACCGAAGGGGCGCATGAAGACCTCGGCGGCACGATCGAGCCGATCTTCGACGAGTCAATCCGCCTGTCCCAGGTCAGCTTTTCCTATGGCGACAAACCGGTATTGCGAGATATTTCGCTGAATTTTCCCCAGGGGACATTTTCGGCGATCATCGGCCCCTCCGGGGCCGGGAAGACGACCATCGTCGACCTGATCACCGGGCTGCTCTCGCCCCAGTCGGGGCGGGTGTGGCTGGATGATCTGGACCTGGCCGCCGTCGACCTGAGGGCCTGGCGCCGAATGATCGGCTATGTGCCGCAGGAAACCCTGCTGCTGCATGATTCCGTGCAGATGAATGTGACCCTCGGCGACCCGAAATTTTCCGCCGGGGACGTGGAAGATGCCCTGCGGGCGGCAGGGGCCTGGGATTTTGTCGCTGAAATGGCGGACGGCATCGATACCGTGGTCGGGGAGCGGGGCAGCCGCCTGTCGGGCGGGCAGCGACAGCGTATCACCATCGCCCGCGCCCTGGTCCACAAACCCAGGCTGCTCATCCTCGACGAGGCCACCAGCGCCCTTGATCCGGCCAGCGAGGCCGCCATCTGCGCCACGCTGAGGCAACTGCGAGGAACGCTGACAATCCTGGCGATTTCGCATCAGACGGCGATCCTGGATGCAGCCGACCGGGCCTACCGGCTCAGAGGTGGATGTGCCCATCTCATAGAAAAAAACGCCGCTGCCGGGGGAGAGGTGGAGCGCCACGGTCCCTCGGCGTAACAGGTCGATACGACGAGGCAATGCGCTTAATGCCGGCTGTGGAACAGAAGTCGGGCAAGGGGAGCGCAGGGCTTAAAGCCTGAATTTCTCACCCAGGTAGGTTTCCCTCGCTTTGGGACTGGCGGCGATAAAATCCGGGTCGCCGAATTCCAGTATTTCCCCATGGTCGAGGATATAGGCCTTGTCGCAGACAAACAGCGTTTCGCGGACGTTGTGGTCCGAGATCAGGACGCCGATCCCTCTTGCTTTCAATTGGCGGATAATATTTTGAATATTGATGACGGCAATGGGGTCGACCCCGGCAAATGGTTCATCCATCAGGATGAATGACGGTTCGATCACCAGGGCCCGGGCGATCTCAAGACGTCGCTGTTCGCCCCCGGAGAGGGTATAGCTCAGGTTTTTGGCCAGATACGACAGGCGGAAATCGGCCAGCAACCGGTCCTTGCGGTCCTGTTGTTCGCTGCGGCTGATCCCCAGGGTCTCGAGGATGGCCAGGAGATTGTCCTCGACGGTGAGTCTGCGAAACACGGACATCTCCTGCGGCAGGTAGGAGATTCCGGCCCGGGCCCTGGTGTATATGGGCAGGTCGGTTACGTCCCGGTCGTCAAGCAGAACCTGGCCCTTGTCAGGTTGGATCAGGCCGACCACCATGTAAAAAGTTGTTGTTTTTCCTGCCCCGTTGGGACCCAGCAGACCGATGACCTGCCCTGATTCCACCTCCAGGTCGACCCCGCGCACGACCTTCCGGCCCTTGTAGGATTTCTCGAGTCCCCGTGCTGAAAGCATCCTCTCCATCATTCACTGTGCGTCAGGTGTGGCTTTCGGGTTCGGCTCTCAGAGCAAACGCGAGAGCTCGCAGGAAAACGGCTGCCGGTCAATCTCTCCAGGGCGGTACCAGCAATGAAAGGCCGGGATCCGCAGGATACGACTGACAAACGGACCGATCGTCTCATGACGATTCGGTCAGTTTCTGCAGTTCGTCAACGAGATTTCCGACTGTCCTGATCCCACCCAGAATGTTGATCGGGATGGAGATGTCATGGGCGTCTTCCAACTTCTCCAGAAGTTCCATGACCTTGAGTGAATCAAGATTCAGATCGTTCATCAGATCCAGTTCCATTGTCACCTGCAGGGCATCCTGCGGGAGGATCTCGTGCAGCATGTCCTGGATCTGTTGCAGAATGTGTTCTTTCGTGGCCATCAAATGTGCATCCTTGTTTCTATTTGAACATCGTCTGCCGCAGCCCTTCCTCCAGCAAGATCCGGGGAATCCATGCCGTTTCACGGTGCAGCTGACTGTTGTCCGCGACCCAGTCCGCATGGACCAGTTCCCGTACCTTCCCGGGCGTCAGCATGGGGACACCGCCCAGAACATGCGCCGCCATCAGGTTGATTGCAGCGACCATTCGTACACAGCATACCGGTATGTGCACCCGGACGATGGCCTTCCCCCGCAATTGCTCGGCGACGGCGATAATTTCCTGCCATGAATAGCCGTTCGCCTGTCCATCGTGCAGTTCGTAACACCGTCGCGGATGGGTGCTGTGTTGCAGCCAGGAGTGCATGGCCTCAACCAGGTCTTCGACGTACAGCAGGGACACACGGTTTTCGGCGGATCCGATGACCGGAGCGACACCTCTGAACATCCATTGGAACAGGGGCAGCAATTCCCGGTCCCCGGGGCCGTATACCGCCGCGGGTCGAAATACCCCCCAGAACATATTACCGGCAAGAGATGCCAGCGCCTGCTCGCCGTTGCGCTTGCTCGCGGCGTAAAATGACAGCTGGGGTTCACGGGCCGCGAGGGAGGAGACGAGCAGGAACCGCGGTTGGGGGTTCCGTGCCGTCGCTATTTTGACCAACCGTGCCACGCCTTCGACATTGACGTGGTCAAAGTCCGCCGCAGTGGAGCCGCGGACCGCACCGGCGCAGTGGACAATAGCTTCGGCCCCGGCGATCAGCCGTTCCAGGCTGTCTGCATCACCCATGTCACCGGTAATCCATTCGACGAGGGGATTGTGAGGACGTTTGTGGAGTGAAGAGGCGCGTACCAGGGCCCGCACCTGCCAGCCGGAAGAAGCCAGCCGTTGGGCCGCCAGGCTGCCGATAAACCCGGTGGCGCCGGTTATCGCAATGGTTCGAGTCATCACTGTCCGTCTGGATAATGCCGCTGATTTCGTTCAATGGGTGATGGCCCGCTGTCGCTCGGCCGAACCGGGCAGGCCCGGCCTATCGGCTGGCGGGTTGTTCGGGATTTTAACGGTGCTTCAGGAAGTTGCGGGGTTGAGTTGAAGCATATTCTGCAGGTAATCTTTTCTGGTGGAGTGACGGGATGGCTTACCGGACGTTGTTCGAATCAGGGTGTTGCGGGCCACCAGCTCAATAATGCAGTCAATCCCCAACTCCGCGCGGACCAGCTGGTTTATTTTCCTGATCAGATCCTGACGTTTCTGTTCGTCATTTTCCCGACATTCGACCAGGAGCACCGCCTGATCGTACATCTGCGGATTCGGGATAGGGAATGCCGTTGCATCACCGGTCCGGATCTCCGGCTGCGATTCCGCCAGATATTCGATATCCTGCGGCAGTATATTGCGGCCGTTGATGATGATCACGTCTTTGGACCGTCCGATGATGACCACATCGGTACCGACCAGGTAGGCGATATCGCCGGTATTGAGCCAGCCGTCCGGCGACAGGACTTCCCGGGTGGCCTCGGGGTTGCCGAAATACCCCGACATCACGCTTGGGCCTCGTACATACAGGGTCCCGCATTGCCTTTCGGGGAGGATTCGGCCCTGTTCATCTCTGATTTCCAATTCGTAGCCAGGCAGCAGGCTGCCACAGTTGGTAAATATTTTGGCCCTGGAGGTTCCATTTTCCACTTCAGGATCGACGGCAAGGGCCTGCTGGTGGGAAGCCAGCTGTTCCGCATCGACTCGATCCACCTGCACTCCGGCACCCAGCCGGCCGAAGCACACCGCCAGGGCACATTCAGCCATGCCGTAGCAGGGCAGGAAAGCGCGGGCATCAAAGCCGCTGGGCTTCAAGCGGTCGGCAAAAAAGGCCAGGGTTTCGGTATGGATCATCTCCGCGCCGACACCGGCTACCCGCCAGTTGCGCAAGTCATAGCCGGCCAGATCGTCGTCCCTGAGACGCCGGGCGGCGAGATCGTAGCCGAACGGCGGGCTGAAGGAGATGGTCGCCCGATTTTCCGACATGATTTTGAGCCACAGCCGCGGGCGCATGGCGAAATGACGAGTGTTCAAATAGTCGACCGAGATCTGGCAGACCAGGGGAGTGAGGAGCAGCCCGACAAGTCCCATATCGTGATAATAGGGGAGCCAGGACACGGCGCGATCCCCCTCCCGGACCTGAACCCCATGCTGGATGATCGCCCGGGTGTTATTTAAAACGGCTTCCTGGGAGATCATAACCCCTCGCGGGAAGCGGGTGCTGCCTGAGGTATACTGCAGATATGCCAGTTCATCAGCCTGCAGGGGCTGCAGTGGGGTTGTTGATTCCGGCAGACTTTCGAAGGTCTGTGAATTCCCTGCGAAGCGGATATTCTGTCGCGCGGCGGCATCTGTCAGAAAGAGCAGAAAATCATCATTGGCTATCGCAACCTCCGCCCGGCATATGGACAGGAGGCGTTGCAACTGGTTGGTATACTCCTGCTGGCCGCTCAATTGTATCGTGGCCGGCAGCGGAACCGGGGTGAACCCTGCATACTGGCAGGCGAAAAAGAAACGGACAAAATCAGGATGGGTATCGGCAACGATAGCTACCCGTGTGCCTCGGGGCAGATCAAGAGAAAGCAGCTTTTTGGCCAGGCTCAGGGCATCGCTGCGCAATTGTGCATAGGAGAGTGTGGCGTAGAGTTTTCCCTGACCGGAATAGAAGTTATAACCGGTATCCCCCTGAGCAGCGTAGTCCAGCGCTTCGGCCAGGGTTGAAAATCCTTCAAAAAGTAACGGTAAATCATGTGTAGTGGGCGTTGCTTTCATCAAATCGAGATAACTCCAGGGATACGGTCGGTTGAAGATCCTGCACTGTCCGATGAAAAATCTGCGTGTGCGTCGACCTGGTAAATATGTTCGTCGAGGTCGTTTTGCACACCTCTCCATGCAGAAAAAAATTGGTTCACGATACTGCCGCGCATCCGTTCCGACGCCTGAAAGCGTGTTGGGTCCGTGCTCGATTTTTTCGCGGCATCAACGTGTGCCGCCCGACCCGGGTAGGACAGCACACCGGTCATACATTCCGAAGAGCTGATCAACATCTTGTCCCGGTTCCATATGCAACAGTTCCCTTCAGGCAGGAAACTGTAATACCGGCCATGCCGAGTGACAAGTATTTGCGGGACTTGGAACTTCCGGCGGGAAATGTGATAGATTCCAAGGTGTCTGACACGGTATCCGGATGCAGGAAGAGGGAGTAGGAACGGTCGGGTAATGCAACCCTGTCCGCGCTCAATATATTTCCACTGCCCGTGCTCTTGTCATGACCAGAAGTATGCCGGGCCAGTTTCCGTCGATCGACATCGGCAGGTGCACTACCAGACTCGTCATAATGCAGAGATTGCTCATCTCCGCCGGTCCTGCCAGCAAGCCGCCGGGGCAGATCACGGTTCACAACGAAAAGCTTATGCGAATACCTGACAAGACAATTCTGCTAAAGAATATTCTAATCAGTTTCGATGCTAGTTTTTACCTCAAGAGGGCATTTTTTACCACTTTTTTAATGTCCTATGAAAAAAACATTCAATTTGAATGAAACAAAAAACAGCGGCGAAATCCTGATTGGAGCGATTGTAATGCGTATTCCGGTAGCTGGCTGAGAAACAAAAAAACATCTGATATTCAAATGTTATAAGTGAAATATGATATTAATGCCGGCGTGGTGAAGATTTCAGTGCAGTCTTTCGTCGTTCGCCGCAGGGAATGGCGAAAATGCCCTCGGTCGTATGGACAGCTGCACACGATGCGACCAGATGTTAGAAATCATCGAACTCCGCCCCGGCGGTACAACCGTAATGACAAGACACACAGGGCCAGAATCGGATGGCGCTGCAGGAAAGGGCTGACATCGATCTTGACCCCGGAGTGCCGTTCAATTTTCCAGACGATGTACTCCACCCCCCCCTCAAAGGTCAGCGCCCCTTTCGCCAGTCTCAGCACCGAAAGGATCTTGCCTTGGACAATGCGAACGGTCCAGGTGATACGCGCCAGGAAGCGCGCTGTAGTGTCAATGCCGGCCGAATACAGCGTGGACCCCTGGCTGTCCGTGGAGGTTATCTGGAACGGAACACTGTCAAAGGCCTTGCGGGCGACCTCCTCGAAGTAATCAGCGGAGGCTTCGAACAGGCGTGCCTGCCGGTCCGGGCGTTCCGGCCGAAACTCGGCCCGGTACGTCATTTTTAGCCCCGTGAGCCACAGTTCGCGGATGGTCCATCGCTGCGGCAGCAGCGGCAGGACCCTGGCGACAAAGGTGATGACCGCCTGGGCAAAGGCCGTGTGAATTTGCGTTGCCACCCTGTCGTTGCAGGTGTAGACGACTGCTGCAGGTTGGCAGAAACGGGCCCAGAAATAGGAGTGGAACCAGCGTCTCGATGTTCCTTTCTGTAAATCGGCCAGGGACAGGAGGGCGTATTTGGCGCGGACCCGTTTGCCCTCGAGAAGGGTTTCCAGGTAGAACACATTGGGCGGCAGCAGCTTGTTGAGCAAGGCCTGGCGGAGGTTGCGGTTGGCGGAGAGATATCCGTCCACCAGGACGTAGAGATCAAAAAGTCCGTCCAGGTCCTTACCCGCGTGCAGGCACGATCCATAAAACACAATCCCCTGCACAGCCGTGCCGTAACGGGAAAAAATCTCCTCGACCAGGAGATTGACAGCCGGCGGGACATCTCTGGGGGCATGCTGCTGGATTGCGCGAACCAGTTGTGCTGGAGCGGTCATCATTCTATTCGTAAAAAGGTTGCTCTGCCGCCGGATCGCAAGACGGTTGGTTCCTGTATGGTACTCGGTGTGTACACTTCTCCGTCGAGGGCAACAGGGCTGTCCAGAAAGACACGTATTTCTTCGACATTGCTTGATAAATAGCCATTCTCCGGCGTTCCCCGGCGGCACCGGCGGCCTCGTGCCAGCATCGGCAGGACCTGCAGCAGATACGGGGCCCCGGTTCTGACTGCCGTATAGCGCAGCGGCCCATGGCCCCCTCCCCAGAATGGCCGCAGACCGAAAAAAAGGCGGTCCAGTGTCGTAACGAGGAACAAGAGAAAATTTTCCTTCTGCGGTGGCTGACCGTCAAGGCTGACCGTCATGGCGGTGGTGGTCATCCGGCGGTTGCTGTGCCGCACAGCGGCCCACAGAGAACGGCACAGGGTCAGGACTATCCCCACGACACCATGCAGTCCCTGGTTATGGAGGTTCTGCTGATAGTAGCGGATGCCCTGACTGATGATGGCGGCACCGCAAAACATGCCGTATTTCGCCTCGTGACCGGGGACCTGGAGGCACAGGACCGACCGCTCTATCCGGACGACCCGGCCCTTGCCGGTCCGGGTCCAGTCAAGCAGACGGCGCAGGGCGCGGTGCTGGTCGCCGGCCATGCCGACATCGCCGGCAATCATGTTGGTCGTCCCTGCCTCCAGTACCACCAGGTGCGGACAGGTGGCAAAGAACCGGCGGGAGAACAGCACTGTCAGGGTGGCCTGGACCGTGCCGTCGCCGCCGCTGATCACGATCAGATTGATGTCCCGGCGGGCGAAGTCGGCCAGGGCGTCGTGTACCTCCAGGGGGGTCCGAACCTCTGTCATGAGGATATCGGAACAGCCGCTGGTGGTGCGCGGCAGGGCCCCGGGGGCCTGACGGTTGCTGCCGCTCAGCGGATTGTACAGGATTCCGATCCGTACAGTC
The DNA here is from genome assembly GCA_000769715.1 of Desulfobulbus sp. Tol-SR. Lineage (GTDB taxonomy): Bacteria > Desulfobacterota > Desulfobulbia > Desulfobulbales > Desulfocapsaceae > Desulfoprunum. The sequence goes on from JROS01000001.1 coordinate 19,521, forward strand.
TCGTCGATTGCCGATAGTGTCATGGTCGTTTCGCCGGTATCAGGATGCAACCATTGCCCTCATCAGCGGCCCTTGCGGCCGGTAAAGATCCGCGCCGCCAGGGAGTGCTGATACCTGGGCGTATCCGCCTCGGCCAGCCATGAATCGAGCGGTCGGCCCTGCCTGAGGCGATCGTATCCGGCGGTCGCCAGCCGGCCCAGCAGGAACACGGTGCTGGCCACCGTCCACAACGTCACCGCCACCAGTCCCAGATCCGGCCTCCCCGCGAGATGGCTGAGGGTCAGCAGGATCAGGTTCGGATTGCGCCTCGCCGTGATCAGCCGGAACCAGGAGTCGACCGGCTGCCAGCAGAAGATGCTGAACTTGCCCAGCAGCAGTTGGAACGATCCCTCGACCAGACGGCCGCCGATGTACCCGGCCAGGATCAGCCAGAAAAAGGTGGTCAACGGCCAGCCCAGGCCGTCGACCTGGGCGGCGGGCAACCCAAGGGCCCACAGGATATACCACAACGGGGGATGGACGAGATCGATCACATGGTCGAAGTAGTGGCCGAATCGGCTGGAGGTCAGCGTCACCCGGGCCAGTTTGCCGTCCACGGTGTCGAGAAAGGTCATCAGCCATCCTGCCAGCAGCCCCGGGCCGAAGTGGCCGGCGGCAAAGGCGATACCGGCGATGATAACCAGCATCAGGCCGGCCAGGGTGACATGATTGGGCCTGACATGCAGTCGGACGCAGAGTCCCACCACCTGTCGGGCCAGGCAGGGCCAGGCCCATTTGGTGACCAGATCCGTGACCCCTTTGTAGGACCAGTCGAAAAGCCGCCGCTCCAGATCTTTTCTGCGCTCGGCAGTGATCCGGAGGATGAAAGGCGGTTCTTTCTTACGCAATTTTTTGTGAAAGGGGAGGGGGATGGTCGCCGGAGTCAGGTTGTCGATGCCGGGCAGCGTATCGTCCGTGGTCCTGCCGGTGATGAGATCCAGGGCCTGTTGCGCCAGACCGGCCGGGACATGGGCGGCAACGGTTGTCTGGGGCTGGTGGTCCGGCAGTTGCAGGAGAATGTTGGGGGTTGCGGTAAGGTTCTCGATCAACCGGTCATCGAACAGGTAGTCACCGCGGAGGATCAGGACGGTGTCATGATCGGACAGCCCTTGAAGTTCATCCGCGCTACAACTCCGGACGGTATCTCCCAGTATGCGCTCTATCCGCTGTTGTGAGGTCATGCCCCAGATCCGGATCGGACTGATATGGCAAAAATTGATATAGATAGTCATTACAATGCTCTTTATCGTTCAACGAACCAAAATACGACGGGATGCTCCACCTGTGGGCCTGGATCACGTCCTGCCGCGCGGGTCCCTGAGGGTGGAGAGCCGTCTGTCCAAAATTTGCGCGCCGCGCTCCGATGACGGCGAGTCGCAGGCACCGGCCGCCCTGTTGCACCGGTTGTAGAACTGAAAAAGTCAATCTTTGCAAAAAAATTCTTCTTCCTGTATAGCTTTGGCCATTATGGCTCCGACCTCTCCAGGTACCCTCAACTCCGGCGGGACGTTTATCCGGTCGGCGGACGATGCGCCCCCGGCCGCAAGGTATGTGGTTGCCCATTGCTCCGACCCGCACATCACCTGCGCCGGGCAGAGCGGCCTCGGTGATTATCTCAACAAGCGGCTGCTCGGCTGCCTGCGGTGGCAGCTGAAACGGCGGCACGACCAGCACGATGGGCTTCTTACCACTCTTTATGAAGATCTGCAACGGACACGACCGGACCACATCGTCGTAACCGGCGATCTGACCCATCTCAGCCTGCCGGCTGAATTCGCAGCCGCCCGGGATTGGCTGCAGACCATGGGCACCCCCGAGCAGGTCACCGTCGTTCCCGGCAACCATGACCAGTATGTCAGGACGGAATGGCGGCAATCGTTCGCCTGGTGGCTACCGTACATGGAGGGCGATATGCCGCTGCCGCAGGCCGTCGCCACCGACCCGGGTCCGGGGGATATCTTTCCGGCATTGCGCATCCGTCGAGATATCGCCCTGATCGGCACCAGTTCTGCCCGGCCGAGCGCTCTGCATCTGGCCACGGGAGCAATCGGCGACAGACAGCTGGCGAAGCTGGAAACGATCCTGCAGCAGCTGAGCGGACAACCCCTGTTCCGCATCCTCCTGATCCATCACCCGCCGGTAAACGGCGTCGTCAGCCGGCGGCGCAGTTTGACCGATGCCCCGTCGCTGCAGGCACTCATTGCCCGATACGGGGTTGAGCTGATCCTCTTCGGTCATGCCCACAAAACGGCCCGGTATTTCCTCCCCGGGCCGGCGGGGCCGATCCCGGTCATCGGGATGCCGTCGGTATCATCCCTCGAGCGCTCCGATGATCAGCGGGCCCGCTATTGCCTGTATGCAATCGTGCGCTCCGCCGATCGTTGGGTGGTGCGCATGGAAGAGCGGCTCCTCGGGGCTGACGGCATGCGATTCGTGGCCGGACCGCGGCGGGAGTTCATTGTCCCCAGGTAGCGGGCTGCGCTCCGTCAGAAGACCTTGCGCAGGCGCACCAGCGTGATGCCCGAAATCAGCAGGACCGGCAGCATTGCGGTGACAACCGGGCTCATGTTGAGCAGCAGTCCCCACTGGACCGACATCTGGTCGACAAAATACAGCACGATCCCGACCAGGGAGCCGATGGTGATGCGATAACCGGCACTGATGCTCCGAGTCGGACCGAAGACAAAACTGAGGGCGAGCAACGCCATGGCCCCGGTGGCCAGAGGGACGCTGATTTTGCGCCACAGGGCGATGGCATACGGATCGGCATCCTGGCCGCTCTCCTTGAGGGCCTCGATATAACGGATCAGATCGGAGGTCGACAGACTGTAGGGCGGCAGGCCCAGGACGCTGACCTGGTCCGCCCGTAAAAAGCTGTCCATGGCCAGGGTGGGCAGTTGCCTGGTGGTTATCTCACCGTCGTCGATCGTCCTCTGGGTGACATCGTGCAGCATCCATTGCCGGTTGTCCTGGAGAACGGCATTTTTGGCATGGGTATAGGTTCGCAGCTGTTTCCGGTCATCAAATCGGAAAATATCAAGACCGGCGGCGACCCCTTCCCGGAGCATCTTTTCAACATGGATATACGAATTGCCGCGACGCACCCAGAAGCCTTCCCGGCTCAGGTCGATGCCCTCGTCGCTGGAGATGGCCAGCGCGTGAGATTTGCGGGCCTGCTGCTCCATTGCCGGCACCACCATTTCCGCCAGTAAACCGGCGGTCAGCATCAGGAGCATACTGGTGACAAAGACCGTCGCGCAGATTCTCGGGACGGAAATGCCCGCCGCTTCCATGCCGACAATCTCCCCGTGGTCGGCCATGGTCCCCATGGCGACGATGCCGCCGAGCAGCGTCGTGATCGGCAGCAGGTCAAGGATCCGCTTGGGGATGGTCAGGAGGACGAAGAGGAGGGCGTCGGGCAGCCGATAGCTGCCTTTGCCGACATCGTCGAGCTGGGCGATCAGCTCGAACAGACTGAGCAGCACGGCCAGGACCAGCATGATGAGCAGACAGTAGATCAGAAACGTTCTGCCGATATACAGGTCCAGTATTCTCATTGCCGGTGCCAATGCCGTATAAAGGGAGGCCGCCAGACGAGGAGGACGAGGCAGGCGAGCAGCAGCAGTTGTCCCCAGAAGATGCCGGGCAGTACGTCGATGACCCCCTGGGACACCAGCTTCTTGGTGATGGCGCTGAGATTGTAGTACACGGCGAAAATCACGATGGCCAGCAGAGTGCCGGCACGCCGGCCCTGACGCGGCGAGGAGCGGCTCAACGGGATGGCGAGCAGCGCCAGCAGGATGGTCGACATGGGGGTGATGATCCGCCACTCCAGCTCGGCCGTTTCCTCCAGATTTCGTGCGGGCACCAGGGTGCTGGTCGCCGCGGCCTTTACCTTGTGGTCGGGGAGGATCGGGTTGTCGGGCCGCAGCGGCATGGTCGCGTTCTCGAACTCGATGATGACCCCTTTCCGACCCGAGGCGGAAAACTCGTACAGCCGACCGTGGTTGAACGAAATCACAGGGGCGTTGGTTTTCTCGTCATTGTGCTGGACCGCCCGGGCGGCATAGATGATCTGCAACGACGTATCTTTTCTGTTCAGAATGAAGACGCCCTTCGCCTGGCTTTCCCGGGGGGCGACCTCGTCGGCGAAGATGACCCGGTCGCCGCCGCTGATCTCGTAAAAATTGCCGCTTTGCATCCGTGTCAGTTCAAACTGCGCCTCCGTCTGGGTCTTCAGCAGGAAAAACTGGGTCCAGGCCCAGGGACGGATGTACAGCGACAGGACGGCAACGATCGCGGCAACCAGCAGGGACAGGGAAAAAACGGCGAGGGTGATCCTGGCGATGTGGATGCCGCCGGTAAACATCGCGGTGATCTCGCCGTTCTGGTGGAGGCGACCGAGGGCAATCACCACGGACAGGTAGAATGTGGTCGGCAGCAGCACCTCGGAGGCGATGATGATCCTGAGCAGGACCAGCTGGAAAACGGTGGTGCCGGTCAACAGTCCATGAACCGCGTCTTCCCAGAAACGGGCGGCGATATAACAGCCGAAAATACCCACCAGCACAATGCAGATGATCACTGTGGGCTTGATTATTTCCCGCATGATATAACGATCGATAATCACGCTGCGTCCGTCGCTGAACCACGTTATGAACGGGATGCGCCGGCCGGCGGCCGGGGCGGCAACCCGTTGGTCATGAAACCGGAAGTGCTTCCATTTCCTCCTGCCGGTGAAAATGAGCGGCGACAATCCGTTCCGCCTGTTGCAGGTCTGCCGGAAAATCGATTTCGCACCAGGCGAGTCCCTTGATGGAGCAGGTCGATACGGTTCCCTGCCCGGCTATCTCGTCGATGACCGACAGAAACCATCTTCGGGAGCATGACTGGTCCTCCCGGGCCTTTTCCAGGCCGTTTCTGAACAGCATCGGGCCTGAACCGCGGAACAGGATCATACCGATCGATTCGCCGTGAATTTTATCCTGCGGGATGTCCTTGCCGACATGGACAAGACGGTTGCCCTCCAGGCTGACCTTCATGTCGTCGGTGTCATAGGCGTCTTTGAGATTGATGGTGACGGTGATCGGGGCGGCCGGCGAGTTGAGCAGACTTTCCACAATCGGCGCCTCGAAGAGGGTGTCGCCGTTGAGCAGGATAAAATCCTCGGTCATCTCCTCCCGGACCATCCAACAGCTGATCAGGTTGTCGGTAGTGGCATAATCCGGATTGCGGCAGGTCCTGATCTTGTTCGAGCCGTAGCGCCGTTGCAGCAGGTTTTCAACCTTATCGGCATTGTAGCCTACGACCACGGTGATATCCTCGATGCCGCATTTGTGCAGTTCGTCGATTTGCCATTCGACAATTGTTTTTCCCCGTACTGTCAACAGGCATTTGGGCAGGGTAGCCGTCATGGGCAACAACCGCTTGCCCTGGCCGGCGCTTAAGATGATGACTTTCATGCAAAGATCTCCTTTCTGGTGTAATAAGCAGGGTTGGAAAATCCTGCTGGAAAAATAAAACGATCAATGCGCCGGACTCGACTGCGGTCGTATGCCGCTGCCGCCGGGGGCGCACGGTGTCGGGGGCGACAACTGCCAGGGATTCCGACTCGCACCCGGATATGACGCCATCGCTTCCGCCGGCCGACCTAACGGATCACCTGCCAGGCAGTATGCCGAGGAGTTGTCCGGGCTCCGGATCGATCTGCCGCCGGCAGGGGGCGGTAGTCGGGCGCAACTCCGGTCGACTCGTACGACACGAGATCACGGTTCCGGGCCGGTCCAGTGGGAAGACCGTCGGTCCGCCCTCCTGTTTTCGAGTCGTCAGGCGAGGTGAATGCGGCCTTGCAACCGCGTACGGCCTGTCGGCTGGACCGCAGCCGGTGGTTGCCGGTTCAGCCCGCTGAGCGGGATGAACAGCAAGCGACAAGCGCACTTGTAAATCAATTTGGCCGAGGAATAAAGAAATCTTTGCCTGGCGGGAAAAAATTCCTTACTATATGCACTGTACTCTCCGCAGTGAGACCGGGGAGACGGGGCTTGAATTTCAGAAAAAATGCCACGCATCGGTAAATTTTTTTGGCTTGAGAAACCATTTATGCCAATTTTAAGAAATTTTTTCAAAGCATTGTTGTCGGAGATGCCAGACGGGGTGAAGGCGGGATGGTCGGTCCTGGGCTCCGGAGGGATATTTTTGCTGTTGACGGTGCTGGTCGTCCTGCCGCAATCCGGTTCTGCCGACGAAGGCCCCCCGGGAACCGCCATGGCGGCCAATAAGGTTTCCTGGTCCGATTTGACCTTTACAGGTTCCAAATTCCCAGCGGCCTTCACCGTCCGGATGCAGCTTGAGTCGATGGATGACTCCCCGGCAAACGCTGCCTCCCCGGAAAATGAGGAATGGGGGGAATGTCCGGTTGCAATCCGCGATGACAGCATGCGGTTGACCATAAAGGCCACGTTGCAGGTCCTGGGGGCGGAGGACAGATACGAAGAACGGGTCTGGTTCACTGCACAGGATGGACTGCCCTACGAGCGTGATCGCCTGAACCGGGGCGATGCCCTGTGGATGAAAAGCTACTGCTGGGAGGACAAGGGTGTACGGCGGCGGAAGTTCGAGCCGGAAAACCCGGCCGAGGGACAACAATCCCGGCCCCTCTGGTCACAGCGCACGGAGTCCCTGTACCGGTATCCTGACAATTATACCGGCTGCAGCGCGATATCCGATCCGGCCCTCATCGTCTACAAGATATCGAGACTTGCCCCCGGCATCGGCCAGGATCCGTTCGAACTCTGCGTCTTCGGCAAAAAGCAGCTGCATCGTCTCATCATCAGGCAGGGACAGGCCCTGCCGTTGAAGGTCGCCTACACGGTCCAATCCGCCACCCGGGAGAGGACGGTGGTGAAGGATCGGATTCTTCCCCTGGTGTATACAGTCACCTCGGAGAACATTGCCGCAGCCGACCAGGCCCCCGAGGCCTTTTCGCTCTTCGGCCTGCAGAAGGACATTCGGATATATCTGGATCCGTCCAAAGGAATCCCGGTCCGGATCAGCGGAACCGCCGGCCCCATCGGCGAGCTCGACTTCGAGGTGCAACAGGCGACCATCAACTGATCGGGCGGTCTGCGGCAGGGATCATGACGGGGATTGAGCTGCGATCCGTTGCACGTAGTGCCAGTCGTCGGCCGAGTCGACATCGATCGCTGCCTCCGGATAGGGGAGGACCACCACGCCGGCGGTGCAGCCCAGTCGCCGCGACAGCCTGTCCAGGACCTCGGCCAGGGTGAGGGTGCCCAGCAGATAGCGGAGGACCGTCATCCACCCCAGGATATTGATGACCTTCAGCGGATTCTTGCGCTGTTGTTCAATCCGGCGCCAGAACTGCGGTACCTGCCGCGATCGCGGGGTCATGAAGGCAAAGAGGTTGCACGAGCAGTACTCCCCATCCCGGAAGCGGTAAGATGTCCTGCGGGTCTCTGGATAGGCCGCGGTGACGGTCTCGCGGCGGACAACTGCGGCGGCGACATCAACTCCCGCCCTGCCAGCCTCACGGCAGAAGTGATCAACAATTTGCGGACTGAGCAGGGCGTGGTCGCTGGTGGTCAGCAGCAGGGGAATCGCCGCGGGCAGCGATGCCATGGCATGAAAGGCGCTCAGGCTGGGGGTCGCCTGATTTTCCTGCCAGCCCACCCTGCCGGAAGATACATACTCCTTCAACGCCGGTTCCCGATCCAGGATCGATCGGGGCGGCCCGCACAGGGTCTGGTCGTGAACGTGACCGGATGATGCCAACGCCTCGATGACCCTGATGAGCATCGGGGTGCCGTTCACCGGCGCCATCGATTTGCAGCTGACGCCGGCCGCCGCGGCAACGGGGTTGTGGAGTTCGCGGTCGGCGGCAAGGATAATCGCCGAAAATGGCTGGTGTTCGAAAGTCATGGTGTCGGTCTCACAGTTGCTTGCTGAAAATGCGATAACGTTTGTATTCCCTGCCGCCGCAATCCTCAATAATGCTCTGGATTCCGATATTGTCTTCCAGGATCCAGGACAGTTCCAACTCCTTCATGCCAAGATCGAGAACCGCCTGCCGGGTATCCCCGATGACCCGGTAGGCCAATGCCGCTCCCAGAGTGGTACCCTGGAACGCCTTGCGCACTCCCATCAGCAGGATCCGCCCGGTCCGCAATCGTCGGACCTTGAGTCGCCACAAAAGTTTGAGCCAGCCCAGCGGCAACAGGCGGCCGTTGAGATCGGCGATCGCCTCGTTGAGGTTCGGCAGCAGCACGATAAAGGCGGCCGGCTGGCCGTCCACATAGGCGATTCTGGCCAACCGTTCATTGATCAGCAACTTCAAATCGTTGGCCATGTGGGTGATCTCGTTCCTGGTGAAAGGGATAAAACCCCAGTTATCCGACCAGGCATCGTTGAATATGTCGAAGATCATATCCAGGTCGTGCTGAAAGTTCTTTTTGCGAACGGTCCTGGTCTCGATTCGTTTTTGCGTCCGTTTGAGGATGAGGTTCATGGCCTTCGAGGGTTCGACGCCGGTATCGATCGCATACGCCAGGAGATCCTTCTCCTTGGCGTAGCCGCACTGCCCAACGCGCTTCGCATAATACGGCCGGGCATGGCCCATCATCATCGCCGGCTGCGTCTCAAACCCGTCGACCAGTAAACCGCATTCCTGGTTGATCGACAGGTTGAACGGCCCCCGGATCCGTTGCATGCCGCCGGCGCGGTTCCAGTCTTCCGCGACAGCAAGGATCGCCTCAAAGGTCTCGCTGTTGTCTTCGGCCTCCAGCATCCCGAAAAATCCGGTCGCGTCGTGGTAGCGGTCGAGATGCAGCCGGTCGATCTGGGCGCTGATCCGGCCGACCGGACGTCCGTCTCGAAAGGCGATCCAGCAGCGGCAGACCGCGTGATCAAAATATGGGTTTTTTGGAGAAAAAAGTAACCGCTGCTCATGGAGGAGGGGCGGGACCCATTGCCGATCGTCCTGGTACAGCGACCAGGGAAGGTGGAGAAACGTCTTGAGGTCAGAGCGGCTCTCGACCTTGACGAGCCGCAACGAGCCATGGGTCCGTGCCGCATCCGTGGGGGGCGTCGTATCTGCAGGGGTGGCGTCTTTCATGCGGGGAAGTGAACGGGGCTGGAGGATAGGAGCGGGAAACGGGATGAGCCGGGGTCGACGATACATCGGCTCGATACGCCGCGAGATCATCCCTGCAAGGGGCAACTGGCGGCAAACGGTACACGACCTGGAGTTTGCGGTCAATAGTCGCCGTCACAACAGATATCACCCATTGCGTCTGGATCATCGTCTAAAATTGATCGCCGGAGGGGTGCATTCGGTTCGATTTCTGGTCGCAGCAGGGTAGATCCGGCCGGAGTGCAGATCATGGCAATGCCGCTCTGGCCCCGGTTTTCCGCGGCGTGTTCAAGCGCACAATCTCATGGCGATTCACCTGCATGTCGCCCAGCAAACCCAGGTGATAGTCGAGGACAAAGGTTATCCGACCCGACCACCGTTGCGCCTTCGTCGTCGCCATTTTGACGAGGATGCTGGCGACGATCTCGGTCTGGGCCTCGTCGCAGTGTTGAATGAGTCTCATGATGTCGGTCTTGTCCAGGACCTTGCCGTGCGGAGGAAAGGACAGGGCCGACGCCGTCTCCCAGACCGGCGGCATGATCGACCATTGGCCGCAGTCGGGGCAGCGACAGTGCATGACGTTATCCTTCCGTTCCATCTTCGCCCTGGCGAAATCGAACTGCTCCAGGCAGTGGGGGCAATGAGGCTCCATGTCGTCACCAAGGCCCAGTGCCGGCAGTCCGCCAAAATCGTTATCATAGTCAATCATGACGATTCCCTCCCCAACTGACCCTTGGTCTTCATTGTCTCGCCCCCCTTGCCGCATTTTTTCGATATGATCTATCTATTCACAATTATGTGAGATACACAGAGGGATCGACGATAGTCAAGCGGATATGGAGCTGAGCTCCATTTTTGTGGAAGCTGGTCCGGTTTTGCGGAAGAAAATTACTGAATAGTAATTGATAGCCGCGTTTGGCTGGGCGGACACGTGCACAGAGTGGTATCTGCTTCAGGGTGAAGATCGGACTGAATGGGCAGACAAAATTTGTATCGCCGGGGCGGCCGGTAAAAAGCCGTCCGGCGAATGCCGTGAGGTTGACCGGTGGTTTCAAAATATCTGCGCGTTGCACCGTGATCTGCACGAACGAAGTTTGAGTCGGCTGCCGTTCTCGTGCTATGATGGAACACAGATATCAGGGAACGGCTGGATTTTCCTTGTCCTTGACCAGCCGGGGGAATGTTTTTCGCACACTAACGAGAGAAAGAGGTGAGAAATGCCCATCCGGAAAATCAGTCCCGAGAGTGCGTGTCTTCAATGCCCGCTGGAGATGTTTGCCTTTGAATCGACCGATGAGATCCATGAGGTCGCCCGGATAGTCGGCCAGGATCGCGCCCTGGAGGCGGTGGAGTTCGGCATCGGCATCGAGCACAAGGGGTTCAACCTGTTTGTGATCGGTCCCCAGGGGACCGGACGCCACACCGTCATCCGCTCGTTCATCGACCAGAAGGCGCTGACCCTCCAGGCGCCCCGAGACTGGTGCTACGTCAACAACTTCCGTCAGTCCCACAAGCCCCTGGCCTTCGATTTCCCGCAGGGGGAATCGCTCGTCTTCAAGAAAGAGATGCATGACCTCATCGACATGCTGCGGGTGACGCTCAGCACCGTTTTTGAAGGAGACGATTTCAAGTCCCGCATCAAGGCGGTCAACGAGGAGTTCAAACGCAAGGTTGACCGTCTCTACCACCAGATCGAAGAACAGGCCAAACGGGAAAGCATCGCCGTGGTGAAAAGCGATCAGGGGATCATGGTGGCGCCGATCGATGGTGCCGGCAACATTCTCGATACCGAATCCTTTCGTAAACTGCCCGAAACGATCCGTCAGCGCATCGATGAACTGATCGAAAAGTACCAGAATGTCCTGCAGGACGGCATGCAGCAGATCACCCAGATGAAACGGGAAACGGAAGGGGAGAAAGGCAAGATCAAGGAGGATCTGGCCCGCCAGGTCGTCTCCACCCTGACCAGCACCCTGAAGATGAAATATCAGAGCCGGGCCGCGCTTAACCAGTACCTGCAGGATGTGGAAGACGACATCATCGAGCATGTCGACGATTTTCTGTACCGTGCCGAAGAAGGCCGGGAAAATTTCGTCAATCTGATGACCGCGCACGCGCCGTCCTTCGACCGTTACGAGGTGAACATCCTGGTGGCCAACGACAGTTCCAGTGCGCCGGTGGTCTACGAGGATCTGCCGACCTACCAGAACCTGCATGGCCGTATCGAAAACGTGGCCAAAATGGGCATGCTGTCGACCCATTTCACCCTTATCAAGCCGGGGTCGCTGCACATGGCCAATGGCGGCTACATCATCATCGATGCCCGACGGCTGCTGATGCAGTCGTATGCCTACGAGGGGTTGAAAAGGACCCTGCGGGCCCAGCAGATCCGGATCGAACCGCTGGAGCGGCTGCTCGGTTTCATGAACACCGTGTCGCTCGAACCGGAGCCGATCCCCCTGCAGGCCAAGGTGGTGCTCATCGGCGATGCCTATCTCTACTACCTGCTGAAACAGTATGATGCCGAGTTCGACTCGCTGTTCAAGGTGCAGGTCGATTTCGAACATGCCATGGACCGGACGCCGGAGAACGTCCGCCTCTATTCTTCGCTGGTCGCCGGCATGGTCCAGTCCGAGAAACTGCTGCCCCTCGACCGCGGCGGCATGGCGCGGCTGGTGGAGCACAGCGCCAGGGTTGCCGGGGATTCGGGCAAGATATCCCTCTACCTCGAGCAGTTCTGCGACATCGTCAAGGAGGCCGATTATCTGGCGCGGAAAAGCGACAAGGCCACGATCGCGGCGCCCGAGATCGTGGCGGCGCTGGCGGCGGCCCGGCGACGGGCCGGGCGGATCCGGGACAGGATGATCGAATACATCGAGCAGGGCATCCGCCATATCGCCACCGACGGCGAGGAGGTGGGACAAATCAACGGGCTGTCGGTCGTCTCCCTCGGTTCCTCTTCCTTCGGCATCCCTTCACGGATCACGGCCCTGACCCGGCCGGGCAAGGAGGGGGAACTGATCGACATCGAAAAGAAAGTGGAACTTGGTGGTCCTATCCATTCGAAAGGGGTATTGATCCTTGAATCGTTTTTCCGCGCCCGTTATCTGCGGGACATGCCGATCGGCCTGCGGGCGAGCCTGGTGTTCGAGCAGTCCTATGGCGGAGTGGAGGGAGACAGCGCGTCCTGCGCCGAACTCTGCGTTCTGCTCTCTTCCCTGGCCGGCGTCGGGGTGAAGCAATCGCTGTCCATCACCGGGTCGGTCAGCCAGCGGGGCGAGGTGCAGGCGATCGGCGGGGTCAACGAGAAGATCGAGGGATTTTATGATCTCTGCCAGGGACGGGGCCTGACGGGCGGGCAGGGGGTTATTCTCCCCGAATCGAATGTTCGCCACCTGATGCTGAAAGAAGAGGTGGTCCAGGCGGTGGCGAACGGGACGTTCCACCTCTGGTCCGTCAGCCATGTCGATGAGGCGATTGAACTGCTGACCGGCATTCCCGCCGGTGAACGCGGAGCCGACGGGACTTATCCGGCGGACAGCATCAACGGCCGGGTGGAGAATACCCTGAAACAGTTCGTCCTCGATCTCCGGGCCTTCAATAAACCCGGGAAGGATGAGAAAGAGGACAACGGGGAGGCGCCGGACGCGGCGCCAACTTTCTGAAACCCGCGCATCCCTGAGTCAATTCTCTCGAGGTAATGTCGCCACCCCAGTACGGCCCCGATTGAAAAACCGGGGCCGTACTGGTCTTGCAGTCCGTTTGCGGTAGCGGTACAATGGATGATCGGGTTGTGACGGAGTCCTTGTCATTCGACAATCAACAACATCAAAGGAGAAAAAATGGCCACAACGACAGAAAATCTGAAAGAGGCATTTGCCGGCGAAAGTCAGGCCAACCAGAAATACAAGGCCTTTGCCAAGAAGGCGGAAAAAGAAGGTTTCGTCAATATCGCCAAACTGTTCCGCACAACCGCCGAGGCCGAGAGAATCCATGCCGAAGGTCATTTGAACGCGCTGGAGCATATCCATTCAACAGCCGAAAATCTGCAGGCGGCAATCGATGGCGAGACCTTCGAATATACCAAGATGTACCCGCCGATGGTGGAGTTGGCTCAGTCCGAAGGGCACAAGGCCAAGACCATGTTCAAGTTCGCCGTCGATGCCGAAGAGGTTCATGCCAGAATCTACCAGAAAGCCCTCGAGGCCGTGAAAAAAGGGGTGGATATGGATGTCAGCGATTTTTATCTGTGTCCGGTCTGCGGCTATATCGAGGTCGGCAGCGCACCCGACAAATGTCCGGTCTGCGGGGCCTTGAAGAAAATTTTCGTCAAGGTTGATTGATCTCTCCCCACTCCTCCGGCAGGCCGTGAGCGGTACGGGCCTGCCGGCTACGCCCTCTGCCGGATGGATGTTGTGGCCGGCCTCAACCAACCGTAGCAGCGGATGATCAGTGCCTGCGGTTGCCGTTTCTACCCTGACTCTTTTCGTTACCCCTGCCTGATGTCGTGGTATTCTCGGTTGGGCAGGTTCCGCTGACGATGCGCCTCCAGTGCGAGATCAGACAACAGCGTTTTGCGCGACCTCGCTGTCGCGTCCTGGACTTCGAATCGAGGCGGTTTCCATATTGGCCGTAGTATTCCGGCCGTCCCGTACGTGATCCCCGAATCCTGTGGTTTTTCTCCCCGTGTTATGGCGTCTGGCATTCGTTCGGCATGTGGCGATTGAAAAAATCGGCCCATGCTTCCGGAAAATTTTATCTGTTTCCGGAGAGATGAATATGCTCAAGAAATGTGCCTGGATCAAAGGCATCGTTAATCCTGTGCCCGATAAACGTCATGGGGTAACGGCAATTCCCGGTGCCGGCGTGTGCGATAAAGCTGTCGGGACGGATGAAGAAAGGATTGAAATCCGGGCCGCTCGGTTAACCAATACTCGCTGTAGATTCCATGTGATTTTGGCGATATTGATGCTGCTCGAGCGTGATCGACGGATTTCATTTCACGATCTCTGAACCGGATTTTCAGAGAAGTGGACGATTTTATCATTCTGTTATCGTTATTGCCTCTTGTAAACGAATATCTTGATGCGTAATCTGTTAGCGAGAAGCATTCACAACAACACGCAAAGATCGATTTTTCACCAGTCAAACGTTCAGCTTCGAGCGAGAGGGCATCTGATTTTAAAAGGAATACGAGACTCCTGTGGAGGCGATAACGATTGTCTCAAATGAAGGTCTGTGCTGGTGAATCGGGTAGGCGATATTTCTATAGTAAGACAAAATCTTTTGAAAAGAATATTTTTATGTGTTGGAATTTTTCATATTCAGGTTATTATCCTGCCATTGTTACGGTACCGGATTCCAGATGATGTTTTAACTCTGCTTATCCATTCCAAGGGAAGCTCAACCACAAGATTAGCCTTCGGGGCAACATCCAATGATGCTGCAATCATAAAAAAGGAGAACACTCATGAAAGATAAGCCCAAACAAAAAAGAGTCAGGCTCGGTAGTGATAAAGAGTTCTTAAGTAAGCTGGTAGCGATTCTTGAGAAAGAGAAGGTTACGAAAGAAGAACTCGCACAAAGATTGGGCCTGGATAATGCGAAAAAAATCTCCGATACAGTGCTTCTTGCCGCTGTGAAACTCGCCGGAGATAGCTCTTTCCTGGCCAATATCGGTGGAAAAACGAGCGGAAGGATTAAAAAAGGGGCGCAGTACGCCCAGAAGAAAGGGTTGGTTATTCCGGCGTGGCTGTTTGAGGGGAGAACTGTGGCCGATGGTCAGCAGTTTATGGTCCAGTTCGGGCGGAAGGGAATCATCACTCTCAGGCCGCAAACCGAAGACAA
Organism: Desulfobulbus sp. Tol-SR; assembly: GCA_000769715.1. GTDB lineage: Bacteria > Desulfobacterota > Desulfobulbia > Desulfobulbales > Desulfocapsaceae > Desulfoprunum. The sequence goes on from JROS01000001.1 coordinate 34,555, forward strand.
CGCCTGATTGTCCACCTACCCGGGTCAGGGGCGGAGATCGACATATCTGTATGTCGTCACAGAATGCTGCCCAGAATTTGACCTCGAAACGCCGTTAGTCCGACACTCCCGGGTCAATTCCGTACGAGTGTCGGACTTGTCTTGAACGCGACCTCCCTCACTTCGGCACAACCACGGCTGAGCATAATGGCCGGGGTTGTGAACCTGGATCGCGATGGCCGCTCATCGCCTTGCGATACACTGTCGTTTATCCTGGACGTTCGGCCGGCCCCCGGTTTGCCTGACAGGTGAGGGGGCACCCCTCAGGGGCGGTATGGCTTGAGTCCGTTCTTCTTTTATTCATCACTCTATCAGTATCCTGGTCGTCAGCCTTGACTGCTGTGGTCGCGACCCGGGCGGTGGCCGATCCTGGCCGGGCCCCAGCCTATCGGGCATATCCGCTGCGATTCCTGGGGCATCAGCGTGTGGCCGTCAGAAGTCGGCGGCGAAGGTTGGTCAAAGAACCGAGGCCGCCTCACCGAAGAGGGCGATAGCCATATCGTAGCCACTTCGACTTGACCATCCGGGTATGTCATGCTATAAAATAGAGTATTCTCTGAAAATCTGGATTATTCTTGTCGGTTGGTAGATGAGGCTGTATACATTCGAATGCATCTTTCCCTGTATCTGCCAGGAGCCCGGCAGAAAAAAATCTTCCGCATTTCTCCCGCTAGCTGCAGAAGGAAGCACCTGGTCGCCATACGCTGAATGGTTTGCAACCACACGGATGGCGAAAGTAAAGACAACTTGATACTCCCCGGACTTGATGTATCAATTCTGATTTGAACGTAAAATAATTGAGTGATAGAACAGTGGAAAGCAAAATCAGCAATACTGATGGCCCTGAACACCTCGCCGTCCAATCAGACCAGGCCAATACCAAGCCTGGGAAGGTCAAATTTGAGGTATTTGGTGAGGAAATGATCGAAAAGGAGGTCAAACTCAGTGGCAACAGCGGCAGAGTTTATTTACCCCCGGTCTGGGTAGGCCACCGTGTGAAGATTATCAGATTAGACTGAGGACGTGCTGAAAAAAATGAATCCAGATGAAATAAGCGTCTCAATCAGAAAGATGAGACTCGATGATATCGATGATATCAAGAGAATTTACGAGCTTATCACCAAAAAAGACCTGCCCGAGGATTTCGGGGAGTTGGTGGAAAATCCTCGCGAAAAGCTGACACTGGAGCCGAATTGCTTCGTGGCCGAATTCGAAGGCAAGGTGGTCGGTTTTATGATCAGTTTCGTCATGGCCTTTACCTTTGGTATGGGAAAAAAAGCATGGATTGCTTCCATGGGGGTAGAGCCGAAGTACATGGGGAAACAGATCGGCGCCCGGTTGGCACGGGAAATTTTCGAGTTTTACAAAGCCCAGGGCGTCACCAATCTCTACACCGCCGTACAATGGGATGCCACGGATCTCGTCTCTTTTTTCAAGACGCTGGGATTTCATCGAAGCGACTTCATCAACCTGGAAAAATCCCTGTAGCCCTGATTCCAGCTGTTTGTGGTATGAAGAGTGTCGCCATGCTGAATGGTTTCCACCATATGCCGCTCAGCCCCACAACGACCAGAAAACCAACCACACCAACCGCCAAACCGACAACGGAATACCAGATCCCGGCCCAGGGCTGGCGGTCGGTGAGCGAATATTTGCCATAACCGCCGAAGAGCAGGGCCTGCCAGATCCAGGCGTTGATGATCATCCAGAAGAAAGTCGCTTCGGCGAAGACCTGGACAAATTTCCCGGCGGTTTTGGCATCCACCTCCTGCGGCCCCGGCGCTCCGAAGGCCAGAATAATGCTTTTGGACATCCATCCCCAGACCGGCCAATAATCAGGCTCAGGATGAAGCAGGCCACAGCGGCAACAATTCCCGTTGTGATCAGGCTGTTGAAACTGCGTTTTACCATAAATTGATCCATAACTGGTATCACCTATCGTATTGTTGGATCGAAGTCTATGCTCTCAACTCAAAACGTTTGAGCTTTCCGGTCGCTGTCTTGGGAAGGTCATCGACAAACTCGATCCATCGCGGGTACTTGTAATGGGCGAGCGTTTTTTTGACATACTCCTTGAGATCCTTTTTCAATTGATCATCTGGGGCATAGCCACGTTTCAAGACGACAAACGCCTTCGGTTTGACAAGGTTCTTGTCATCGGTAGCACCAACGACGGCGCATTCGAGCACTGCCGGGTGTTCGATCAGGCACGCCTCGACCTCGACGGGAGAGACCCATATTCCCCCTACCTTGAGCATGTCATTGGATCGACCGATGTAATAGAAGTAGCCTTCTTCATCCACAGCATACTTGTCATCGGTGTTCACCCAATCACCCAGCATGGTGCTTTTCGTCTTCTGATGTTTATTCCAGTACGCGGCAGCCGCGCTATCCCCTTTGATGAGAAGGGTTCCGACCTCTCCGACCGGTATATCCTGAAAATTTTCATCCACTATGCGGGCGTCGTATCCGGGGACCACTTTTCCCGAGCTTCCCGGCTTGGCCTTGCCCGGGAGGTTTGAGATAAAGATGTGGCTCAGCTCTGTGGAACCGATGCCATCGATGATCTCAACGCCATGCCGCTGTTGCCAGCGTTTGAAGATATCAGCAGGCAACGCTTCCCCGGCCGAAACGCAGAGCCTGACACCGTCGAGGCTGCCCTCTTCCTGCAGCATCGAGCCATACAGGGTCGGGACGCCGAAGTACAGGGTCGGCCGGTAGCGGGCGATGGTCTCGTACACCGAGGCCGGGACCGGCCGAACCGGCATCAGGACGGAGGTCGCCCCGACACTGAAGGGAAAGTATAGGCCATTGCCAAGACCGTAGGCGAAAAAGAGCTTGGCCGCCGAGAAACAGATGTCGTGTTCCTGAATCCCCAGCACCTGCTTGCCATAGGTTTCGGCGGCATAGACCATGTCATGCTGCAGGTGGATGGTCCCCTTGGGTTGACCGGTGGACCCCGAGCTGTAGAGCCAGAAGCAGGCATCGTCCGGGGTGATCGGCGCCGCCTCGAGCTGGTCGGATGCCCCCGCGACGAAGGAATCGAAACTGATGGTTCCGGCCGGGGCCTGTCCGTTCACGACGATGATATGCTTGAGGAAGCGGAGCTTGTCTTTGATCGGTTCGAACTTGCTGTAGAGTTCCTCGTCGATGATCAAGATCTTGGCACGGCTGTCGTTGAGAAAATAGAGGTAGTCCTTGGGTTGCATCAGGGTGTTGAGGCAGATTGGTACCGCCCCGATCTTGATGGCCCCGAAGAAGGACAGGGGATAGAATTCCGAATCCAGCAGCAAAAGGGCGACTCGATTCTCCATTTCGATGCCCAGCCCCTTGAGCGCATTTCCCACTTTGTTCATGCCTGCCTGGACCTGGGCATAGGTAAAGGCATTGTCGCGGCAGAGAATCGCAGTCTTCTGGCCTCGGCCTTCTCTGATGTTCCGATCGACGAAGTAGTCGGCGGCGTTGAACGTTTCTGGGAGATTCAATTCAACATGCATTTTTTTTCCTCCTGGTGCCTGATTGATTGGAGACTGCCCCGATGGGCAACCGATGGTGCACACTATGCTCGTAATCAAGCAAGAATCACGCCAGCAAAAACAGTGGCATCATTTGCGCGGAGGAATTTTGAAGTGTATTGATTCCAGATAGATAGCTTAATGGTGGAGAGGGCCGAAAACGGTGCTTGGTCGACCTGGGGGAAAGTTTTTTTCGGTGGGAGAAAGATCTTATCTGGGGATATCTCTATTTGCGACCGCCATCGATGATTTCAACCAGAACCCCATTGAGGGCTTCAGGGTGGAGAAAGGCATAATGTGAGCCCTCCCAGACCCGTGGTTTCCGGTCGATCATCTGGTAATGATTGGCGTTGAGAATCGGGATGGCGGCGGCAGTGTCCGGCACCTGAAAGGAAATGAGCATCACCCCCTCGCCATGCTTGTCGATAAACTGGTCGACAGGGCTGCCGCTGCGGGTGGAGCGCATCAGTTCGAATCCCACCTCGCCGACGTAATACCTGGCGACTTCGATCGATTCTTCAGCGAAGATATATTCGAGTTCGGGCTCTGCTTTGCCAAGAAGCCGTCCCCATCGCTGCTTCGCTTCCTGCAGGTCACGAACCGCGATACAGATGTGGTCGATTTTGTTGATCCCGATCATCTCTTATCCTCCATGCACAAGGTTGGGTTGCGGATTTCCGGCGGCCCTGGGAAAGCCGGCAGCGGGGCTTCCAGGTTGTGACGATCAATGATATGACTCGCCGTCCGATGGCTTGATATTGTATTTTTTGATCTTGCTTCGCAGTGTGGGCATCGAAATCTTAAGACGCTGGGCCGCCTCGGTACGTCTCCAGTTCAAGGCATCCAGGGTTTTCCTGATATGCTCCTTTTCCATGTTGTCCAACGAACAGGGGCCACCCTCGATTTCTTCCGTCTGAAGGTACCTGCACAGGATTGTATCAATGTCGTCGAGCAGCAGCACGCTGCCTCTGGTTTGGACTACCGCTTCAACCAGAACATTTTCAAGTTCGCGCACGTTTCCCGGCCATTGATGCGCTTTTAGCCGCTCAAGAACACCATCCTGCACATGCAGGACCCCGGAATGTAATTTGAGATTGATTTTCTGGAGAAAATGATCGACCAGTTCATCGATATCCGAAAGTCGTTCTCGCAGCGGTGGTAATTGAATGATGACCACCCGCAGGCGGTAAAAAAGGTCCCGTCTGAACTCGTTCCTGTTGACCATGCCGAACAGGTCGCGATTGGTGGCGGCGAGAATTCGACAGTTGGATTTCAGCGTCTCCTGGCCGCCTAGGCGCATATATTCATGGCGTTGGAGAAATCCCAGCAGTTTGCCCTGGACTTCATACGCCAGTTCGCCAATCTCATCCAGAAACAGGGTGCCGTTTCCGGCAAGCTCGATTTTGCCTTTCTGGGTGCGGCTGGCGCCGGTGAAAGCGCCTTCCATGTGTCCAAACAACTCGCTCTCGATAAGACTTGGGACCACGGAACTGCAATCAAGGGTCACGAAAGGTTCATTCTTATAGAGACTGTTGCGGTGAATGACCCGGGCAACGACTTCCTTGCCGGTGCCGGTCTCTCCCTGGATCAAAACCGTGGTTCGTTTCTGGCACGCCAATCCGATGGTTTTGAAAATCTTTCGCATCTGCTCGCTTTTGCCGACGATCAGATCCGGATTCGAGTTCTTCGGTTTGGGGAGATCGTTCAATTTCACCTGCTCGGCCTCGAGCATGCTGGTGACGCGCTGGATCGCCTCTTCCACCAGATCTACGTCCAGCGGCTTATGAATATAATCGAATGCCCCGGATTTCATCGCCTGGATGGTGGTTTCCATATCGTGATAGGCGGTGATCATTATCACCTTGGTGAGATGGCCTTCGTTCTGGATCCGGGTCAGTATCTCCAGACCGTTGCTGTCGGGCAGGTGAATATCGATAATCGCAATATCCGGCAGATGTTCACAAAACAGGGCGAACCCTCTCTCGCCGGTTTCCGCCTTGAACACCTGATGCCCTTTTTCAGTGAAGAACATCTCCAGGGTTTCCAGGATGGATACTTCATCATCGATCAGCAGGATCTTCAGCTTCATCGAACAGTCCTCCTATTGCACCGGGATCTGAATGGTAAAGCATGCGCCCCGGGGAAATATTTTTCGGACCTCGACGCGTCCCATGTGGGCTTCGGCAATACGTTTGACATTGTTGAGCCCTAGACCGGTCCCCCTGACCTTGGTGGTGAAAAACGGCTTGAAGATCTCCATCATAATATTGTCAGGTATCCCCGGGCCTTGATCGGAAACCATAATTTCAACCATCTCCCCGAGTTCCTTGTCATATTGGCTGCGGAGATAGATTGTCTGTCCCGCCGTGGAGGCCTCGACGGCGTTTATCAGGAGGTTCAGGACGGCCTGGACGAGCAGTTGGCCGTCGATATGCATGAGGGGGATGGTGGGATCCAGGTCTGTATTGAGGATGATATTCTCCGATTCCAATTTCATCTCCAGCAGTTCAATGGAAGAGAGCAGAACTTCGTTCAGGGATTCTTTCCTGGCATTCAACCGGATGGGTTTGGCGAAATCGAGCAGTTCCTGCAGTATTTTTTCGAGACGTTTCACCTCTCTTACGGAAATATCGACCCTTTTTTGGTCGTTTCCCTGCAATTGGGGGTTTTTCTTGAGAATCTGAAGATTCATCTGCACCGCCGACAGGGGATTGCGGATCTCGTGAGACAGCGAGGTCGTCATCCGGCCGATGTCGGCCATCCGTTCCGATTCACGAATCTTCTGCTCCAACTGCACCCGGGTGGTGATGTCGCGGCAGATGCCGATAACGGACATTCTGCCGTCCCACTCTGTAACCTTGGAGAAAATCTCGGTGGGATAGCATTCACCATTGCGGGCAATGCGCTGATATTCGAACATCGGCAGGGAATCCCTGGTCGCTAATTTCGGATGATAGGCCGCCTTGACTCGTTTACGGTGGCCTGGAGCGACGAAATCCCAGAATTTCTGGCCGATCATCTGCGAGGGCTGATATCCGTGCATCAATCCGGTCGCGGAGTTGACAAAGACCAGGACCTCATCGTGAATGACAATGAATCCGTCATTGATCTCCTCGACTAAAATCTTATACCTCTGTTCCGATTCCTTCAATTCGGCCGTGCGCAGGCGCACCTGTTTTTCCAGGAGTTGGTTCTGCTTGAGAATTTTCTCCTGCTGCATGGATTGAAACAGATCGCTGAAGCGATGGATGGTATAGGTCAGACATCGGTTGATGTATTCGATGGCATCCTGCAATTCGTTGCCGGTGGTCTCTTTGACCAGCAAGGGAATAGAAATGCTACGGAAAAACTCAAAGGCCATCTGGACATCGGAGAGAGGGAAGCCGATCATCAGCCGCATTCGCGCGATCATCTCGATAAAGCGGTTGATGCGACTGAGATCGTTGTCGAACAAGGCGGTGATAAAGGATTCGTAGGCCTCGGTGACTGTGGCGACAATCTCACTTTCCGGCCGATCGGCGTACATGGCGCTGATCTGCGTTCTGACCGAGTCGATCCATTCCGCGAGGATGGCGCTTTTGTTATCGTCAAAGATGGCGATCAGTGAAGATCTCATGGGAGCTCTTCCGGTGAGGAAAACTATTGGTCTAACAACGAATATGCGGCCTGCCGGAAGAGAGGTGTCACCACATCTTCCGGAGGCCGCTCCGCGCACGAGGGATACTGCCCTCGTCACTCCACCTGCCTGGCGGTATCCCTCAAGCCGCTGCACTGCTGGGCCGCGAATTGCAAACGGCGGCAGCAGGGCAGGGGGGCTTGGATCAACCCTGTATGTATTCCACGTTCTTTGTCGTCAATAACCCTGTAGCTATGCTTTTTTAAAGATATAGTTCAACTGGCCGTTGGCCAGGTGATTGACGACGGTGGTCATCGCCATGCCGATCTTGACCTCGGACAGATCGAGGGCGTTGTCGAGCCGTCCGAAGACCTGATAGTCGCCGTAATCGAGCATGGCGATGCTGTAGGGCACGTCTTTTTCAAATCCCACAGGGGCGTACTGGAGCTGGCTGTAGGATACCAGTTTGCCGGCACCGCTGACCTCGCGCCACTCCATGTCGCTGGAAAGGCATGCGGCACAGTCGGCCCGGGGCGGAAAAAACTTGGCCCCGCAGCCTTTGCAGACGGTATGCATGACCTTGCCGCCTTCCAGATGGTCAATAAAATCGTTGACCCGTGTTGTTTTGGTGAAGCTCACCGTGCCGAATTTGCCGAAGCGGACATCTTCTTTTTTTTCACTCATCTCATCCTCCAGATTACTCGTTGCCAAGAATGGTTACGTTGCCGTAGATGCCCACCCCGCCGATATTATGCACCAAGCCGATCTGCGGATCCTTGACCTGAATGTCGCCTGCTTCACCCCGCAGCTGCAGGACAATGGTGCGGACCTGGCTGCCGCCGGTGGCGCCGATTGGGTGACCCTTGGAAAGCAGACCGCCGTCGACGTTGACCGGGATGCTCCCCTCCTTGTAGGTCTCTTTGCCCCGGATCAGCTCCTTGGCCCCGCCGGGCGCGGCAAAGCCCAGGGCCTCGTAGGCCAGCAGCTCGGCGATGGTGAAGCAGTCATGGACTTCGGCCACATCGATATTTTTGGGTCCCACCCCGGCCATGGCGTAGGCCTCCTTAGCCGCCTGCTCCGCCGCCTTCAGCCCGAACAGACGATCCCGGCCGGCGAGGTTGACGCTGGCACTGGCGGTGCCTATTCCCTTGATCCACACCGGTTTCTTGCTGAAGGACTTGGCCTTTTCGGCACTGGCGACGATCAGGCACGAGGTGCCGTCGGCGTTGGCACAGCAATCGCCGACCCGCAGGGGACTGGAGACCGGGCCCGACATCATGTTCTTGGGGTCGGTGAAGTTTTCCAAGGCGACCGCCTTGCGGAATACCGCACGGTCGTTGAGCTGGCCGTAGGTCGAGGCCTTGACCCGAACCGCCGCCAGATCTTCCAGGGTGGTGCCGTACTTGGCCATGTGGGCCTGGGCGTGCATGGCGTAATAGGCCGGCATCATCGTGCCGAAGGGGCTCTCCCACTGGATGTCGGCGCCGCGGCCCATCCGTTCCTGGCTCTCGGCCGAGGAGATTTCCGACATCTTCTGCAGGCCGATGACGGCGACGACGTCGTGCAGGCCGGAGGCCACCATGGCGTAGGCCATCTTGAGGCCGGTGCTCGACGACGAGCAGAGGGTTTCGACATAGAAGGTCGGCTGCGGGTTGAGCCCGAGGTATTCGGCAACGACCGCTGACGGCGACCGCTGTTTGTCATATTCCGGGGCCGAGCACAGAATCGACGCATCGATATCCTTGGCGGTGATCCCGGCATCGGTGATCGCTTCCTTGAAACCTTCGAACGCCAGCTCACGGATCGATCCCGGATAATTACGGACAAATTTGCTCTGTCCAACTCCGATAATGGCTACTTTTTTCATCGCTGTGTCCTTTTTGAGACGAGCGCCTTGTCCGCTCCCGACGGTTTTGCATCGCGGGATGATCCGGACAAGGCGCTCATGCCCCCCAACGGGGTGTTAGATGTATTGGCCGCCGTCGACCTTGATGCATTCGCCGGTGATATGCTTGGCCTTGTCCGATGCCAGGAAGGCGATCAGGTTGGCCAGGTCGTCGGGTTCGCCGACCCGCTTGAGGACGATCTCGGCCATCGCCATGTCGACGATCTTGTCGCGGGCCTCGGACTCCTTCAGCATCGGGGTCTCGATCAGCCCGGGGGCGACGGCGTTGACCGTCACCCCGAAGGCGCCCAGTTCCTTGGCCACCGCCTTGGTGTAGCCGATGATGCCGGCCTTGGAGGCGCTGTAGTTTGACTGGCCGAACTTGCCGCGCAGGCCGTTGATCGAGGTCACGTTGATGATCCGTCCCGATTTCTGCTCCTTGAGCAGGGGGGCGGTGTGACGGGTGAAATTGAAATAGCCCTTCAGGTTGACCTCCAGGACCCGGTCCCACTGCTCCTCGGTCATCTTCCAGCAGACGCCGTCCCAGTTCATGCCGGCGTTGTTGACCAGGATATCGATTTTGCCGAAGGCCTCCAGGGCGGCCTTGACCACGGCTTCGGCCTCGGTGAAGGAGGCGATATCACATTTGACGCAGATGGCCTTTCGCCCCATCCCTTCGATCTGTTTGACGATCGCTTCGGCCTCTTCCTTGTGGCTGCGGTAGGTCAGACAGACGTTGGCGCCTTCCTCGGCCAGCATCAGGGAGACGGCGGTGCCGATTCCCTGGGAGCCACCGGTGACGATGGCACTTTTACCTTGCAGTAACATACATTTCCCTCTTGGTGATGGTTGGTCGATTGATCGCTATGGTTATTCTTTCGGGGTTGCCAGCACGGCTGCCATCATCTCGGTATCCAGGGATTCTCCGGCGGCGAGGCGCTTGCGGTATTCGATGAAATCGATGACATCGGTGCCGGTGATCTTCTTGGTGTTGAAGGCGTTGAAACCGAGGAAGGCCTCGCCGGACATGTTGGCGGCCAGCCAGTGACGGTTGATCACCTTGGACTGATCCCAGAAAAATTTCTTCTTCAAGCGGATCCCCTCGATGCTCTTGATCAGGCAGCCGGGGAACAGGTTGGTATAGGTCCAGATGACCTTGTCGACTTCCTTGTCGAGCAGTTCGAAATCGATCGTGGCCTTTTTCAGATAGTCGCGTCCGGTTTTGGCGGCGTCGCCGCTCTTGTACTCGCCGTACACCAGTTCGCCGTCGGCGACATAGGAATCGGTATGGACGGTGGGGTTGCGGACCCACTTGCCGTTGTCCTTGATGACCGGCACACACTTGGAGATCAGGCCAAGGCGGAACATCTTGTAGGCGCTCCACATCTCGCAGGAGACACAGTTCCACATCGCCAGTTCCGTTGGCAGCATCCACGGCAGGAAATCGGTGCTGCCTCCATCCGGGGCGGAGCCGTGCTTGGCGCCGGCCTGACCGAAGATCGCCAGGTCGCTGGAGATGGTGATATCGGTGGCCATGCCGATCTCCTGACCACCGGCCACCCGCATGCCGTTGACCCGGCAGATGGTCGGTTTCTTGCACGACAGAATACCGTCGACCATGGCGTTGAACAGATCCATGTAGATCCCGTACTCGTTCGGCCGTTTGGAGTAGTACTCGGCATACTCCTTGACGTTGCCGCCGGTGCAGAAGGACTTGTTGCCAACGGCGGTGAAGACGCAGGCCACCACCGAGGAATCGGCCGAGGCCCGGTGAAAACCGGCAATGACCGCCTTGACCATCTCGGTGGTATACGAGTTGTACTGATCGGGATTGTTCAGGGTGACCCAGGCCGAGTACAGTCCGTCAACAAGGTTGCCCTGCGGGTCGCGGATCGGTTTTTTTTCAAAAATTACGCCGGGGGCCTGGGTGGAAAAGATATCCTCGCTCCACAGGTGATGGTCTTTCAGTCCGGACTCTCGAGGCAGCCAATTCAAATCGCTCATGTTCTATTCTCCTTTTTGCTCCACCGGGATAACCGGGGAAAATTCTTTTTGCAGGTTAAGGTACCATGATGGGACGCTGGTTGATCTTACGGTGGTGCGCCATCTCGAACACTTCGTTGATGGAGGCCAGCGGGAAGGTCTTGACAAACGGCTTGAGGTCCATCTTGCCGGCCAGGATCAGATCGACGACCGGTCGATAGTATTCCGGCACACAGCCCCAGTTGCCCCGGGCCGTGGCATTGAAGGCCATCAGGTTGGACAGACGGAACTCGGCCATGTCGAGGGTGAAGCCGACGACCGACAGGTGGGCGCCGAAGGTCAACAGGCCGAAGGCGGTCTTCTGTCCGGCGGCGGTGCCGGATGTCTCGAAGATCTTGATATGGGTGGTCGACCGCCCCGTCTCCTTGGCGACGCCGTAGACCTTCTTGCGCAGATCCTTGAACGGGATTTCCTTGACGTTGAAGGTCGCATCGACATAAGGAGACAGATTTTCGAGCTTCTGCGAATCGACGTCGATTGCCACCACCGCGGCCCCGAAGCTCTTGGCCAGCAGGGCGCCGAAGCCACCGACACCGCCGACGCCGATGAACACGGCCAGATCCTGCTCGGACAGGCCGGCCTCGATGATCGCCTGATAGGGCGTGGTGATGGCATCGGCCACAACCGACAACTCCTCCAGGGTGATGCCGGTGGCGCTGATCGGCTGCATGTTCTCGTCGACCGGGACGTTGCACAGCTGCTTGGCCGGCACCACGATATGGCTGGCGAAGCCACCCTGGATGTCGTTGCCCGGCATCTTCTGGAAGCTGCAGATGTTGCCGCGGCCTTCCTTGCAGGACTCGCATTCGCCGCAGGGCATGACCGCCGGGACTACGACGGCGCATTTGGCCCATGCTTCGGCCCCGGGGCCGGTCGCCTCGACGATGCCGCTGATTTCATGGCCAAGGGTCAGCGGCAGAGCCGATTTGATCGGAACTGCGTCATAGAAGAAGCCCAGGTCGGTGTGGCACACGCCGCAGCCGCTGACTTTCAGCAGGACTTCACCGTCCTTCGGCTCGGGAAGGGGAGCTTCCACACGTTCCAGCGGTTGCTTGGGGTTGACCATCTGCCAGGATACCATTGTTGTCATAACGACCACTCCTTATCTTGTTTGCGGTTCATAGGGAATCCAGATCATGGATGAAATGTTCCTGCCCGTTGAAAATGAGAAACTTCTCGCCCTTGACCCGGGCGATCATGATGATGCCGAGGTCCCGGGCGAGATTCAGCCCCATGTGGGTGATGCCGGACCGGGAGATGATGGCCGGTATCTCCATCAACGCCGCCTTCATCACGATTTCCGAGGTGAGGCGGCCGGTGCTGTAAAAGACCTTGTTGCGGCCGCTGATCCGGTCCAGCCACATCTTGCCGGCGATGGTGTCGGCGGCGTTGTGACGGCCGACATCCTCGACGAATATCTCCACATTCCCGTCGCTGCACAGCGCACAGCCATGCACCGCCCCGGCCGACCGGTAGATCTCGTTGTAGGGGGCGAGCGACTTCATCAACCGGCTCAACTGCGACTGGCGCAGGGTGATGGGCTGCAGCTTGACGGCATAGAGCCCGTCGATCATGCAGCTGAACACGGTGCCCTGGCCACAGCCGGTGGTAACCGTCCGTCCGGTCAGCTTCTCCTTGAGTTGCTCACCGCTGCCGTCCTTGGTCTGGATAGAGACGGACTCGGTCGGCCAATCGACCCGGACCGATTCGATGTTCTCGATCTCGGTGATCAGGCGCTGGTTGCGCAGATACCCCAGCGCCAGCATCTCCGGTTGGGTGCCGAGCGTCATCAGGGTGACGATTTCATGGCCGTCGACCCGGATCGTCAGCGGTAATTCGCCGGCAATCTCGACCTGCCTGGTTGCACCCCGTTCGTCGATTACCGAAACGGTATGCGTCGGCCGGACGCCGGCGTCGGTCATGCGAGGACGGTAGTCGCTCACCTGTTCTTCCACTCGGGACGACGTTTTTCTTCAAAGCTTTTGATGCCTTCAAGGGTGTCCTCGGTATGCATCAACTGGTTGAGGAACATGTCGTTGACGCTTTCCATCGCCTCGTTGATCGGCATGCCGACATGCTGGTTGACCGCCTTTTTGTTGAGCCGGATGATCAGCGGACTGGCGTGCTGGATCTCCTTGGTCAGATTGGCCACCCCTTTTTCCAATGCACCTTCGTCGAAGACATCGCAGACGACTCCCATCTGCTGCATTGCCTCGGCGCTGTAGCGCTTTCCGGTGGTACAGATCTCGATGGCCCTCGACGGCCCGACCAGCCGAGGCAGACGGACGGCGGCGTAGGGCGGCAGGAAGCCCAGCTTGATCTCGGGCTGGCCAAATACTGCCGATCTGGCGGCGACGACGATATCGCAGGCGATGGCGACCTCCATCCCACCGCCCAGACAGGCGCCGTTGACGGCGGCGATGGTGGGAACCGACATGGCATGAATCTGCTTGAGCAGGGCGTCGAAGTTCAGGATCATGTCCGGCGCCAGTTCAGGTTTGTGGTCGAGGACTTCGACGCCGGCACACCAACTGGCCCCCTGGGCGGCAATGACCACGCATTTCAGCCCGGAATCGCCGTTGAGTTCAGCCAAAATGGCGGTCAACTCCTGCATCATGGCCATGTTCAACACATTGTGCTTCGGACGGTTGAACGTGATTCGGGCTATGCCGTTTTCCTGTGTCAACTGATGATAGGTAAGCTCCATAATGTCGTTATCCTTTTAGTTCTAAATTGCTGAAGAAAATCGCCGCCATTTCCGCTGGTTCCACGTCATATGTTCCGTTCCAGATGGTATCTTCGGTCATGGCAGCGCCTTTTCAGTCGAAGTGGTTTTTTCTTTCCCGCCCTTGCGTACAATGGTTCGCTGGTCCAGCGGCAGTGGCGGCGGCACCGGGCCGCCGACAATTTTGGTGACCGCACCGAACCGGGAGGGGCAGGCATTCAGGCAGGTGCCGCACTTGATGCACTTGTCCTGATCGATGACATGGACCACGCCCTTGCCGCCGTCGATGGCCTCGACCGGGCAGCTCCTGGCGCAGATCATGCACGCCTGGCACTTGGCCGGGTCGATATGGTACGAAGCCACCTCAGCGAACAGCCGCTTGATCTCGTCGAGGCTGAAATGACCGTCGTAGGCGGTTTCATCCTCCAGGCAGACCGTCAGCTTGTCGTGTTTTTCGATCTTGATGTAGGGGACCAGTCGGATGATGTCGGTCACGGCATCTTCAAGCCGGGCCGGCGTGATCTCCTCGGATTGGCCGATGGGGCCGAGCTCTTTGATCGTCTTGCAGAAATCGTCCACCACCGAGGCAAACAGGTTGCCTTCACCGCCCGACATGAAGGCGATGTGCAGCCGCCGCGGATTGAGCCCGATATGCTCGAGGATCTTTTTGCCCAGCAGGGCCAGGTTGAGGGCATGGTAGTTGCCGTGGGTGATGTAGTTGCATTCACCCAGCCGGCAGCCGCCGATGAAGACACCATCCGCGCCCTTGGCGAAGGCCCGCAGGATGTGCGCCAAATCCACCCGGCCCGAACACATCAAGCGAACCAGCCTCATATTCGTCGAGTATTGCAGTCTGGAAACTCCAGCCAGGTCAGCCGCCCCGTATACTCACCAGTGGCAGACAAAGCCGATGATTCTGGGGGTGAACATGTGTCCTTTACTCATGGTTCGCAATCTCCTCGCTTGTCATTTGACGACTATCGGTTCGGGAAGCAGCGCATCGATCTGGCTTTCGATCTCCCGGTCGGTGAAATGTTTCAGGACAATGGCCCCGGTGGGACAGACGGCGTTGCACAGACCGTCTCCCTTGCAGATCACCGGATTGACGACGGCCTTCTGGCCCAGTTTTGTCTTGCGCAACTCAATGGCATCATAGCTGCAGACCTCGATACAGGCGCCGCAGCCCATGCATTGTTTTTCGTTGACCTCGCACACCGCCCCGGACACGGTGACGATGTCGTTGGCGAGCAGGGTCAGGGCCCGGCCGGCCGCGCCGTAGGCCTGGTTGACCGCCTCGGGCATATGCTTGGGGTAGTGGGCCATGCCGCAGAGAAAGACGCCGCTCGTGGCAAATTCCACCGGCCGGAGTTTGACATGGCCTTCCTGGAAAAACCCGTCCGGTCCCAGCGGCACCTTGAACAGGCCGGCAATCTCCTGGGCGCCTCTGGACGGGATAACGGCCGCGGCCAATACCAGCAGGTCGGCGTCCAAGGCCAGCTTCTGGCCCAGGATCGGGTCGGGCAGCGTCACCTGCAGCACGGCGCGGCCGTCATCGGCCTCGGCCGCCTCCACCATCGGCGGATCTTCCGGGGTCCAGCGAATGAAGCGCACGCCTTCGTGGGATGCCTCACGGTAGTATGTTTCGTTGAAGCCGTAGGTGCGCATGTCCCGGAAGGCGATGGCGACATCCATCTTCGGGTTGATCGCCTTGAGTTTCAGGGCGTTCTTGACGCTATGGCTGCAGCAGACCCGGCTGCAGTAGTTGCGGTCCTGGTTGCGGCAGCCGACGCACTGGATCATCACCACGCTCTGGGCCCCGGTGACGGCGGTATCGTTTCGGGCAATGCGTTCACCCAGTTCAAGGTGGGTCACGACGCGCTCATCCTGCCCGTACAGGTATTCGGTGGGTTTGTACTCTTCGGCGCCGATGGCGATGACCGTGGCCCCATGCTCGATGACCGAAGGCCCCCGCTCCGAGGTGATCCGGGTCACGAAGTTGCCGATGTAGCCGGTTGACTCGGTGATGACCACCTCGTTGTAGACGTGGATTGCCGGATGGCGGTAGACCCTGCGGATCAGTCGGGCGAGATCGGCCTGGACGTCCTTGCCGTCGATGGTGGAATGAAGCCGGCGGGCGTTGCCGCCCAGTTCGGCCTCCCGTTCCAGCAGGTAGACGTCGTGGCCCTGGTCGGCGATGGACAGGGCGCAGGTCATGCCGGCCAGACCGCCGCCGACCACCAGGGCCGCCCTGTTGACCGGCAGGTCGAACTCCTGCAAGGGTTCGAGGTTGATCGAGCGGGCCACCGACATGCGGACGATGTCCTTGGCCTTGGCCGTGGCTGCTTCCTTCTCGCGGGAATGGCACCAGGAGCAGTGCTCCCGGATATTGGCCATATCCAGATAATATTTGTTGATCCCCGCTTCACGCAGTGTGTCGCGGAACAGCGCTTCCAGGGTCCTGGGGCTGCAGGCGGCGATCACCACCCGATTGAGCGACTTCTCCTTGACGGTGTCGACGATCGCCTTCATCGAGTTGGTAGCGCAGGAGAAGAGCTGTTGCTGGACGTGGACCACATTGGGCAGCGTCTGGGTGTAGGCGACCGTGTCGGGGACGTCGACCACCCGGCTGATATTGGCGCCGCAGTGGCAGACGAACACCCCGATACGCGGCTCCGCCGCGGTATTGTCGGTCTCCGGTGGGTAGACTCTTTCGGTGGTCAGTTTGCCCCGGCGGTAGTTCAGCAACTCGCCGCATTGGGAGCCGGCGGCACTGGCGGTAAAGACCGATTCGGGGATGTCCATCGGCCCCTGGAAGGCGCCGCTGACAAAGATCCCCGGACGGGTGGTGGCCATCGGGTTGGCGGAATCGATCTGACAGAAGCCGTGGCCGTTGACCTCGATACCGAACTTCTTCGCCAGACCCTGATAATCCTTGGGCGGGTTGAGACCGACGGAGAGCACGACCATGTCGAACGATTCTTCTTTGACCCCCTCGGATTCGGTGGCATAGCGGACGATGACGTTTTTGGTTTCCGGGTCTTCACCGACGATCGACACATAACTGCGGATAAACCTGACGTCCGGGAGCTGCTGGGTCCGCTGGTAGAAGGTTTCGAAGCCCTTGCCGTAGGCGCGCACATCGTTGTGGAAGATCGTGCAGGCGGCATTGCTGTCGTGATCCTTGGTAAGAATCACCTGTTTCTGGGCGTAGGTGCAGCAGACCGATGAGCAGTAGCCGTTGTCGCCTGCGGTGTCGCGGCGGGAGCCGACGCACTGGATCCAGGCGACGTTGTGGGGATGGCGCCTGTCCGAGGCGCGCAGGATCTCGCCCTCGTACGGACCGGTGGCGCACATCAGCCGTTCGTAGTCCATGCCGGTGACGACGTTCTGCAGCCTGCCGTAGCCGTACTCGTCCCGGATCTTCGGATCGAAAACGTCATAGCCGGGAGAGAGGACGATGGCTGCCACGTTCAGCTCCATCTTCTCCGGGATCTGGTGCAGATCGATGGCGTCGTTCTTGCACGCGCCTTCACAGATCCGGCATTTCTTTTCTTTCAGGTACAGGCAGCTCTCGTCGATGTAGGTGATCAACGGGATGGCCTGGGCGAAGTAGATATGGACGGCCTTGTTGTCGGAGATTTCCTGGTTGTACTGATCGGGATATTTCACCGGACAATACTCGACGCAGACGCCGCAGCCGGTACATTTGTCTTCGATGATGTAGCGCGGTTTCTTGGTCAGCCTGACGGTAAAGTCGCCAGACTGTCCGTCGACGCTGTCAACGTCGGTGTAGGTGAGAACCTTGATATTGGGGTGCCGGCCGACCTCGACCAGTTTCGGTGAAAGAATTCACATCGAGCAGTCGTTGGTCGGATACGTCTTGTCCAGCTGCGCCATGTGGCCACCGATGGCCGGCCCCTTTTCGATCAGGTAGACCTTGAAACCGGCGGTGGCCAGATCCAGCGAGGCCTGAATGCCGCTGATTCCGCCGCCGACCACCATGACGTCTCCAAAGTTGCCTTGACCCGAACCCTCAGAGCGTTGTACAATCGACTGGTTTTCCACGGTTTGTTTCCTTTTTTTCGAAGGATTAGAAGCGTTATTTGAGACTTTTTGTAGAAGCAGACATTCTGGCCACGGCATCCATGACCTTCTGCTTGCCGTGCTTTTCGATCAACGATGCCAAGCCGATGTCCAGCATTTCCTGTTCTTCCACAACTTCAACCTCTTCTTCCCGTACCTCCAATACCAGTGCATCGGTGATGCACCACTTGACGCACAAAGGTTCCTCTTCTCCTTCGCACATATCGCATTTCAACGGCAGGCCTGAATCAGGTTCTTTGAAGTCTTCGCGGGATGGACAGGGTGAACGGCAAAAGGCACACTCTTCATATTCCTTGCCATCTATGACGTAAACGCCCCGTCCAGCGCATTCAGCTCCGGCGGACTCACCGGCATAGACCGGTATATATATATCTTCCAGTGGATGGCGCAGGACCTGGACCCGGGATCTGGCTGGATTGTTACTGGAGTATTTGGGCTCGGCGTGAAAGGCTGAACAGATCATTTCACAGGCACGGCAACCGTTGCACAGGTCAGCATTGATTTTAATTGTTTTGACGATCTTTTTTTCAGTTGCCAAAATTACACCTCCTTGCCGGTCTCGGCCGGGGTCGTCTCGGAAGGTGCATCCCCATTGTCCGAATAGACGCCGCGTTTCTCAAACTCTTCATATACATAGTCCAGTCCCAGATTGCGCAGCGCCTCCTCGGTGGGGATACCCTGCTCGTTCCATCCTTTAAATGCGTAGTAGGTGTCCAAGAGCTCTTTTTCTAAATCTGGGAAGCGCTTCTTCCAGTGATTTTCCGGTGGCTTATCATCTTTTCTGCGCACACCTCGTGTGGTGTTGATGGCCCGCACCAGGGTACGATAGCGCTTGGCTGCCTTGGTTAAGCTCTCTTCGTCCATGGCAAATCCAGCCCCTGCAGAAATGAATTTTGGATAGTTGTGGATATGATAGGGCGGTTTGAGCGGAAACGACGACAAACCGGCACACATACCCAAGGCATCGTCGATGTAGTGCATCCGTTCCTGCCAATCAACGATATCGCAGCACATCGCCGGGGTGGGGTAGAACGGGATCGAATTGTCGCCGCGCGGTTCCCAGTCCAGGAAATACTGTTTGAATTTTTCGTCCGGCACCTGGAACCAATCCTTGACGAAGGTCTCCCGCTCTTCGCGGGTGGGGAATGGCGCTTGCGGGAACTGCCCCTCGATCTGGGTGATGTTCAGTTTCTCGCCAGTTGCGTACATGAGAAAATAGATGGGGTTGAGCATGGACAACTTGAGAGGCAGCTGTTCCGTCTTTTTTATAGTGTTGTGGGCATACTTCTCAGCGCCGTTACCGATCTGCTTGGCTGCCCAGTAAGTCCCGTTGGCCAGCACATCGCCGATACCTTCCCGTCGGACTATATGATCCAGCAACCAATAAAATCGCCCTTCGTTGTCTTCGGGCATTCCCGGGAAGTCATCGTCCGTGAGTATCCCATCTGCCAGGAGTTCCAGGGCAAATGCCATAACCTGCGGGGCGGAAAATCCGTCAACCCCATACTCGGTGGCGGCCTGGGCAATCCCCAGACCGAACTGCAGGTCGGAGAAAGCCGCCATGGTATAGGTGAGCTTGGAGAAACATTTCATCATATATGTTGGTTTATCCGGTGGAGAAATGGTCGCGCCACATTTCATCGGACAATTGTAGCAGCTGATCAAACGTGTCTGCATGCCCTTCATAGTTGAGGTCCAGTCCTCGGCGATCTGATCGGTCCAGAAATCTTTACGGCGCTCCCGTGAATTGCCCCACATGAAATTTTCGGTATGCCACTTTTCATCGTGGGTTTTCATCTCCTGGGGCGATCCCAGTCCGGAAAGGATGGCCATGACTCCAGGGATCGGATTCTTTTCACGGAACTGGATGTACTGCAACACTTCGTTACAGAGGCCAACAAATTCAGCAGGCCGCGCTGTATGAATATCCTTGGTCCCGCGGACGACAATGGCTTTTACTCCCTTGTCACCCATCACCGCCCCGAGCCCACCCCGGCTGGCACTGGAGCGACCTTGTTCAATAGAGGCAAAATAGACCCGATTCTCACCAGCCATGCCGATGGCTGCCACCTGGGCCTTGGGTTCCTTGAGTTCCTCGCAGATCAGCTTGGCCGTCTCTATGGCACCTTTGCCTCTGAGGTGCGAGGCGTCGCGAATCTCGACCTTGTCGTCCTTGATCCAGATGTAGACCAGGTCGGGGGATTTGCCGCGCAGGATTACCTTGTCATAGCCGGCGTACTTCAATTCCGGCGCCCAGAATCCGCCCATCATGGAAAAGGCCAGTAACTGATTCACCGGCGAAATGGTAGTGACGATAGTCCGGTTGCAGCCTATGGCCGGGGTTCCACACAAAAGACCGGTGCCGAAAATCAGCAGGTTGTTAGGCGAAAAGGCCTCTACTTCCGGGGCTACCCGGTCCCACATGATCTTGGCATTGGTCCCCAATCCCCCCAGATACAATTGGCTGTCCTCGGGATTGCTGGCTACCCGCTCGATATTGCCGCGGCTCAGATCAATCTCCAGATTATATCCAGTCTCTGCGTATCTCATTGTCTTTTCCTTGTGCTGTCGCTAATTTACTTCAGATTTACCGGTAAAACTCAACCAACCGGAAAATCCACTATCCAGACTCTCGGGATGAATTTCACCTGTTTGCCGGCATTCGCTACATTGCTTCCTGAACGATTTCCGTAATATCTTTAATTTCCAGCAAGTCACCGTATTCGAGGTTGAGGCGGCTTTCCTCGAAGTTGGTAATGCAATATGGGCAACTGGTTACCAGCACCTGGGCTCCAGTTTGAACGGCCTGATTCAACCTGATGTCGGAAAATCTCTGGTCTTGCGGCGTGTCCATCCATATTCTTCCGCCGCCACCACCACAACATAGGCTGTCACGGCGTGATTCGGCCATCTCAACCAGTTCAAGCCCGGCTATCCTGTTCAAGACAGTACGGGGTTGGTCATATATATTGTTATGCCTGCCGAGATAGCAGGGATCATGGTAGGTGACTTTCTTTTCAAATGGATGGTTGAACTGGAGGCGTCCTTCATCGAGCAGTTCCAGCAGATATTGGCTGATATGGACAACTTCAAAGTTGACCATGAATTCGGGGTATTCGTTTTTAAAGGTATGGTAGCAGTGGGGGGACGAGACCAGGATTTTCTTTACCCCTTGGTCGATAAAGGTCTTGATATTTTCCCTGGCCAGGGACGTGAATACCTGTTCACTGCCGAACTTGCGGATACTTTCGCCGCAACAGTTTTCCTTGTTGCCCAATATGCCGAAATCAACCCCTGCTTTTTTGAGGATAGCGGCCGTGGCTGCGGCAACTTTTTTCATTCTCGGATCGTAACTCAGATAACAGCCGACAAAGAACAGCACCTCCATTCCTTCGGAATATTGTTTGACCCCGTGCTCCTTTGCCCAATCCCCTCGTTTCTGCCGCTCTACCTGCAACGGATTCCCTTCCGAGATAAGGCTCGCCCTTGCCGTGCGGGCGGACTTGACTGACGCCGGGAAGACTTCATAGCCGGCGGCAACCCGCCGCAGAGAAACGCCGAGTTGAATCTGATTTACTCCCCTTGGACATTGTGCTGGACATCTTCCGCACGTGGTGCAGCGCCAGATGTCTTCTCCATCGATTTCGGTCAAACCAAAGGTGGCCTCACGTATGACTTTGCGCATACTGAACTGCCTTACCTTGTTCCAGGGACAAACTGTGTCACACAAGCCGCACTGAAAGCAGAATCTCTGTGATTGTCCGCCGGCTCCCTCTATCTCTTCAACGACTTCTTTGAAAGGGGCAACTGTTTCCACTTTGTTTCGTCCTCACTCTCATTTTAAAGGGTTGACTAATATGTTAATAGACAATATGTTAATTATTAATGCGTGTCAAGACAAAAAAGCTAGTATTAAGCTATAATATTTAACCCTGAACGTTGCTCCAAATCAAATGGGCAACATTTTGTAATTATTATTTTTCTGTGTTATACATACCCTGAACGTTGCACCATTGTAAATGGATAACATATTGTAATTATAATTTATCTGAATTGAACGAAGGATGAGGATATGCCAGCAGAAACCTACCCAGCAGAAACCAACGAAAATGATTGGGGCGAATACAACTATAAAAACAACATGGAAATTGGCGAAAAAGTCATTGCTGTC
>JROS01000110.1:0-416 GCA_000769715.1 Desulfobulbus sp. Tol-SR
GGCGGCATGGGCATGGCCATGGTGGTCAGCAACAGGGGCGCATAACACCGTTGATTCCGGTTGCAACCGAATTTTATACAAGAAATTTCAGGAGAGAGCCATGCAAGTAACAACCTTTGGAGTCATCGGCGCCGGCCAGATGGGCGGCGGCATCGCCCAGGTCGCCGCCGCCAGCGGTCTGAACGTCATCCTCCACGACATTGCCGACGAATTCGTCGCCAAGGGGATGAAGGTCATCACCGCCAACCTGCAGCGCAGCGTCGACAAGGGCAAGCTGTCGACCGACGAGATGGAGGCCATCCTCGGCCGGATCAGGACCGTCACCGATCTCGCGGCCATGAAGGATGCCGATATCGTCGTCGAGGCGGCCTCGGAGAAAGAGGATATCAAGTTCAACATCTTTACCCAGCTCGACC
>JROS01000110.1:505-1664 GCA_000769715.1 Desulfobulbus sp. Tol-SR
ATCGACAAGGTCATGGAGTACGGGATGAACCACCCGATGGGACCGCTGGCCCTGGCCGACCTGATCGGCCTCGACACCTGCCTGGCGATCCTCACCACCCTGCACCAGGGCCTGGGCGATCCGAAGTACCGTCCCTGCCCCCTGCTCCGCCAGTACGTCGAGGCCGGCTGGCTGGGCCGCAAGAGCGGCCGCGGCTTTTATACCTACGCCCCGAAAGCGTGAACCCGATCCTGCAACTGCGATAACAGGACTAACGCCATGCCGCCGGGCGGCAAGGCTGAATACCAACCGACAGGAGTATTGCCATGAAATTTGAATTGACCGAAGAACAGAACCTGCTCCGTGACATGGTACGCCAATTCGCCGAGACCGAGGTCGCCCCCTCGGCCGCCGAGCGCGACGAGCAGGAGCATTTCGACCGCGCCCTGATGTTCGATCGCCTGGGCGAACTCGGCCTCACCGGCATCGTCTTCCCCGAGGAATACGGCGGCGCCGGCGCCGACTACATCAGCTACGCCATCGCCGTCGAGGAACTGTCGCGGGTCTGCGGCTCGACCGGTGTCACCCTCTCGGCCCACCTGTCCCTCTGTTCCAACCCGATCTACCTGTTCGGCACCGAAGAGCAGAAGATGAAATACCTCGTCCCGCTGGCCCAGGGCACGGCCCTTGGCGCCTTCGGCCTGACCGAGCCCTCGGCCGGGTCCGACGCCGGCGGCACCAGGACCACGGCGGTCCGTCAGGGTGACGAGTGGGTCCTCAACGGCACCAAGATCTTCATCACCAACGCCGGTGACGCCGACACCTATGTCGTCTTCGCCCGGACCGACAAGAATGCCGAGAAGCACCACGGCATCACCGCCTTCATCGTCGAAAAGGGAACCCCGGGGTTCTCGTTCGGCAAGAAGGAGAAGAAGATGGGTATCCGCTCGTCACCGACCATGGAACTGGTGTTCGAGAACTGCCGGGTGCCGAAGGAAAACCTGCTCGGCGAGGAAGGCAAGGGTTTCAAGGTGGCGATGAAGACCCTCGACGGCGGCCGCATCGGCATCGCCTCCCAGGCCCTCGGCATCGCCCAGGGCGCCCTCGACGCCGCCATCAACTACACCACCCAGCGCGAGCAGTTCAACAAGAAGATCTCCACCTTCCAGGGCGTCTCGAT
>JROS01000021.1 GCA_000769715.1 Desulfobulbus sp. Tol-SR
TTTACGGATAAGCACTTAATTTCCCCAACCGCCTCCGCGGACAGTATTTGGCTGCGCAACCGATGCAGATAAAGAATCGACAGGAGACACACCAGGGTCGATTCCGCCCCTTGATTTTGGTTGGGGCCGTCTGCCTGCAGGCCATCGCAACATCCGCCGGTCCTATGATCGTACAGGGACAGGTTGAGATCGTTGCGGCCTAAAAACCATTCAAAGCATGTCTGCGCGTGGGAAATCCATTTCCGGTCTTCGGTGGATTCAAAAGCTTCAAGGCATGCCTCGATCATATTTAATGCCTCAATGGGTTGCTGATCAAACCGCGCCTTCGATCCCCCGCGGGGATACCAGCCGTTGTTTCCCACCGGCACAAAGTGCCCCTTGGGGTCGGTCTGAATTTCCAGAAGCCATTCCAGGCTTCGCAATCCGGCCTGAAGAATGTGGGAACGCCCCATAGATCGGCCGGAAAGGATCATTGCCTGGGCGATTTTGCCGTTGGCATAGGCGAGTTGATCTTCTACCCAAGGCCAATCATCGGTGGCGGTTTCCAGATATTTATCGAAAATCTTGTCGGTCAAAATGTCACGAATGCGCCGGACCTCGCTGTCGCCACGGAACCAACTCAGATAGGTGTGGAGCCCCTTCAGAGCAAAAGCCCATGCACGAGGGGATGAAAACCCTGGTAGGGCGGCAACCGCCTTTTCGAACAACGCTTGAGCCGCCGATCGGATTTCCACCGACGGAGCCAGTGCCACTGCTTCGCCAAGCCCCCAGACAGCGCGCCCGTGGCTGTCCTCCGAGCCGACATTTTCGAGCCAGCGCCGGTCGTACCCCATGAAATTGCGAAATCGGCCGGTCTCCTCGTCGAATGCGTGATGAAGAAAACTTAGATAGATGCAGGCCAGGTTGGGCGTGGCTTCGTTGTTTGGAATTAAATCCCGGGCCATCAGTACGGCGATGAGCGCCCTGGCGTTGTCATCGGTGCAGTAGCCGTGGTAGCGGTTCGGCACGATGAAATTAGCGTGCTGCAAAATGCCCACGTCATCCGTCATGCGTATGAGATGATCCAACTTGGGCTGGGGCAGTTCCCGGGGTGAGACATCGAGGGTTTTGGCTTTGAACACCGGCATTGGGCATCGCTCCCTATGTTGTTTCACTTCATTGAACAAACCAAGGTATTGGCGGGCCACCTCCTTCCAGATCATATTCCGGCCGCAGGCGTAGGCCCGTTTTCGCATGGCATGACGTTCGAGATCATTGTCAAACAGGTCAATGACTTGCTGTGCTATAGCTTTCGAGTCCTTGAAGGGCACCAGGCGCCCACGGCCGTCGGCAAGCATCTCTTTTGCATAGGCGTATGGGGTGGAAACGACCGCTTTTCCGCAACCTAATGCATAGGCAAGGGTTCCGGAGACAATCTGTTCCGCATTCGGATAAGGCGACACATATATGTCCGTGGCACCTAAGTATTCACACAACTCTTGCAGGTCGACAAAGCGGTTGTGAAAGATTAAGTGCTTATCCGTAAA
>JROS01000111.1 GCA_000769715.1 Desulfobulbus sp. Tol-SR
ATCCGTGTTTGTTCAAGTTATATGTGGACAGACACTTAGGCTGCCGCGCTACGCCGAAGTGGACAGCGAACTGATTTTCCGTCTGGCCGACCGCTTCGCGCCCGAAGGCCCCATCGACCAGGAGGGCCTGAAGAAGGCGCTCGCTCTCTGTCGCGGCCAGATGAGCGCCGTGCTGGCCTCACGCCTCGACCCCGGCACCATCACCGTACTCAAGGGCAACAAGCCACTTTGCCTGCGCATCCACCGCCAGCACCGGGTGGTGCTTTACGCCTCGGACGACGCCTTTATCGACTTTGCCGTGGACAACGAGAAGGGCTGGCGCGAGCTGGAGGTGCCGCCCATGACCATGCTCACCATCCGCCACGAGGATGTGCGGGCCATCGAAAACAGCGAATTCCGCTTCATACCCCAGGAGCGCAAAGGGACATTGCCCGAAGGAGTGAATGCATGAACATTGGAGACACCGTAAAGCTGAACACAAACCCGGAAGACAGTCCCGAGACCAACCTCCGGCTCTTCGTCTATGGCACCCTGAAACGTGGCTACTGGAACCATCAACGTTTCTGCGCCCAGGCTCGCGGCATCGAACCGGCCGTGGTCTGGGGCAGGCTCTACCATCTCCACGCCGGGTTCCCGGCCCTCGAGGTGCCGGAAGGGCTGATCCTGGCCAGAGGCACCGCCGATCCACTAGCCGACGCCCGCAGGCGGCAGGAGATCGGCACACCACGCTTCGGCCGACCGACCGGCGACCGGGATCTGATCCATGGGGAACTGGTGACCTTCACCGACCCGCAGCGGGATCTGCCACCCATCGACCGGCTGGAAGGCTTTCGGCCCGGCGGGCACAGCATGTACCAGCGGGTGATGGTGGCGGTGCTGTGCGGGCGCACTTCGATTCCTGCCTGGATCTACTGGATGCCCCGTGTTGAAAACGGCACCCGGCATGACACCGGCGTCTGGCATCGAACGTGATAGAAAATAATCGGCTCGAATCGGTAAAGATCGTTTGACATAGCACATAGAGTCTTTGTTTATCGATGAAGTTTTTTAACCTGGGAGAGGTGCGTCCAGTCTCTCCCGTTTCGCCTCTGGCGGACGTGGCAAACAACCAAAACGCCCGTGGAGCAAGAGAATGAACGAGATGGAAGACCGCTGGTTATCAATAACCGAGATTTGCAAGTACCTCGGGGTCAGCAACGACACCGTTTACAAGTGGATCGACAAACATGGTATGCCCGCCCACCGCATGGGTCGTCTTTGGAAGTTCAAGAAAGATGAAGTGGACGCGTGGGTCAAGGCTGGCGGCGCGGCCGAGCCTGCGGACAAAATCGCCGGGAGCGATTTTGGACGTCCGAAGGACGCCCGAAGGGTGAGCGCCACGGATGGCGCGAATCAAACCGACAAGAAGCGCAAGGAGTAATAACGGGCTATGAACCATGTGATCCATAACAGCATCGTGAATTTTATCTGGGGTATCGCCGACGATGTGTTGCGCGATGTCTATGTGCGCGGCAAGTACCGTGATGTGATCCTGCCGATGACGGTCATCCGCCGTCTCGACGCGCTCTTGGAGCCGAGCAAGGAAAAGGTGCTCGGCATGAAAAAGCAGCTCGACTGGGCCGGGATCGCCAACCAACATGCCGCGCTCTGCCAGGCCGCAGGCGAGGCCTTTTATAACGTCTCGCCATTTACCCTGCGCGACCTGAAGAACCGCGCCAAGCAGCAACAGCTCAAGGCCGATTTCGAAGCTTATCTGGACGGCTTTTCACCCAACGTCCAGGAGATCCTCGACAAGTTCAAGTTCCGCAACCAGATCCCTACGTTGATCGAGGCCGACATCCTCGGCCATCTGATTGAGAAGTTTCTCGACGGCCGCGTCAATCTCAGCCCCAAGCCTGTTCAGGACGTGGACGGCAACGAGCTTCTCCCGGCGCTCGACAACCACTCCATGGGCACCATTTTCGAGGAGCTGATCCGTCGCTTCAACGAGGAGAACAACGAAGAAGCCGGAGAGCACTTCACGCCCCGCGATGTGGTCAAGCTCATGGCCGACCTGATCTTCCTGCCGGTGGCCGACGATATCGAATCCGGCACCTATCTTGTTTACGACGGGGCTTGCGGCACCGGTGGCATGCTGACCGTGGCGGAGGAGCGTCTGTCCGAGCTGGCCCAGAGTCACTGCAAGGATGTCTCCATCCATCTTTTCGGTCAGGAAGTGCAGCCGGAAACCTACGCCATCTCCAAGGCCGACCTGCTGCTCAAAGGCGAAGGGGCCGAGGCCGAGAACATGAAGTACGGTTCCACGCTCTCCAGCGATGCCTTCCCGTCGCAGGAGTTCGACTTCATGCTCTCCAATCCGCCTTACGGCAAGAGCTGGAAAACCGACCTGGAGCGACTGGGCGGTAAGGGTGATATCAAGGACCCGCGCTTTGTCACCCAGCACGGTGGCGACCCGGAATACGAGATGATCACCCGCTCCTCGGACGGGCAGCTCATGTTCCTGGTCAACAAGCTCTCCAAGATGAAGCACACCACCCGCCTCGGCAGCCGCATCGCCGAAGTCCACAACGGCTCGTCGCTTTTCACCGGCGACGCCGGTCAGGGCGAGAGCAACATCCGCCGCTGGATCATCGAAAACGACTGGCTGGAGGCCATCATCGCCCTGCCGGAGAACACGTTCTACAACACCGGCATCGCCACCTACATCTGGGTGCTGACCAACCGCAAGTCTGATACGCGCCGGGGCAAGGTCCAGCTCATCGACGCCACCGAATGGTACGTGCCGCTGCGCCGCAACCTCGGCAAGAAGAACTGCCAGTTCTCCGAGGAACATATCCGCGCCATCTGCGACCTGGTGGTGAATCCGGTCGAAACCGAGAAATCCAAGATCTTCCCCAACGAGGCATTTGGCTATTGGAAGGTGACGGTGGATCGTCCGCTGCGCCTCGCCGTCGACCTGAGCCCGGCCCGGCTGGAACGGTTCGAGCGGGCCTGCGCCAAGGCCAAGGAAGAGACGCTGGCCAACCTGGCCCGCCGCGTGGCCGAGACGCTTGGAACCGGGCCGCACCTGGATTTCAACGCCTTCATGGACGCCGTCGAGGCCGATGCCGACAAGCACGGTGTCAAGCTCACCGCCAAGCGCAAGAAAGTGCTGCAAGGCGAACTCTGCGACACCAGCGAGGACGCCGCGCCGGTGCTGAAGAAGGTCCACAAGCCCGGCAAGGCCACGCCCGATCCCATCCACGGCCTGTTCGAGGCCGAGGTGGGCGGCAAGACCTGCGTGGTCGAATACGAGTCGGATACCGCCCTGCGTGACAGCGAGCAGGTGCTGCTGCTGGAAGAAGGCGGCATCGAGGCGTTCTTCCGGCGCGAGGTACTGCCCTACACCCCGGACGCCTGGATCGACCCGGGCAAGACGCTGGTGGGCTACGAGATCTCCTTCACCCGCCATTTTTATCGACCAACTCCCATGCGTACCCTCGATGACATCAAGGCCGACATCTATGCCCTGGAGCAGGAAACCGAAGGGCTTTTGGAACAGATTGTCGGGGAGGCTGAGTGATGAAGCTGGCTCCTTATCCAGAATACAAGGACGCGGGAGTGAGCTGGGTCGGGAGCATTCCCGCACATTGGCCTGAGAAACGGGCAAAGTATTACTTCAAAGAGATTGATGAGCGCTCCCAGACAGGCGACGAAGAAATGCTCTCGGTGTCGCACATCACGGGAGTGACTCCCCGCAGCCAGAAGAACGTGACCATGTTCAAGGCCGAGTCGAATGTCGGCCATAAGCGCTGCCAAACAGGCGATCTGGTCATCAATACGATGTGGGCCTGGATGTCTGCTTTGTGCTTCTCGAACCACGACGGAATTGTGAGTCCCGCTTATGGCGTTTACCGGCCAAGAAGCAATCAGGACTACGATAACTACTATCTCGATCACCTGCTGCGGATTGAAGGGTATCGGTCGGAATACATTTTCCGGTCAACGGGCATTCGCTCTTCCCGGCTCAGGCTCTATTCCGATAAATTTCTGAGCATGCCGGTGGTCTGCCCTCCGCAGGAAGAGCAGCAGACCATCGCACGATTCCTGAAGGCGCAAGACCGCTTGTTCCGCAAGTTCATCCGCAACAAACGGCGGCTCATCGAACTGCTCAAGGAGCAGAAGCGGAACGTCATCAACCAGGCCGTGACCCGAGGGCTTGATCCCAAGGTCAAGTTCAAGCCCAGCGGCGTGGAATGGATCGGAGATATTCCGGAGCATTGGGAGGTTCGCCGACTCAAGTTCTTGTGCCACAACTTGAATGAGCAAACTTCCGAAAAACAGGCAGGCGAGACGTATATAGCTCTTGAACACGTAGAAAGCTGAACCGGCAGGATTTCACTAC
This sequence comes from Desulfobulbus sp. Tol-SR, assembly GCA_000769715.1. Classification (GTDB taxonomy): domain Bacteria; phylum Desulfobacterota; class Desulfobulbia; order Desulfobulbales; family Desulfocapsaceae; genus Desulfoprunum. The sequence continues at coordinate 4,385 of JROS01000111.1, forward strand.
CTGATGACGAGATCACCTTTGATAGTCAGGTGAAGCGTTTTCAGCCCAGTGATGTTTTATTCGGAAAGCTACGCCCGTATCTGGCGAAGGTAACACGGCCAAAGACAGCTGGAGTTTGTGTAGGCGAGTTTCTGGTTTTGCGAGCGACCGGAGATGTATCGCCTGATTTCCTTGAACAAAATCTTCGTTCAAAACGCGTAATTGATCTGATTAATAGCTCAACATTTGGGGCAAAAATGCCCCGAGCTGATTGGACATTTATAGGCAATCTTAAGTTTGCGTATCCACCTGTGAACGAGCAGCAAGAAATTCTTGAACACATCCAGGAAAAATCGGCAGAGATCGACCAGGCCATCACCCGCGCTCAGCACGAGATCGAACTGATGCGAGAATATCGCACCCGGCTGATTCCCGATGTGGTCACCGGCCAAGTGGATGTACGTGGCATCGAGGTGCCGGAGGTCGCCGAGGACGAACTGCTGGCGCTGGAAGATGACACCGCCGATGCCGATGCCGATGACGTGATCGATGACGAGGGGGACATGGATGAAACCGACTGACAACAGCAAGCCGGAGAAAAAAATCATCATCATCGCCGGTCCCAACGGCGCTGGGGAAACCACCTTTGCCGAAGAGTTTCTGCCGAAGGAGGCCGGGTGTTCAACCTTTGTTAACGCCGATCTCATCGCCGCCGGAATTGCCCCGTTCGAGCCGGAACGGGCGGCCTTTCGCGCCGGGCGGCTGATGCTGGAAGAAATTTACAGCAACGCCAGGCGGGGCCAGAGTTTCGCCTTCGAGACCACCTTGAGCGGCCGGGGCTATGCCGGACTGATCCCCGGCTGGCGAGCGGAGGGCTACATCGTCAAGCTGTTCTTCCTTCGCCTGGCGTCGCCGGAACTGGCCATTGCCCGGGTCCGGCAACGCGTGCGCGAAGGCGGCCACAACATTCCCGAGCCGGTCATTCGGCGGCGTTTCGCGTCCGGGCTGCGCAATCTCGAAAACCTCTACAAACCGCTGGTCGATGAATGGGCGCTTTATGACAATTCCGGCAGCGAGCCCATTCTCATAGAAGAAGGAGTGAACACATGAGCGATAAAACCATGGCTTCCGGCAACGAACCGAAAAAACGCGATCCAGATTTGGCGGCGGCGGAAATCGCCATGAAACGGGCGGCGGCGAAAGCCCGGCAGCGGGCAAAACAGGTAGGCGCTGGCGTTGTCGTGTGGAAGGATGGCCACGTCGTCGAGGAGCGGCAGAATACCTTGGCTGGCGAGTGATTCCGTAACCGGGATGACGGACAGGGTGAACAGGAAAAACTCGCGCCACCGGTGCGAGAATTCTCCAACCACTGTCTGGAGAAATCGGTAAGGACAAAAAATGAGTATCGGGGCGCTGATATGAAAACGGATACCACGGAGCCGCCTGCAGTGCGGCCGGGCAAGGTCGCATATTCTAGCGGGTGCGAAGCCCGTCCCGGAAGGTCTAGCCAACCACCGGGTAGTGAGTCCTTGGACCGTAGCGGGTAACTGATGCGGTTAAGCGTAGGATAGCCAGACGACAGGCCGTAAGCCGTAAGGTTGAAGTGATTGAGCCCCGAAATGCTCGAGTCGGGAAGGATGACGTGGTTGCAAGCACGGAAATCAACATGGAGCCGGCGATAGTGGCGAGCCGGATTTCGCTTCCTCGGGGTCTGAGAGCATGGCATGTCGGACAGCGTGAATATGCGGTAACCCGGGAGACCCTGGCGCCTCTTGCCTGGAGGCGAGTATGCCGAGCAACCGATAAGAAAGGGAGTAAGGCAAACGGGAGTCGGGGAGTCGGATGGCGCCGTAGTACCGTTGAAGGCGGGTAACGCTGCTGGAGGGAAGGGCGTCACATCGGAGCGACCGTTGTCAAGGAGACACGAACTGTGCCCAGTCGCAGAGCTGAAGTGGAAACGAGATTGCAACGGATAGCGGAGAAGGCCGCCGAGAGCCATGTTTCAAGTTCACCAGTTTGTTTCATCTGATGAACGAAGAGCTTCTGCGGGGATGTTTCGAGGGTTTGCGCAAGGATGCAGCCTCGGGCATAGACAGAGTCACCAAGGAGGAATACGGCAGGAATCTTGAAGGCAATCTGAGGGAGTTGGTTAATCGGCTGCACAGGATGTCGTATATACCGCAGCCGGTATGCCGGGTGTATATCCCGAAACCGGGGAGCAAC
>JROS01000112.1 GCA_000769715.1 Desulfobulbus sp. Tol-SR
CTGCCGTCCGTGGGCAGGTGGAATGTGTGGCCATGGTCACCAAGCGGATGACGCCGTTCGAAATCGAAGGCAAAACCGTTCATCAGGTGGGCATGCCGTTCAATTACGGTTGGCGCTTCCCGGAAGGCGCGGCTGACGCATCGGCCAACTATCTGACCAATGCCATCGGCTGTCCGAATACGTTCTGTCCCGAGTATAAGGCCTTCATGGTCAACGTCAGCAAGGCGTAAGGGGGTGAGGATATGAAACACGAACTCGTGAAATTGATCGATCTGTCCCGCTGCACCGCCTGCCGTGGTTGTCAAATCGCCTGCAAGCAGTGGAACGAACTGCCGGCCTCGAAGACCAATAATTTCGGCAGCTACCAGAATCCGCCGGACCTGCAGTCGAACACCTGGACCCTGATTCGCTTCCAGGAGCATGTCGATTCAAACGGCAAACTGCGATGGCTGTTCCGCAAGGACGGCTGCATGCACTGCACCGATGCCGGTTGTGTCAAGGTCTGCCCCACCGGCGCCCTGTACCATACCGAATTCGGCAGCGTCAGCATGCATCCCGAAAAATGCATCGGCTGCAAGGAATGCATATACGCCTGCCCCTTCGGCGTGCCGAAATACGATGCGGTGACCAACAAGATCAGCAAGTGCGATCTCTGCTATACCCGTCTGGCGGCCAATCAGCCGCCGGCCTGCGTCCTCTCCTGTCCGACCGGAACCCTGGCGATCGGGACCAGGGACGAGATGGTGGCCAAGGCGCATGCCCGGGTGAAGGAACTGGGCGGCGACGCCTCCGTCTACGGCGACCAGTTCGTCGACGGCACCCATGTCATCTATGTCCTGACCGAGAAACCCGGCGTGTATGATAAGCTGCCGGAAAGTCCGAAGGTGCCGCTGTCGATCATTGTCTGGAAGGATGTTCTGAAGCCGGCGGGTCTCCTGGCGGCGGGCGGTGTCGTCGCCGGCGCCTTCCTCCACTACATTACCCATGGTCCCAAGACTCCCGACGAGGAAACCACCAGTGAAGGAGGCAACAAGCTATGAAAAAAGGAATGATCAAGGCCACTGGGCCCTTTGAGCGCGTGGTGCACTGGTGTCTGGCTCTGTCCTGCCTCTTCCTGTGCATCACCGGTATGGGGATGATGTATCATTCCCTCAACTTTATCGGCACGATCTTCGGCGGCATGGGCAACCTGAAGGTGATCCACAATTACACCGGGATTTTCTTCGGGGTCAGCCTGCTCTTCGCCATCGTCATGTGGTGGAAGGAGGCCGGGCTGTTCTCTTTCCCCGAAGATGGCCAGTGGTTCGCCGCTGCCGGCGGCTATCTCTGGCATGTCGACAACATGCCGGAGGTCGGCAAGTATAATCCCGGCCAGAAGATGTTCTTCCTGGCGGTGGCCCTGTTCGGCATCGCCATGGTTGTCTCCGGCCTCATCATGTGGTTCCCGCTCGGCTATTCGGTCGAGATGGTCCGCTGGATGTTCGCCCTGCATGCCTTGGGCTATGTGGTGATCTTCGCCTTCTTCTTCATCCATCTCTACCTGGTCACCATCGGTGCGCCAGGCTCGGCCCCGGCGATGTTTTCCGGTTGGGTGACCAGGGGCTGGGTCAAGGTCCAGCATCCGAAATGGTTGAAGGAAATGGAGAAGGACGGGACACTCGTTGTGTATGGCGAAGGCAAGGCCTCCGCTAAAAAGCGTTGCTGATGGGGATATGCCGGTCGAAGATGTTTTCGCCGGCATGAAAGCGGTATTTTCGTGAGGACCGGGGCTTCCAGTGGCCCCGGTCCTTTTCTGTCCGCACCCCTTGCATCGAGGGGCGGAAATGAAACTTACAAGGGTTGTTGAACCATGAGTCATACCAGAAACAGGGAAGAAGAACTGGCCGCAGAGATCACCAGACTGAAGCAGGAAAGACCGTATCTCGACAACCTGTTCACCTCCTTCGGGCCGATGTTGCTGCTGCGGGAACGATGGATGAAGGACAAACGGAAGGAGGGAACGACCATTTCCGTCGATCCGCTGCAATATTCCGGCGGGATTACACTGATACAGCAATGCCGGGATCTTCTCGATGATGACCGGTGGCATGATGCAGGGCTCGCCGCCGCCGGGGCGATCGGTTCCGGTTTTCGTGAGCTTGCCGGGGACATGGACTTTCTGGCGGACAGAATCCGGGGCGGGCTGGATTGTTATGCTGTCTACCGGTCGGCCATCGATCTCAAACCGGAGGAATTGCAAAGGAAGGCAAGGGAGACCGGCGTCCAGGAACTGTCGCTGGCCGTCTTCCTCCGCTGTATCGGGCGGTTGATGCTGGGCATCAAGGCCGCGGAAATGGCCACGGAACTTGCCTCGCTCAGTTGGGCAAAAGGCTATTGCCCGGTCTGCGGCAGTTTCCCGCATCTGGCCATCATCCGGGACAAGGGGCAGCGCTGGCTGCAGTGTCCGCAGTGCAATCATGAATGGGGATTTCCCCGCATGACTTGTCCCTACTGCGAACATGAGGATCCGGAAAATTCCGGATTTCTCTTCGTCGAGGGGAAAAAAGGGGAGATGGCCTTCACCTGCAGCAAATGCCAAAAGTATCTCATTACCATCGATCAGTCTGGAAACTTGCGGAGTACAGCGGCCGATCTCCTGGCAATCAGCCTCGCCCACCTCGACATACTGGTTCAGGAGAAAGGACTCGAGCCGATGGCCCAGTGTGAATGGAATACGTACCAGAAGCCGGAGTAAAAGAGGAGAGTGATGGCCTGTATCCTGTGCCGGTCCGGGTGTACCAGCCGGAAAGCCCTTGACGGTCTGTTTTTCTTCTGCTATCGATAAAAAACAGTACCGTAAATATTCCCCCAGTATTTTTTAAAGAATGCGGATCGACCAACCGACAAACACCGGCATTATTCTATGCGTGGCACTGATTGTGAGTGTGGTGGTCGTGGTCCGAAAGGTCGAAGGCGGAGTGCCATGAGGGGATAAGATAAAGAAATAGCAGTGTATTAACCCCCGTCGGCGCTTCGCCGGCGGGGGTTTTTTTTGCCCTGCCGAAGCGCCGATGCAACCTATCATCCAACAAAGGAGATCAATATGTATACGATGAATGGAGCCCGGCTGATCATCAAGCTGCTGGAGCGGCAGGAGGTGGAGATCATCGCCGGTATTCCTGGCGGTGCCAACCTGCCATTGTACGAGGCACTGGCGGAGAGTCGGCGCCTCCGCCACATTCTCTGCCGGCATGAGCAGGGCGCCGGTTTTCTTGCCCAGGGCATCGCCAGGACGACCGGTCAAGCCGGCGTCTGTTTCGCCACCTCGGGGCCGGGGGCGACCAACGTCCTGACCGCCATTGCCGACGCCTATCTCGACTCGATTCCGGTAATCTGTATCACCGGCCAGGTACCGCTGCCGCTGATTGGTACCGATGCATTTCAAGAGGTCGATATCTACGGCATGTCGATCCCGATCACCAAACACAATTTTCTCGTCCGCTCGGTCGAGGAACTTTTAGACACCATCCCACGGGCCTTTTCTCTGGCATTGTCGGGACGACCTGGACCGGTGCTGATCGATGTGCCGAAGGATGTGCAGACGGCATCCGTCTCTTTTCACGACTGGCCGGAACCAGGGCGTCGGCTGGAGGCTCGATCGGTGGATCGGCTGCAGCTGGCAGCTGCGGCGGAGATGATCAACCGGGCCAGGCGGCCGGTAGTGTGTCTCGGTGGAGGAATCATCCATGCCGAGGCAGCCGGGGATGCGCGGGCCGTGGTGGAGCGATCTGGAATCCCGGCGGCGATGACTCTGATGGGACTTGGCTCCTTGCCGGTCGGCCATTCAAAATCGCTGGGCATGCTGGGGATGCATGCCGCCCGCTCGACCAACATGACGCTGCAGGACTGTGACGTGTTTATTGCCGCCGGGGCGAGATTCGACGACCGGGCAACCGGTAAGATCGTCGAGTTTTGTCCGGCTGCAAACGTCATCCATATGGACATCGATCCGAGTGAGGTATCGAAGCTGAAACCGGCCAATATCGCCCTGGTCGGCGATGTCCGGCAGATCCTGGCAGCCCTGGTTCCGCTGCTCGAATACCAGGAACGCAGGGACTGGTGGCAACAGATCAAGGTGCTGCAGGAGAGGTACCCGATAGCGACACCGGAGGCCGTAGTCCCTGAGAAACCGTACGGGCTGATCCTGCAGGCGGCATCGATGCTGGCAGAGGGGGGCTTTGTTGCCACCGATGTCGGCAAGCACCAGATGTGGACTGCCCAGGTCTATCCCTTCATGCGCCCGAGACAATTCCTGACCTCGGGTGGTCTCGGAACCATGGGTTTCGGTCTGCCGGCGGCGATCGGGGCCGCACTTGCCCATCCGGAAAGGCAGGTTGTGCTGTTTACCGGCGACGGCAGTCTCCAGATGAACATCCAGGAACTGGCAACGGCGGTCGAGCAGCAGGCAAATATCAAAATCATCGTTATGAACAATCGCTCCCTTGGTCTGGTGCGGCAACAACAGAACCTCTTTTATCACCGCCGGTTTTTTGCCTCTGATTTCCAGATCGACATAGATTTTGCCGCCATCGCCCGGGGTTTCGGCATGCCGGCCTACTCGGTGCCGGATGACGGTGACCTGACCGGGATGATGGCACGGCTTTTTTCAGACAAGGGACCGTGCCTGCTCAGTATCCCGATAGACAGGGAAGAAGAGGTTTATCCGATGGTGCCGCCTGGTGCCGCCAATTCCACCATGCTTGGAGGCTGTCATGTCGAAAAATGTCAGGACTGAAGAGAAGAGAGAGCTGCCCTTCGGCACTGTTCTGGAATTGACGGTGAACAACCA
>JROS01000113.1 GCA_000769715.1 Desulfobulbus sp. Tol-SR
AGGAAATTGGTCAGCGCCAGGAAGGCCATGCCCTGGTGATGGGCCATATAGGCCTCGATGATCACTCCGCGCTTGAGATCCCGGACGGCAGGATCACGCTGGGCCTGCCGGCTGAAATCCATCGCCTCGAAATAGCCGTATTCGGCCATCATACCCAGCCCCGCCAGTCGTTTGAGGTTGTGCACGGCCTCGACCGGGGCGATGTTCAGGGCGAGCAGGGTGGCATAGGGAGCGACCACCAGTTTTTCCTCGAGGCCGCGTTTCAGGCCAAGGATCGGCACGCCGAAGGCCTTGTACTGATAGGTCTTCTCCAGGTCGAGGTCGGCAAAGGCCGATTCGGAAATGCCCCACGGCACACGATGGCTGTGGCCGTACTCAATCTGCACCGCCACCGCTTCCCCGGCCGCCTTGTCGAGGAGCGAATGGTCGAAGGAGCGCTGGAACAGCAGCGGCATCAGGTATTCAAACATGGTCCCGGTCCAGCTGAGCAGTACCCGGCGCCGGCCGACGGCGCCGTAGGGCCGGCTCATCGAGAACCAGTGCTCCATGGGCACATCCCCCCGGGCGATGGCGAGAAAACTGCCGAGCCGGGCCTCGCTGGCCAGCAGGTCGTAATTGGAGCCGTCCAGCCGGTTCATCGAGACGTTGTAGCCGATGGAGAACAGCTTGCGTTTGGGCTCATAGAGAAAGCCCATCAAGCCAGGGGGCCCGGGACAGGTCCTGACGGATGGCGGCGAGGACCGCTTCCCCCAGCGGGGCCAGCTCCGCGTCGCTTTTCTCGGCCAGGATCTCGATCCAGGTGAGATAACGCTCCGAGATCGCCAGCCAGGCAGATCCCTGCTCCGCCAGCTCTCCAGCCCAGGGAATGGGCCCCGCGGTCGTCACAACGGTGTTGAGATCGATCGCCATCCGGCGCTGCAGGCCGAGCTGGTCGACGACGGCTGTCGGGGGACTGTGCCAGTCGCGCAACAGGGCCTCGAGGACCGGCAGGCAGGCGTCGCCGGGCCCCGGCTGGATCAGGGCGAGTTTGAGGATTTCACCGGTGTCGGCCAGGCCGGTGAAGGCCCTGCCGCTGAGAACAGGCTGGTGCAGCAGCTCGCCCAGGCCCTGTTCGAGAACCCACAGGGCACCCAGGAAATTGCCGCTGTCGACGGTGGAGACGTAACGTGGTTCGAGCGGGGCCAGGGTGCCGATGTCATACCAGTTGAGCAGATGCCCCTGGTGACGCTCCAGGCGGGCAATGCTGGCCATGCTGGCACTCAGCCTGTCGACGACCTGGTTGACGGTCAGGTAGCCGCAGTCACTGGCACCGAGGGCGCTGGTCAGCCACAGCCCGATATTGGTGGGACTGGTGCGCATCGCCAGGCGGGTCTGGTGGGAGACCTGGTAGTTGTCGGGCGGCAGCCAGCAGGTGTCGGCGCTGACAAAGGCCGAAAAATAGCGCCAGGTCCGGCGGGCCACCTGGCGGAGCAGGAGGCGGTCCTCTGCCGGCAGCGGCTGTACCCGCCGCCTCTCACCTGGCGGCAGGTTCAGCAGCCAGCCGAGCAGCGGCGACACCAGCCACAGAACCAGCCACGGTGCGGCCTGCGGCAGGCTGGCGGGGATGACGCGCCAGAGTACCAGGCCGACCGCGGCACTGAAGAGTGTCGCCAGGGTCAGACCGGCGACGAACAGAGGCCGCCGTCGGGAGGAACTCCAGTGTGTCGCCTGGGCCTTCCACTCCAGCAGAAGGCGCCGCGAGATCAGGCAGCGGTACCAGACGCGGCAAATGGCATCCACGGCCACCGCCGCCTGGTGCGGCAGCAGCGCGGCATCGGCCGTCGCCCGCAACAGATCGTGCAGCACCTTGGACAGCTCGAGATACTTGAGGCCGCCGCGGCTGGTGGCCATGGTCAGGGGCTGGGCCAGGGGGTGAATCAGGAGCTGCAGACCGACCACCAGACCGGCGATGCCGCCGACCTTGGGTGAGATGAACCAGGAGAGAAGCAGCAGTCCCAGGCTGGTAACGGGCAGCAGACTGCGGCGCAGGTTGTCGAGGATTTTCCAGCGATTGAGCAGCGACAGCGGATTGGTTCCCCAACCGCCGGCCGGCTGCGGCACCCATGGCAGCAGCCAGGCGGCGATCTGCCAGTCGCCGCGGATCCAGCGATGGGTCCGGCTGGAGTAGCCCTGGTAGCCCTGCGGGAAATCATCGAACAGTTCGATATCGCTGGCCAGCCCGACCCGCACATGGGCACCTTCGATCAGATCGTGGCTCAGCACCCACCCTTCCGGAAATCGCTCCGACAGCAACCGGCTGAAGGCATGAACGTCGTAGATTCCCTTGCCCTGGTAGGAGCCTTCGCCGCTCAGGTCCTGGTAGACATCGGAGACCGCCTCGGTATAGGGGTCGACACCGATGGCATCGGCAAACAGCCGGCTGAAGATCGAGACGCTGGTGCTGGCCAGGGTCGGACTCACCCGCGGCTGGATGATGGTGTAGGTGCCGGCGACGATGTGCCCTGCCGCATCGAAACGCGGCTGGTTGAGGGGGTGGGCCAGGGTCTCGACCAGTCGCCGGGCCGTCCCGTGCGGCAGCTGGGTATCGCTGTCGAGGGTGATGACGAAACGGACGTCGGCCAGCCGCTGCTGGTCGCCGACCAGGACCAGGGAGGCGGCCGTCTCGGGCCGGGTCCCGTCGATCAGGCGGTTCAGCTCCTCCAGCTTGCCCCGTTTGCGTTCCCAGCCGATGAATTGCTGCTCGGATTCGCTCCAGGTGCGGGGCCGGTGAAACAGGAAGAAGCGCTCGCCGTCATGGCGGCGGTTGAGCTCTGCCATGAGTGCAGTCGCCGTCTCGAGCAGGTGGCTGTCCTCTTCGCAGGAGGGTGTCGGGGCGTCGATGTAATCGGCGAATAGGCTGAAATACAGGTTCGCCTCCTTGTTGGCAAGGTAGCGGATTTCCAGTTTCTCCACCTCGGATTGGATCGTGGCGGTATCCACCAGCATCATCGGCACGACGACCAGGGTGCGGAAGGCGTCGGGAATCCCGCTCTCCTCGAAATCCATCTTCGGCAGGGTCCGGGGCGGCAGCAGGCGCGAGATCAGGTAATTGACGACCTCGATCGCCAGCTGGCTGACCGGGATCAGCAGAAGCAGCACCAGTGAGGCACGGAGCACGGGAGATACGGCGCCAGGGCTCCCGGGGATCAGGGCGAAGGCCGCAATCGGCACCGCCAGCAGCAGGGAAAAGCCGCCGACCGTTGACAGATAGAAGACCGTGTGGTGGTCATAGATCCAGGTCAGCAACCGGTAACGGCGCGCCTCGCGGCAGGCCAGCAGCCGGGCCAGTTCGGCCCTGCCCTTGCCGACCAGCCAGGTGCCGACATGGCTGCGATGGTCATCGACGTCGGCCTCGCCGCCGGCCCGGCTCGCCAGCTCGATGACCTCTTCCGCGACCTGTTCCTCGGTGCGGGATGATGCCAGGGCGAGCTCCTCGATCGCCCGCCGGCAGCGGTCGCGGGTGGCGAAATCCATCCCGGCATAGACCCCGGACGGATCGCGGCGCAATATCCGCTCCACCCGGCTGATGTTCTCGAACACTTCCCGCCAATCGAGCAGGGCGAGCCGGCGCAAACTGGTAAAGGCGTTGCCGCAGGATAGCTGCTCCCTGGTCTGCCGGTTCTGCTCCCGCAGGATGAGGTCGTAGAGCGGGTCCTTGAAGGTTCGCTCGAGCCAGCTCTGGACCGGCGACAGGGCCGCGGCCTCGTCATAGAGCAGGCTGACGAGCTGGGCCCCGAAATAAGGGCTGGGCTGCGGCTCGGCCTTGGCCAGTTCCGCCAGGATCATGAAGAGCTGGTTGGAACCGCGGCGATTGGCGGCGGTCAACCGGTTGGCCCAGAGATCGGCCAGCTGGCGTTCACGCAGGTCCTCCAGGGCGGTGACGGCGAAACTCTGGATGTTTTCGATCAGGGCGATGCGCAGCATCTGGGGGATAGCCCATAGTTCACCGATGGTCAGCGTGCGCACCGACTGGTACGCCTCGATAAAAGCCAGGACATTGTCCCGGTCGAGACGCAGGTCGGTGTGGGAGACAAGATCCTTGGCCAGGCCGTAGATGCACGGCAGCCCCCGGTAGTTGGCCGAGGCCAGGACCGGCAGGCGCAGGTAATAGCTGCGGGGAAGGTTGACCAGGACATCGCGGGTGTTGCCCTCGAGGATGTACTCGTTGTCGAGGATCCAGTCGGCCGCCGGCGTGGTCTTCTGTTCCAGTTGGCTGGCAGCGGTAAGATCGGCGGAGACCTGCCGTATCCACAGGCGCGACCGCCTGAGCCGTTGCAGCAGTTCGACGGAACGATTCGGCCGCGAGTCGATCAGCTGTTCACCGGCATGGCGCCGGGCATGCTCCTGGATCTGGGTCGAGGGCAGGTTTACCGCCCGGTCCCGCTCCCTGATTCGCCTCTCGCGCCTGGGATGGATGACGAACAGGGCCGGATGAATTTCGCCGCTTTCCCGCAGCAGCGCCATCGGACGCTGCAGGGAATCAACGGACGTCTGGAGGATGAGGACGGACTCGCCGGGCATCAGCCAGCGGCTGTGATCGTCGATGATCCCGGACTCGACGCCATGCCGGGAGCGCCGCAGCCGGACCAGCGCCGCCACGGCCCCCATGGCGGCACAGGCCAGGACCAGGGCCAGCGAAACGGCAAGACCCCAGTCCGGCAGGGACCACAGCCCGAACCGGGCCAGAAGCGCCATCGCCGCCACCCCCCCGGACAGGCAGGCAACCACGCCAACCCTGAAGGCAAGTCGGCGGCGGAAGGGGTCGGTGACATGAATATCGCCGGCCAGGCCCTTATGCACCAGGGCGGTACGGCTGTATCCCTGCCGTATCAGTTCCCGGAGGGCTTCGCGACCTTCCTCCTGCTGTGTGAAATACCCGATAAGAACGGCTGAGCCCACATGTATCCTTTATCAAACTGCGTTATCCGGATCTCCGGCCATCATCGGTAAGTGCATCTGGTGGCAGGATCCGGGTAGGAACCGTGCAGACTGTTCCAGGGGAGGAGACTGAGGGATGGATGGTAAAACCGGAGAAGCAGGTTGTCGAAGAGCGCTTCCCTCGCCATGATGTTGCAATTTTCATGCAAAGCCAGGCACCGACACCCGGCCGGATACACGACGCGATCGGGCCGCCGTGACAATGCCTGCAACCGGGGAATACCGAGAGAGGGTGTGACCGCCCGGTCTGTCCCGCCAAGGCCCGGAGATGAATGGCCAGCGGGGAGGCGATACGGCAGGCATCCGCCCGGCGACGGCGACGGACATGCCGTCAATTCTCCGGCCGACACGGCCTGCGCCCGGATTCCCCCGTGCCGGTCCGGCCACCGGCTAAGGGGGTCAGATATAACCAGTGGTCAAATATGGCCAAGTCCGGCCGGCCGACCATGGCAGTCCGCCCAACCCTTCACCGCCCTATTATCCCTGAAAATCAGAACGATGGCACAGGCTCCCGCAGGTCATTCAGTATTGGCACAGCGCTTGCTTTATAGAGGAGTGGAAGGAGTGTGTGACATGCGGTTCTTCTCGCCTGACCTCTCCGGACCAGTGCCGGGGTTTCAAGGAAAGGACGGCGAAGGATCACATTGACCGCCGGCAAAAAGACAGGATTGACAACCACCTCAAAGGAGATATCGCACCATGGCAAGCAAACAGGACAATGTCAAGGCAATGAGCCAGGAAATGCAGACCATCATCGAACATGCCCGCGCTCTGGTGGACGCCACCTCAGGAGAAGTTGACGACCGGATCAAAGCGGCGCGAGCGGCCCTTCAGGAACGCCTGGTGGCGACCAGGGGCGGGGTCGGCGAGCTGGAAGAACGGCTGCTGGAGACGGTGGAGAGCGCTGACCAGTTCATCCATGTCAAACCATACTACGCCATCGGCGGCACCTTCATTGCCGGCCTGTTCCTCGGCTGGTTCATGTCCAGGAAATAGCATGGACCGGCTGCCGATGTTCATCTCCGGAATCACTGGTGCGGCAGGCCGCCTTGGCGGGGCAGCGAGCGAGATCCTGCAGGATCGCCTGGAACTCCTGGCCCTGGAACTGCGAGAGGCCAAGATCCGTTTCATCCAGGCGGTGCTGCTGGTCTGCATGGCCGTGGTCTTTTCCCTGCTCGGGTTGCTGCTGCTGGTCCTGGCCGGGATATATGTTCTGCCGCCCGAATGGCGCCTGTACGGGATGATCGTCGCGGCGGCAGTCAGCATGCTGACAGGAGCGTCAGCCTATCTCACCCTGCTCCGGCATCTGCAGCGAAAACCGCTGGCCTTTGACCAGAGTCTGGCCGAGCTGAAAAAGGACGCCACATGTTTCTCGACCAAGAACTGAAAAATATCCGGGAAGCCAAGAATCGCGTGTCGATCTGTTGCGATCTGCATCGTCGCCTGGTCGATATCGAGATCCAGGAAATCCGCCGGGGGACGCGCCGTACCCTCTCCACCCTGAACCTGGGACTGGCCGTCGCCGAGCAGATCCTCGCTTTCCTGCGGGAAGAAAAATCCCGCCGCCGCTAGCAGTCGGGACCGGGAATGGATGGGAGCGGACGGATCTCCCCTGTCCCTCGGAAGGAGAAATGCATGGTGCGGATGACTGCCGTGATACTGGTGTTCCTGTGGCTGCCGGCCTTTACGGGCAGTTACAGGATGGGGTGGGTGTAATCAAGTGCTGCCGGCGATTGCCGTCCTCGCCGTGCTGATCGGAATGAACCGGGGACGAAGCGTAATCGGGATGGCAGAATACGATCAATCGGACTGACAAGACCAGGGAGGAACGAGATGAAAGCAACACTGATTGTAGCCATTTTCCTCATTGCCATAGGGGTTGTGGCCTTCGTCTACCAGGGCATCACCTACACGACCAGAGAAAAGGTCGTCGATATCGGTCCGCTCCAGGTGACGGCGGATACCACCAGAACCCTGCCGTTGCCGCCGATCATCGGCGCCATCGCCCTTATCGGTGGCATTGTGGTACTGGTTGTGGGCACCAGGAAAAAATAAAGGAGACTCCCCGTGATCCATACAGCCGACAACACGACAAAAAGATTCCTCTTGGGCGCATTGGCCCTGGTTCTGGTCCTGGCATCGCCTTTGCCGACGACGGCAAGGACGGATAGAGACATTCATGTCTCCCTGCCGCCAGCCATCGTCTATGCCGAACCGCCGCAGCTGATCGTGCTGCCCGAGACCTATGTCTACGTCGTTCCCGACCTGGAGATGGATGTTTTTTTCTACGACGGTTGGTGGTGGCGTCCATGGGAAGGCCGCTGGTACCGATCGCGCAGCTATGATACAGGCTGGAGCGACTATAACGGCGTGCCGACGTTCTACCGGGAGATCCCTTCAACCTGGCGCAACGACTATCGGGAGCATCGCTGGAGAGGGCATCGATGGGATATCCAACCGATTCCTCACCAGCAGGTTCAACAGAACTGGAGCAGCTGGGAAAAAAACAGACACTGGGAGAAGCAGCACACCTGGGGCGTTCAGGATCTGCAGATCCGGCCGCAATCAGGTCAGCCTGATCGGCAGATGCACCCACAGATCCGGCCGCAATCAGGTCAGCCTGATCGGCAGATGCAGCCACAGAACTCCCGGAAAAACCTGAACAGCCAGGGCAACCAGCAAAAAGCCAAGCCGGGCAACCAGGGTCATAAGAAGAACTGAGTCGACGGAGGAGCGTATCGAAGCGACCGCGCCGACAAACACCGTAGGGGATAGCGGAACATCACATGACACTCATACTTAGGACACGTCTGCATGTGCTGCCGGAAAAGCAGAAGGAAGTACTGCAGACACTGCTCTCATTGATTGAACTGCCGGGAATGGATGGCTGCCTGAGCTATGACATCTTCGGCGATATCGAGGACAACACTATTTTCAGCCTGATCTCGGAATGGCAGAGCCGCCGGCAACTGAACCGTCATATGTCGTCCGAAAGGTTCAGCGTCCTGCTCGGGACCAGGAGCCTGCTGTCAGAACAGTTGAAAATTCGAATATTTACAGTTTCAGATATGGAAGGCAAAGAGGCCGTCAACGCGGTACGGAAAAGAGAGACTCCTCTTGGCAGATTCACTGGGGAAGGAGCCTGACGCTATGAATGTCCTCCTTGTCTCTCCCAAGTTTCCCGATACCTTCTGGTCCTTCACCTACGCCTTGAGCTTTATCGGCAAGAAATCGGCCTTCCCGCCGCTCGGACTGCTTACCGTGGCCGCCCTGCTGCCTCGGGGGTGGCGCAAACGCCTGGTCGACGTCAATGTCGACAGCCTGACGGATACCGACCTGCTGTGGGCGGACATGGTCTTTGTCGGCGGGATGGCGGTGCAGCGCCAATCGGCCGGACAGATCATCGCCCGCTGCCGGGCCGCGAACGTGCGGATCGTTGCCGGCGGGCCGCTGTTCACCGCCGAGCCGGAACAATTCGGCGAGGTGGATCACCTGGTGCTCGACGAGGCGGAATTGACACTGCCCGCCTTTCTGGCCGACCTGGCAAGCGGCCGGCCGCAGAAAATCTACCGGGCGGCGGGTTTCTGCGCCCTCCATGACACCCCGGTTCCGGCGTGGGACCTGGTCAAGACCAAACGCTACGCCTCGCTGAACATCCAGTTCTCCCGGGGCTGCCCGTTCAACTGCGAATTCTGCAACGTGACGACGCTGTTCGGCCACCGGTCGCGGATCAAGACGCCACAGCAGGTGATCACCGAACTGGATTGCATCTATGCCACGGGATGGCGCGGCAGCATCTTCTTCGTCGACGACAATTTCATCGGCAACAAGGACTACCTGAAGACGGAACTGCTGCCCGCCCTGATTGCCTGGCGCCGGGATAAAAAAGGATGCGTGTTCTTCACCGAGGCCTCGATCAATCTCGCCGACGATCCCGAACTGCTGGATCTGATGGTGCTGGCCGGGTTCGATTCGGTGTTCATCGGCATCGAGTCGCCCGACGAGGTCAGTCTGACGGAATGCCATAAATTCCAGAACAAGAACCGCGACCTCCTGGCGTGCGTCAAACGCATCCACCGTTCAGGCATGCAGGTGATGGGCGGCTTCATCGTCGGCTTCGACAGCGACTTGCCTTCCATCTTCCAGCGGCAGATCGATTTCATCCAGCAAAGCGGCATCGTCATCGCCATGGTCGGCATGCTCCAGGCCCCCCCGGGGACACGGCTGTTCGACCGGCTGCAGCGGGAAAGCCGGATCCTCGCCACCTTTTCCGGCGACAATGCCGACGGCACCACCAATATCGTGCCCCGCATGGGCCTGGACCTGCTGCTGGACGGGTACCGGTCGATCATGCAACAGATCTATTCGCCGAAAAACTACTACCGGCGGGTCCGAACCCTGCTCGGGGAGCTGAAGGCGCCTGAAATCAGGCAGCCTCTCAACCTGCAGCGGTTCCTGTCCTTTTTTCGCTCCGCGTTCCGGCTCGGCTTTCTGGGCAAGGAGCGGTTCCACTACTGGCGGCTGCTGCTGTGGACCCTGAGTCGAAGGCCGAGGCTGGTGCCGACGGCCATAACACTGTCCATCTACGGCTACCATTACCGCAAGATCTGTGATCTCCATATTCATGGGGCCGGATGATGATCGCCGTATATCGGCATTGATGCGAGAGCAGCTGCAAGGAGGAAACGATGGAAACGAAAATGGGTGTATGGATTGATCATCGCAAGGCTGTCATCGTTGATCTTGGGGCGCAGGGACCGGAAACCCGGACAGTGCTGTCGGGGGTGGAAAAACAGCTTCGCCGGACAGGCGATTCACCGCTTACGGGCCGCTACGAAGCGCAGCAGGTTCCGGCCGATGACAGCCGTCAGGCTGCCCTGACAGGTGAGCTGAACAGCTATTACGACCAGGTCATCCTGAGCATGCGCAACGCCTGTGCCATTTACATCTGCGGGCCGGGCGAGGCCAAAGGCGAGTTGCAAAACCGCATCGAGCAGGGTCCGTTGAGCGGCCGGATCACCGCTGTCGAGCCAGCCGACACGCTGACGGACGGGCAGATTGCGGCCAGGATCGCCCGGTATTTCCAACAGTAGACCGAGGTATTGTCACCCGGGTGAACACTCCATCACCATCTTGCGGGCATACCCGAGTGGTTGCAGCTGAATAGGGTGGACCATCCCGACCTGTAAATGTTACAGACTGCAAAGGGGGTACCATGTGACGAGTCGCTGGAACCGCGCGGGCCGCGACGGTTCCCCGGCCCAACCCCTCCCTCACGCGATCTGTACCATGCCTGCCGGAACGGCGGAAAAGAGGGCAGCGACGTTCCCGGCGTCAAAGATGTATCGGGGTCGATGTTCGGCAATGGAGACCATCATGACAGCACGCAGGAAAATCCCGGAATCGGCAGCGAAAACCATGCCGGCTGCCGAAAAAGCCAGACCCCGAAAGGACGCCGGGAAGAAAAACGAGGTGCGGGAGCAGGCCGAACCGCGGACCGACTTCCCGATCGTCGGCATCGGCGCCTCCGCCGGGGGGCTGGCGGCCTTTGAAGCCTTTTTCTCCGGCATGCCGACCGACTGCCCTCCCGGCATGGCCTTTGTCCTGGTGCAGCATCTGGCCCCGGATCACAAGAGCATCCTCACCGATCTCATCAAGCGCTACACCAGCATGCAGGTTTTCGAAGTCGAGGACGGGATGGCGGTGCGGCCCAACTGCGCCTACATCATCCCGCCGAACCGCGACATGGCCTTTCTCAACGGCAGCCTCCAACTGCTCGAACCCACCGCCCCTCGCGGCCGGCGGATGCCGATCGACTTCTTTTTCCGTTCACTGGCCCAGGACCAGCACGAACGGGCCATCTGCATCGTGCTCTCCGGCACCGGCAGTGACGGAACCCAGGGACTGAGGGATATCAAGGCCGAGGGCGGCATGGTCATGGCCCAGAGACCGAATTCGACCGAGTACGACGGCATGCCGCGCAGCGCCATCGCCACCGGCCTGGTGGACTACGAACTGCTGCCGGCTGAGATGCCGGAACAGCTCATGGCTTACGCCGGCCACGCCTTCGGCAGGAACGCCCAGACTGCTCCCGGCCCGGCCTCGAAAAACGACAGCGCCATGAAAAAGATATTCGTCCTGCTGCGCGCCCAGACCGGCCACGATTTTTCCCAGTACAAGCCGAACACCATCAATCGCCGTATCGAACGACGCCTGGCCATCCACCAGATTGAATCGATCGACAACTACGTGCAGTACCTGCAGCAGAACCCCGCCGAGGTCGAGGCGCTGTTTCGCGACCTGCTGATCGGGGTGTCCGGTTTCTTCCGTGACCCGGAGGCCTTCCGCCAGCTCGAGGAACAGGTCATCCCCGCCCTCTTTGCCGACAGGCCGGCGGGCAGCGTGATCCGTGTCTGGTCTGCCGGCTGCGCCACCGGCGAAGAGCCTTTTTCACTCGCCATCCTCCTGCAGGAGCAGTTGGAAAAACAGCATCGGAGCCATACCGTGCAGATCTTTGCCACCGATATCGACAGCCAGGCGATAGCCACGGCCCGCACCGGGCTCTATCCGGCCAGCATCGCCGCCGATATCAGCGCCGAGCGGCTGGCCGGTTTCTTCACCGCCGAGGCCGAAGGCAGCGCCTACCGGATCAATAAGAGCATCCGCGACATGCTGGTCTTTTCCGAACAAAACGTGATCAAGGACCCGCCCTTCTCCAGGATCGATCTGCTCAGTTGCCGCAACCTTCTCATCTACATGGGGGCCGACCTCCAGAAGAAACTCATCCCGCTCTTCCATTATGCGCTGAACCCGGGCGGATTTCTCTTTCTCGGCACCTCGGAGACCGTCGGCGACTTCGGCGATCTATTCGCGCCCCTCGACCGCAAGCTGAAACTGTACCGACGCCGGGAGGATATCCACGGGGTACAGCGCGTGGCATTCGGCCGGTTCCTGCCCTCAAGCGCGGAGGTCGGTGCGGCCCAGCCGAAAAACCTCGGCAACAGCGCCACCCCGGGGAAAATGTCGCTGCGCGACCTGACCGAGCAGGCCCTGCTACGGCAGATCGCCCCGACCGGCGCCCTGGTCAACGGCCACGGCGATATCCTCTATCTCCACGGCCGCACCGGCATGTATCTGGAACCGGCCCCGGGTGAGGCCGGAGTCAACAATATCCTGAAGATGGCCCGGGAAGGGCTGCGCGGCGAACTGACCACCGCCCTGCACAAGGCTGCCGGAACCAGGGAGCAGGTGCGCCGCATCGGGCTGCTGGTCAAGACCAACGGCGATTTCACCCCGACCAACCTGACCGTCTGCCCCTTGGCCGCCCGTCCCGATTCCAGCCGGAGCGGCGGTGGAATGGCTGACCCTGCGGCCACACTGTCGGCGTCGCTTTACCTGGTCATTCTCGAAGAAGGTGCATCCTTCGATCCCGGCCAGGCACCACTGGCCGCCGCCGGGGACGATAAAGAGGGGGCGGCCGATCCCGACAGCTCGTCCGAGACCCGGGCCAGTGCCCGAATCGCTGCGCTGAGGCAGGAGCTCCGGGCCAAGGAGGAATATCTCCAGACCGCCAACGAGGAACTCAAATCCACCAACGAGGAAATGCAGTCGGTCAACGAGGAACTGCAATCCACCAATGAGGAACTGGAGACCTCCAAGGAAGAGCTGCAATCGATCAACGAGGAACTCGCCACGATCAACACCGAACTGCAGAACAAGGTGAGCGACCTGTCGCGGGCCAACAACGACATGAACAATCTGCTGGCCGGCACCGGCATCGCCACCGTCTTTGTCGATCACAGCCTGCACATCCTGCGTTTTACCCCGGCCGCAACCGGTATCATCAACCTGATCACCAGCGATATCGGTCGGCCGGTGAGCCATATCGTCTCCAATCTGGTGGGCTACGACCGTCTGGTGGCAGACGTCCAGGCCGTGCTGGATACCCTGGCTGCCCGGGAAGTGGAGGTGGAGACCGCCGATGGCAGGTGGTACATCCTGCGGATCCAACCCTACCGCACCCTCGATAACGTGATCGAGGGGGCGGTGATCACCTTTGTCGACATCACCGAGGCCAAGAAGGTGAAGGACGCGCTGCACCAGGCCAATGAGCAGCTGCGGCTGGCCGTTGTCGTGCGGGATGCCCATGACGCCATCACCGTCCTCGACCTGGATGGCCGCATCATCGCCTGGAATCCCGCGGCGGTGAGGATGTACGGCTGGAGCGAGGCCGAGGCGCTGGCGATGAACATCCGCGACCTGGTCCCGGAACGGCTGCGCGAGGAAACCCTGACCCATATCCATCTGTTGAGCGGAGCGGAGATTCTCGAACCGTACCGCACCCAACGGCTCAACAAGAATGGCATGGTCATGGAGATCTTGATGACGTCCACCGCCCTGATCGATGAAGCAGGTCAGGTGTACGCGATTGCGACAACCGAGAGGGCAAAGGGGGCAAAGATCGGCCAACCCCTTGGGGGACCGCAATAACCGTCGGCACCAGGCGCATCGAGCGGACCGCTGACTCAGGCGGATGCGCACGCCCCGCGGCACACCGATCCATCCCGTCCAGGGTCCCCGCCTGGAGACATCCGGGGAGAGCATCCGAGGGCGAAAGTATCCGGTCGACCGGATGATCCGCAGACAGAGAGACCGCTCGACAACATCCATGAGGTGCAGGACATGACCGACATAACCAGGAAAGCAAAGCACAGCAACACGGCACAAGACGTCATTGTTTCAGCGGCAGGGCCGTCCGGGGTCGCCTCCGGAGATGACCTGCGCCGCCAGGCCGAGAAAATCCTGCGGCAAAAGAAGGTCATGCAACCGGAAACCCTGGAGGCCTTGTCCCTGGAGGAAATCCGCAAGACCTTCCATGAGCTGCAGGTGCACCAGATCGAGCTTGAAATGCAGAACGAGGAACTGCACCGGACCCAGGTAGAACTTGACCTGTCCCGGGCGCGCTATTTCGACCTGTATGATCTGGCGCCGGTCGGCTATTGCGCCCTCAGTGCCAAGGGGCTGATCAAGGAGGCCAATCTCACCGCCGCATCCCTGCTGGGAGTGGCCCGGAGCGCGCTGGTCAAACAGCCGATATCCCGGTTTATCGTCAAAGAGGACCAGGACGGTTACTACCTGCTGATCCATCGGCTTGTTGGCAACGACGCTGCCCCCCGGCGGGGCGCCGCCCCGCCGCCCCTCAATGAATCCCCCGAACCGCGTGCCACCGAATTGCGGATGAAGAAATCCGACGGCACAGTCTTCTGGGTGAGCCTGAAAGTGACCGCAGTTCATGACGACCGCCATAATTTCGAGTTCAGGCTGGTGTTGAGCGATATCTCCGAACGCAAGCAGGCGGAGGCCCGGCAGATCGAACTTGAAGCACAGACCCGGAAGATCGAAAAGGCCGAGAGCCTGCAGCGGATGGCCGGTGCGATCGCCCATCTCTTCAACAACCAGTTGAGTGTCATACTGGGCAACCTCGAGATGACGATCTCCGACACCCAGGGCGATGCCTTGCCCCATCAATACGTCGTCAATGCCATGCGGGCAGTCCGCCGGTCATCAGAGGTCAGCGGCCTGCTCCTGACCTATCTCGGCCAAAGCCCCTCCAGACTGGAGCCCCTTGATCTCTCGGTGTTCTGCCGCGACAATCTCCCGGGAATCCAGGCTGAATTGCCGGCAGCCATTGCCCTCGAGACGGATTTTCTCTCCCCGGGCCCGATCGTGCTTGCCAACGCCAACCAGGTCCAGCAGGTTCTGACCAACCTGATCACCAACGGCTGGGAGGCCATCGGCGATAATGCCGGCCGGATTTCGGTGGCAACCAGAACCGTCCCGACGGCGGACATCCCGAGAGTGCACATCGCGCCCACCGATTGGCAGACCTCCGCCGAGACCTTTGCCTGTCTGGAGGTGACGGATTCAGGCTGCGGCATGACCGAAGAGGAGATGGACAGAAGCTTCGATCCGTTTTTCTCGACCAAATTAACCGGCCGAGGACTGGGCCTGGCAGTCGTCACCGGCCTGGCAAAGGCCTGGAACGGCATGATCGGTGTCGCCAGTACGGTTGGCCAGGGAAGCACCCTGCAGGTGTTTCTGCCACTGGCCACGGGTATGGTCCCCCGGCAGCCGGAGGTGCCGGCAGGACCGTGCGACCTGGTGGCGGGCTGGACCGTGCTGCTGGTCGACGACGATGCCATCGTCCGCGACATAACAAGGTCACTGCTCAATCATCTCGGAATTACCGTCCTGGCGGCGTCCGGCGGCGGCGAGGCGGCAACCTTGCTCGAGAAAAATCCGGGCGGTATCGACTGTGTCATCACCGATCTGTGTATGCCGGGCATGGACGGTTGGGACACCCTTGCCGCCCTCCGAAAAATCCGGCCCGACCTGCCGGCGATCCTGTCGAGCGGCTACGACGAAGCCCAGGCAATGGACGGCGAATATATCGAGCAGCCGCACGCCTTTCTACACAAGCCCTATTCGATGGAGGTGCTGCGGGCTGTCATCTGCCGGGTTATGAGTGGTGCGGTCCCGAAGACCGTTTGAACCGGAGGGGATAGCGCCCCGCGCCCGAGGCATCCCGAGGAGAAAGAAGAGATGAAGAAGCACCGGAAAGAGGCGATTCCGCTCTCCTTTCTCAAGGAAAAAGAAAAATATAAGCGCCTGGCCGAGTTTATTGTCGATCTGATCCGGGACGACCCTTCGGCGCCGGGAGAAAGCCTGCATACCATCATCTATCGGATCAAGGATGAATCACGGCTGATCGAGAAGATCGATAAGCCGTCGTCAAACAATAACCGTTACACAGAAATACCTTTCCGGCATAAGGGGCCGTAACGAAATGGTGAAAAATGTAACGGTTATTTCGTAACGGCCCCTAAGCTGAACAGCAGGGTCGAGTCCGAAAAAGAGAGCATCACCGAAAAAAATTATCAGGCCGGGATCCTCGATCTGCTGGGCGTCCGGATCATCTGCCTGCGCCTTTCCGATGTCGGCAAGATTGAGGGGTATCTCAATCTGCTGGCCAAGGAAAAAATCATCCGTTTCGTCAAGGGACCGGAGCAGAAAAACACCTTCGTTCTCCCTCTCGACTTCGGCGAGTTCATCCCCGAAGGCACGGACCTGCGGTATACCGGTTACTCCTCGATCCATTATCGGATGCAGTTGGGGGAAAACGCCAACGCCCCTCCGGATCTGCTCAACCTCCAGTTCGAGCTGCAGCTGCGGACGATTCTCGAGGAGGCGTGGAGCGAGATCGATCACAAGTACAGATACGTGCGCAGCCGCAGCGGCGTTCACCTGCCGGAGCATATCCATACCGGTTTCAATAACCTGAGCGCCTTCCTCCAGGTCGCCGCCCTGCAGGCCGAGTACCTCTGCCGTTCGGCGGAGGCGTTCAACCGGGTCAGGCATCCTGACCCTGGGGACAATCAGCCGACCCGCCGTGGCGATTCACCGGCTTCCCCCTCCATGACCACGGAGGATTTCGCCGGGACCGATGCAACGCCGGCGATCGCTGCCGATCTGCAGGAGATCCTGGGGGTGGAGGTGACGCCGAGAACGATCATGTATATCGACAAGCGTCTCGGCGAACTGAAGGCCGAAGAAACAGGGGGCAAGTCGCTGAAGCAGCTGTTCGGCAAACAGCGGCTCGCCGAATTCAGGGCTGTCTTCCAGGAAATATTTGCGGCCGGACCTTTTGCCAGTACCAACAATCTCAGTATCGATGTGATCAACGCCTTGAATTTTGCCATCTCCTGCGAACTCGAGGGCAAGCGGGTCGCCCGGGAAGGATTGCGGGTGGTGCTGCGGTGGCGCAAGGATCGCCAGCGGTGCTGATCCCGGCGGCGCGGGCATGAGGTTTTTTTCAAGGCACCCTTAAATTCAGCAGTATCATGTGATACTGTAGGATATCTTCTTTTTTCCGGCATATCTGCACATCGCTGCGGATCGTGTCGTGCTGTTACCCCATGAAAAGCAATCAGCCCTCTGGAAAAATGGACAATGTCATCAGGAAAATTCAAGGCGGATCGGCACGATTGGAGACGGTTTTCAAGGTCTTCGGCAACATCCTCGATTCGATCCGTGAACCACTGGTCTTCCTTGATCCTTATCTGCATGTGGTCAAGGCCAATCGATCCTTTTACCAGACCTTCGATGTCAAGCCGGAAGAGACCGAGGGGGTGTTGATCTTCGATCTTGGCAACCGGCAATGGAACATCCCCAAGCTCAGAGAATTGCTGGAAGAGATCCTGCCGCAGAATTCGGTCTTCGACGATCTGGAAGTGGAGCATACCTTCGAGACCATCGGCCGCAAGATCATGCACCTGAATGCCAGGCGAATCTATCAGAAATCCGGCCGGCCCGAACTGATCCTCCTGGCCATCGAAGATGTGACCGAGCGGGAAGATCAGAAAAGGGATCTTGAGGAGCTGGTCGTCAGGCGGACGACCGAACTCATCGTCGCCAAGGAAGAGGCTGAGAAAAGAAAAGACGCGGCCGAGAAGGCCCTTGATGAAATCAAGACGCTGAAGGCCCTGCTGGAAGCGGAAACGGCCTATCTGCGGGATGAGATCAAACTGGAGCACAACCACGAGAAGATCATCGGCCAGAGTGACGGCGTCAAATACGTCCTCTATAAAATCGAGCAGATCGCCAGCAGCGACACCACCGTCCTGGTCCTGGGCGAGACCGGTACCGGCAAGGAGCTGGTCGCCCGGGCCATCCACAACCTGAGCCTGCGCAAAGGCAGGCCTCTGGTCAAGGTCAACTGCGCCGCGCTCCCCGCCAACCTGATCGAAAGCGAGTTGTTCGGTCACGAGAAGGGCGCCTTCACCGGCGCCCAGTCCAGGCATCTCGGGCGCTTCGAAATCGCCGATGGAGCCACCCTTTTTCTCGATGAAATCGGAGAGTTGCCGTTCGACCTGCAGGCGAAGCTGCTGCGAGTGATCCAGGACGGAGAATTTGAACGGCTGGGCGGTTCCCACACCATCAAGGTCGATGTCCGGATCATTGCCGCCACCAATCGCAATCTGGAGGAGGAGGTCCGCAAGGGCGGCTTCCGCGAGGATCTGTGGTACCGGCTGAACGTCTTCCCCATCACCATGCCGCCGCTGCGGGACCGCCTGGATGACATCCCTCTGCTGGTGGAATTTTATGTCGGCAAGATTGCCAAACGGATGGGCAAGACCATTACCCATATTTCCACCAGCGTCATGAAGGAGCTGCAAGGGTATGGCTGGCCGGGCAACATCCGGGAACTGGAAAACGTCCTGGAACGGGCGGTGATCAACACGTCGGGTCCCAAGCTGCACCTTGCCGATCAACTGAAGAAACCGCCCCGCTATCTCTCCACGGGAACGGACACCCTGGAAGCGGTCGAGAGAAACCACATCCTCCGGGTCCTTGAACAGACCAACTGGAAAGTGAGCGGCCAGAACAGCGCTGCCGAGATCCTGGGGCTTGACCGCAGCACCCTGCGCGCCCGCATGATCAAGCTCGATATCCATAAATCCTGATATCCTCCCCGTTTCATCTGGCGCGCCCACGCCCACCGGCGCTGCCGCCTGAATCCCTTGACGAAGATTGCCGCCGGGGCTTTCCCGCCTCGGCCATCCCGCCCATTTTTTCCACCCGAGATCGTGTCCAGTCAGGCATACCGGTGGACATGCGGTCTCTCTCCCTGCCGGTCGGCACGGCTGCCGCTTTTGCTCCTCATTGCCGCCGGTTGGCCTGCCGCCGGGGGGCTGGTCACATATGACCACCGGTAACGAGTGACCATTTTTCTCCAGTCGCCGATGGCCGCCGGGCCAATCCCATCACTGTAAAATATTCTTCTATTTCGAATTGATAGCCGGCAAGTCGCGGCAGGATATCAAGCTGGCACGGGAAGTGGAATAGAAGCAGTGAACAACAGTTTCCTGCATGGCGCGGGCTGAGCGACGCCATGAAAACAATCAATCCGCTGGAAACAGGAGGATTCATCATGTCAATCGGCACAATTTTACCGATCATTCTGATACTGATACTGGTGGGATCCATCCCTGTCTGGCCGCATAGCCGCTCCTGGGGTACGCACCAAGCGGAGGGATCGGCCTGATCCTACTGATCCTGGTGATCCTGTTCCTGCTCGGCAGAATCTAGGCAAGGCATCTTCCGGGCGCAATCCTGCCCGAAAAGATGCCGGAACGGTAAATCTGATCTCCGGTTGCCTTGCGCAAGGAGCAATGGTCAAGTGAACAACAACGACCGAAACGGTATCCCGGCCAACTCCGGGCCAGAGAAGACGCCGCGCTCGATTGCCTTCCATGTGATCCTGGGCGCGGCGCTGCTGGCCTTCATCCAGACGTTCTCGCTGCTTTCTCCCATCCTGTTGTCGTTTTTGCTGGTGCTGCTGATTTCTCTCGCCGTCAATCCGGTGATTTCCCGGATACGGGCCTTGACCGGCGGCAGAAAATTGCCCACGGGATTGATCATGGCCGGGTTGATCGCCGGCATCGCGCTGATGGGTTGGGCCTTGTTCGTTCCGATGAAGGCCTCGATCATCAGCATTTCGGAAGCGGTGCCCGGTTACTGGGAACGCCTGCAGAAGCCGCTGATCAAAATGGAGCAACAGGCGGTGCTGTTCGAGAAAAAGCTGCAGGCGGAAGTCAGGACGGAAATCGCCCTGGACGATCCGGCGGCGGCCAAGTTGGAAGCCCACCCCCGCCTGCCTCAGACCGTCCCGGCCAGACCCGCCGAAGCGTCGCCATCTCTTCGCTCCGGTCTGATGGACATGCTGAAGGGCGCCCTCGGCAGTTTCACCGCCGTGGCCTTCAACGGGGCGCAAATCCTGGTCGTTCTGGTGACGGTGTTCTTTGGCGTGGTTTTCATGCTGATGAATCCCCGCCCGATCTTTGGCGCGATGTTCGCCATGTTACCCGAGCGGCACCACGGCCGGGCCCTGGTCATCATGCAGCGCATCGGCAAATCCGTTCCCGCCTGGGCCGGGGCGACAGTGGTGGGAATGGTGACCATCGGCCTGCTGGTATTCCTGCTGATGTGGCCGATCTTCGGTATCATGGATGCGCTGGTCCTGGGGATGACGGCGGCGATGCTGGAAGCGATACCCTTTCTCGGCCCGATCTTCAGCACCGTCCCGGCGATCCTGCTCGCCCTCGGCAAGGGAGGGATGACCCCGCTGTGGGTCCTGATCGCCTACGTCGCCGTGCAGGCCCTGGAAAACAATGTGATCCTTCCTTTCATCATGGCCCGCAGGATGAAACTCCACCCGCTGGCGGTGATCTTTTCCATGCTCCTGTGCGTGGCCGCCTTCGGGGTGCTGGGCGTGCTGGTCGCGGCGCCACTGGTGACAATAATCAGTATTGTCCATAAGGAGCTGTATCGAAAGCACTATCTTCCGACAGTAACGGACGCAGATCTTGACCGACTGGCACGAATCGCCCTGCACGAAAAGCTGTCCGACGACGGGTGATGCGGGCAGGCGAAGGGCGGTTCCATCGATGCGTACGTTCTCACATTTCCTTACACCGTTATGGAGAGCGGATAGAACGGTGAGAACGCCTTGCCGGCAGAAGGAGGAAGCATCAC
Organism: Desulfobulbus sp. Tol-SR; assembly: GCA_000769715.1. GTDB lineage: Bacteria > Desulfobacterota > Desulfobulbia > Desulfobulbales > Desulfocapsaceae > Desulfoprunum. The sequence goes on from JROS01000113.1 coordinate 20,572, forward strand.
TGAGGCCTGACCCTACTCAATGCATGGAGGACGAAATGAACATCATCGCCTGGTGCACCTGCGCTCTTGTCGGTCTGCTGTTGTGCGGCAATGTCCAGGCGGCGGAACGCAAGGGCATTGCCGCAGTCGGGCTCAGCCGGCTGTCCGGCGCCAGTGCCGGCAACCTGGCCGCGGCCGTCAAAGACAGCGGCTGCCGGCAGTTTGAATTTACCTTCATGCCGTTTTTCAACCCCGGGAATCCGTTCAACAACGTCGATACCCTGCTCGCCATCCCCAACGTCGGCAAGATCGAAACGATCTGCCTCTCCTGGCGCGACGAGGAGGCGATGAACGACGACTGGGAAATTGCCCTGGCCACTCTCGGCAAACGTGCCGGCGAGGTCAATCGCCATCTCAACGGGATACGCCACAAGGTCGAAAAAATCGTGCTGGTGCCGATGCTGGAAGATCAGTGGACCCAGGCCAGGTGGCTGGAGGCCGTGCATATCATCGCCGGGCAACTGGACAGCGGCGACAGGATCTTTTTCCGCCGCTCCGTCAACTCCGGGAGCGACATGCCGCCGACGACGATCGTCGCGCGTCTGAAAAACGGCACGAGCCACACCTTTACCTCGACCCGGCTGGAGGCGCATCGGCTCGACCATGGCGGCAACGCCCAGGTGATCAGCAATGACGGGCGGCTGGTTTTTCAGGACGCCAGGATGTTCGGCAGATACGAGACGAAGGCGGCGCTGGACGATGGTGCCGGCGAATCGAGGTCGCTCGCGGACTGGACTGCCGAGGCCAATGCGACAGCGAAAGTCAGCCTCCTGTGGCGGCCAGGCTACAATCTCTTTACCCGCGCCTACGCCGATAGCCGCATCACCTATCAAAAGCCGGATGAGCCGCTCGAAAAGCGGGCCGACAGCGACAGCGATCCTGCCGTCAACGCCTTTGAGCAGGAAGTCCTCAAGTCGTTCCTGCAATAAGCCGTGTTGCAAATGCATCCGGGATGGCGCAACGGCCACCGTATCCCGGTGCAGCCGAGGGCGACCGCAACCGAGAGCAGGGTCATATCTCACCTCTGGTTGCATATGGCCCAGTGACAATGCCCCTGAGACCCGCCACGGGCATTCCCCCCAGTCAGATTCTTGACGCAATATCATCAATATAGGTGACGAGAATGCGCCTGTCTCCAGCCTGGCATACGGATTGCTTTATTGACAGTGAGCGTCCTTTTTCCCCTGTCCTGTTTTCCCTGTCGAGGCGGTTTCCCCCAATCCGCCTGACATTGCAACGGCCGGTGGACCCGAAACCCCTGGAACAGGGGTGAAATCAACCCGCCGGCAAAAAGCCGGATTCTTCTGCACCCCATATACTGGAGGATTACAATGAACAAGGACAACACTGCAGCCGTTTCTCCCCATGCCCTGCCGCCACTGCCCTACCCGGATAATGCCCTTGCCCCCGTCATCTCGGCCAATACCCTCGGTTTCCACTACGGCAAGCATCACCGGGGATATGTCGACAACCTGAACAAGCTGGTGGCGGGAACGGCATTTGCGGATCTGCCGTTGCTCAAAATCATGAGCGAGACGGCCGGCAAAGCGGACAAGGCAACGATTTTCAACAATGCCGCACAGATATGGAATCACACGTTTTACTGGAACAGCCTGCGGGCGGCGGGAGGTGGCCAACCGCCGGCCCGGCTGAAAGAAAAGATCGAGGCCTCCTTCGGCACCCTGGACGCCTGCAGGGAGGAATTGGCCGCTGCCGCCATGGCCCAGTTCGGCAGCGGCTGGGCATGGCTGGTACTGGATGGCGGCACGCTCAAGGTGGTCAAAACCGCCAATGCCGAGTTGCCGATGACCGCAGGACGGAAACCGCTCGTCACCATCGACGTGTGGGAACACGCCTACTACCTGGATTACCAGAACCGCCGCCTTGACTATGTCCATGCGGTGTTGGACAAGCTGATCAATTGGGATTTCGCCGCAGAAAATCTTGGCTGAAACCTTTTTCACCTGACACAAGGGAAAAACGATGAAGACATGGCTGAAATGTACGGTGGGTTTGTTTCTGGCGGCGCTGGCAATGGTTTCGCAGGCTTCGGCTGTGAGTCCGCCGGTCATGACGATAGGACGCGTCTACTCAGTCGAAGGGGACCTGCTCCGCTATGTCCCTGCAGACAAGGATTGGGTGGCGATGGTCAACGATGCGCCCTTCGGTGTGGAGGATACATTCTTCTCAGGCAACCAGGGGAGGGCGGAAATGTACGTCCCCAACGGCACCTGGCTGCGAGTCGGTTCCAGCACCCAGGTCCAGTTCATCGCCCTCGACCCGGATCTGTCCGAAGTCGACGTGGCATCGGGGGTAGCCCGGTTCTATAACAAGGGCTCCGAAACGGTGATCAAGGCCACCAGCCCCTTCGGCTACGTCATGGCCTATCCGGGATCGGCCTTCGATTATTACGTCGGTGAAAACTCGGTCGAAGTGGTTGCGGTGAAGGGGACGGTCAGTTTCGTCCACGCGGCAACGGATGCCCGCTACGACGTAACGACAGATTCCCCATCGATCCTTGCGGACGCCAGTCAGGTCGCTTCCGGCGACGGTGTTGTCGATGCCGTCTGGCACCAGTGGAACGTCACCCGGGAAGGCTTCTGGACCGAAAAATCGAGGCTGACGGGGCGCTCGGTCGAATATCTTCCCCCCAGTCTCCGGGACGAGTCGTATGCCCTCGAGGAGAATGGCAGATGGGAAAGCATCCCCTATGAAGGGTCATCGCGCTGGTTCTGGCGGCCCACCACCGTCGCCTCCGGGTGGTCGCCCTTCACCGCCGGCCGCTGGACCGACTGGCATGGAGACCAGGTGTGGATTCCGGCAGAGCCTTTCGGTTACGTCACGCATCATTACGGCAACTGGATGTATGTCGAGGATTCGTGGTATTGGGCACCGCCGGTGGCAGGCAGACGGGCGGGGCTTTCCCTGCTGGACATCGGTTTTTTCTGGTCTCCCGGAAGAGTGTCGTGGATTCACCATGACAGGTATGTCGGGTGGGTGCCATTGGGGCCACGCGAGACCTACTACAGTCACCGCCGCTGGGGAGGCGCCCATGACAGGCTGTATACCGACGACATCGCCCGGATCAATCTCGATATCGATAGTTATGCCTATGCCGGCCGGGCCATCATCGTCCCTCGCGACAATTTCTACCGAGTGGATGATTACAGTGGTGTCCGGGTGCGCGATATCAACTCGACCACGATCATCAACACCTACAGCGCGGCACCGGTGGTCAACAACACTGTGATCAACAATTATCAGACGGACGCCCGGCGGCACACCTTGACCAGCAGAGCGGTAAAGGCCAAGCCTCACGTTTCGGTGCTCGGGCGGATCGAAAACAACGCAACCGTTATACGGCGTGGGAAGAAAGATGACTCTGTCACGGTCCGGAAACAGGTCAGGAATATGAAAGAAGGACATGTCAACCGCGACAGCCGTATCGAAGCGCCAATCAGCACGAACTATATCGTGCCGGCGAGTGAGGTCGACCGGCCGGCATCGGAAATGAGGTTGCAACAGAGGAAAATCAAGGCCGGAGCAAAGTCAGATCAATCGGCAGAGCAGAGACCGGTGCGCCCTGCACGATCGACGCAGCCTGAAGAGCCTGTCGCCAGACCTGAGCGCATGGCGCCGGCGGAATCCAACCAGGGCACGCCATCGCGGCACGCGATAGAAAACCCGAGGCTCCAGCAGCAGGGAAAAGGTCCGACGGCACCCTCCAGGAAAATGCAACCCGGCAAAAACACTGTAGACCAACCCCGGCAGGGCCGACAACCCCGGCAGGAAGTCGAACAGCCGTGGGTTCAGCCGCAGAAGAGGGAACTCGGCGAGAAATCAAAGAACGTCCAACCCGCAGGCAAGGCAGTG
>JROS01000114.1 GCA_000769715.1 Desulfobulbus sp. Tol-SR
GCCAGGGTCAGGCGGATCGGATCCCGTCGCAACTCAAGGGATTCTCGCCGGGTATAGCTGAGCAGGCGACGGAGACTGAACCAACCGCTCGGTGCAGCCAAGGCCGGGGGCTGCTCCCCGAGCCGGGGAGCAGCGACGGCCACCCTCCCGGCAGCCGCTGCAGGCCTCTTCTCGCCTGTATCAGCCGCCTCTTCAAGATAGCTGATGAAGGCCTCCTCCAACGTCCTGGTCCCGCGCTTCTCGATCAGCGCCGCCGGTGCATCGCTGACCAGCACCCGGCCCGCGTGCATCAACGAGATCCGGTCGCACCGTTCGGCCTCGTTCATGAAATGGGTGGAGATGAAGATGGTCACCTTGTCCCGGCGCGCCAGGTCGATCATCATCCGCCAGAAGGCGTCCCGGGCAATCGGATCAACCCCCGAAGTCGGTTCGTCGAGGATCAGCATCTCCGGCCCGTGGATCATCGCCACCGCCAGGGAGAGCCGCTGTCTCAGGCCAAGCGGCAGGGCGTTGGGGAGGCTCTCCAGAACCTTTTCCAGACCGAAACGCCGCACCATCTCCTGTACCCGAGTGGCAATACGTTCTTCCGGTATTTTGAACAGGCGGGCATGGAGGACCAGGTTCTGCCGCACCGTCAACTCGCCATACAGGGAGAAGGACTGAGTCATATAGCCGACCCGCCGCCTGGTGTCGATATCGTGCGAGTCCACCGGACGGCCGAACAGCCAGGCTTGTCCCTCGCTGGCGGGCAACAGGCCGGTGAGCATCTTCATGGTGGTGGTCTTGCCGCAGCCGTTGGAACCGAGGAAGCCGAAGATCTCTCCCCGGTCGATTCGGAAGCTTACATGATCGACGGCGGTGAAATTCCCAAAGCGCATGGTCAGGTCGTGGGCCTCGATGGCAGCTTCTCCGGTTGCGTCGTCCTGACGGGGCGGGATGATGACCGATTGGTGGCCGTCCCGCTGCGACTGGGGCAGCAGGGCGATGAACGCCTCCTCCAGCGTCGCGGCTCCGGTCTGCGCCAGCAGTGTTTTCGGGGCGCCGGTGGCAAGGACCCGCCCGCCGTTCATCGTCACCAGCCAGTCGAAACGCGCTGCCTCCTCCATGTAGGCAGTGGCTACCAGTACGCTCATGCCCGGCTGTTTGCTCCGAATACGGTCGATCAGCCCCCAGAACTGGCGTCGCGACAACGGGTCGACGCCGGTTGTGGGCTCGTCGAGGATAAGGAGTTCCGGATCGTGGATCAGGGCGCAGCAGAGCCCCAGTTTCTGTTTCATGCCGCCGGAGAGCTTACCGGCGGGACGACCGGCAAAAGGCCCCAGGCCGGTTGTCTGCAACAGCTCATTGATGCGCCGTTCACGCTCCTGACGGCCTTGGCCGAACAAACGGGAAAAAAAATCGACATTCTCGAACACCGACAACGTCGGATAGAGATTCCTGCCCAATCCCTGGGGCATGTAGGCCACCTGTGGGCAAACCGCCTGGCGATGGCCCCTGTCGGCCATGCTGCCACCCAGCACATGAACCTGACCGGACTGGATCCGTTTTGAACCGGCAATCAGTGAAAACAGCGTCGACTTGCCTACGCCATCGGGGCCGATGACCCCGACCATGCAGCCGGCCGGCAATTCCAGGTCGACAGCATCCAGCGCCAGGGTCTTGCCGTAGCGCTGGCTGACCCCCAGCAGACGCGCGACCGGTGAAATTGCCTGGTCATTTTTCATGGTTGCGTCGTTGGTGCCTCGGGCAGTTTGACCTGCAGGTGGGACGGCCAGGCACGGCTTTGGTCCAGACGGACATACGCCATGCCGGGCAGGCCCGTTTTCACCCGGGTTATATTGGTTTTCAGCAATTCGGGATCGATTCGGGCCTTGACCCGGAACATCAACTTTTCCCGCTCACTGGCTGTTTCCACAGTCTTAGGGGTAAACTGGGCAACATCGGCGACAAAGGAAATCCGTGCCGGAACTACAAACTGGGGTGCGGCGTCGAGCACCAGATGGACTTCAGAGCCAAGTTCTATTTTCCCGGCAACAGCGGTCGGCAGGAAAAATGTCATGTACACATCCCAGAGATTGACCAGATTGAGAATCTTGCCGCCTCCGGCCAAAATTTCACCCGGCTGAGCCACCCGGTACTGAATGCGGCCATCGCAGGGCGCCTTGAGGGCGCCATCTTCAATATCAACCTGCAGGCGTTCAATACTGGCCTCTACCGCTGTTATCGCCGACCGACTGCCAAGAATTTGCGATCTGGCCGTCGCTACAGCCGCCTCGGTTGCCGCAATCTGGGCCTCGGCGGCACTGACGGCTGCCTGTCCGCTCAGAAAGCGGGCCCGAACATCATCAAGCTCTTGCACCGCAATCGCATCCTTTTTCGCCAGGACCTCAAAGCGATTCAGTCGTTTTCGCAATGCCTCCAGTTCGGCCTTGCGCTGGGCGAGCCCGGCCAAAGCGGCCTCCTTTTCGCTCAGTCTCTGGTTGACCTGGCTCTTGGCCGTTTCGACTGCATAATGGGCCTGCTGCAATTGGGCCTCGGCCTCGCGACGCTGCGCCTCAAGTTGCTGGGTATCCATGCGTGCCAGAATCTGTCCGGCGGTCACAAAATCGCCCTCATCCGCCAGGATTTCCTGGATGCGGCCGGCGCTCTTGGCGGCGATATCGAGCTCAACCGCTTCGATCCTGCCGTTACCACTGACCAAACTATCTTCCGATGCTTTCGGTTGCATGTATCGCCAGGAGTAGAAAGCACCAGCGGCCACGGCGACAGCGACGATCAGCCATAGCCGTTTTCCATTCAGATTACCCATCAAAAAACCTCCATCTTTGTGGACGGCGTGTTCCCTGGTCACGCATCAAATCGTTCGATTCTTGATGTTGCAGGGCTGCCGGGACGCCGCATTCCGTCTTGTCGAAAGACGACACCAGCAGTACGTCACAAACAGGAATAGCAGGAGTATGTTTCTTGTTATGATATTTCCGCCTTCCTTTACCATAGGAAATTTCCTCCGCTCGTGCAGTCTGTTGGAGCGTCGCCCTGTGACAACCTGTCTCAGGTTTTTCCCCGACATGTTTCTATCCTATAGAACCTGTCATTCCCAACGCATGATTGCCGCTCCACCAATATGTTGCAGTTGCGCTTGCATGACAATGGAATCAAGCCAATTGACCTGATGGGTTAGCGCGATCATTTTCCGGGCAAGTTGTTGATTTTCTCTCCACTTCCTGTCGAGATCCACATCAGAAAGTGAAACGAAGTTCGATCTGGGCGAGGTTCAAACTCGGGTTCTTGTCATAAATGCTGCCATTCGACTGATGGGACAATCGTACGGCGACAGAGAAGATGGAGGACAGGGGCAATCTGACTCCTGCATGGGATAGGAAAAATAGAGCCCCCCCGAAGTCGTAATCACCCAGAACCGAGTCTTCCATGGCGCCAGCCCCGACTCCTGCGAAATAGACTACTTTGTGTTGAGGGGAAGTCAGCAATAAGTCGGTGGAAATAGAGGCGCTCAATCCATCCTCTTCATCCCGGTTCAGGACGTTCACAGAAAATTCACACAGAGTACCGAGATTCCAGCCGGATGAAAGCTGTCGACTCCACGGCAATTTCCTGGCGACGAAGATGTCATACTGCTCGATTTCTTCTCCATTAATCGAATCACCGACACGCATTCCCGCCGAATACGCGCCCGTTGATGCCGACACGCCGTCTGTCGGCATGTGGAGAAGGCAGCCAACAAAAACAATGAGCGCCAGGCGAATCCTGTTTACCCGCATTACTTCCCCTTTGAAAATGTGTTGATACGTCAACCGTCCTGCTGGGAATCTTTCCACCAGTTGCCGACAGAGCTACAGATCCTCTTCCCGATGAGTACTATGGCACGGATTGGCCAAAAACTGATACAGCACCTTCTAATCAGAAGTACGGTATTCGAATAACCCCATTCGCAGCAGATCGATGACATGTCTTGCCAACACATCAGGCTGATCATGTTCAGGCCTGTATCCCGGCATGAACTTACGAATCTTTTTCCCTTCAAAAGGGATGAGCACCAGATGGATGATCGACATGGAAAGCATATAGGGATCGTAGCGAGAATTCAATTTGGCCACCAATGCATGCACAGCGAGAAAGAGATCTTTGAAGACATGGGTCACCAGCTTTTGCTGCCGCATCTCTTCGCTGTCAAGTCTCACCCATTGCATAAGACGCAGGAAGTCCTCGTCCTTAGCCGCCAGATGGGCCAGGTTGGTAATGAAATTCTCGAGTTGCACCCACGGTGAATCAGAGTCCTTGAGTTTGATTAACAGGGCAGCCGACTTTTCCCTGAATGCATGCGCCACAACCTCTAGATAGAGATCCTCCTTGTGGGAAAAGTGATAGTAAAGTGCTGCCGGAGTGAGACCGCAGACGGCAGCGACGTCCCGCATGGAAACCCCATCGTAGCCGAACACCGCGAAGAGGGGCACTGACAATTCCATAATCTCTTCCCGTTTTCCTCCCTTGCCGATAAATTGATCCATTGAATCACCTTGGTTAAAGGCCACTCAGAAACTAAACGAACGTTTAGTAAAATATTAGAAGCAAGATTCGTCCTTGTCAAATACATATCTGATTACCATCGAACTTCAGCCTGCTTGAGCAGGCGCTGCGGGACCGGCTCGGTTCGTAGGGCCACATAAGTTAGGGGCCGTTACGAAATAACCGTTACATTTTTCACCATTTCGTTACGGCCCCTTATGCCGGAAAGGTATTTCTGTGTAACGGTTATTGTTTGACGACGGCTTAGCCGATCAACCATCGTATGCAGTTGAAACCGGCGGTTGAAACGATAGCAGAATTCGGCAAGATAACGAGGCAGATGCCTGCCGCTGACGGCATGATGGGTGCCGTGCAAGGCATTTTTCACGTTGCCAATAACCCTACAACGCAACATGTCAATATAGACACAATATGCAGTATTCGTACTCCGAAGCGACCTACAGCATGCGGAACACATGTTCATAAGTGCCGTTGTATGGTCAAGGTTGTCGGACAATCACCACCGGGTCAGCAACCCTGATGCCGGAACTGTTCCCCATCTCTTGCCGGTAGAGTTCACCCAGCGTACGGACAACTTGAATCCCCAGGGGCATGGGGGCAACCTCCGGCCAGTCGCACATCCTGCCGGGATACTGATGGAAATCCCGCATCATGGTGTCCCCCCAGTCAAACAGGACGACGGGGGTCATCAGCGGATCAACCGGGACGCCTCCAGGTCACCCGGCAGGCCCCGTTTCTCGAGATAGGCGCGGATCCTGGCCTTGTCGGCCTCGTTCTTCTTCTGGGCCAGGTCGCTCTTGCCGGTCATCCTCTCAATCCGCACGGCGACAACAAGAGAGGCTGCCACCTGGGGATCGGCAGCGGTGATCCGGCTGAACCCGGCCACCCCCTCGTGAACCGCCATCAGGGCGTTGAGGGCGGCGACCTTCTCTTCCACCGCAGTGACGACCTCGGCCCGGCCGCGGATGACCACCGAGTGGTAGAACTGGTGCACCTGGCAGGCCGGGGCCTCGGGGTCGCAATCGGTCCCCTTGTAGGCGAGCGGAATATCGACCTCGAAGCAGACCCTGGCGTCGGCGGCGATGTTGTCGAGCTTTTCCCCTTTCCGGGCGCAGTGGAAATAGATTGCCCCCTGCCAGTAGACATAATTGAGCGGAGTGACATAAGGGTAGCCATCGGCCCCGACCGTGGCCAACCTGCCGATCCGGCAGCGCCCCAGAATCTCCTCGATTTTCGCCTTTTCCTTGACCTCGCACTGGCTGCGTCGCATCCCTTTTCTCCTCGTCGTCATAGGTCCAATCCCGGTTCGGCCGCTGGAGCAAGCCCGACCACCGTCTTGATCGATTCCTTCCAGCGGATCGCCGGCAGATCACGGAGTTGCCGATAAATCTCCCATATCCGGGCATCATCCTGCTGCCGTTCAATCCGCTCGATCTCCCTGGCCATTTCCGTCGAATCACAGAGCACCCGTTCGCCGATCCGGTTCATCCTGCCGATCCAGATCGAGTGGCTGACCACCGGCAACAGGTCATGAACCATTGCCACCACGTCATCGCTGTCGAGCATCGGCTCGACGCTCACCGAGGTGGCGAACCCCTGGTTGAAGGCCAGGGCGAGACTGGCCCGACGCTCGGCATACCCCGGCGCCTGCGGTTCCCAGAACGACAGAATGCCGTCGTCGCGGGCGGTGATGGTGAACCGGAAGAGGATCTGCCGCCGGAACCGCTGCAACTCCCGGCACAGTGCCTCGATGCAGTGGCGATGCGGCTTCGATACCACCAGCACCCGATTGCCGACCGCCAGCAGGTTGATCAGTACGGTACGACAGGCGGCCAGATTTTCCGGGACGATATCGTGGTGGGCCGGAAACATCACCTGACCGGGATACAACGGGTACCGGCGCTGCACGGCCCCGGCATCGATCCGGAAGGTCGGCCAGTCCGCCGCCGATACCAGGCGCAGGCGGTCGACCTGTTTGGCGCGGGCGTAGCAATAGCGGCAGCCGTGGGGGCAGCCGAGGCCGCAGTCGACGGTGGCGACGGCCCACTCGGCGGTGCCGCGGACCGGTTTTTTCAGCTCTTCTCCCATCGGTCCGGGCAACCGCAGGCTACCGCCCGTCCTCCCAGAGTCCCAGGAGATCGGTGATCCCCTTGCGCGCCAACGCCGCCATCGCCACAAAACTCTCGTGCGAAAAGGGGACTCCCTCGGCCGTCGACTGGATCTCGATCCAGCGGCCGTCGCCGGCCATGACGAAATTGGCATCGGCCTCGGCCGCCGAGTCCTCGGCGTAGTCGAGATCGAGCAAGGCCTGGCCGCCGACCAGGCCGACCGAAACGGCGGCGACCGGCAGGACCGGCGGCAGCACCGTCAGGCGTCCGTCGGCAACCAAGCGGCCGATGGCCTCACGGACGGCCAGCGCCGCCCCGGTGATCGAGGCGGTGCGGGTGCCGCCGTCGGCGTTGAGCACGTCGCAGTCGATCCGCAGGGTCCGCTCGCCGAGCGCCTTCAGGTCGACCATCATCCGCAGGCTGCGGCCGATCAACCGCTGAATCTCGAGGCTGCGGCCGGACTGGCCCGCGGTCTCGCGGCGATGACGGGTCGAAGTGGCACAGGGCAGCATGCCGTACTCGGCAGTGATCCAGCCCTGTCCCCGATCCTTGAGAAAGGGCGGCACCGCCTCTTCGATCGTGACGGCACAGAGGACATGGGTATGACCCATCCTGATCAGCACCGAGGCATCGGCCTGGGGCTGGAAACCTCTCTCGATGGACAGTGGTCGCAGGCAGTCGGCGGCCCGGTTCAGATAACGCATGGTGTCTCGGTTTCCTCGGATGCAAAAGGCCTGGCCACCGCGACGGGCGATCCAGGCCGTGGGTTGGAACAAGGTGGTTCCCGGCTGAACGGCTAGAACTCTCTCTTATCGATCACCCGGGAGCCCTTGCCGTCGAACCGCTCCAGGGTCTTCTCCTCGACCAGTTTCACCTCGACGCTGATCCCCAGTTCCGAGGCCAGGCGGCGCTGGATCGTCTCGACCAGGGCCCGCTGCTTCTTCATCTCGTCGAAGAAGATCGACTCGACCGCCTCGACCATGACCGTCACTTTGTCCTCATTGCGCTCGCGCTCGACGATGATCCGGTAATGCGGCTGGGTACCCTCGATTTCAAACAGTACCGACTCGAACTGCGTCGGAAAGACATTGACCCCCTTGATGATCAGCATGTCGTCGGAGCGCCCCATGATCCGGCTGATCCGCTTCAAGGTCCGGCCGCAGGGGCAGTCTCCGGGCAGGAAGCGGGCCAGGTCGCGGGTGCGGTAGCGGATCACCGGAAAGGCCTCCTTGGTCAGGGTGGTGATGACCAGTTCCCCCACCTCGCCGGGCGGCACCGGCTCGAGGGTCGCCGGGTGAAGGATCTCGACCAGGAAATGGTCCTCATTGAGATGCAGGCCGTTGCATTCCAGGCACTCGCCGGCCACCCCGGGTCCCATGACCTCCGACAGGCCGTAGTTGTCGGTGGCGATGATGCCGAGGCGCTCGTTGATCTCCCGCCGCATCGCCTCCGACCATGGTTCGGCGCCGAACAGCCCGTACCTGAGCGACAGACCATTCGGATTGATCCCCATCTCCATCATCACATCGGCGATCTTCAGGGCATACGACGGGGTGCAGACCAGGGCCGTGGTCTTGAAGTCCTGCATGATCTGGATCTGGCGTTTGGTGTTGCCGGAGGAGATCGGGATGACCGAGGCCCCCAGCCGTTCGGCGCCGTAGTGCAGACCGAAGCCGCCGGTGAACAGCCCGTAGCCGAAGGCGATCTGGATCACGTCGTCGGCGGTCACCCCGGCGCTGCACAGGATCCGCGCCGCCAGATTCGACCAGGTCCTGATATCGTTTCGGGTATACCCGACGACGGTGGCCATGCCGGTCGTCCCGGACGAGGAGTGGACCCGGACGACGTCGCGCAGGGGCACGGCGAAAAGCCCGTAGGGATAGTTGTTGCGCAGGTCCTGCTTCGTCGTGAACGGCAGCCGCCGCAGTTCATCCAGCGAGGTGATGGCCTCGTAATCGACCTTGAGCTCGTTGAATTTCTGCCGATAAAAGGGCACATGCGTCCCCACCCGGTAGAGGGTGGACTGCAACCGTTCCAGTTGGAGCTGCTCCAGGTCCTCCCTGGCCATGCATTCAAGTTCCTTTTCCCAAAACATAGGATCTTCTCCGGCTGAAGTTGAAATTGTTCCCTGGCCCCGGTTCCAGGGGCTCCGGCCGGACTCCGCCGCCCCCGCGGAACCGGTTGTCGCCGGGGAGGCCCGCTGTCGGAACGTTCCGGCTATTCGATCTTTTCCCGGCCGAGATAGGCCCGCTGGACATCCTTGTTGGCCAGCAGGTCCTCGGAGGATCCCTGGAGAATGACCTTGCCGGTTTCGAGCACATAGCCGCGATCGGCGATGCCCAGCGCCGCCTTGGCGTTCTGCTCGACCAGGAGGACGGTGTTGCCCTCCTGCCGCAGCCGGACAATGATCTGGAAGATATCGCGGACGATCAGCGGCGCCAGACCGGTCGACGGTTCGTCCATCATCAGCAGCGACGGTCGCGACATCAGGGCCCTGGCCATCGCCAGCATCTGCTGCTCGCCGCCGGACAGGGTCCCGGCAAACTGACTGCGGCGATCCCGGAGGATCGGAAACAGACCGTACTGGCGCTCGAGCAGCGCGGACAGATCCCTTCGCCCCGCCCGGCCCAGACAATGACCGCCGAGCAGCAGGTTCTCCTCCACCGTCATCGAGGCGAAGACCTGCCGTCCCTCGGGTACCATGACGCAGCCCTGGCGGGGTATCTTTGAGGCCGCCAGCCTGGTGAGCTCCTGGCCCTGGAAGCGGATTTCCCCGGAAGTGGCGCGGATGAGGCCGGCGATCGTCGACAGCAGGGTAGTCTTGCCGGCGCCGTTGGCCCCGATAATGGTAACGATCTCGCCGGGATTGACATGCATCGAGATATTCTTCAATACCCGCAGCCGGCCGTAACCGGACTCGAGATTCCGTATCCTCAGCATCCCGTCGCCGTCCCCCTATTCACCGAGATACACCTTGATCACCTCCGGATCCTTCTGGATCTCGGCCGGCAATCCCTCGGCGATCTTCTCGCCGAAGCTGAGGACCACGATCTCCTCCGAGATATCCATGACCAGCGACATGTCATGCTCGACCAGGAGGATCGTCACCCCCAGGTCCCTGATCCTGGTGATCAGCCGGCCGACCGCGGCGGTCTCGTAGATGTTGAGACCGGCCGCCGGTTCGTCGAGAAGGAGGAGTTTCGGTTCCAGGGCCAGGGCTCGGGCCAGTTCGACGGCACGTTGCTGGCCGAAGGACAGACTGGTCGCCTCGCTGTCGGCGCAGTCGGCGATGCCGAGGAGATCAAGCAGTTCCAGCGCCTTTGCCCGGATGGCCGACTCCTCCCGGCGACAGCGCGGCGTCCGCAACATCGAGGCGATAAAGCCGACTCCCGACTGGACATGGCGGCCGACCATCACGTTCTCGAGCGCCGTCATCCCGGCGAACAGCTTGATATTCTGGAAGGTCCTGGCAATACCGAGGGCGGCAATGCGGTACGGCTTCAGTCCCTGTATCGCCTTGCCGTGAAAACGGACCTCGCCTGAGGTGGGGGCGAGGGCCCCGGAGATCAGGTTGAACAGCGTCGTCTTGCCGGCCCCGTTGGGACCGATGACCGCCTTGATCACCCCTTCCTTCAGTGAAAAGCTGACATCGTTGACCGCCTGAAGGCCGCCGAAGCGCTTGCCCAGTTGCTGCAATCGCAGGAGCGCCATCAGGATGCCCCCTCTTTCCTGCCCTTGGCCTTCGATCCAACCCGGTTCCACAGGGCACCGAGGCGAAGATTGAGGATCCCGCCGGGAGCGAAGAGCATGATGAGGATCAGGATCAGGCCGAACACCGCATCGTCGTAGGAGCCGAACAGGCCGCGCAGCGACAGGAAATTGAGGACCACCCCCATGATCATGGCGCCCCAGATGTTAGCCATGCCGCCGACGGCGACGATCGCCACATAGCGCACCGATTTCATGATACCGGCCTCGGAAGGGCCGATGCCGCCGTTGTAATGGGTAAGCAGGACCCCGGCGAGGGCGGCGAAGACCGCCGACAGCACGAAGGTATAGAGCTTGAAACGGGCGGTATCGACGCCCACCGCATCGGCCGCTTCGATCGAGCCATGGATCGCCCTGAGCGCCCGGCCGGCCCGCGAGTCGATCAGGTTGCGCAGCAGCAGCATGCCGAGGAGGAGCACGCCCCAGGCGATGTAGTAGTTTTCGACCCGGCTGGAAAACTCGCCGCTGACACTGAGTCCCGGCAGCAGCGTGAACCCCGGAACGCCGGAAATGCCGTCGGCCTCGCCGAAATAGCTGCTGGCCAGGACGATCCGGTAGATGATGATGCCGAAACCGAGGGTGGCCATCGCCAGGTAATGGCCCTTCAGCTTCAGGACCGGAATGCCGAGCAGGAAGGCGACGGCGGCGGCCGTCAGGACGGCGATGGCGCAGGCGGCCCACGGCGTCACCACCAGCTGGGCCTCGCCGTAGATGTCCTGGCCGGCGATCAGGCAGCCGGCGGCATCGAGCAGCCGCACGAGGAGAGTGTCCTGGAAGGCGACGAGACTCCGGGTGGTCAGGGCCGCCGCCAGGTAGCCGCCGATGGCGAAAAAACCGGCATGGCCCATCGAGATCTGGCCGGCATAACCCATCAGCACGCAGAGACCGATGATGAGCAGCGAATAGTAGGCCGACATCGTCAACTGCGTCAGGTAGAAGAGGCTGTCGGTGGCGCTGCACACCACCTGGACCAGGCCAATGACGGCAAAAAGAGGCAGCAGGGCGAGGTTGCTCCACTTCACGGTCAGAACTCCTTCAACCCGGCGGCGCTCGACCCGAACAGGCCGTGCGGTCGGACGAAGAGAATCACGAGCAGGAGGGCGATGGAGATGGCGTCCTGGAAGGCGAGCGGCACCACGGACACCGAGAAGGCCTCGATCACCCCGAGGAGCAACCCGGCGGCGACGGCGCCCAGCGAGTTGCCGAGCCCGCCGAGGATGGCGACGGTGAAGCCCTTGATCGCCAGACCGGTGCCGATATCGTACTGGGTATAGGTGATCGGTGACATCACCGCCCCGGCCACGGCGCCGATGCCGGCGCTGAGGACGAACGACAGGGTCACCATGTTGCGGGTATCGATGCCGCAGAGGACGGCGGCGGTGCGGTTGGCGGCGCAGGCCCGCATCTCCCGCCCAACCGACGTCATCTGGAAAAAGACGTTGAGAAACAGGACCATCAGGCCGCAGGCGCCGATCACCCACAGGACCTGGGGCGACACCCGGGCGCCGAGGACGGCGATGGTGCTGACCTCGTTGCCGACGAAATAGGGCAGGGAATGGACATTGTCGCCCCAGATATGGAGGGCCGCCTCCCGGATCAGGATCGAAATGCCGACGGTGATGATGACCAACCGCAGCACGCCCGGATTGTGTAGCCAGCGGATGAACAGGATCTCGATGGCGGCGCCGATGGCCATGGTGCAGAGAACGGCGACGGCGATCGCCAGCGGCAGCGGCAGAAAGTGGAGAAAGGTGATCGCCAGCATACCGCCGAGCATGACGAATTCTCCCTGGGCGAAATTGATGATGCCGGTGGTGTTGTAGATGATGTTGAAGCCGATGGCGACAATCGCGTAGATGCTGCCGTAGGTGATGCCGGCAACCAGGTACTGGATGAAGAGTTCCACTGTCATAGGATACAACGTCCCGGAACGAATCGACAAAAAAAGGCCGGAACGATCACCGTCCCGGCCTGGAATTACCGGCTATCTGCCGATATAGGGGACGAATTTGCCATCCTTGACGGTCATCATCTCGAAGGCATCGAGGGTCAGCCCGTTATGATCGGTGGCCGAAAAATTGTAGACGCCGCCGGTCCCCGGCAGGTTCTTCAGACCCTCGATCGCCGCCCGGACCTTGTCCTTGTCGGGGCCGGCGACGGTCACCGCCTTCTCGAAGATCATGAAGGCGTCGTAGCCATGGCCGCCGAAGGTGGAGGCGGTTTCCTTGTATTTCGACTCGTAGTCCTTGACGTATTTGACCAGCAGGGCCTTCTGGGGATGACCGTCGGGCAGCTGGTCGGCCATCAGCAGCCGGCCGGCCGGGAAGATGACGCCCTCGGCGGCGGCCCCGGCGGCATCGACATACTTGATATTGCCGAACCCATGGCTCTGGAAGATCGGGACCTTCCACCCGGCCTGGCGGATATTCTTGACGACGATCGACTGGGCCGGAACCACCGACCAGTTGATGACGCCCTGGATTGCGGGGTTGGCCTTGATCTTGGCCACGGCAGCGGAGAGGTCGGTGGCCTTGGCGTCATACACCTCGGCCTCGACCACCTCGATCTTGTACTCGGGGGCGATCTTGAGGATCTGTTCCCGGCCGGCCTTGCCGAAGCCGGAATTGTCGACCAGGACCGCGATTTTGGAGATCCCCAGTTTGTTCATCTCCATGAAGATCTTGCGGGCGGCGTAGGAATCGTTCTGCGGGGTCTTGAAGACATAGGAGGCCACCGGGTCGACGATCGCCTCGGCGGCGGCACAGCTGATCAGCGGGGTCTTGGCGTCCTCGAAGATCTTCTTCAGGCTCATCGTCTCGCCGGAGGTGGACGGGCCGAGCACCGCTACGACCTGCTGTTCCTCGAGCAGCTGCTTGGCCATCGAGATCGCCTTCTCCGGGCTGCCGGCGGTGTCCTTCAGGAACAGCTCGACCTTGCGGCCGTTGATCCCGCCCTTGGCATTGACTTCCTCGACCAGCATCTCGAGGGTGTTGGCTTCGGGCCCCCCGAGAAACGAGGCCGGTCCGGTGACGGCCAGGACCGCCCCCACCTTGATCGTCTCGGCCCAGGCCGACGAGGCCAGCAACAGACAGGCCGCTGCGGCCACACTTACAGTCTTGCGCAAGATTCCCATCATAAATCTCCTCCTGTTTATGAAATCGCCCTGCATGGTAAATAGGCAACCAGTAAAGCCGGAGCCAAAAGAGGATCCCTCACCTGCCCTGCCTTCCCGCTCCTGCTGTTGATCACCTGCAATCAAATTAAGTACCTACCATGATCACCTGCTGTTGCAAAGGACTATAACGCGCAGATCTGCTCACCGGTCAGCATCGTGAAACCGGCGGCCTGCAACGAGCTGATGGCCTTGTCCATGTCCTCGAAGCGGAAGATCAGGACCGCGTTCTCGCCCGTCTTGTTGACAAAGGCGTACATGTACTCGACATTGAGACCGGCCTTCTCGATGCTCTTCAGGACGGTCGCCAGGCCGCCGGTCCGGTCCGGCACCTCGACCGCCAGGACATTGGTCTTGCCGACGGTGAACCCGTTTTCCTTCAGCACCTTCTTGGCCAGTTCGACCTTGTCGACGATGAGCCGGAGGATGCCGAAATCGGCGGTATCGGCCACCGACAGGGCCCTGATGTTGATGTTGTTGTCGGCGAGAACTGCTGTGATCTCCGCCAACCGCCCGGATTTATTCTCCAGAAACACTGCAATCTGTTCAACGCGCATAGTGGCCTCCTGCGATTAGAGCTTGCGTTTGTCGATGACGCGCTGGGCCTTGCCCTCGCTGCGCTGGATCGTCCTCGGTTCGACCAGTTTGACCGTGCAGGTCACCCCGAGCATATCCTTGATCTCGACCTGAATCTTCTTGGCGAGATTTTCCAGGATCCGGATCTCGTCCGAAAAAACGTTGTCGCTGACCTCGACCCGCACCTGCATGGTGTCGAGGTTGCCCTGCCGTTCGACGACGATCTGGTAATGGGGTTCGACCCCCTCGATGCCGACCAGGACATGCTCGACCTGGGACGGGAAGACGTTGACGCCGCGGATGATCAGCATGTCGTCGGTGCGGCCGGAGACCTTCTCCATCCGCACCAGGGTCCGGCCGCAGGCACAGGTTTCGTAGAACAGCCGGGACATATCCTTGGTCCGGTAGCGGATCAGCGGGATGGCCTCCTTGGTCAAAGTGGTGAAGACCAGTTCTCCCAGTTCGCCGGGGGGCAGGACGCGGCCGGTATCGGGATCGATGACCTCGGGCAGGAAGTGGTCCTCGAAGATGTGCAGGCCGCCGCTGGTCTCGAGGCATTCCATCGCCACCCCCGGGCCGATGACCTCGGACAGGCCGTAGATGTCGACCGCCCTGATGTTGAGCTTCTTCTCCACCTCTTCGCGCATGTTCTCGCTCCAGGGCTCGGCGCCGAAGATCCCGATCCTGAGCGACAGGGTGGCCGGATCGACCCCCATCGCCTCCATCGTGTCGGCGAGGTTGAGGGCATAGGAGGGCGTCGACATCAGCACCGTCGGACCGAAGTCCTGCATGATCGTGATCTGCCGCTTGGTATTGCCGCCGGATACCGGGATGACCGCGGCGCCGAGCCGTTCGGCGCCGTAATGGGCGCCGAGGCCGCCGGTGAACAGACCGTAGCCGTAGGCATTGTGGACGATATCCCCCCGACCGGCGCCGGCGCAGGTCATGGCCCGGGCCATCACGTTGGCCCAGGTGTCGATATCCTTCCTGGTGTAGCCGACGACCGTCGACTTGCCGGTGGTGCCGGAGGAGGCGTGCACCCGGACGACTTCATCGAGCGGCACGGTGAACAGGCCGAAGGGATAGTTGTCGCGCAGATCATCCTTGTAGGTGAAGGGCAGCTTCTGCAGATCGGCCAGGGTCCTGATGTCGTCGGGTTTGACCCCAG
>JROS01000115.1 GCA_000769715.1 Desulfobulbus sp. Tol-SR
CTGTTGAAATAGGCCAGCTCCATGAAGGGCAGGGGGGCCGAAGGTTCCATCGGAGCAGGCTTTGTCGCCATTCTGGCCGGCGGCTCGGTGGCTTCTACCGGCACCCGCAGCTGCTGGGGCAGTGTCCCGCGGGCCGCGACCAGAACGACGCTGGCGGCAGCCATGAGGAGTTTCAGATCCTCTTCCGGAATCTGGTTCGCGCTCTTCAGGAAGACCGCCCCGGCCCGGTCGGTTGCGGCCGTCAGCGAATGGACCTGGATCAGCTGCTCCAGCCGTTCCTGGAGCGGCTGTTCATAACCCCCGGCCTCCTCGTTGAGGATCACCAGATCGACCGACAGCCCATGCATCTGCCAGAAGGTGCGGGCCTGGAGCACCTGGCGGACCAGGGCGACCTCCCGGGTCTCACCGATGGTGATCAGGACAAGGGGCAGATCGCCCGAGATGCCGTACGGCCACAGGCCGGCCTGCCCCTTGCGGTTGTCTTCCAGGCGTCTGGCGGAGGCGCGCAACAAGGTGTTGGGGAACAGCAGGTGACTGGCCAGTTGCTGGAAACGACGGGCCTCGTCGGGCTGGATGCGCAGCATCTGCAGCTGCTGCTGGGCCGAGTGCCAGGCGAAATCCATGGCCCGCCCGACGGCGTGGGGATCGCTGTACTTGTCCATCAGCAGGAGGACCTGGTCGCGGCTGGCCCCGGCGGCAAGCACCAGGGAGACCTGGAGCCGCTGCCCCGGTTCCAGGGTCAGATCCTGCCGCAGGCTGAGAATCGGATCAAGGACGAACCCCTGGCTGTTGCCGAGCCCCTGTACCGCCCCCATCGGCCGGGCCAGATTCCGCCCGCGGCCGATAAACCGGGCCCGGTCGGTCTCGAACTGCCACCCCTCGCCGACTGCTGAGCCGGTGCCGGCGGGGCCGGTGGTGAGGCGGTGGGCGACATACAGCGGCGGATCGTCTTCACTTCGCGGTCGCCGGGAGGCGAGGAGCACCTGGCTGTCGGCAAGGGCCTCGGTCTGGATGAACAGCTTGTTGAAGGCCGGGTGCTGGCGATCGGCGTTGTGAGCGGCCATGGACAGCTCGATGTAGCTGGTGACGCTGAGATGACGGACGCGGCTGGAGTGGTTCACCAGGGTAATCCGGCGCACCTCCACATCGTCTTCCGGCGAGACGCTGACCTCTGTTTCGGTGTCGATACCGTTATCGCTGCGGCGGAAGATGGCCCGATCCAGGGTGAAATCCACCGAATACCTTTCAGGCCTGCCGCCGACCGGGTGATAGGCGGCTGACCAGAGACGATCCCCTTCCTT
>JROS01000116.1 GCA_000769715.1 Desulfobulbus sp. Tol-SR
GGACTGGCAGTATCATTGGCGCTGGAGGTCTTAACTTCCGAGTTCGGAATGGAATCGGGTGGGGCCCCTCCGCCTTGGTCACCAGGACGAAATATGTAAGAAAAACAGGTGAAGAGAGAGAGTTAAGACTCACGATCTATTAGTACCGGTCAGCTGAACACATTACTGCGCTTACACTTCCGGCCTATCTACCAGGTGGTCTGCCTGGGATCTTCAGTGTCTTGCGACAAGGGAGAACTTATCTTGTGGCTGGTTTCCCGCTTAGATGCTTTCAGCGGTTATCCATTCCGATTATAGCTACCCTGCTATGCCGCTGGCGCGACAACAGGTCCACTAGGGAATCGTCCATTCCGGTCCTCTCGTACTAGGAACAGACCCACTCAATTCTCCTACGCCCACAGAAGATAGGGACCAAACTGTCTCACGACGTTTTAAACCCAGCTCGCGTACCACTTTAAACGGCGAACAGCCGTACCCTTGGGACCTGCTCCAGCCCCAGGATGTGATGAGCCGACATCGAGGTGCCAAACCGCATCGTCGATGTGAACTCTTGGATGCGATCAGCCTGTTATCCCCGGCGTACCTTTTATCCGATGAGCGATGGCCCTTCCATGCGGGACCACCGGATCACTAACACCTACTTTCGTACCTGCTCGACATGTCTGTCTCGCAGTCAAGCTCCCTTATGCGTTTGCACTCGACGGCTGGTTTCCAATCAGCCTGAGGGAACCTTTGCGCGCCTCCGTTACTCTTTGGGAGGCGACCGCCCCAGTCAAACTACCCACCAGACACTGTCTCCCTGCCGGATCACGGCGAGGGATTAGAGTCCTAAACTAACAAGGGTGGTATTTCAAGGTTGACTCCACAGATACTAGCGTACCCGCTTCACAGTCTCCCACCTATCCTACACATGATAGTTCAAGATCCAATGTCAAGCTATAGTAAAGGTGCACAGGGTCTTTCCGTCTTTCTGCGGGGAGACGGCATCTTCACCGCCAATTCAATTTCACTGAGTCTCTGGTCGAGACAGTGCGGAGATCGTTACGCCATTCGTGCAGGTCGGAACTTACCCGACAAGGAATTTCGCTACCTTAGGACCGTTATAGTTACGGCCGCCGTTTACTGGGGCTTCAATTCAATGCTTCGCTTGCGCTGACATCTCCTCTTAACCTTCCAGCACCGGGCAGGCGTCAGACCCTATACGTCGTCTTACGACTTAGCAGAGTCCTATGTTTTTAGTAAACAGTCGCCACCGCCATTTCTCTGCGACCACTCGAAGCTTGCGAAGTAAATACGCTCACCAAGAGTGGCACCCCTTCTCCCGAAGTTACGGGGTAATTTTGCCGAGTTCCTTAACCAGAGTTCTCTCAAACGCCTTGGGTTACTCACCCCACCCACCTGTGTCGGTTTACAGTACGGTCTGCACATATTCTCACTTAGAGGCTTTTCTCGGCAGTCGAGGCTCAGTCACTTCAGTCTTACGACACGGCATCACTTCTCGGGATAAAGAAACGCGGATTTGCCTACGTTTCATCCCTACCAGCTTGCACCGGGATATCCAACACCCGGATGACCTACCTTCCTGCGTCCCCCCATCGTTCAAACGAACATATGCAGGTACGGGAATATTAACCCGTTTCCCATCAACTACGCTTTTCAGCCTCGCCTTAGGGGCCGACTAACCCTGGGAAGATTAACTTTACCCAGGAAACCTTGGGTTTACGGCGAACAGGTTTTTCACCTGTTTTTTCGTTACTCATGCCAGCATATTCACTTCCCATCAGTCCAGCAGACTTTCCAATCTACCTTCATCCCGGATGGGAACGCTCTCCTACCAACCAGGTATTAACCTGATTCCGAAGCTTCGGCACCATACTTAGCCCCGTTACATTTTCGGCGCAAAGTCGCTAGACCAGTGAGCTATTACGCTTTCTTTTAAGGGTGGCTGCTTCTAAGCCAACCTCCTGGCTGTCTAAGCGACTTCACCTCCTTTCCCACTTAGTATGGATTTGGGGGCCTTAGCTGTCGGTCTGGGCTCTTTCCCTCTCGACCACGAACCTTATCACCCGCGGTCTGACTCCCAGGATCTCAACTTACGGCATTCGGAGTTTGAAAGGGTTTGGTAAGCGGGTAAGCCCCCTAGCCCTGTCAGTGCTCTACCTCCGCAAGTAAACTCCTGAGGCTATACCTCAATATATTTCGGAGAGAACCAGCTATCACCGAGTTTGATTGGCCTTTCACCCCTATCCACAAGTCATCCGAGTAATTTTCAACTTACAACGGTTCGGTCCTCCACTTGGTTTTACCCAAGCTTCAACCTGCTCATGGATAGATCACCCGGCTTCGGGTCTAATCCGCAGTACTGAACGCCCATTTAAGACTCGCTTTCGCTACGGCTCCACCTCATCGGCTTAACCTCGCACTACAGATTAACTCGCTGGCCCATTATGCAAAAGGCACGCGGTCACACCACGAAGGTGCTCCCACTGCTTGTAGGCATACGGTTTCAGGTTCTATTGCACTCCCCTAACAGGGGTTCTTTTCACCTTTCCCTCACGGTACTGGTACACTATCGGTCGTCAGGGAGTATTTAGCCTTGGAAGATGGTCCTCCCAGATTCAAACGGGATTTCGCGTGTCCCGCCCTACTCAGGTACTCCATGTGCCACTGTTCGATTTCGCATACGAGGCTGTCACTCGCTATGGCCGGACTTTCCAGACCGTTCTGCTATCTACTCATGGATCACGTATTGGAGCCCTACAACCCCGCTTGCCCGTAGACAAACGGTTTAGGCTCTTCCGCGTTCGCTCGCCGCTACTTACGGAATCTCTCTTGATTTCTCTTCCTTCGGGTACTGAGATGTTTCACTTCCCCGAGTTCGCTTCCTAAGACCTATGTATTCAGTCAAAGGATGACCAGACATTACTCTGGCCGGGTTGCCCCATTCGGAAATCCCCGGATCAAAGCCTGCTTGACGGCTCCCCGAGGCTTATCGCAGCCTTCCACGTCCTTCTTCGCCTCCTGACGCCAAGGCATCCACCGTATGCCCTTAACATCTTAACTCTCTTCACTTCACCTATTTATCTGTCAATGATCACAAGC
>JROS01000022.1 GCA_000769715.1 Desulfobulbus sp. Tol-SR
GGCGGAAGCCAACGGAGAAACTGTGGCCCTGGAAAGCAACGATCGCCTTATAACCTCTCGGTTGATCTTGGAATCGTAGACCAGCCAGCATTTACGCTTTTTATTCCACCGGCAGTCGAGCTCTTCCAATAGATGGTTATGAGCAAACATGCACCGGATAAAAAACTTGCCGCCCTCGTAATCGATGTCCATTTATTTGTCCTTTATGCGGGTATTCCACGCATCCATTGCCGCCTCTGCGCCATATATAGATATTGGCCCTTCTGCTTTACAATCACGACACCGAACATAGTAGACTTTCCCTATTTCCCCCCGGCCCATGGCGGTATTTATTCCTCCGCAAAAAGGGCAGGGTTCTAACAAATATTCCATGATTCACTCCAGTATTAAGTTTAAGTTTGGGCAGAAAAATTCAGTTAAACCACTCGATACCTTTGTTGGCGGCAGAGGGATGCCGTGCTGCCGTATAAACTCCAAGCGATATCTGCCGTCCTCGATGTAGTCCACGGGCATCAACACCGATCTCCCGGCATAGGTGACCATGGCACATTTCTCGGTCCCGGTGGGGATATCCCGTACCCGGATCAAATCCCCCCGGTTTATTTTTGTGGGTCTTATCTTCATATCAAAATGTGACGTTGATTCCGGTCCTGGTTTTTTCCAGGATCTTTCTCTGGATCTCCGGGTGTTCTCCAATAAAGGTGTTGGTCAACTCGATCCTGGAGCCGTGCTGGTCCTTAAATATAACCTTACCTTCGCTGTCGTTGTCCACGATCACGTCTTTCGGGTCCATGTCGTTTATTACCTGGACTTCCAGCCCCGGTGTCGTTACTCCCAGCATTTGTACTGGGATCTTGATAGCAGGAGAACCGTCGATGATTGAGAGTTTGCCGATCGATTCCAGCGTAATGTTGATATCTTCCCTGGTGATGCCCTGCACCCCGGTGGCAATCAGCCGGTTATATACGTCGTGGGAAAACATCATTACTTCATCGTCAGAGAGAAATACTGGGGTTCCTGAATAAAGGTAAGATACCCCCGGCTTGAAATCCTTGGCCCACTTCTTGAGCTGTTGTATGATGAAATGGCCCTTGTCGCGATGGGTAACGATGTCAACATGTTCCGCTGTCTCCAGCATCTGGTGCACCATCTGTGTCCATTCACTTTTTTTCATCAGTGGCACATCTGTAATCCGGTGCTTCATAATGAAGTCTAGCCTAATCTTGTGGTTGTTGAACACATCCTCCACGTCAAACACTAGGGATTTATTGTCCACCGTCATTCGGATCTTCGGATCTTCTGCAATATAGTGCACAATCTCGATCTTTACTACGTCATAGGTTTCTGCCACCCGCAATTGGGCTGAAAAACGGCATTTCTCCTTCCGGTTCTCTGGGCAATGGGAACACCCCAGACCGAACCCCGCTCCTTTTCTGCCTCTTTGCCGTTGGGCCGATGCCACTGTCCTGTCCACCTCAATTTCTGTCAAGGGTGAATCAAGATTGACGTTCAAGATGTGCATCAACTTCTTGATATTTTTTATTTCACACAGGACCAAGAAATTCGTCATGTGGTACATGAAGTTGTTCCGTTCCCCTTCTTCCGGTAGGGCGGACAAGCAGCCCGGCAGAGAAACCAACTGGCGAACTGTCGGCTCATTCTCGAACAAGGGCTGGCATTGTTTACCAAAGTACGGCGGTCTGATACAATTACCATCTTCCCCCGGATTCAACACGTCTTGCTTGGGGAAAATTTCAATTTCGTTGGCCGGGTCGATCAAATGGGAGATAAGAACGGAAAAAAGACGAAGTGTGGCCCGCATGTCAGCCGCTGCCACAGGAAAAAGCGAAAAAATATAGGCGTGGGCTCCTTTTCCCGATTTTGAATAATATAGGTTAAGGGGCAGGTCGTGCTCTTCGATGAAATACTGTAATCTGGCATGGTTGACAGGGGGTGCATCGCCTTTGGCATCGATATCCAGGGCTCCGAAGTAGCAAGTGTTGTTATAGCCTAGGGGCGTTATGCACAGGGCCATGTCGCCGGATAGGTGATCTTCCCAGTTTGGTTCTCGTTCCATCCATTTGGGAAAGGTGCCATCCAGCAAGGCATGACGACCAGGATTGTCAACTCTGAATAGTTTTTTCACCCGATCGACAGTGATGTCCATGCGTCCTCCGGAATATTTGTGGTTTCTGCAATGTAAAACTTATTAAAGAGCCATTCCATAAGTGACGCGGACTCCGGTTTCTTGCTCCTGGCCAAAATACACACTATCCCCCGGAGGTTTACCATTCGCACCGGCTGCATGCCACCTGGAGTCGCGATATTGAACATGGGAGACTGTTCCTCCGGCAAATACAACCGGGTAATTCTCCCGTTGTACATCCCCATGGCCTTGGCAATATCCGTGGCCGAAATAAACACATCCCCGTCAATTTCAACCATCCGTATCGGCAGGGTATTGTATACCAATGCTTTTACTTCTCCGCAGGGCAATTTAACATTCGGCGTTGATTTTCGCTGCGGCCTTGTCTCTATTTTCTTTTTCAAGTCGTTTTTC
>JROS01000023.1 GCA_000769715.1 Desulfobulbus sp. Tol-SR
CGACCGGTTTGGTGAAAAAGTCGGCATCTCTCATACCCTGTATGTATACATAGTGACGCACATGACAGTCAATTTAAAAACACAAACCGGATAGGGTTTACGCAACCCAAAATCGATCGTCAGAGCTATATCGGCAACTATATGTCATTATATTGTTTATTGACATGGCACACTGTGGAGCGCTGACTAGCCTTGTATTTTATGCTTGTATTTCCATTTTTTAAGCGTCACAGTTGATAACACAACACGGGGGCGGCTCTCCTGAATAAAATTATATTTTATAACAGCACGTTACCTTTGAAGCCGGATAGGGGCTGCCCTTTCGGCGATTGATCCGAAACGCTTCGCGAAAATCGATGGTATGAAAACCCATGTTATAGTGAGTTAACACAATGTACGGGGGCTTCAATGAAGGTTGACAATATCGACGTAGAAGAAACAGCCAGGCGGGTTACCGAACTGATCGCAGCCGAGAAGGACCTCTCGCCGGCGCTCCAGGATCCAGCCTTGGAATCGAAATGATCAGAGAAGCCACACTGGATGACCGTGAAGTTTTGGTGCAGCTCATTCGCGATTCCTTCCGCGATGTAGCGCAGCGGTTTTCGTTGAAACAGGACAACTGTCCAAAGCACCCATCAAACTGCGATTCATCATGGATCGAGTCGGATTTCGCACGCGGTGTTCAGTACTCCATTTTCTATGTGGATGAAAAGCCGATAGGTTGCGTGGCCGTTGAACAACCACAAGCCGATGTCTGCTATCTTGAACGCCTCTCGGTCCTCCCTGAAATGCGCGGCAGGCATTTTGGAGTCAGGCTTGTGCAATATGCGTTGGAACATGCCGCATCAAAAGGAGCCCGCAAGGTCGGTATCGGCATCATCGATGAGCAGATTGAGTTGAAGCAGTGGTATCAGCAGCTTGGTTTTGTTGTTACGGAGATAAAAAGCTTCCCCCATCTCCCCTTTACAGTCTGTCTCATGGTATTTGCAATAAAGTAATCTGCCGAGATCACCTTTCGCTCCGGCAGCAATTCCCCTGTCCTCCGTTGCCGTTGGTAATACTATGTTATCTTTCTAAAAATTATTTATATGAAATCGATATCATATTTTAGTATCTTCATATTGGTTTCAGGTCCTGGTTTTACGAAACATACTATGCGTAAAGCTGTTGAGTCAGCTCATCTGATTCGAAAGAATCGATATCTGATGAAAAAGCCTTTACCCGACTTAAACTCAAGGATGGCCACATCATGATCGAACATAAAAAATTCGTAACGGAGATAAAGATCAGATTCAGAGATATCGACTCGATGGGACACGTTAACAACGCCGTCTATCTGACGTATTTTGAAGAAGGCAGGAAGGAATTTGTACGCTCATTGTTTGGCATCATCAATCCGGAAGATTACAATTTTATCCTTGCTCATATTGATTGTGATTTTGTGAGGCCGATAAAAATAAGCGACACAGTGTTCCTGGAAATATGGGTCGGAGAAATTGGCGAAAAACGTTTTGATTTTATTTATAAATTGCTGAAGAAAGGCGATAATGACAGGGAATCATCAGCCTGCGCTCATGGGCGATCCGTTCAGGTATTTTTTGATTACAAACAGAATACCACCCTTCCTATTCCAGCAGATGTTCGTCAAAAGCTCTCGGAATACTTCGACAAGGATATGGCTGAACAGAAATCGTAAAATACGCATGGGCCGTCGTTCCAGCGGGTGTATTGGGTTCAGTTTCGCCCCGTAAACGCCTGGACTCCGCGCCGTGCAGGTTTTAGCACGCCCGGTCGTACATTGTACAGGTGTCTCGGGTAGGCCGCGGCAAAAGGGGGAAAATCAGCCCCTTCACCGTGTCGTCTCGTCGATGAAACCGTGGATCTCCGCGAGGACCCGGTCACGGATCGCATCCTTTTCCATCAATAGTTCGTGCCTCCCCTCCGGCAGGGCGACCAGGCGGCAGTCGTCGAGCCGGCGGCAGAACTGCCGCTGTTCCTCTCCGCCCACCACCCGATCGTTTTCCCCCTGCAGCAGCAGGATGGGGAGCCCCGGATCCAGGTCCTGTTCCATCAGCTCCCGCGTGGCTGCCAGGGCCTGGTCGACCCACCTAAAGGTCGGGGCCTCGATGGCCAACAGCGGGTTGCGGGCGATAAGGCGCCGGTTCATCTCGAATCTCTGCCGGCTGCCGGTGAGGTAATTGCCCTCAAAAATCTTCTGCCGTTCGTAGATCCCGGCCCCGGGGACCGCGGCATCACCGAGGCCGGTATGGACCGCGAGCCGGCAAGCACCCCGGACAATATTGGTGAGAACGGGATGGAGGTCGAGCGACAGCATCGGCGAGCAGAGAATGATCCGGTCCAGCACTCCCCGGTGGCGGGCGGCATAGAGCAGGGAGATGGTCCCGCCCATGCTGTGGCTGAGGACGATGATAGTCTTGGGCTTCTGCGGCCTGACGATCCGCGCGAGAAACCGGTCGAGGTCGGCGACATAGTCGTCGAAGGCGTCGACATGGCCTTTGCCGCGATCGGCCAGCAGCCGGCCGGACAGTCCCTGACCGCGATGGTCATAGGTATAGAGTGAAAAACCCGAGTCCTTCAGGTCGTAGAACAGTTCGGCATACTTTTCGGCGTATTCGGTCCGGCCGTTGACGACCACCAGCGCCCCGCGCCCTGACGCCGCTTTCCGACCGGCGTACCGCAGCTCGACCCCGCCGCTGCCGCGCAAGGTGCCGACGGTGAATTCCCGCTGCCAGAATTTCTCGATATTCGCCTGCCGTTGCCCGATCTCCCCCGCCCCGGCCAGGGCCGCTGCCGCGACCAGCAGCCCGCCCAACAGCAGGAGCGCAAAACTTTTCCTGATCAGCGCCGCCCCCGCCCCCATCAGGGAACGGCCGGCCGGGCATCGATCGCGGTTGCCGGAGGTTGAGGCTTTTCCTTTGAAAAATATCATGTAGAAGAATACAATTAGGCCACACCGGTCAGTCATGGCCGGATGACGGAATGCAACATGCTCGACAGGCCCTGTCCAACGATGCCCTGGGGCATGAAGGCAGGCACATTTTCTTCTATGACAGCCACGGAGCGGCAGTATGCGACCCGGATTATCACCCGATCAGACAAACAAGACAAGCCCGAATATCGACAGGCAGGTCATGGTGGCAGAGATCGACCGGCTTGCTCATCAGCTGCTGAAGCTGGAAAACCGGCTCAACTCCAATATCCCGACCACCCTGTGGATCAGCGACCTGCACGGCGAGGGCGACCGCTTCAAATCGATCCTCCGCGGCCGTTTCGGCATGCTCTACCAGACCTGCCGCGAGGCCCTGCCCAACACCTTCAGCCCCGACAAGATCCAGTACCTCGTCCGCATCATCCGCAAACAGCAGTACATCCGCGACGAGGACATCGCCATGGACATGCAGGACGTCATCTTCTGCCTGATCCAGATCCTCAGGTACAAGCTGACCAACATCGGCTACCAGGGCCGCGAGATCTTCCCGCCGGAGTTCAGCGACACCATCAGCCGGCTGCTCTCCGGCCTGCCGGTGCCGAACCCGATCTTCGAGGAGGAGATCATCTCGCTGCGGCTGATCGCCCACCTGTCGCACACCATCCGCCAGGTGCTGCTCGACCGGATCCAGGTCCTGGGCGATATCTTCGACCGCGGGCCGCAGCCGGATAAGATCATCCGCATCCTGTCGTCGAGCGCCTATCGCGATATGGTCGATTATGTCTACGGCAACCATGACATCCTGTGGATGGGGGCCGCCTCCGGCAACCGCTCGCTGATCGCCGAAACGATGCGGATCACCTGCCGCTACGACCACTTCGCCCTGATCGAGCGCCTGCGCTTCGACACCACCCATCTCGCCGAATTCGCCGAGCGCACCTACCCGGTCGAGACCATCACCGGCAACTTCAAGGCCAAGACCAGCAAGGGACGGGCGATGGAGAAGGCCCTGGCGATCATCCAGTTCAAGCTCGAGGAGCAGACCATCCGCGACTACCCCGAGTACGACATGGAGTCGCGGCTGTGGCTCGACCGCCTGGCGCTGATGCTGAAAACCGGCAAGACCGAGGGGCTCAACGACACCAGCTTCCCCACCATCGATCTCGACAACCCCGGCCGCCTGTTGCCGGAGGAACAGGAGATCATGAACGATCTCGCCCATCAGTTCGCCACCAACCGCCGCCTCAAGCGGCTGCTCAAATTCTTCTTCACCAAGGGTCAGACCTATCTGATCCACAATAACTTCCTCAACATCCACGCCCTGGTGCCGTCGACCGCCGACGGCCAGTTCGAGGAATTCCTCGGCCGCAAGGGCAAGCAGCTCCTCGATTTCGCCCAGGAGACGATTCGCCGGGTCGGCGTCAACTACCTCGACGACCGGCCGCAGCGCCCCCAGGACCAGGCCCTGTTCTTCTATCTGTGGTGCGGCCCCAGGTCGCCGTTCTTCGGCAAGCACGCGATGAAGACCTTCGAGCGCTATTTCCTCAGCGACAAGCAGACCCACAAGGAGCGGTCGCTCTACTGGAAAGACAACATGCAGACCGAGGCCTTCAAGGAGAAGATGCAGCAGGAGTTCGGCATCCGCCGGGTCATCTACGGCCACACCCCGGTCGATTACAAGAAGGGGGCGCAGATGGCGAGCTCGGACGGCGTGGCGATCAACATCGACGGCGGCTTCGCCGAGGCCTACTACAACCGCGGCCACTCGCTGGTCCACACCCCGCACCAGCTGTACGGCATCATCCTGCCGACGCCCACCGAGATCATCGAGGCCGAACGCCGGCTCGAATCGGCGCCGCTCGATATCGAACTGATCGACGAATTCCGCCAGCCGATGAAAATCAAGGACACCATCGAAGGCAGGGCCCTGAAGAAACAGCGCGACGAGATCATGGCGCAGATCAGGAAGCTGGCACAACTGAACGGGCACGCCGCCGCCTCCCCTCCCTATGCACAAGACTGATTTCATGGACACCAACTACGGAATGGAGATCGTCAGGGCGACGGAGATCGCCGCCCTGACCGCCGCACGGCTGCAGGGACTGGGCGACCACACCGGCATTCTCAACGAAACCCGCCAGGCCATCGCCAAGACCCTCAACCGGCTGGCGATCGAGGGCTGCCTCGTCAACGACCGCTTCGTCGACCGCCCGGGGTTCTTTCAGCTGCCGGCGGCCATCGGTCGCGGCGGCCCGAAGTCGGACCTGATGGCAGTGGCCCTCGAGGCCTACCATTCCGCCGCCGACGGCCGCAACAACGCCACCTCCTTTGCCGTAATCGCCAAAGAGGGCTCGATCCAGTCGGTGCCGAACCTCAACATGTACAAGCTGGTGGTCGGGCCGGAGGCGGGACAGGTGATCGATATCAACCAGCCGCCGATCGTCAATGTCAAACGGGTCGCCCGGGCGCTGAAAAAATATACCGAGAGCGTCACCGTGCTGATCCTCAACCAGACCCGGCACCAGCAGCTGATCAACGAAGTCCGCAGCTGCGGCGCCCGGATCAAGCTGATCGACGAGGGCGAGATCTCGGGCTGCCTGGCGGCGATCACCGGCGAGCGGGCCGATATCTACATGGGCTACGGCTTCGCCCCCGAGGGGGCCCTGGTCGCGGCGGCGATCAGCTGCCTCGGCGGCTACTTCGAGGGCAAGATCTTCTACGAGAACGATCGCGACCGGACCCAGGCCGAGGCCCACGGGATCAGCGATCTCGACAAGATCTTCCGGGTCGAGGATCTGGTGCGGAGCAAGGAGGTGGCGATCGCCGCCTCCGGCGTGACCGACGGCGAATTCCTCGAGGGCGTCCGCTTCACCTCGAACGGGGCCATCACCTCCTCGTTCGTCGCCCGTGGGGAGACACGGACCTACCGCAAGTTGGAGACGAGGCATTTCTTCGACTACAAACCGGTCTATTAGCACCGCCGCCTCGGACTATTCCGAGCGCGGAGCATCAGGAGAGATATGAATCCAAACCTATACTGGCTGCAGTGCGGCGGTTGCAGCGGCGACACGATGTCGATGCTGAGCGCCGATTCGCCGAACATCGCCGAGGCCACCAATACCGTCGGTCTCGATGTCCTGTTCCACCCTTCGTTCTCGGCCCTGACGCCGGCCCGGCACCTGCGGCTGCTCGACGATCTGACGGGTGGCGCCCTGCCCCTCGACATCCTCTGCGTCGAAGGCACCGTCATCACCGGCCCCAACGGCACCGGGATGTTCGAGACCTGCGCCGGCCGCCCCAAGAAGGACCTGATCGCCCAGTTGGCGGCCCGGGCCGGACTGATCGTCGCCGTCGGCACCTGCGCCGCCTTCGGCGGGGTCACCCGGGCCTGCGATGTCGGCGGCGTCGGCCTGCAGTTCGCCGGCAAGGAGGCCGGCGGCTTTCTCGGCGCGGACTTCGTCAGCCGCGAAGGCTCGCCGGTCATCAACCTGCCCGGCTGCCCGGTCCATCCCCAGGTCCTCATCGGCACCCTCAGCGCCCTGGCTACCGGCAAGCGGCTCAAGCTCAACGAGCGCAACGCCCCGCTCGAGTACTACAACATGCTGGTCCACCAGGGCTGCACCCGCAACGAGTACCACGAGTACCAGATCGAGGAGACCGACTTCGGCCAGATGGGCTGCCTCTTCTTCCATATGGGCTGCCACGGGCCGCTGGCCCACGGCCCCTGCAACAAGTTTCTGTGGAACAACCGCAGCTGCAAGACGAGATCCGGCATCCCCTGTTTCGGCTGCACCGAACCCGACTTTCCCCAGGATACGCCGTTCTTCGAGACCCCCAACATCGTCGGCCTGCCGATCAACCTGCCCGACGGCGTCGACCGGCCCCATTATCTCGCCTACAAGGGCATGGCCGCGGCGGCGGCGCCCGAGAGGCTGAAACACCGCCAACCCAAGGTCTGACATGTCCGAGAACAGGAAAAAGACGATCGATGTGGCCCTCAACCGGGTCGAAGGCGATCTCGAACTGAGGATCGAACACGAAGACGGCGTGGTCACCAATGCCTGGAGCAAAGGCATCATGTACCGCGGTTTCGAGAACATGCTCAAGGGACGGGGGGCGCTCGACGGCCTGGTCCTGACCCCCCGGGTCTGCGGCATCTGCGGCACCGCCCACCTGCTGACCGCAGCCAAGGCGCTCGACATGATCAGCGGCGCCCAGTTGCCGGTCAACGCCCTGCTGGTCCGCAACCTGGCGATGATGGCGGAGCACATCCAGAGCGATCTCCGCCACGGCATCCTGATGTTCATGCAGGATTGCCACAACCCGGCCTACGCCAGCCTGCCCCTCTACGGCGAGGCGGTCCGCCGCTACCAGGCCTTCAAGGGCCGCTCGGTCATCGGGGCCATCGGCATGACCAAAAAGATCCTCGAGATCGTCGCCATCCTCGGCGGCCAGTGGCCCAACTCGTCGTTCATCGTCCCCGGCGGCGTCGCCAGCGTCCCGACCTTCAACGATATCGTCAACTGCACCTATATCATCAACCTCTTCACCACCTGGTACGAGGAGCAGATCCTCGGCTGCCCGCTCGAACGCTGGCAGCAGGTACGAAGCGAACAGGACCTGCAGGCGTGGCTCGACGAAAGCGACGCCCACCGCGACGGCGACCTCGGCTTCTTCATCCGTTTTGCCCGGCTGGTCGGGCTCGACCGCCTCGGCCGCGGCCATGGCAACTTTGTCAGTTTCGGCCAGCTCGAGCTGCCGCAGGGCAGCGCCGTCCGCGGCCGCACCGCCGACCCGCTGCTGCTGGCGGCCGGATTCATCGGCCAGGGGCAGGCGCCTGCCGGCTGCGATCAGGAACTGGTGACCGAGCACGTCGCCTACTCCCATTTCGTCGATTATCCCGGCGGCCTCCATCCCTCCGAAGGTCTGACCCAGCCCTATGTCTCGCCCTACGAGATCATCAAATACTCGTTCTGCAAGGCCCCCAGGTACAACGGCCGGCCGGCCGAGACCGGCCCCCTGGCGCAGATGCTGACCAGCGGCCATCCGCTGTTTGCCGACATGATCGCCGCCGGCGGCCCCAACGCCTATGTCCGGGAACTGGCGCGGCTGACCCGACCGGCGGAGCTCCTGCCGGCGATGAAGACCTGGGCCGGAGAGATCGACCCCGAGGCCCCTTTCTACCATTCGGTGCGCGAGATCCCCGACGGCCACGGCTACGGTCTGATCGACGCCAGTCGCGGCGCCCTCGGCCACTGGGTGGAGATCAGCCGACAGAAGATCGCCCACTACCAGATCATCACCCCCACCGCCTGGAACGGTTCACCGCGGGATCACGACGGGGTCCGCGGGCCATGGGAGGAGGCCCTGATCGGCACCCCGATCGCCGACCCGGACAACCCGGTCGAGATCGGCCATGTCATCCGCTCCTTCGATGCCTGTCAGGTCTGCTCGGTGCACCTGCTGACCAACAACGCTCCTGCCACCGGCCGCTCGCGATGCGTACGCGTATAATCTGCATCGGCAACCCCTTCATCGCCGCCGATGCGGCGGGACCGATGGTCCACGACATCCTCGCCGGCCGCAGTCTGCCGGCAGCGGTCGAGCTGGTCGATGGCGGTCTGGCCGGTCTCCGTCTGCTGCCGCTGCTCGAAGGCTGCGATCAGGTCATCGTCGTCGACGCGGTCGAGGGATTCAGGGATGAGCCGGGAATCGTCATCCTCGATCCGGCGGCGCTGCCGCCCGTACCGGTGGATTACGGCCATCAGGCGGGACTGGCCTATCTGCTCCAGGCAGCGCCGCACGTCCTCGACCCGCCGCTGCCGGCTATTGTCGTCGTCGGCATCGAAGGGCCGGCGACCGATGCGATCTGCCGGGAGGCGGCCCGAATCTGCCTCGACACGGTCGGATCCGCCAGCGGCCGCCCCTGCCGTTTACAACCCGTCTGCGCCGGATGAGCCAGCGATGAGCGACCAGGACAGCGACCAGATCATCCAGCGGCTGCGCGAGGAAAACACGGCCCTTTTCAACGAGCTGCGGGTGGCGCGGGAGGCGGCGGCGATCACCGCCGAACTGGTCGCCAAGCAGTTCGCAAACCTTGACACCATCCTCGGCGAACTCGATCAGCGGGCCAGAAACGAGCAGAAGCTGAGGGAAGAGATGTCGATCGCCCGCCGGGAGGCGGAGATGGCCAACTCCGCCAAGAGCGATTTCCTCGCCAACATGAGCCATGAGATCCGCACCCCGATGAACGGCATCATCGGCATGACCGACCTGATGCTGGCCACCGACCTCAGCCCGGACCAGAGGCATTATCTCGAAATGGTGCAGCAGTCGGCGGCCAGGCTCCTCAAGGTCATCAACGACATTCTCGACTTTTCCAAGATCGAATCCGGCAAGCTCCAGCTCGACCCGGTCGATTTCAACCTCCGCGAGACCCTGGAAGAGTCCATCCACATGCTCGATCTGCCGGCCCTCCAGAAGGATCTCGTCCTCTCCTTCCACATCGATGAGACGGTGCCCCAATGGGTCCATGGCGATCCCAACCGGCTGACCCAGATCCTGATCAATCTGCTCAACAACGCCATCAAGTTCACCGACAAGGGCGAGGTGCGGCTGGAGGTCGTGCCGATGACCGCCACCGCCGAGGACGAGATCTGCCTGCGATTCAACGTCATCGACACCGGGATCGGCATCCCGGCCGAAAAACAGCACCTGATCTTCGAATCGTTCAACCAGGCCGACACCTCGACGACGCGCAAATACGGAGGCACCGGTCTCGGACTGGCGATCTCCTCACAGCTGGCATCGCTGATGGGCAGCAAGATCTACGTCGAGAGCAGCCCGGGCCGCGGCTCCAGCTTCTGGTTCATCTGCGCCCTGAAAAAGACCGCCGACGCCTGTAAAGCTCGGGAACGCCTGGCCGACACCGCCGCCGCTCCGGCAGTGGAGGGCACGAGCCTGTCCGGCAGGAGGGTCCTCCTCGCCGAAGACGAGCCGATCAACCAGATGCTGGCGACCACCCTGCTCAACCAGCTCGGGGTCCAGGTCATCGCTGTCGCCAACGGCGCCGCGGCCCTCGCCGCGATCTATGATTCCGGTCCGTTCGATCTGGTGCTGATGGACCTGCAGATGCCGGAACTCGACGGATTTCAGGCTACCAGAAGGATCCGGATGCTTCCCGGCCGACAATCCGAGGTGCCGATCGTCGCCCTGACGGCCCATGCCCGGACCCAGGACCGTGACAAATGCCTTCGATCCGGGATGGACGACTATCTCAGCAAACCGATCAACCGGGACGAACTGGAGGGCATCCTCACCCGACTGCTGCGGCGAAAACCCACCGGCGGCAGGGCCGACCCGAAAAACCGGCGATAGACCGGCAACCTCGGCTGAGCACGGCGCGGATCCCCCTCCCGCCCTCGAAGGTCCCTGGCCGGCACATCGGCGCTCGTATACGGCCGTGCCCCGGCAAGATCGCCCGCAACTCAAATCGGCGATGCATTGACAGCAAAATCTGGTAGTATATGCGCAATGATACCAGTCACCCATTGTCACTACCTTATCGATACAAAGGAGAAATATCCATGTCTACGGAAGAAGCCCCCAAGGGAGCGATCCTGCAGCGCGACAAAGAGACCTACGCCATCGTTCCCCGCATCCCCTGCGGCCTGCTGACCAAGGAAAAGTTGCGGAACCTGGCGACGGTCGTGGAAAAATACGACATCCCGATCGTCAAGCTGACCTCCGGCCACCGCATTGCCCTGGTCGGCATGAAGGCCGACCAGATCAACGCCATCTATGCCGACCTGGGGATGGACCCCGGCAAGGCCACCGAGCTCTGCCTCCACTACGTCCAGGCCTGCCCCGGCACCGAGGTCTGCAAGTTCGGCATCCAGGATTCCCTCGGCTTCGGCATCAAACTCGAAGCAATGCTGGCCGGCCGGGAAACGCCCGCCAAACTCAAGGTCGGAGTCTCCGGCTGCCCCTTTACCTGTGCCGAGGGGCTGGTCCGCGATATCGGCGTGACGGGGAGGAAAAAAGGCTGGAACGTCTCCTTCGGCGGCAATTCCGGCAAGCAGGCCCGGGTCGGCGATATCCTGGCCGAAGAGATCGGCACCGAGGAGGTGATCACCCTGATCAACCGTTGCATCGACTTCTACGCCGAACACGGGAAGAAAAAAGAGCGGACTTCCCGCTTCATCGAACGGATCGGCCTCGATGCCTTCAAGGAGGCGGTCCTGTCCCGCCCCCTCTCGGAAGGCTGAACCGATGCCTCCGCGCACGAGCGTGCTCCAGGGCTGTTTCGTCAACGCCCCATGGTACGACCTGAAGGACAGGCTGCTGGACTTCGTTCTCGAAAACCGTCTGCAGCCCGAGATCGGCCTCGAGGGGACCTGCCTCTACGACGAGGATATCGGCGAGTTCAAAAGGATCCAGAAACTGCTCGCCGACCGGGGCCTGCAGTGCACGCTGCATGCCCCCTTCATCGATCTCGCCCCCGGTTCCCTCGACCCGTATATCCTCGAGAAAAGCCGGGACAAGTTGCGGCGGGCGATCGAACTGGCAGCGGTCTTCCAGCCGCGCTCGATTGTCTGCCACCTGCAGTTCGAGGAAAACAAGCACGGCTATTTCTTCGACCGCTGGCTGGCTCAATCCCTCGCCACCTGGCGCCAGCTGGTGGAACAGGCGGCGGCCGTCGGGGCGCGGATCATGCTCGAAAATACCTACGAGACCACCCCCGAAGTGCACCGGCTGGTCCTGACCGAGCTGCAGCATCCGGCGATCGGCTTCTGCCTCGATGTCGGCCATGTCGCCGCCTTCGCCCGGGGCTCCTGGCAGGACTGGCTGCCGACGCTGCTGCCCTGGCTCGGCCAGCTGCATCTCCACGACAACGCGGGCGACAAGGATCGGCATCTCGCCCCGGGGCTCGGCAGCTTCGATTTTCCCGGCCTCTTCCAGTTCCTGAATGAGCGGAACTGCCACCCGGTCATCACCCTCGAACCGCATTCCCAGGAAGATCTGTGGCAGGCGATCGATTATTTCGAACGGACCGGCCTGCTCAACGGCATCTGACCCCTTCCCCACCTTCCCGGGCCGGTGGCCGTCTGTTCCGACGCCACCGGCCAACTCTCGTCATTCCCCCTGCCACCGCTCCGATCAGGCATGAGGGCCGATCCGTGCCCCTGTACTCCGCCTTTCCCTCGAGGTCGGCGGCAGAAAATAACGGCGGCACAGCGACGGCAACGATCGACCAATCACCGCCGGGCCGGCGAGACAGGGGCAAGGACAACCCCGATCTGACGTGTCTATTGTTTCCGCAAAAACTTGACAAACCCGCCTCAATCACGGTAAGAGTGTTGTAACACGATTATTATTTTAATCGTGTTAGCAATACATTCCCCATCGCCCTGCG
The DNA here is from genome assembly GCA_000769715.1 of Desulfobulbus sp. Tol-SR. Taxonomy (GTDB): domain Bacteria; phylum Desulfobacterota; class Desulfobulbia; order Desulfobulbales; family Desulfocapsaceae; genus Desulfoprunum. Next base: position 12,366 of record JROS01000023.1, read on the forward strand.
CCTGCATCCATGCCGAATTCGCAGGGATGCCCGCCGGTTCCGGGTTGGGCCGCGCATTCGGGGGTGAAATTGGAGTTTGCCCGGGAGGTGCCGATGAACACGACGACAGAGCAACAGAGGGATCGGCAGACGGAGAAGCCCGCCCCGCCTGCCGATTTGGCCAACGCTGCCACCGAGACAACCGCCCTGCGGTTCGACAGGGTCGAACTTTCCGGGGCCTTCGGCGATCTGGGGACGCTGCTGCCTATCGTCGTGGCCATGATCCTGATCAACAAGCTGAGCCCCTCGACGGTGTTCCTCGGCTTCGGCCTGTTTTACCTGATGGCCGGCTACTACTATCGCCTGCCGATTCCGGTGCAGCCGCTGAAGGCCGTGGGCGCCATCGCCATCGCCTACCCGGCGGTCATCACCGAATCGGTGATCGGCGCCTCGGGGATCATTTTCGGGGTCATCCTGCTCGCCCTCTCCCTGACCGGCATGGTCGACCAGCTGGCCAGGCTCTTCTCCCAGGCGGTGGTGCGGGGCATCCAACTGACCCTGGGGCTGATCTTCCTCAAGAAAGGCATCGAACTGATCATCGACAAGGACCTGTTCATGTCCGGAATTTCCGGTAGACTGAGCGGGCTTCCGGTCAACATGATGATCGGCGTCGCGGTCTTCTGCATGGTTCTGCTTCTCCTCGACAACAAACGGTTCCCGGCCGCCCTGGCCGCCCTGGCTGTCGGCATCGTCTCGGGGATCGCCCTGGGCGGACTCTCCGGTCGCTCCCTGACCCTCGGTCCAACGGACATGCACCTCATCCACCCGACGCTGGCCGATTTCTGGACCGCCTTCATCATGCTGATCCTGCCCCAGATTCCGCTGACCATCGGCAATGCCTGCGTCGGCACGGCAGAGACCTGCACCAGCCTGTTCACCGGCAACTCGCAGTTGAGCAAGGCCAAGGCGGGAAAATTCGCCTTCTCGATGGGGATCATGAATCTCCCGGCCGGATTCTTCGGAGCGGTACCGATGTGCCATGGCACCGGGGGACTGGCGGCCCATTTCCGCTTTGGCGCCCGGACCGGCGGCGCCCCGATCATGATCGGCCTGTTTTTCGTCGTCGTCGCCCTGGTGCTGGGAGACCTGGGATTCACCCTGCTGGCGCTCATCCCCCAGTCGGTCCTGGGGGTGCTGCTGGTGTTCGCCGGCCTGGAACTCTGTCCGCTGCTGCGCAGCCTGAAGACCAACGAGGAATATTTCGTTGCCCTGCTGATCGCCGGCATCGCCCTGGTCGTGCCGAACATGGGCTGGGCCTTCGCCATCGGCATCGGCGCCGATTTTTTCATCAGAAAAATGAAAATCAAGATCTGACCGGGCGGGGCGCCGCACGAGCGTTGCGGCCGCACCGATGGATCCGCCAGACCTCCCTTCCCCGCACTTGTTTCCGATCGCCGCCAGTATCGCGTCAGGAGGCCACGAGTGCACCGCCGCATTCGAACAGCTTCAGTTCTCTTTACCCCCAATTCCCACAATGGCAGGCATTGCCGATTGGCCCAGTGCCTGACGATCATTTTTCCCCCTCCTCGAAAATTTAAACGCAAAACCTCGTAAGTTTCCGAGTTGTTCCGAGGCCCGGTTTTTTATTTAATCGCCCTATGAGCATGACCGGCGTTCATCTGCCGCCGGAGCAATCGCCATCGAAATGGAAGTCGGACTCCGCTGAAAAAATTCTCATTCCGGTACAGGGCGCTCGAAACGAGTGGGATCTTTTTTAACGGTTCGTTTCATTCCACAATATTTTGACCGCGGCAGGCGGTCAGGGAGGCAGTCAATGGAAAAAACATACGATATCGTCATTGTCGGGGCCGGACCGGCCGGCATGACCGCGGCCATCTATGCGATCCGGGCCAACATGAAGGTGCTGATGCTCGACCGGTTGTCACCGGGCGGCCAGATGATCAACACCAACGAGGTCGAAAACTATACCGGCGCCGGCAAGCTGAGCGGCGCCGACCTCGCCATCAGGATGTTCGAACATACCCAGGAACTGGGGGTCGAGTTCGACTACAAGACCGTCATCGACATCACCGACGGCGGCCTGTGGAAGACCATCACCTGCGAAGAGGACGACACCGTCTACAAGGCAAAGGCGGTCATCCTCGCCACCGGCACCGTGCCCCGCCGGCTCGGCGTCCCCGGCGAGGACACCTGGGCCGCCTCCGGCATCAGCTGGTGTGCGATCTGCGACGGTGCCCAGTACTGCGGCAAGGAGGTCGTGGTCATCGGCGGCGGCAACTCGGCGGTCGAAGAGTCGATCTACCTCGCCGGCATCTGCACCAAGCTGACCATCGTCACCATGTTCGACCTCACCGCCGACCCCAAGGCCTGCGACCAGCTGCGCCGGTTGCCCACCGTCACCATCTACCCCTACCAGGATGTCCTGGAGTTCACCGGCACCGACCGCCTCACCGGGGTGCGCTTCAAGTCGACCAAAGAAGATGCGACCGAGCGCTATGTGACCTGCGACGGCGTCTTCGAGTACATCGGTTTTCAGGCCTCGTCCCAGGCCTTCGCCCGGCTCGGCATCGTCGATCGCACCGGCTGCATCCAGACCGACTCGCACATGCGGACCTCGGTCCCCGGGATCTTCGGCGCCGGCGACATCACCGTCAAGCACCTGCGGCAGATCGTCACCGCCTGCTCGGACGGCGCCGTCGCCGCCAACAGTGCCGCCAACTACGTTGAATCAAATAGATAATCAGGGGGAAACCAGATGATTACCGAGATTACCGAACAAGAATACGAGTCGTTGAACCAGGCGGAACCGAAACTGATCGAGTTCTATTCCAAGACCTGCGGTCCCTGCAAGATGCTGTCCTTCGTGCTGAAGGATATCAGCAAGCAGAAACCGGAGTTTCCGATCTACATCATCGATTTCGACGAAAACCGGGAACTGAAGGAACAGCTCGGGGTCAAGGGCTTCCCCACCATGCTGTTCTTCAAGGACGGCCGGGAGGTCAGCCGGCTCGAAGGACTGAAGCAGAAACCCGCCATCATCGGTGCGATCGACGCACTTACCTGACAGGGAGGAAACCATGAGCAACAAAGTTCGCTATATCAGCCAGGACCATCTCATCACCCGCCAGAACCAGGCGGAAAAGGAATTTCTCGCCGCATTCGCCGCCGAGAAGCCGAACTTCGCCGCCCCCAAGGTGGTGGTCAACCCCTACCTGATCAACCCCCTCTGCGCCCTGGTGATGTTCACCACCCCCAGCGCCGTGGCCCCGACCCTCACCGTCCACGGCAAGCGCTACGAGCGGGAGAACATCAGCCACACCTTCGCTAGCGCCACCGACCATGTCCTGCCGGTACTCGGCCTGTACGAGGACTTCGCCAACACGGTGACCGTGTCCCTGCCCGACGGCAGCAGCACCACCCTGACTATTCAGACCGGCAAGCTGCCCGAGGATGTCTGCCGCTGCCTCAACGTCCAGGCCACGCTCGATTATCTCGGCGACAACATCATGTTCCTCACCCCGGCCGGCAAGAACCTGCCCACTGCCTACGACTACAAGGGCGACATCCGCTGGCTGCTGACCGAGAACACCATGTTCGACATCAAGCGGGTCAAAAACGGCAACATCGTCACCGGTTCCAGTCGTTTCTGCCACATGCCCTACAACTGCACCGGTCTGATCGAGATCAATCTGCTCGGCAAGATCTACAAGGAATACCGGATGCCGGGCAACTACCACCACGATCACTTCGAGATGGAGGACGGCAATATCCTCGCCCTGACCCAGGATTTCAGCCGCGACACGGTCGAGGACATGTGCGTGCTGCTCGACCGCAACACCGGCGCCATCCTCAAGACCTGGGACTACCGCAAGGTGCTGCCGATGAACGTCGGCGGCTCCGGCTCGCAGGATGCCCATGACTGGTTCCACAACAACGCCGTCTGGTACGACAAGCGGACCCACAGCCTGACCCTGTCCGGCCGGCATCGGGACGCGGTGATCAATCTCGACTACGAGACCGGCGACCTCAACTGGATCATCGGCGACCCGGAAGGCTGGCCGCAGGAGATGGTCGACAAATATTTCTTCAAGCCGGTGGGCGACCTGTCCAGATTCGACTGGCAGTACGAGCAGCATGCCTGCGTCGTCTGCCCGGACGGCGATGTCATGTGCTTCGACAACGGCCAGTACCGGGCCAAGACCAAGGAGAAATACATCGCCAACCGCGACAACTTCTCGCGCGGGGTGCGCTACCGCATCGACACCGACAAGATGGAGATCGAACAGGTCTGGCAATACGGCAAGGAGCGCGGCCAGGAGTTCTTCTCGGCCTATATCTGCAACGTCGAGTACTACGGCGAGGGCCACTACATGATCCACTCCGGCGGCATCGGTCGCGAGGGCGGTTACGCCTCCAAGTCGCTGGGCGCCTTCCTCGACATGAAGGATCCGAACGTGGAACTGCGCTCCATCACCGTCGAGGAAAAAGACGGCGTGGTCCTCTACCAGATGGAGACCGAGGGCAACTTCTACCGGGCCGAGAAGCTGCCGCTCTACCACGGCGGCGACAACCTGGTGCTCGGCGAGGGCCAGGTCCTCGGCAGCCTGGAGGTGACTGAGGAGTTCGACACCGTGCCCGAGGCGGAAGAGGTGTTCGCCCTGCCGCCCAGCTTTCACAACATCTTCATCGAGGAGGACGAGGACCGTTTCGTCTTCCACGGCCGGTTCGAGAAGGGCACCCTGGCGATGCTCTGCCTGGAGAAGGAGGACGAGAGCCACAACTACTTCATCAACACCGCCGCCGTGGTCCATCTGGCGATGTGTTCCGGCGCCTTCCTCGAGAAGGACGACCGCGACGTCAAGATGCACATCAGCAAACTCGGCCTGCACGGCGTGTTCAAGGTCAAGCTGATCATCAACGACAAGAAGTTCCAGACCGGGGTGACGATCTGCTGCCCGTGATGTGACTGAAATACCAACATAACTGCCTAACGGCAGCGCAACATCCCACCCTGGTCACCGGCCGGGCGCAGAAGTCGGGCGATTATCATCTCGCTTGCCTTTTGCGTCCGGCTGCGTGCCGGGGTGTTGGTGTTTTCCCCGCCCTGCCCCCTTGCCGTACCAGTACATTCGACCTCCAACCTCGTAATGTTAAGTGAAAAACCTCGTAAGTTTGCGAGTTGTTGCAGGGGCCGTTTTTTCATTAAATGGGGGCCATGAGCAGGGAACGTTCATCTGCCGATGGGCGTGAAAACTTCCCCAGCGAATGTGGCATTCAGCCGAATCCGACAAGGCAACGACAGTCTCACAACCCGACAACACGAGGTGAACATGGAACTCACGCAAAAAGTTCAAGCCCCCTGCGCCCCCGACCTGGATTTCGAACTGAACGATTCGACCCCCTGCATCCTCGATGTGGGGAAGCGGGAAGGCCGATTCGTCAACAACTACTTCGACGGCATCCCCGTCCGCGGCATCCATGCGCTGCTGTTCTTCATCATCATGGCGGCCTATTTCTTCGAGCAGTTCGACAACTGGAACTTCGGCTTCGTCGCCCCGGCCCTGTCCCAGTCATGGGGACTGAAACCGACCGATATCGCCACCATCCTGTTCTGGTACTTCATCGGCATGACCTCCGGCGGCTTCGTGGGCGGGGTTATTTCCGATCTCATCGGCCGCCGCAAGACCTTTCTCATCTCCATCGTCATCTTCTCGGTTTCATCGATCATCACCGGCTTTACCGACAGTTTTGTGGTCTTTACCATTTTCCGGGCCCTGACCGGCTTCGGCGTGTTCTGCATGATGGTCACTTCCCAGGCCTATATCGCGGAGATGGCCCCGTGCCAGACCCGCGGCATGTGGCAGGGCCGGGTGGCGGCGATCGGCTTCTGCGCCGTGCCGGTGGTGGCCCTGATCTGCCGGATGGTCATCCCGATGGCCGAAGACGCCTGGCGCTGGATCTTCTACGCCGGCGGCCTGGGGGTGATCCCCTTTCTGCTTGGCCTCAAGTATCTCAAGGAATCGCCGCGCTGGCTGGTGGCCCACGGCCGCGTCAAGGAGGCCGAGGAAGTCGTGACCTACCTGACCGGCAAGGACATCGACCTGTCCGAGGCCGCCAGATCGGTTCAGCCCAAGATCTCGGTCATGGAAGTGCTGACCGGCATGTTCACCAGGAAGTATGTCGGTCGGACCCTGCTGATCATGCTCCTGTTCGTCTGCATCACCCCGGCCGGCTTCCTGCTGACCACCTGGACCACCCAGCTCCTGAAGATGCTCGGCTTCTCGGTCAAGGAAAGCCTGACCGCGATGACCGTCATCAGCATCGGGGTGCCGATCGGTTGCTTCCTCAACTCCCTGGTTTCCGATATGGGCGGCAGGAAGACCCCTCTCGCCGTCCTCGGCGTGCTGGCGGCAATCGCCGCCCTGGCCTTCGGCGGCATGAAAGGCCTGATGATGTTGACCCTTCTCGGCTTCACCGTCACGGTCTTCAACATGGCCCTGAACTTCATCCTGTTCTCCTATACCGCCGAGTCCTATCCGACGCGGATGCGCAACACCGCCTGCGGTTTCCACAACGGCCTGGCCCGGCTGTCGGTCTCCGCCTCGCAGCCGCTGATCCCGATGATCCATCAAGCGTACGGATTTGCCGGGATCTTCACCTCGGTCGCCATCCTGTTCTTCCTGCCGATCATCCCGCTGCTGCTCTGGGGCCAGCGGACCGGCGGCAAGAGCCTGGAAGAGATTGAATAAGTACCAGCCTCCACAACGCGCCATCGGCGAGGGAAACCGGGACTGCAATCCGGTTTCCCTCCCTGGCGTTTGTCGTCGTCATCACCTTTGTTCCTGTCGTTGGACCTTTTTCCATTTTCCGCCCTTATCCTGTAGAATACAGTTACCATTTCAGCAAAGCGGCAACCCGCACCGGCCGGAGCCAACCAAGCATGTCTGGAAAACAAGCACCAGGGTCATTTCCCCGCCATGTCGTCCATATCGTCCTGTGTCTTGTGACGATATTGATCATCGGCCATAGCGCTGTGCTCGCGGCCGAGCCCCAACCAGGCGGCGCCGGCGAAAAACAGGTGGTGGTCCTCTACTCGCAGCCACGGGATTTCCCCGCCACCGAGATGGTGGAACGGGGCCTGGCGGAAGGGTTGGACAAGGAAAATCGTGGCTCGGTCCAGCTCTATTCCGAATATCTCGATCTCTCCCGCTTCCGGGATGCCCCGCAGCGCACCGCGTTGGCCAACCTTCTGCACAACCGCTACGGCGGCGGCACCATCGATCTGGTGATCTGCGTCGATGTGCCGGCGGCATATTTTCTGATGGAATACGGTGATAAACTGTTCACCGGCATCCCGGTCGTCATGTGCTCCATCCCCGAGTCGCTCAAAGACCGCATCCTCGCCTCGCCTCTCAAAAAAAGCGTCAGTGGCATCCTGGAACCGGCTGCCGTGTCGCAATATCTGGTCGAATCGGCGCTCCGGTTCAAGCCCGACACCACGCACGTCGTCCTGATTTCCGGGGCCTTTGAACAGGATCATGCCAGATCCGTCGCCCTCCGCGACGCCCTCAAGGCAAGGCAACCCAAGGTGGAATTCATCGACCTGACGGGTCTGTCGCTCGGGGAAATCTTCGCCCGGTGTGAACATCTTCCCCAAGGCGCGATCATTTTCTACTCGACCCTCTTCGTCGACGGCAAGGGCCGCAGTTACGTGCCGCGGATGGTGCTGCGATCCATTGCCGCCCATACCGACCTGCCCATCTTCGGCCTCTATGAATCCTACATGGGTGACGGCATCATCGGCGGGCCGCTGGTTTCCCTGCGCCTCGAAGGAAAAAAGGCGGCGGAGATGGCCCGGCGCGTCCTGGCCGGCCAGCCCCCGGGCGATCCTCCCTTCATCGTCCCCGACGACATCACCCTTACCCAGTACGACTGGCGGCAACTCCAGCGCCATAACATCGCCGCAAGTCTGCTGCCCAAGAACAGCGCCATCCTCTTTCGCGAGGCCACGATCTGGGATCTGTACAAACGGTATATCGTCGGCGTCGTCATCCTGCTGGTCCTGCAGACGCTGCTGATCGTCGGCCTGGTGTTCAACCTGCGGCAGCGCAAAAAGGCCGAGGCAGCCCTGCAGGACAGCCGGAGTGAACTGCAGACGCTGGCCGGCCGTCTGATCTCCTCCCAGGAAGAAGAACTGAGCCGGTTGTCGCGTGAGTTTCATGACGATTATGCCCAGCGCCTGGCGGCGCTGGCCATCGAGACCGGCACCCTCGAGCTCCATTCGGCGCAGCTCGAACCGGCCCCGCTGCGGGACCGGATCGGTCACATCAAGGAGCAGGTGATCAACCTTTCCGACGACATCCACGCCCTCTCCCGGGAACTGCACCCGGCGATCCTCAAGGACCTCGGACTGGAGCGGGCGGTCAATTCGCTCTGCCTCAACTTTTCCGACCGGGAGGATATCCCGGTGAACTGCCACTGCGAGGCCCTGCCGGAAGATATATCGCCGGACGCTGCCTTGTGCGTCTATCGAGTCATCCAGGAAGGTCTGCGCAACATTGCCAAGCACGCCCATGCCCGGCACGTCGATGTCTTCCTCAAAGGCTCGGCCAACCGGCTGCTGGCGACCATCGAGGACGACGGCGCCGGTTTTGAACCCAAATGCGCCCGTCATACGCCCGGGATCGGCCTGGCCAGCATGCGGGAGCGGGTGCAGTATGTCAAAGGGGAGTTTACCGTCAGTTCCGAACCGGGTTATGGAACGGTGATCTCGCTGTCGGTTCCATTTGCACAGGAGAGGGCATGAAAAAACCGAGACTACTGCTTGCTGACGACCATCGCATGGTGGCCGAGGGGCTGCGCGGCCTGCTTGAACAGGACTATCAACTGGTGGGGATCGTCGAAGACGGCCGGGCCCTGCTCGAGGCGGCGGACCGGCTGATGCCGGACGTCGTGGTGGCGGATGTGTCGATGCCGCTGTTGAACGGGATCGAAGCGGTTCGGCAGTTGAAGAAGAAAAACAAGGAGATCGCCGTCGTCTTTCTCACCATGCACCTCGATGTCGCCTACGCCGCCAGCGCCTTCGAGGCCGGGGCGTCCGGCTATGTGCTCAAGCATTCGGCCCCTTCGGAACTGCTAACCGCCATCAGCAGCGCCCTCAAGGGCAGGACCTACATCACCCCGCTGCTGGCCGGTGAACTGCTCAACTATCAGCGCAACCGTCCCAGTGGGGAAGAGCCGGGAGAGGAACTGGCCCGCCTGATCACGCGCCAGCGCGAGGTCCTGCAGCTGATTGCCGAAGGCCTGTCGGTCAAGGAGGCCGCCGTGCTCCTCGGGATCTCGGCCAGGACGGTCGAATTTCACAAGTACAGCATGATGGAGGCCCTGGGGCTCAAGAGTTCGGCGGAGCTGATGCGTTTTGCGGTCAAGCACGGCATTAAATGATCCTGCCACCCGCCAGGCGACATCTCGTTGGTCGAACGACCAGGCTTCCTGCCCAAACGCATTTGAGCAGGAAGATCATTCCCTTTGGCCTTACCAGCTCCAGACCTTGCCGAGCTTGACCTCAACCCGCATGTCATCGGTCGCCGTCGGGATATCATACTCCCTGACGACCGGGAAAAACAGGCCGGCACCCAGCCACATATTCCATTTCGGTATGACATAGTTCGCCGTCGGACCGGCATAGACTTCGGTGCCGCCGTTGTTCATATCAGCGCTGTATCGCTCCCAATCGCTGGTGTTTTCGACGGTGAATTCCAGCCCCAGGTCGAATCCGGGGTTGAAGACGTAGTGATAAACGACCAGACATCGCAGCCGGGCGGATGATCGCCCCCTTCCTGACCGGTGGGCATATTCACCCCCAGGGAAACCGCAGCGCTCAAAGGGTCACCGAGCCGCTGCTGAAAAAAGGCATAGGTGCCGCACAGGGCAAAATCGGTCTGCCCATCGATGCTGTCCGATGCATTCGGGCCAAAGGCATCGCGATCGATGCTGACGTACCCCGGCACGAAGGCGATCTCGAAACGATCAGCCGGGCTGTACCGTAATTTCAACAGGTACAATGCATTCTCGGACGTTCTGGCGCCGTTGCCGTTATCGTCGACGATATCATCCTTGTCCCGATAGGAAAAATTCAAGGCGCTCGACAACATCCCCTTCGGCACGATGGCGCCGCCACTGATGGCGGAATTGACCGGCGTGCCGCTGGCCCCACTCATCTTTGCGACCTTTTCCGGTTGACCCGGCCCACCCGACACTGCTTGATCTGCGGCCACCGCCTCGGCACCTGCCAGGCCGGACATCAGTACCCCGCAAAGCAAAATTTTCCCGCATGTCATCTGTTCCTCCTTCCTTTGAAATTCAGTTGCACTTGAGCCCCGGGAAGTTCGCACTTCCATGACCACAGTGAAACAGCACATTGAACAGGCAACAGCTCGGAAATTTACGAGGTTTATACTTATTTCATACTGGGATTCAGTCAGATTCACCCGGCGTTATCCACCGTGGCAGAAAGCGGCTGATCGATGACCGATGAAACGCCGGATCATCACATTACCTGCAGGACTTGGGCTCCGGACAATCCTCAAGACCCAGATCATCGGCAGTCAGAATGGTGTGCTTGTCCGGCGGGGTCATGCGCGCCGCCGCGAACACCTCCCGGATCCAGCTCATGGGGCGGGTCTGCACGAATGGACTGAGGACAATCCGGCCCGAGGTCACCATCTCCACCACCCGGGGATAGTCGTCGGAAGGGCATCGCCCGCTGCCGACGACCTCGACATCCACTACGGAAAGACGGCTCCTGACGGATGCGATCGTGGCCGTTTCGGAGGCAACGAGGACGAGTTTTCCAGCCTGGCCGACAAGTGCCGCTGCCGCTTCCCGGCCGGACCTGGTTCCGGTGGCCGTAAATATCTTCCACCCGGATGCCGGCAATCCTTGAGACTCCCTGAAATGCCGCACCTCGACGGCCACCACCTCCGGCGTTTTGCCGGCGGCGTTGATCACGACATCGGCCCCCCGGGTCAGCATCCGGTGGAGCCGGGTGTCATCGGCGTCGACGACCATCACCGTTGCCGCCCCGAAGGCCTTGGCCATCTGCACGAGAAACGGTCCCATCTCCGCTGCCCCGATCACGATCACATAGTCCCCGACCGCCATCGACGCCCTTCTTGCAGCCTGAAACGCGGTGGCGACGGTATCGGCAACCGCTGCCATGTGCTCCAGGGGAATGTTGCGACGGTTGGTGATCGCACAGAGGTTGGCGGCCGCAACCGCAATGTGGCTGGAATATCCCCCATGGATTCCGCTGCCGTTGCCGACAACCAGTACCTCCCTGCCAAGCCATGATGGCTCTCCGGCCACCACGGTGCCGGAAATTTCATGCCCCAGCGTCAACGGCGGACGGCGGACGGTGGGAACGCCATCGTAGAAAAAGCCGAGATCGGTGTCGCAGACGCCACAGCCGGCGATTTCCACCAGGACCTCTCCGGCGGCAAGTTCCGGAACCGGCAGTTCAACCAGTTCAAATCCGCCCGGGATCGTCTCGCCCGTCTCGCTGTTGCGGGTTTCCGGTTGCAGCATCCGCCAGGTGGTGATCGTATCAGGTACCGAAGTCATGCTCTCCTTTTTCAGCAAGGTCGGGGGGCGTACAACAAACGTCAGGACCGCCGTTGCAGACTATCCAGATGCTGTAACCGGGGAATGATCTCCCGGTGCAGCTCGCAGGCCATCGATCTGCCGGCGCTGGTACCGGTCAACAATAATTTGTCATTGGGACATCCACCCTGGCAGGTGGTTTTACAGGCGCATTGCCGGCAATCATCCGGCAGGTCGTTTCTTGTCACGTCATAGTGAAACATTACGCTCTGCAGGCGGCGCAACGGGTCCGGGTCAAGTATGGTTCCGGTTTTAAACGTATGGTTACGGATACAGGGGCCGATCGTTCCATCGGGAAAGACCACGGCCAGTCGCTTGCCGCAGGGGTAGGGACTGGAGGGAAGGTTCCACGAGGGAATCAAGATGTCGAAGAGAAACGTCGTATGGACATCGAAGCCGCGAACGGCATAGTTTTCCAGCAAATCAACGACTTGATGATATTTCTTCAACAATTTTCGATGATATTCTCTTCCCGGTTCCGCATACAGATTCTTGTAGAATCGCAACCGGTAGCCATTTTCCATCCCGAAGCGGGTGATGTCCACAACCCGCTCGAGATTGACCTGGTCCAACGTGGCGGCGATGGTCTGGTTGATCACATTCGACCTCTCCTGGATGATGTTCATCCGTCGCGCCAGCTCTTCCAGGCTGGTGTCGGCGATGTTGGTGGTCATCCACTGGATCGATCCGAGATCATCCCAATTCACCGTATCCACCAGATCGGCGTTGGTGTTGACCAGCCCCTGCATCCCGTCGGTATACCTGTAGACGGCATCCATGACCTTTTTGATCCGATCCGTCCGCAGCAACGGCTCCCCGCCCAGAAAGTTGACGATGTTGACCTTGACGTTGTTCTGCCTCCAGACTTCGGGAATCCAATCGAGCAACACTGCAAATGTATCCTCATCCATTTCCAGCCGCTGTCTGCCAATCCCGGCTTGGTTGAGGGAATAACAGTATCTGCATTTCCGGGTGCATCTGTACGACAGGAACAGAATGAACCAGAACCGGGGAAATTTCTCCCACCCGGCTTCTCCCTGCAATCTGCCGTTGTCGAGGGAATACATTTTCTGCAGCTGCTGAACGTGCGCCGTTATCTTTCTCACAACTCAAGTCACCTTATTCCTATGGAGCGACCCGGCTTCGGAAACCGAGGCGTTCAGCCTCAGGTAAGCGGTCAATTGGAAAATGCCCTGCCTCCATATCGCGATTCCTGGATCAGTGCGGCCGACGGCCGGTCTGCATTGGGCGACCGGCCGATTTTCCGCATCAGTCCTTTTGCGAGAGACGGATCAGGGAACTGGTGAGCTTCTCCAGCCCGTATCTGTCGACCAGGGGCTCCAGACCCATCTCGAGATCTCCCATCACAGGTGATTCTTCCACTTCCTCTTCCCGCTCCTGATACGTCAGGACATCATTGAGACACCACTGGACGCACAACGGCGATTCTTCGCCTTCGCACATGTCGCATTTGAGCGGCAGCCCGGAATCCGGCTCCTTGAACAGATCGCGGGATGGGCAGGCGGCCCGGCAGAAGCTGCATTCGCTGTATTCCTTGCCGCCCAGCACGTATTGATCCCGGCAGCCGCATTCGCTGCGGGTATAGTCACCGGCGAAGACAGGCAGCCAGATGTTCTTCAAGCGGTGGGTGGTCACATGGATACGGGCCCGGGCGGTATTGACGGTGCTGTACCTCGGCGTCGAGTGGTAGGCCGAGCACATCACCTCGCAGGTCCGGCAGCCGTTGCACTTGTCGGCATTCACCGTGATCGTCTTAATTTTCCTTGTTATCTTGGCCATCTTTCAATATTCCTCTTTTTTCCAGGTCATCGGCGACATAGCCCAAATCCAGTTCCATCAGGCGCTCCCTGGTCGGGATACCGTCATGATTCCAGCCCTTGTAGGTGTAATAGGTGGTCAGCAACTGTTCCTCGTATTCGGGGAAGCGATGCTTCCAGTGGTCTTCGGGCGGTTTCTCGTCGGCCCGGGTCATGCCCCGGCGGTTGTTGAAGGCCCGGTGCAGATTGCGGCTGCGGCTGACGATCTTTTTCAGCCCAGCCTCGTCGATATCCATTCCGGTCGCGGCCGAGATCAGTTTCGGGTAGTTGTGGATGTGATAGGGCGGCTTCAGGCAGAACGACCCCATCCCCGCACAGAGGCCGATGGCATCGTCGATATTGTGCAGCATCTCCATCCAATCGACGATCTCGCAGCACATATCCGGCGTCGGGTAATAGGGGTTGGAGTTTTCGCCGCGCGGGTTCCAGTCGAGGAAATACTGCTTGAACTTGTCGTCGGGGAGTTGGGGCCAGTCGGCGACGAACGCCTCCCGGTCTTCCCGCGAGGGGAACGGCCCCTGGGGCCAGTTGCCCTCGATCTGGGTGATGCTGATCTTCTCGTTGGTGGCATACATCAGATAATACAGGGGATCGAGCATGCCCAATTTGATGTTCATCTGCTCGTGCTTCTTGATGGTATTGTGGTCATAGGCCTCGGCGCCGTTGCCGATCTTGCGGGCGGCCCAGTAGGTGCCGTCGGCCAGGATATCGCCGATTCCCTCCCGTCGGACCACTCGGTCCAGGAGCCAGATAAACCGGCCCTCCTTGTCGGTCGGACACCCCTCAAAATCCTTGTCGGTAAGAATGCCGGCCTCATACAGCTCGACGGCAAAGGCCAGGATCTGCGGTGTCGAGAAGGAGTCGACGCCGTACTCGAAGGCCCGTTTGCCGATCCTGAAACCGAAGTCGAGGTTGTCGACATAGGCGCCCATCAGGTAGGTCAGTTTCGAGAAACATTTCATCATGTAACTCGATACGTCGCCATGGGTGATCAGGCCGCCGCATTGCTGCGGGCAGTTGAAGCAGCTGACAAACCGTTTGATCGCATTGTCCTGCGTTTCTTTCCAGCTCGTCTCGATGTCCTTGGTCCAGAAGTCTTTTCGTCGTTGGCGGGCGTTGCCCCAGGCAAAACTTTCCGTGTGCCACTTTTCATCGGTGTGCTTCATCTCCTGGGGCGAGCCGATACCGGAGAGGATGGTCATGACACCCGGCAGGGGATTGGTGCTTCGATAATGTATATATTTGGTTATGTCCTTCATGTGGGCCATGAATTCCGCCCCCCGGGCGAGACTGACGTCTTTTGTCCCCCGGACGGCAACCGCCTTGATGTTTTTATCTCCCATCACGGCGCCGCCGCCGAGTCGGCTGGCGCTCGACCGGGCCTGCTCGATCGAGGCGGTAAAGACACGATTCTCCCCGGCCAGACCGATCGCGGCGATCTGAGCCCTTGGCTCATTCAACTCCTCTCGGATCAATTCCTGCGTCTCAACCGCCCCTTTTCCCTTGAGATGGGTGGCATCCCGTATCTCCACCCTGTCGTTGTTGATCCAGATGTAGACCAGCTGCGGTGACTTGTTGCGAAAGATCACCTTGTCATAGCCGGCAAACTTCAGCTCCGTGGCCCAGAACCCTCCCATCATGGGGTAGGCCAGCAGATCCGATTGCGGCGAGACAAAGGACACCACGGTCCGGTTCATGCTGAAGGCGGGGGTGCCGCACAACAGCCCGTTACTGAAGATCAGTAAGTTTTCAGGGTCGAAGGCCTTGGTTTCCGGGGGCACCCGGTCCCACATCAGCTTGACGTTGGTTCCCAGCCCCCCGAGATGCAGCCCCAACAGATTCGGGTCGGTTTCGACCCGCTCGATCTTGCCGGTGGCTAAATCAATTTCTAAATTATATCCTGTCTCTGCGTATCTCATATGTGGTCATCTCCATCTATGGCTCGATTGATTCTCAACCATCCGAGACCGGTAGTGCGGAAAGTTCAACGCAACCAGCGGTTATCGACTGAGTTGATCAAGGAGAAGGCATTTTAGCCGGTATCAGCGAGGCCCTGTCTTCCCCCGGCATCGCCGCCCGCCCCCGATTGAACATTGCATTCAATAACAACAGGCCGCCTCCATCTGCTTCTTGACGGCCATGGGCTGCCGGCGGAGGGGACACCTGGGAATGGCCCATCATCTTACGAAGTGTCGGTGTGATAAACTGGGCGAAGGAGAGCATCGCCGCCGGCGGACTGCCCGGCAGTCCGAAGACGAGCCTGTCGCCGATCTTGCCGAAAATCGCCGGCTTGCCGGGTTTGCCGAAGATGGTCGAGAGGTTCATGTCCATCCCCAACGAGGCAAAGGTCTCCCGAACCAGATCATACCGGCCCTTGGACATGCCGCCCGAGGTGATAAGGACATCGGCCCGGAGGGCCTCGCCCAGATGGGCCTGCAGGGTCTTCAGTTCGTCCTTGACGATCCCGATGCACAACGGCACCGCGCCGGCTTCCATTACCAGGGCCGCCAGGGAATAGAGGTTGGAACTCATCGTCTTCCAGGGCAAAACCGGTTCATGAAAATCCGTCAGTTCATCGCCGGTGGTGACAATCGCCACCAGGGGCTTGCGATGTACCGGGACATAGGCCCGTCGCAGCGATGCCAATACCCCCACCTCCGAGGGGCCGATCACGGATCCGGCACGAAAGACCACCTCGCCTTTTTTGAGCAACGCCCCCCGCAGACGCACACTGCTCCCCCGCTTCGGCGCACTGGTGCAGACGACATAGCCTTGGTCTTCGGTGGCGAACTCGAGGCCGACGACCGCATTCGCCCCTTCCGGCACCATGCCGCCAGCCATGATCCGCACCGCTTCCCCGGCCGCGACCGCGGCACCGCAGGGCCTGCCGGCGGCCGATTCGCCGATGATCTTAAGAAAGACCGGGGCTTGGGCCGACGCTCTCTGAAGCGAGGCATGGTGGAGGGCGAAACCGTCTTTGGTCGAGATATCCGCGCCCGGAGTATCCTCGGTGGCGACAATATCCCGGGCCAGCACCCGTCCCAGGGCATCGAGAAAGGGCACGCTTTCGCTTCCCAGAACAGGTGTCGTCGCCAGAATCAGCTGATGTGCCTCATGAACATCTATCATACCAACCTCTTACACAGTATACCTCTGCAGAACCGGCGGTTATCTGGCCTTCCTCCCCTGTCATTCCTGCCGCGGGAAGCAATCGCCAGCATCGATTGATCGGTGTTCACCCGCCCGTCTTGCCGCCACCCAAACACAGCAATGCATAATTATTTAATGTATAACTATATAATGTGTAACCTTACCTGAGGTGTAATTTTTGTCAAAGCAAAAGAAATAAGCGACGTAAAGAGAGAAATACTGACAGTATTTGCCGTCACCAAGCCAAACGGCGGCCATGCAGGCAGGGCAGGCAATCTCGTTTCTGCCGATGAAGATTTCTTCCTTACGGCCGAGATGACAAGGAGGGGGGAAGGTCGAGAAGAGGGAGAGGGAATGGCTGGAATGATGGTTTTAATGTTGTCATTTCGAGCACCAAGGAGAAATCTCGGCTTTATCGCTGGAGATCTCTCCCTGGCGGTCGAGATGACATTGAGGGCGGTCGAGATGACATTGAGGGCGGTCGAGATGACATTGAGGGCGGTCGAGATGACATTGAGGGCGGTCGGGATGACATTGAGGGCGGTCGGGATGACAGCAGGAGAAGTCGAGATCTCAGTTCTTGAGGCCCAACAGCCGTACGGAAAGGCC
>JROS01000117.1 GCA_000769715.1 Desulfobulbus sp. Tol-SR
TCGGATTACATACTGACATTTTCCTGTCGAATACAGGAAAATGAGAGATATCAACAGGGAGCGAAAGAATGAAAATCGAAGATTTGGAAAAGCTTGAAAGTGAAAGTCTGGATGTGCTGACATCCATCGAACGGCGCCGCTTCCTCCAGCTTGGACTGGCGGTTACCGGGGTATACCTGGGTGGGTCGGTTTTGTCGCTGACGTCCGTCCGCGATGCTCAGGCCGCCGAGATAGTCCCGGAGGTCGGTCATTACCCCTACAGTCCCCACTATGCGATGGTCATCCGCGAGAAGTTCTGCATCGACTGCGAACGCTGCAAGGAGGCCTGCATCAAGACCAACGAGGTCCCGGTATACGGCTCCCGCACCACGATTCTGGAGCGCCGGAGGACCGTCGCCAATGGCGAGCATGAGACGATATTCATGCCGATTCTGTGCAATCAGTGCAACCGGCCGCCGTGTGTCCGTGTCTGTCCGACCACGGCCACCTGGAAGGATGAAAAGACCGGTATCATCATGATGAAACCCGACCGCTGCATTGGCTGCAAAACCTGCATGACCGCCTGTCCGTACAACGCCCGGTACTTCAAGGAAGAGACCCGGGCGGTTGACAAGTGCGATTTCTGCTGGAACTCCAGGCTGTCCAAGGGGGAAAAGACCACGGCCTGCGCCGAGGCCTGTCCTGCCGATGTCCGGGTTTTCGGCGATCTGGCCGACACCAAGAGCAGGGTATTCGAACTGCTCCACACCCCGGAAACGATCGTCTGGGTTCTTCGCCCTGAGGTTGGGGCTTTGCCCAATGTCTATTATGTCAATGCCTAGGGACAGTAACTGATCATGCCTGCCCCTCGCCCCGCCCCGGTTTCGTGTCGGCGGTGCGGCAGAGAAAAGGCGATATTCAAGAGATGGAGGAAAAAATCGTCATGAAAAAAAGCTTGTCTATGCTGGTCATTGGCATCCTGTTGTTTTCCGGGGCCTGGCTCAGGGCGGCAGAGGAACAGAAAGCCGCCGAAGAATACGATGAGGACACCTACGGCCCCCTGGCGCCGGTAATCTGGGAGAAGCCGGTCAAGAGCGTGGTCTTCGAGCACAAGAACCATACCCGGGGGGCCGGTCTGGAATGCGACTCCTGCCACGACGAACTGTTTCCGATGGAGGCAGGGGCATCGGCGGAGAAGGAGGACTTCACGATGGAGACGCTGTACAACGGCGGCTATTGCGGTGCCTGCCATGACGGCGACACCGCCTTCGCCTCGAACAAACGCTGTACTGTCTGTCATATCGGTGTTCGCGGTCAGGCGCGGCTATCCGGTAGTTCCGATGCCGCAGCGGAGCATGGCGCGAAGAAGTAAGCCGTCGTCAAACAATAACCGTTACACAGAAATACCTTTCCGGCATAAGGGGCCGTAACGAAATGGTGAAAAATGTAACGGTTATTTCGTAACGGCCCCTAACCTCCCTCTACAGGGGTTTCATGATGCCCGGATCTGCCGGCATCATGAGACTCCTGCTGTCTTTCTCCTCCCCTGAGTTCCCCCCTTCTCTCCTCGATTGCCGCAAAAGTCCTCCAATCGGGCGAATCTCTCTCCCTCCGGCACAGGACTTTCTCTCATTAACAGCGCATTTTGCGCCCGGTTATCTGCCAGCTCATCTATCTGTCGATAAACATTAAAGTTATTGCCACTTGCCGTACCTTCCGGGACCCTCTCCAATGGCTGTGGTTCCTCCGGAAATCAGTGATAATTAAATATCTGCTTTAATTCCAGCCTGTTAATCAGTTTCCGGTTGGACGCTTTATGCGCCCAGCGGCAGGGGGGGGAAAGACGCAGATTACGCCTTCCGCAACAACTTCAACGCCCCCCCGTCCTGCCGGCGCTCTGCCGAAGAAATAAACAATACTATATTAAAACAGCTACATATGAAATTCAAATGGGTTGATTGTCTCCCTTTTTCGACGATGGCACGCCTCTTGCTATTTAAGAAGTAATTGAAAGACAACGATCGTCGACTGAGACGAGGAGGTGGCTCATGGAACAGAATCGGAATCAACAACGCCCAGCCCGGAATCGAATGAAGTTGTGGCTCAAGCCTGCAGGGAAGCAGTCGAAGGTCGCCGAAGCCTGCTGGTTTGTCCTGACCCTGGTGCTTTTTGTGATCATGGGCCCCTTTGCCGCCCCGGTGGCACTTTTCGCCGTCCTTGGTCTACCGGCGGAACAACGCGGTGAATCCGAGCCGGAACTTCTGTCGGAACCGGCCAGCTACCAGTTTCGCTGATACATTGTGATTAGAGGCTGTTTACCAGAACTACGCATGCAGGAGGCTACAATGAAAGAATCACTCACAACGGCTTTACCTTCACGACAGATTGCCGGCGCCCCGGTTACCAATGGGCTCATGGTCATGGCGCTGCTCTTCCTCGCCGCCGGGATCGGCAGCGGCGTCTACGCCCAGGCCGTCGGTCACCATCAAGCCTTTGCCAATACCCGGGAGATGCCGTGGGGGATGCTGATCGGGGTCTATGCCTATTTCGCCATCATCTCCACCGGCCTCTGTCTGCTGGCGGCGATCAGCCACCTCTTCGGCGGCAACAAACTGGCGCCGCTGGCCAACCGGATGGTCTGGCTGTCGATCGTCTCCCTCCTCGGCGCCTTTCTGGTCATCGGCCTGGAGATCGAAAATCCCTGGCGGATGGCGCTGGGGGTCATCCTGCACCCGAACCTGACCTCCAATATCTGGTGGATGGGTACCCTGTACGGCATGGCGGTCGGTATCATGCTGGTTGAGATGTATCTGCTGGTCACCCGCCGCTTCGCCCAGGCGCTGGTCTTCGGTGTGGCCGGAGCGGTCGCCGAGGCGCTGGCCAACAGCAACCTCGGGTCGGTCTTCGCATCGATCAGTGCCCGTCCCTTCTGGTATGGACCGCAGCTGCCGATCTTTTTCCTCGCCTGCGCCTTCCTCTCCGGCGCCGCCGCCGTGGTGCTGTTCACCCATCTCACCCATGTTCTGTCGCGGGAAGAGGTTTCGCCCACCGTCTTCTTCGGCATGCGGTCGGCCGGCAAGGTCATGGCCCTGATGATCTTTCTGATCGGGATCGCCACCGCCTGGAAGTTCGCCAATGCCTATAGCGGCAACAGGGAAATGATTCTCGCCGCCGACTCCATGGTGAGCGGCCCTCTGGCCACCAATTTCTGGCTCTTTGAAATCGGCATCGGTCTGGTCCTGCCCTTCGCCCTGCTGCTCGTCAGCCGGCTGAACTCGGTGCAGGCGATGTCGGCCGCAGCACTGATGGTCCTGGTCGGCCAATTCTTCTCCCGGTTCAACATGGTCGTTTCCGGCCAGATCGTCCCGCAGTACGCCGGTTACGACAACGGCCTGCCGCTTTATCTCTCCTATACCCCGGCGGCGGCGGAGTGGCTCCTCGTCATCGGCGGCATCGGCCTGGTCGGCTACGGTTTTTTGGTCGGCGAGAGATTCCTCGGTTCGCTCTTCCGAACCGAGGAGACGCACTGAGAGAGGAGCGGGACTCGAGCAAAGTATGAATGACTCAATGGAATGCAAGCGAGGCTGATATGGATACGGACAACAAAGCGATATTCACGGTAGGAATGGCGGCCAAGATGCTCGACATCCATCCCCGGACCCTGCGCAATTACGAGGATAAGGGTCTGATCGTACCGACCCGCAAAGGTGAATGGCGTTACTATACGATGCGGGATATCCAGTGGATAGAATGTCTGCGCGAGATGATCCATGTGCATGGGGTCAGCATCAATGCGATCAAGAAACTGTTGAAGTATACGCCGTGCTGGAACATCATCGACTGCAGCTTCGAGCGCCGCAAGTGCTGTTCGGCCTTTTTTTCCAACACCTGCGTGCCGAAAAAGATTGACCGTGCCGTCAGGATTCCCCGGATCGGCAACCACGAAGATATCGCCGCCTGATCCCCTCTGCCTGCCACGGGGCTGCTGATCGGCAGCCCCGTGGGATTGCCGGGGGTATTCTTCTGCCTGTCCATCGGGATCGATCCCTTTTCCTGCCTGTTCGCCTGCCGAACAGGCTTTTTTTTGCCGTCACGGCATCCATCCGCATCTGCAGGATGGCCATTTCCCTCTCCAGGGCGCAGATTGCGCCCATCCTCTGTAGTTGATAAATCAGCTACCCTGTTTGATTTTATTACATAAATAGAAAAATTGCGGGATTTTCCGGAGTGATATCTTTCGTCATTCAACGATGAAAAAGACGCATTCTGCGCCCATATCGTGATGCGACCAGCACCGGGAAAGGCAGCAGGAGCCGCAGGCCAAAAAAGAGTCGGGATCGGTTATTTTTTATTCGTTGTAATTACGCATATATATAGCTGTTGTGCAAATGGATTGGTACTTTGTGCTAAAAAATATAGTTGCAACAAGTTGACAATTGCTGTTTACAACAATACCATGAATAAAAAAACAGCATAATCTGTAACACACTATGCCGGCCGGCAGGTTGTCAGAGGAAGGGCGACTCGTGGTGATCGTTCCGACCTGGTGGACTCAAAGAAGAAGCGGTGGAGGGATATATGGAAGCGATTGTATTTCTTGTGGTCTGGATCGGCTGTGCGACGCTGCATACCTTGTATGAGCTGAAGATCAAGCCGTTATTGGACAATATCGGCAAGGATGGGACCGATATCCCTCTGCAGTAGACTCGGTTTAACCGAGGTGTCGAGTGCGGCGGGGGACATCTTCAAATTCCCGGAGTCATGCGACGTTGCCGGTTCGAACGGGCCGGACGGGGTATCATGACGGGACAGACAAACAGGAGCAACGAGCAATGAACAGAATGTTGGCGGGGATACTCCCGCAGGAAGGCGGGTTGGAGGCGAGCGTATCCGGGGAATACGCAGCGGCGAGAGGGCTGTTCGGCGCGCTGACGCCGGGCGGGGGGGGGGCGGGGGGCCCCTC
>JROS01000024.1 GCA_000769715.1 Desulfobulbus sp. Tol-SR
TTTTACAATCTTGACCAAGTCTTTGCGAACTACCAGACCCTGAAAATGCTCATTTATCTTATCATCGAGTGCGCTCATAGAGCCTCTATCAATCAAAATCGCTGGTGAATGATCGCTGCATGGTATAGCTGACCGTTTTGTACTCGGTATAGTGCCCGGTTCCCGCCACCTTTTCTTCAAGTCTGAGCAGCACGGTCTGGCCATTGGCCTCCTCGGCCTTTCTATTCAGCAGGAAGCGGACCTTGATTTCGCGTTCTCTCGACTGCTCCGAGGTCAGATCAAAGGATATTTCGTGGCTGTCCGAGATCAACTCGCCGCTCTTGGTATAGATACCGGCCCGCAGGGTACGGGCATGTTTCTTGGCGGATACCGGATCGGCCTGAAAAAAGGCCACCGACAATTGGCCGGAAGAAATGACGGTGCTGCTGCTCCGGATGATATCGACCGCAACATTGCTGACATCGCTTTGCCGTTTTTTATTGATCTTGACGACTGGAACAACAATCTCCTGCAACGACGCGCCGCCATGGACAAAGCGACTTCCCGAGCCTTTCAGTCGCATGCGGTAGGTAGACTTTGAGATCTGCACTTCCGCCTCACCCGAGAACCCGAGTTGTTCGGCGGTGAAATGGCGCAGACTGCTATGCTCCTTCAAACCCTTTCCCAGAACGAACCTTCTGTCCTGGTGATAAAGAGTATCTCCCCGCACCTCGGCGGCGGAGAAATCCGACTCGTCCAGGGGCTTATTCTGGTAAATAAAGCCATGGTCACTGGTGACGATCATATTGGTGGCATTGTTGCCTGCGAGCTTTTTGACAATCTTCACCAGATCCTGCAGGGTATCCTCGACCGCCTCAAAGACCCTTCCTTCCGACTCTTTCTTGTCACCCGTCGCATCAATGCGATTGTGGTACAGGTACACCACATCATTGCTGCGGATCAGTTCACGGCAGTCGTCTCTGTTGAGGTCGAGAAACTCGTCGGCCTTGATCGCAGTTCCACTCCCGGCCAAGGCGTTATTGAGCACCTTGGCCCGGTTCGCCGTTCCCAGGGTTGAAATCCCGTCCGCCAGCACAGACACCGAATCGCCCTCGCCAAACGTCAAGCACTTATGGGGCAGGAGTGCGGCCATACCCACCTGGGTATTACTCGGCAGCATACCGACCATCGCCTCCAGCTGCGCGTCATAGCGGTCTTCGCTCTGAATCCGCCGCAACAGTTCCTCGCCTATCTCATAGCGGAAGGCATCGGAGATGATGACAAACATTTTCTTCTTCTGGGAGGAAGGCAGGGCCACGTACTGATCGAAAAACCGATTCTGCACCGGCACCAAAGGGCTGTGCCAGGATACACATCTATCGACGTGCTGTTGCCAGCCATCACCCAATTTTAACAGGAAGGCATTGGTATAGAGATCTTCTAACCTAATTGTCATTTTCTCCAACAGGGAGGTCTGACCGGACTGTTTTTCATGATACATATATTTCCGGTAGAGTTGATCGATCCGGAACCAGGAGCTGCAGTACTTCTGAATACCCGCGGCAAACGACTCGATCTGCAGCTTCAGATGTTCGAGTTCGTAGATGAAGCTCGAGGCAAATTCCACCGCTTCATAGAGATCATTGAAATCGGCATACCAGTGGCCCTGTCTCCTGGCCCGCACCACCAGGGCACATTCCCCGGCACTGATCGTCCGGTCGGTGATCGCCCGGACCAGATCGCTGATAACCTTCTGATCGATGAGCCGGAAATAATCGATTTCCTGCAGGGCCTTATAATCTCGCCCCTGCAGGTCCTGCCGGATGTTGAGGAGGTCGCCGCATTCGTTCGACAGTTTCTCGAACGAGGAGCGATGGGTGATCGAGTCCTTCCACCGTTTCAGGAAGATTACCGCCTCGGTGTTGAGTCGGCTTTCCTGGCCCATCTCCATTGCGTAGCAGGACTTGAACAATTCAATGACGAAATCGCGCACCGACTTGCTCTCCGAGCTGTAGCCATACTGCTTTTCGAGCTGACTCCAGAGAAACTCTTCGAGATTCGCACGCTGCAGCGCCTTCAATTTCTCGCCCCGCTCGGCGGCCAATTCGGCCAGGAGGTTCTCCATGATGACATCTATCCTCGGCTCCGCCCCTGCACAGACCGCCAGCATCTTCATGCGGATGGCACCGTGCGAATCCTTGTCGCGCAGCAGGGTTTTGAGCGCCTCTTTGCGGGCACTGGACTTGAAAAAATCAAGATGCTGATCAACCAGATCGGCAAATTCCGGCCCCAGCCCGAGATCGCCAAGGTGCATCGAGGCCTGGTCGGTTCTGAACTCGCCCTGGGCGAGCTGGACGTCGAGCAACCAGTTGTCGAGAGGATTCTCAGGTTCTGGGCCTTCATGGTAGATGAGGAACTTGTCAAAAGGACATTCCCGCAAGATTCGGTGTTTTACCCCGAACTCGTTGCCCAAGAGCTCGATTTTCTCCACGCCGGCAAGCTCCAGTTGTTCAAAATCTTTACGAAGTTCTTTGTCCGAATCAAACCAGAAGACGATACGATGTTTCGCAAACAGTCGTGCAAGGGGATCCTGTATATTGCTCATAGAAAAAAATATCAGCTATCAGTGGTCAGGAGACAGTTCCTGAATTGAACAATCCTTTTATCTGGTTCAACAATTCTAGCCCTTTGTCGGTCAACCGGTATTTCTGGGTTGGGCTTTGGGGAGAATCCGGTTGGGTCAATGCAATCAAGTCCTCGGCTAATGCCGGCTCAAGATATTTTTTGGCAAAGTTTACCCTGTCTTTGAGTGATAATGCCGCCATCAATTCCGCTCGTGACATCTCGCCAATAGTATTTTCAAGCAACAGCCTTACTTGCAGGGTTACATGCTGGGTTACTTGCTGGGTTATCTGCTCACCGACATGTTGCTTCCCGCTTTTCACGAAGATTGGCTCCAGCAAAGGTACAATAAACCGCACCCGCATACCGATCTCCACGATTTGCGGTTCCGGCAGTCCCAGTTCCTGGGCCTCGGTGAAGATGCGGCGGACGCCGCTTCCCCATTGCTCGATCAGTTTCAATTCACGAAATACGCGAGCAATGACCGGATTACGAATCCTTGAAACACCCTGCTTCATATCCTCGATCGTCATACCGGGCAGCAGGATGCCGGGGTTTTCGATCTCGATCCGATCGTCGAAAAAGGCGATACGTACCGGTGCGCCGCGCTGGGAGTAATCGCTGTGTACCAGGGCGTTGATGACCGCCTCGCGGAGAATTCCAAGGGGAATGCTCCAGACATCCTTGCGGCGTATCTCGGAGAAGTCGGCGCCGCGCATCCTTTCTTACTGCAGCTTGGGAAACAGTGCTGTCGCATCATGCTCCGAAGTCAATCCGCCAAATCCCCGCAGCTACATCGGCCATTTTTTTCTGTCGAGCTTCAATCTTGTGCTCATCCCAGATCTCGTAATGTTCAGCTATGGCTTGGGTGATCCTGAAATCACTTTGACCATAAATCGGTCGCTTGTGACTATAGCCACCGTTTCCTACATCACGATTTCCAGCTGATTCCAGCGGAGTCATATTTCCCAGCCGGTAGATCAACCGATCCTGTTTTGATTCTTCGATATACGACCAATCAGATGACGGATTTTCTGGAAGTATATGTTCTAGATTATAGGTTGCGCTCTCGAAGTCAAAGGCGCTTCCTGAAAGCTGCTTCTCAATTTCAAACAGGATATAGCGAACAACCTTTTTGTTGCGACTGTTGGTCGTCCGCAGTTCTTTCTCACAAAATGCAGCCTTGAACTGGCGATCATCCGGATAAATGTCCTGCAGTACAGCCATTACCTGCCGGTATGAATTGAATGTGCCATCCGACACCTTCCAAGCCACCTCATTATAAAGTCGTTCCTGTTCGTGCGTCTGCAGGTTGCAGATTACGTTATAGCGAAAGGAAATCACCGAAATACCTCGCAGAATCCGGGTGAACGAATTGCGTTGCCCTTCGAAGAAGCGTTCATAACAGGCCAAAAGCATGGCCAGAGGCTGGCGAACGTTAAACATTGCCAATTGCTCAAGAGCGACCTTTTCCTCAGGCTGCCACAAACCATCTTGCGGATCGCGCAGGGCCGCATAAATGGCGGCACAATGGTCAAGATCTCGTATCAGAGTAAAAGCGTCATCTCGCGTGGTGATACGTTTGCGGATGGTTTTGAACAAATCCGATTTGCGAACCAGTTTGTTGCGGCTATTCCAAAAAATGCGCAAGAACTCCGGAAAGCTCTCGCTTCCCAAAAGCCCCACAATGCGCTCCCATCGTTCCTCGAGTGCTTTCAACTCGGTTTCATGGGTATCCGCCGAACTTATCACTGAAAACAGATAATTTTTCAGCAAATCGGTTGCGGAAAGCCTTACGCCACGGGCATTCAACGTCTCGAATACCTTAAAGGCATTTAGTTCGTCGGTTACGGTTATGACCGTGAAAAACAACTTGTCGACCAATGAGTCGATGAAAGCCGCAAAACATTGGCCACTATTGTCCCCCACACCTATTCGAGTTTTGATTTTTTCTTTGAACCACCCGAAAGATTTTCGCAATTGATGCTCAGATGCATTCAATCCCCGTTGTGGGAGTCTCTCCAGCGGCACCATGTACGTTTGGTAGAAACGGTTGTTGTGTCTGTTCAATTCCAATTTGGACCGGGAAACTAAAGAGACCGGATCCACATATCCTATGTAGCTGTTTTGCAGTTGCGCCTTTCGCGTTGTATTGTTTTCCGCATCCACTCCGGCTGTCACCAGATCTTGCAGATGACCGAGGCCGGCAAGGATCATAACACTGAGGGTTGTCATGCGCTGCTGCCCGTCTATGATATCAAAGTTCTTGTTGTTTGAAGACTGCAGCACAAGATATCCCATATAATGAGCCGATTCTCCATCTGCTTCGAAAAGACCGAGAATATCCTGCCACAGATCGTCCCATTCATCTTCCGTCCATGAATAGTCTCGTTGAAAAGGGGGGACATGATAGGATAAGCCGTTTCCCAATAACTGACGGAATGTTGAATTAGTGGTGTTGAAATTCATCATTGGCATAGTCAATCCTCCTTCGCATAAAGACCGGGAATTTTCTTCAATGCAGCGCCGAACTTGGCATAGTTGACTTTTACGCCATCGTCGAGATCGATGTCGATCCTGGCGGTGGCCAGCGGGAAGAGGATGTCGTTTTCGTAGCCGTTCAGTTCGTCGATGGTCTGTTTGAGCTGACCGATTTCTTTCAGGGCCCTGGTTTTCTCGACTTTCGAGGCCGAGGCGGAGATGGAGACCTGCTCCAGGTGCTCTTTTCTCGCCGCCAGTTTGGTGCGGAACTCGCGCAGGTAATCGTTGAGGATGATCGACACCGTATCCGGGCGGTAGCGGTGCATGGAGATCAGGGCGTTGAAACTCCCCTTGGGGCTGGAGAACAGCCAGTAGATGGGCCGTTTCTTGTAGCGCTGAACATGATCGGCGTAGAAATCCTTCAGGAAGTATTTGCGGATATCCTTGCCGATGGCCTCTTCAAGGAACTTGAGGTTGTCGTCGTAGTGTTCCTCGCCGAAGGTCAGCTTGAGGAAGGAGCGAAAACGCCCGGCGATCTCATCCATAAACCACTCGCCGTCGAGGATGGGGATGACGTTGTCGGTATCGGCCGGGAAGGTTGGTTCGGGGATCTGCTGCAGGTAGTCCTCGATGGTCTCGCCCTGGTTGGCCAGGATCAACCCCGGCTTATCCAGCGCGTAGCGGCCGAACATGCAGCCGACACCATAGGAGAGAAACTCCTTCATCGTGTCGGCAAGAAGCAGTGTTTCCAGTTCTTCGTCGTTTTTGTTGCCGCCGTACCGGTAGTGTGGATTGCAGTTCAGGGTGATTTCGCCCAGCGGCACCTCGGGCGTCAGCTCTTCCTGCAGGCCGTAGGCGTCGATGAAAATGCGGTTGTTCTCTTCCTCCAGTCGCTGCATCTCCAACGTCATCTCCCTCCAGTGGGCACGGAGTTTCTGGTAGGTGGCCTTCAGGGTTGGCTGGCGGTAGTTGGGATTCAGGAGCGGGAGGCTGGTGAAGTCCCAGGAGGTTTCTGAGGCGTCCCAGTCTTGTTTTGTGAATTGGATGCAATTTTTTGACAAAGTTTTTACAGCATCTTTGTAAATTGTACTAAATGGTAATGTAGATACATTTCCCACCTGAAAATTCAAAGTTGGATTCATTGCCTTCAATAAACTAAAGGCAGTTTTTGAACATAAAAATCCAACAAAAGGATAAGGATCATTATCGATTGGAAATAAAGAAGAACCCCCAACGTCAAACATGAATCCTGCTGGAGAATAACGAACGCCAAAATATGCAGAACTCACGAAAGACCACGTTACACTCTCTCTAAACTGCAATAATTTTGCTCTAACAGGCGCCCCATTGTGGGACAAAGGTATTTTATGAAATTGATGAATTTCTATCCCTCTGTTTTGCCAGTTAACTACGAGGTCATTATTGCCAAACCATTTCCTAAAGCTACCACCTTTATTATACGGATACCATTTGTGTGCAGTGCCGATAGTATCTTCCTCCTTCGTGTAGGAGAAGCCAATCTTATTTAGGCTCACTTCTGACCATGACCTTACAAACTTCACATTAGATCCAGTGTGCATACCAACTCGAACTCTCGCATGCTCAGATATTGGTGATAGACTTTCAAATGCATGTCGAAATTCGTAGCTTACCCAATATGCAATCGGACTCCCCGGGATCTTTTTGAAGTCAGCAGCAGATGCTCGATAGAACCATCCGCAATTGGGGTTCTTGATGGCCTCCAGCGTTTTCGGACCTTGGTTTTCTGAGCCACGAAAATCGGAAAGCCTGACATAGCCTCCTTTGAAATCCGGACGATGAGCATTCTCAATAGTGAATGTGCAAATTGGTACGGTAGCACCATCGAAACCTGAATACTCTAACTGAACCAGTGATGTAATGGTCTTCTGGTTGATCAGAAAGCTGCGTAGCTTTTCGTATGATGAAATAAACATCCACACAAATGGTGACATAAAGCCAAGCTGGCCTTTTGGCAACGTCATCCCAGTGTTGCAAACGATAAAGGCAGAGAATAAATCTGACTTCACATCCTCATAGTTGTCCTTAAGCCAAGCTGCCAGCCGTCCATTCATCCCCTTGCCCCCCATATACGGCGGATTGGCAATCACCACATGGTATTTCGGGCTCAAGTAATCGGCCTGCCGCAGGGCTTGCAGTACCTTCTGATGGGTCATGCTAAGAAACAGTTGCCCGGAGACGTTCTTTGACTCCAGATTCCTGAGCATACCGTCCACGTCGGTGATCTCCGGACGGATCAGCGATCCGAAGTTGTCGGCCTCTTGAAACTGGAGCAGGGTGGTTTGCAGCGGCAAGGTGAACAGGTCGCGCCCGACAAAATCCATATAGCTCTTCAGCTCGCCCTCGTCGAACCGGACGTTCTGCAGCACGCAGATGTTCGGCTTGACGCCTTTGTTGAAGAACCGGCGCTGTTTGGCCCGGGCCTTCATGCTCAGGGCAAAGGCGGCCAGCTCCCCGGCGCGTTCGTCGATCTCGATACCGTAGAGGTTTTGGGTGAGGATCTTTTCCGGAATCTCGGCCGGCTCGTAGCCTTCCTCCTCATAAATGGCATAGAGCAGGTCGAAGGCGTAGGTCAGCATGTGGCCGGAACCGCAGGCCGGGTCGCAGATCTTGATCTCCTCCGGCGTGCTGATGCGCAGGAAGTCCGTCTCCGCCTGTTCGGGCTTGATGTAGTAGTCCATCTGCTGAATCAGCTTCGAGCCGGGACGGTTGAGCAGCCACAGGCGGCCAAGGGAATTCTCCACCAGATAGCGGACGATCCAGTGCGGGGTGAAGAGCTGGGTAGCGGCAGGAATGTTCTCGGGGGTGATCTTCTTGTTCTGCTTCAGGCCTTCGAACACCTCGTCCTTCTTCTCGGAGATGTAGAACTGGTACAGCCAGCCGATGACCTCTACATCCTGGCAGGTCTCTTCGGTGAGGGCCTGGCGAATCGCCTGGAGAATCGATGTTTCACTGAGCAGATCATCCGGCAGCAGCAGTTCGGTATAATCCATGATCCTCTGAAACATGAACGGCATGATCCGGCCATAGTCATTGCATACCGCCACCAGCAGCAGGCGATAGGCCTCCTGCTGCGGGTCGGCCGCCGGCACCTGCCCACTCAGAAGAGCAAAGACCTGCTTCCGGTCCACCTGCAGATCATCGTCGATATGGCCCTGCTTGGCATCCTGGAGGATTTCCGGCTGCGAGAAACCTGCCGCCGGACTGACCGTGCCGATCCTGGTGTAGCGGTTGACATCCATGAACCGCAGGGCGCAGAACCGGTTGAACCAGATATAGGCCACCCGCTCGATCACCGCTGCTTTCGAGGTGTCGGCGATCTCTGCCCGCAACTGGATGACCGCTTTTTCCCGCTCACGCAGTTCGGCGCTATCGCTCTGCAGCACGAGTTTCAATCGCGCCCCCACCTGTTCCAGCAACTGCCGCCGTGCCGCCTGGGCGAACTTTTTCAAGCCTGTCGTGTTCATAGATTCTATCTGTATGTCAGTTGTCGGCATGCCGCTTGTACGTCATCGGCCGCGCACCGTCATTTTCCTGTTTCTTATGAAACATTGCCATGCCCCTTCCACCTGCTCGGGCCCTCTATAATTGGCGGAGTCATCGACTGTCGGTCTTCCCTATCGGCAGGGATGCATATCTTTGCTGATGGTCGGGAATGTTAGAGACGTACTCTTTTGCCTTGATGAATTTCCGCCAGGAATGCTGTTTTTATTGCCTTCAAATAATCATCAAGGTCACTTTCGCTCGCAAGGACATTCCCGGGAAATGATATCTTGATACTGCTTTTGCTTATAAATTCAGGTTCCCGAGTGCTTGCGCCCGAGCCAGTACGCTTGTCGTCGTCTCCAGGATCTGGATATGGTTGAGTCGAAGTGGATCCTCCAGTGCTCTTCCCGGGATGCGGTGGTGGATCGGCGGCTTTCCTGGCAGCAGCAACCCAGCCACTCTGTTTGTTGAGGATATTGACAAACTCCGTCTCTTTGAAATGGCGGATATTTTCACGCACAACAGCGACGATCTTCTGTTGTTGTATTCTCCGATCAAACTCTGAGAAGGACTGGAGCAGTTCGCCTTTCTGGCCTTCGGTCAAAAGGTTGAAATCATCCATGGAGATGAGTTCCTTTTTCATCGACTCAGCTCCTTCCCTTCCTTCCTGGCGAATCTCGGCCAACAATTTTTCTATCGATGCGGCAAGCGCATCCACCAACTTTTTCAACTCCAGCATTTTTCTACCGGCAAAACAGCGGGGATCGGCGAGAATATCTCGGGCCTGCTGGCTCTGATCGCCTTCTATCTCAGAAAAGTTGGCGTGCTGTTGTTCGAGAAACCGTTTGCTGTCATCAAAGATTGTCCTGCCCGAACCAGACATGAATGTGAGAAGAGGATCGAAGATCTCTTCTTTGGTTGTTTCGAGGTCATCGTGCAGTTTTGCCAGCTCGGTGAGATAGAAACCATACTCTTTTTTGGACAGGTCCTGCAGTTTCCGGATCGGTTCTACCAATACCGCGAGAAAAGGATACTGCCCCTTCTGACTGAGCAGACCTTCAAGTTTCACCAGCGTATTCTTGAAGGCCTCCTGCGTCTCCCGCGCCAGAGGTTTGGCTTCGTTGGCTTTGGCCGGGGTATCGAAGAAGTGCTCATAGAAGTCTTTGAGGTTGCGTACTTGTGAGGCGGTAAAATCAAGCTGCGGATCGATGATGCTATTGCCAAACCCGTGCGTATTGCGAAGGGCCTTCTCCAGGGCCGGACCTTCGAGGACATTGGAGTCCTGACGAATCTCGATTTTTTCCCTGGCACAGAGTTTAGCTGTGATGCACTGTATAGCAGCCAGATACCAGCCATAGGGTTTCTTCTCGAACCATTCGACCAGCCCTTTCATGGTGGTGCGCAGGTCGATACGGGTATTTCCCTGAATATACGAAAGAACTTCCTGCTCCGCCTCACTCATCATCTTTTCATCATCACCAAACAGGGTCGCACCCGATGGCTTCAGATAGGTGGCGATGTCATTTTCCGAGTATTTTATGCCGCGCAGCATGCTCAGGTTCGGATAGGTCCGGCGGATCAGATCGTAAAATCCTTGCTGAATTCTTGTCTGTGCATCCGACGTACCTATCTCCATCGGCTTCAGATTTATGATGAGCTTCGCTCTGCCGAGCAGTTCTTTGGCCTTTGCCTGCAGCTCACTGCGCCGTTCCCTGTTCTGAACGCTCTTGTCGGTCAGGATGCGTTTGATAATCTCCTGCTGGGTCTGGGTCATGTTGATACGGATATACGAGTCTGTCTTCTTGTAGAGAAGCAGATCCTGGAAAAAACGGTTGTCGGCCGGCATGATGACCAGGAGTTCGGCCTTGCCCATCGATTGCATGGAAAGAGTCGTTTCGTTGTCGATCAGCTCGTTCAGTGGGGTTATGACATTGATGGCAAGTTCATATTCTCTGCCGCACAGGGAACCATCGAGCCTGCGTGAGAACGGGTAATCCTGGCCGTTGTCCTCGTAACGAATCTTCCGTTGCTTCAACACATGATCAAAAATGATCTCCTCGAGAATCTTGTTGATCTCGGAATTCTCGACATCGGTGTTTTTTATCTCCTGTTCGACATCCTTTTCTTCATCGGTCAGGAGCTCGTAGAGATCGCCATTGCGCTGGATATAGGTCTGCTGTTCGAGAAGATCGAGGGCTGCCGCCACCCGCTTCTGCAACTCGGTCACATTGCAATCGAAGTTATCCAGCATGAGAATACTGAGATTACGGACGGTCGCCTTGAACTCCTTTACATACTTAACAAGGAATAGAGCCTTCAGGAGCCGGACCGCAAAGGCATCGCCGAGATTGCTTTCGGCAACCAGGACGCTCCGTTGTATCTGGGCCTTCAGGGCGGTACGGATGCCTTCAAACATCAGATCGAAGGTGGCCAGTTTTCGTATCTCGTGCCGGGCGATATGCACGGCGACCTGTTGAAACACCCCAAGCATCGATCGTTCCCCGACGGAGCTGTGCTTCCCTTCAAAGGCATTATGCTGGGACAGAGTCTGGATGGCCGCCTGAAAGAGGGTAAACTGATACGGGATGAAGGGATAGGCATGGATGAAGTGGTCGCGATCTTTGAAATTGCGATACGTCTGGGAGCCATCGGCAAAGTCGAACAGGGTCCGGAAATTATTGGTCTGCTCGTGATAGATATCGGTGAGAAGGGCCACCCCTGATTCATTCTTGAGCAGCAGACGTTTCTGGATGACTTCGTCAACGTTGGCACTGGTGAGTTTCATCCGATTGGCAAAACGAGCCTGGATCTTGGAAAAGTCATTTCCCTGCTGTTTGTTCATTTCACCAACGACGGCATTCATATCCTCCTGGGCGGTGACAATGATCCATGCTCGACCTCGGCATTTGGTCTCCAGACTTTCGGCCACCGTCTGCAGGTTGGTCATCAGCTTGGTGTTGTCGGCGATATACTGCCCAACTTCATCGACAAAGAAATTCAGCCGGAAATTCGGTTTTTGCTGTTCGATATAGCCGTTGATCTGATTGGCGAAATCTTCGATGGAGAGCTTGTAATCACTCCGATAGCGATCCAGAATGCCTTGCGCGGCCGTCACCTCCGCCCCGGTAGCCAGAGCATAGGCCTGCGCAATGTTCTTCGCCTCCAGGAGAGCGACCTCACGGCCCCGCTCCCACGACTGTCCCGACACGTTCTGATAGGCGTCCCTGAACGGGACATATTGACCACGACCATCCAGATCCCGTTCAAATTTGGCGATGTAGGCCTGTTTGCCGTAATACCCGGACATCTCATCAAACACTTTGACGAACACCGAGAGCAAGGCGTCAACCTGGGTTTTCGAGATTATCTCCGCTTTTTGATCAATGTTGAACAGGATGGATTTGGAGGGTATGGCAACAGCCCGCTTGAGGTCGCCACGCAGGATTTCGTTATCCTTGCATTTGGGTAAGAAGAGATCGAGCGCCGTGGTACCGTTAATCGATCTATTTTCCAAAAGAAGAGCGAGAATCTTCAGGAGATGGGATTTGCCGGAACCGAAAAACCCTGAAACCCAGACGCCATTGGCACCCTGGTATTTGGTATAGGCATCGAGAAAACTTTCCAACCGCTTGGCCGCCTCGTTGGTAAGGACGTATTCTTCAACCTCGAGCAGCAAGCTGGCCTCGTCATCTGCCTTGATAACGCCTTCAATGGGACGATTTACCGGTTTCTCGAAGATCTCATTCAGCTGCATGGCGTTATCCTTTTATATCTCGCAATGGTAGATATTGAATGCCCTGTAGTATTTGTCATCATGCAGGCGCCCGAACAGATCGAGCGAAGCACCATCTTCCAGCGAATGGGTGTATTCACCGGGGAAGAACAGCACGGTGGGCTTATCCTTGGCGGTGCTCTGCAGGTTGTTCAGGACATTGTGAGAGCGAATGTAGGGAAACACTTCGCCGATACCCGAGATGAACATGACATCAAATGAACACTTGCCCATCTCTTCGGCTATGGCCGGCACCAGGTGCGCTTCCGAATCGAGCACGCCTTGCAGGAGTTCCTTGAGCTGATCTTTGGCGATCTCCCGCTCCATCTCCAGCAGACGATCCCAGATATCCCGCTCCTTCAAGAGCTTGATTGCCAGATCGTAGAGGTTGATATCGAGGACCTGAATGCCCTGATGTTCGAGTTGGTTGCGGAGCTGGTTACGAATCCGCTCCATATCGACCGCTTCCCTGGGATTGAATGGGCAGATAAAGAATGGAACCTCGTTCCCAAGCCCTTGTTTCTTCAGGAATCGTTCGCTGCCGATAAGTTTCAGCAGGTGCTCAAATCGTTCCTGAATGGGAAGACCTGCTATATCAACACTTATTTCAGCCATGTCTGGATATCCATATCCGATATTGGAAATACACGAAATAACTGCGGATCATCTGTTGCGATTGCCTGAACAAGTTCCGGAGTAAGCAAGGCGGGAAGGATCATGCAGCTGTCGGAAATAATCTCGGCCTCGCGCAGGATCTTGAAGAGAACCTGTCGAAGTTTATTGCGAGTCGATTTTTGTAATTGATCAAGCTCGTTGTGCCACAATGCTTTTTTTTGATAAAAAGCATCGTATTCCTGAACATTGAGCAACAAATCCATGCGGAGGAATTTTTCTCTGATTATTTCAACGGCAAATTCTTGGATAAAGATATGACGCTTGCAGATCGCCAGCCACAGCAGGTATTGCTGCTCCGATCTGGAACCATCTTGAATGAGGGTGAGTTGCTGCTGTGACAGGAGTTCAAGACGCGAGCAGATCTCTCTTACTCTTCGTTTGACGCTGCTTTCGGTGCGGGATTGGATACTGTTTTTTTCCAATGCTGACTTTCGGGTCAGGGTCCAATCATTGGTTGAAAAATACCCATCAACAATGAGTAACGATTCGTTATAGAATAGCCCCCCGGTGCTGAATGACATGCTGTACTGAGTTTTCAACTCATTTGGCGGCATATGATTACTGATCCTGCCCCTCTGTCCATGACATAGTTTTCCTTTTCCGTTTCGGAAATGAAAAACAACTATCAATTCTAACAATTTGAACAAGCCGTTAAGTGGAAAATCTGCTACCAATAGCACCCAATAATGGTACCGTTCTACTGATTGAGCCCTATCCGTTCATTCGTTACGGTGGAAAACAGGCCCGAACGTCCGTCGGCAATGTCCTGCACGGTGCCAACCCATCCGGGGGAATTCAAGGACAAACGACACTTCCACTTTGGGGTGCACCGGTTAAAAACCCTTCCGACCGAAACAAAAGGACACCGGCAGGAGGAGCCTGCCGGTACGCCCGGATTGAAGATACATCGGGAAAAACCCGCCTTTGCCTGAGTATCGGCCGATCCGGCTGCAGTGGCTACTCAGTGACGATGGGCCGGAATAGGCCATCGTTGCTTCACCTCTACACGTTCTTCCCCATTTCATAGGCTTGGTCCATCGCCGTTTTGCCCTTGATATCGCCTATCCTCCAGGCACCGGTGCCAAAAACGACGCCTTTTTCCGATACTTCCCCCAGGCAGGAAAGAAAACCCCTGAACCCGGCAAGGGCTGTGTCCATCGCCTCTTTCCTCTCATCGGCGGCGGTCATGATGAAGTACAGGTTCTTGTCGCTGATGTTCGGGTAAACGGGATAGACCCTGTCGATGAAGGTCTTCATCTGCCCGCTCATGTTGTAGAAGTACACCGGAGTGGCCATGACAATGACATCGGCGGCGACCATTTTTTCCAGGATGCCTCCCATGTCATCCTGTTGCACGCAAATGCCGTCGTGTTGCCGGCAGTATTCACAGGCAAGGCAATAGCCGATTTTTGTCTCCCGCAGGTTGACCTTCTCGACCTGATGGCCTTGTGTCTTGGCGCCCATCATGAACTGCAGGCACAATAGGTCTGAGTTCCCTCCCTTCCTCGGACTCGCAGACACTATCAATACGTTTTTGCCCATGGATAACTCCCCTTTGCGGCATCAGATTTTCAGTGAGCTCATGACCAGCGAAATTGATCGATGCATACTCCCGGATGCTCCGGGCCAGAGGGCAGATGAGATGTCTTCAGCACATCTGCCATTGCCGCGCCGGGGGATGGTTCCCCTATGGCGCGATTTTCCAGTACTTCCGGAGGAAAGTCGTATGCGCGATTTCCTCGGTAGCCGTTGCACCGTGTTGTGGGAAACAGATGGTGCACAATCAAGTTCCACCGCTTTGTCGGTCAGCAGGTGGACAGTCCAGCGGCGACGTCGGCAACCTTCCACCTGGGGCCGTTGAATCAGAGAAAAAGAGCTGTTTCCGGATGGATGGACACTAACTCGATACCGTGGTGACATGGCAGCCTCCAGGCGGATAATTCCGCCAGTATACACGAACCGGGTTGATTGCGAATTAGCAAATGTTACACCGGGGGAGGGGGCGATTTCCCTCTGCATTCGACATGACTTTGGAGAAGCGGACAAAAACTCCGATCAATGCAGTGACGCTGAAGACAGGGGTTACGGATTCCTGGAAGATCAGGCAAGGATTGTGGAGGATTGTTCTACTGCAACCGGGATCGCCGGGTTATATTGGAGCAGGCGCATCCGGAGATAGCGATCGGGAATGAACCTCTCGCCGACGGAAAAAATCATCAACATGAGAAAAGATCATGAAAATACTCAACAACGGTTCATAACCTTCGCTGTCAGGGCCGATGGAGTGGTTCTCCGGCACAAGGCGTATCGATCCCCTGGTGCTCCAGGCGGACAGCACTGGTGGTCGATGCCGGGTCGAGTGGTAAAAAAAACGTATGGCTGAAAGGAGCTACGACAATGGAGAAAGCAAGAGTCTATTTTACGGATTTCAGAACAGAACCTTTCGGTGATGGGCTGCCGGCAAAATTGAAGAAGCTGATCAGGAAGGCCGGTATTGACCAGATCAATATGGATGGCAAATTCGTCGCGATTAAACTGCATTTCGGCGAATTGGGCAATATCAGCTATCTTCGTCCCAACTATGCGAAAGCCGTCGCCGACGTGGTCAAGGACCTGGGTGGAAAACCCTTCCTGACCGATTGCAATACCATGTACCCGGGGAGCCGGAAAAACGCCCTCGAGCACCTGCAATGCGCCTGGGAGAACGGGTTTACAGCATTGACCGTCGGCTGCCCGATTCTTATCGGTGATGGGCTGAAGGGAACCGATGATATCGAGGTGGTGGTGGCCGGTGGTGAGTACGTGACGGCGGCCAAGATCGGGCGGGCCATCATGGATGCAGACGTCTTTGTCAGTCTGACCCACTTCAAAGGGCACGAGATGACCGGCTTTGGCGGTGCGATCAAAAATATCGGCATGGGATGCGGCTCCCGGGCCGGCAAGACCGAGCAGCATAGCGGCGGCCAGGCCTCGATCGACGAGGAAAAATGTCGCGGCTGCTTTGCCTGTTTCAAGCAGTGTGCCAACGATGGCCTCGTCTTCGATGACGATGCCAAAAAAATGCACGTGAACAAAGAGAAATGTGTCGGCTGCGGACGCTGTCTGGGGGCGTGCAATTTCGATGCGATCGAGTTTGCCGACTACGCGGCGGTAGAGCTGTTGAACAGACGGATGGCCGAATACACGAAGGCAGTGGTCGACGGTCGCCCCTGTTTCCATATTTCCCTGGTTGTCGACGTTTCTCCCAACTGCGACTGCCATAACGAAAACGATGCCCCCATACTCCCGAATCTGGGGATGTTCGCCTCCCTTGATCCCCTGGCCCTTGATCAGGCCTGTGTAGATGCCTGCATGCGAGCCACCCCGATGCCGGGAAGTCAACTGTTCGAAAATATGGTCAACCCTGATTTTATCGACCATCACGATCATTTCACCAACTCGAGACCCGAATCGGAGTGGCATACCTGCCTGGAGCATGCGGAGAAAATCGGTTTGGGGACGCGGGAGTATGAGCTGGTTGTAATCAAATAGCCGCTCCTTCATCCAATCCGGTCAATACTCAGGGTGACGGAAAGAGGTGAATCGCGATAAATGAGATAAATGGGGTCAGAGTAATCATATATTATATTTTACTCTGACCCCATTTAAGTACGCTGCAGCCGCCAGGCAGGATCGGAGCCGACCTTCAGCCGGTGCCGGTGAAGAGCACGGCGCATCCTCCTTGCAATTGGCCATTGTCTTGCGATATGCTTTTCTACACATGGAGCCGTAACGAAGGCTCGATTCCCGTCAGCATATTTTTCGGACACAACCGCCGCGCCGTTGCCTGGCGCTGGTGCGCAACCTGAAGGGACTTCCCCCTCATGGGAAGTTGCCGTCTCATTCTTGCATAGGGGAGAGCACAATGATCACCTTGGATGTTAACGGTAAAAAAATCGAGGTCTCCGTAGCCGCCGACACCCCCCTGCTGTGGGTGCTGCGTGAGGAACTGCAACTGACCGGGACCAAGTTCGGCTGTGGCGAAGGGATCTGCGGCGCCTGCACCGTCCTGGTCGACGGTGATCCGACCCGCTCCTGCGTCACTCCGGTGGAGACCATGCAGGGCCGGAAAATCGTCACCATCGAAGGGCTGCCGGACACCCACCCGGTCAAACGGGCCTGGCTGGAGCAGGAAGTGTCGCAGTGCGGCTATTGCCAACCGGGCCAGATCCTGGCCGCGGCCGCCCTGCTGCAGAGCCGCCCGGCCCCGACCGACACCGAAATCGATAGCGCCATGGGCGACAACCTCTGCCGCTGCGGCACCTACCCCCGCATCCGCAAGGCGATTCATCAGGTGGCATCCGAGACGAAAGGAGGTGGAAAATGAACGGAATCATCAAGCTGGACCGCCGCTATCTGCTCAAGACCGGCGTCGCCCTCGGCGGCGGCCTGGTTCTGGCCTGCTATTTTTCCTTCCCCTCGCCGGCTGGCGCCGCCGAGCCGCCCGCCCCCTTCGCCCCCAATGCCTTCCTCCGCGTCGGCACCGACGGTTCGGTGACCATCATCAACAACAAATCGGAGATGGGACAGGGGGTGTACACCGCGCTGCCGATGATCGTCGCCGAAGAGCTGGACTGCGACTGGCAGAAGGTGCGGGTGGAGGCGGCGCCGGTGGCCCCGATCTACAACCACACCCTGTTCGGCAGCCAGGTGACCGGCGGCAGCACCAGCGTCCGGACCGAATGGCAGCGGCTGGCCCAGGCCGGCGCTGCGGCCCGGGCCATGCTGGTTGCGGCGGCGGCCCAGACCTGGAAGGCCGACCCCGCCGCCTGCCGGACCGCCAAGGGACAGGTGATCCACCCCGACGGCAGAAGGCTCAGCTACGGCGATCTGGCGGCCAAAGCGGCGAAACTGCCGGTTCCCGCCGAGGTCAAGCTCAAGGACCCGACAAAGTATACGCTCATCGGCCATCCCGTCCATCGCCTCGACAGCCCGGCCAAGGTCAACGGCAGCGCGATCTTCGGCATCGACGTGCAGTTGCCCGGAATGCTGGTCGCCGTCATCGCCCGGCCGCCGGTCTTCGGCGCCACACTGAAAGAGTTCGACGACAAGAAGGCCAAGGCGGTGCCCGGGGTGAAGGCGGTGGTGGCGGTTCCGGCCGGGGTGGCGGTCGTGGCCGAGCGCTTCCGGCCGGCGCTGCAGGGCCGCGATGCCCTGCAGGTCGAGTGGGATGAAGGCCCGGGGGCGACGCTGTCGACCGACGGACTGCGGCGGCAGTATGCCGCTCTGGCCCGCACCCCGGGGGCCCCCGCCCGCCGCGAGGGTGATGTCGCCGCTGCCCTGGCGCGGGCGGCGAAGACCCTCGAGGCCGAGTACGAGGTGCCGTTCCTCGCCCACGCCCCGATGGAACCGCTCAACTGCTGCGTCGATCTCCGCCCCGATGGCTGCGACATCTATACCGGGACCCAGATGCAGACCGGCGCCCGCGACACCGCCGCCCGCATCAGCGGTCTGCCGCCGGAACAGGTCCGGGTCCACACCACCTACCTCGGCGGCGGTTTCGGCCGCCGCGCCACCCCCAACTCGGATTTCGTGGCCGAGGCGGTGCAGGTGGCCAAGGCGATCGGCAAGCCGGTCAAGGTCATCCGCACCCGTGAGGACGACATGCGGGCCGGCTACTACCGCCCCTTCTGGTATGACCGGATCACCGCCGGCCTCGACGCCAAGGGCGGTGTGGAGAGTTGGAGGCACACCATCGTCGGCCAGTCGATCATGGCCAGCACCGCCTTTGCCGGATCGATCAAGGACGGGATCGACGACACCTCGGTGGAGGGGGCATCCGACATCCCCTATGCCTTCCCCAATATCCTGGTCGACCTCCATACCCCGACCTTGCCGGTGCCGGTGCTGTGGTGGCGGTCGGTCGGTCATTCCCACACCGCCTTCGTGGTCGAAAGTTTTCTCGACGAGGTGGCCCACGCCACCGGC
Source organism: Desulfobulbus sp. Tol-SR (assembly GCA_000769715.1). Classification (GTDB taxonomy): domain Bacteria; phylum Desulfobacterota; class Desulfobulbia; order Desulfobulbales; family Desulfocapsaceae; genus Desulfoprunum. Next base: position 19,022 of record JROS01000024.1, read on the forward strand.
CGGGATCCCTTGGACTTGCGGCGGACGCTGCTCGCCGGCCACCCCCGCCATCTCGGTGTGCTGGAGCTGGCGGCCCGAAAGGCCGGGTGGGGCAAACCCCTGTCCCCCGGCCGCGGCATGGGAATCGCCGTCAACGCCTCGTTCGGCAGTTTCGTCGCCCAGGTCGCGGAGATCTCGGTGAGCAAGAGCGGGGCGATCCGGGTGCATCGGGTGGTCTGCGCCGTCGACTGCGGGCGGATCGTCAATCCCGACACCATCGCCGCCCAGATGGAATCGGGGATCATCTTCGGCCTCACCGCCGCCCTGTATGGCGCCATCACCTTCAAGGACGGCCGGGTCGAGCAGGGCAATTTCGACGATTATCCGCTGCTGCGGCTGGACGAGACGCCGCAGATCGATGTCCATCTGGTGCCGAGCAGCGAAGACCCCGGCGGGATCGGTGAGCCCGGAGTGCCGCCGATCGCCCCGGCAGTGGCCAATGCCCTCTTCAGCTTGTCCGGCGCCCGGGTGCGCTCGCTGCCCCTGACCCCGGACAAGGTCCTGGCGGCGCAGGCCAAGGGCTAGATGGAACACGGGCCTTGCCGGGGCTCATCCCCCGGCGGCCCGACCTTTGAGCATCCATCTCTATCGGGTAGCGACCGGCCACAGATAAAAATCTTCATTCCTTTTGAAACCGACCCCCACCGCCCCTTTATCGAGGTAGAGCACATAGGCCCAGTCGGTTTCGAAGCCGCTGGTGGTGGAGGACCAGTAGGCCGCCAGCACCGCCGCGAACGGGTGACCGGCCGGCAGGGCCGGGTCATGGGCCGAGGCATCGACCAGGCTCTCCAACTCGTTGATGGTCGGCAGGCGCCACGGCCGCCGGGTCTGCCCCGCCAGGGCCCTGACCCTGTCGAGGGCCTGATCCCAGGCGACGGGCCGGCCGGGCAGATCGCCGCGGCCGTACCAGACCAGCCCGGTGAGCCGGTCTTCAACCCCGTCATCCTGAAGCATGAACCGATCCGACGGCCAGCGGACGCCGGTCTTCAGCTCCCCGTCCTGGCCGCTGTCGCCGCAGTGCACCGCAGCGCCGTGGCTGTCGAAACACCTCGTCTGGCCGGTGACCGGCAGCACCCCGCTCTCGCCGCTCACCGGCCAGATCAGATACTGGCTGTCCTTCTTCCCGTAGAACATCCTGCCCCCTTCCATATGGACATACCAGGCGTAGCCGGGGGCCACGGCCGACGTGGTCGAGGTCCAGTACCAGCCGAGGAAGACATTTCGAAACGGATGGCCGGCGGCCAGCGCCGGCTTTCTGGTCTGGTGGCTGATCAGGCTGCGCAGTTCCCGCCGGTTCGGCAGCCGCCAGTCGTCACGGCCGAGGGCCTTTTCGTTCCTCATCTGGCGGACGGCATCGAGCCCCTCCTGCCAGCTCATGGGAAAGGTGAAGAGGTTGGCGTCGGCACTCCACAGCAGCCCGGTCGCCCGGTCTTCGACGATATCGCTGTCGACGGGCCGGAACCGGGGATCAGGCCAGGACAGGCCCGGCCTGGTTTCGCCGTCCTGGTCGCTTCCAGGACAGGGGATCTCCTGACCGCGACTGTCGTAGCAACCGGTCTGGCCGGTCCACAGGATATGGTTCATTGCACTCGTTCTCCGCAGGAAAGTGGATAAGCATGGGGACCTCGATTTCGCTCGCTACCGGATGAGAGGTCACCACCTTTGCCGGTGGCCGAGTGAGCGGGAAAGGTCGTTTCATGCTTATAACAGCGAGATTATATAAGCTTTCCCATCCGTAAAAAATTGATCCCCTATAAAATTTGTCCCGATTTGAGGTTGAACCAGTTGCTTTTTGCCCAGAGGCCGAATCTTACCCGACACGACAAGGTCCTGATAGAGCGACTCGCGTTCGGAATCGAGATCGGCGGAGAGTTTCGGAACGATCCCCCATTTGGTACCGGCAACGGCATTGACCAAACCGACAAATATGGACGCCCCTTCCCTGGTAATCGCCGACGTACGCCAGATCCTGAGGTGATGGGTTACGGGGGCAAGAGTGTTAGCGTCCGGTTTTACACAACTGAAGTTTTGTGTCCTGGCGTTCCAGAATGAGGGAGACACTGGCGCGGATGGATACGGAGTTTTTAAGACAAGGGATTGCATGACTTTGATGAAGGAAGCAGCGCCGACTCGATCGGCATTGATCCAACCTCTATTCGTCAATGTGTCGATCAGTTGCCGCTCATCTTTGGCCACAATGATAAAATTCAGGGGTTCTTGTTTTTCGCCCAGCACGGATTCGGTGGAATGCATGTGATCATTTGCAAAAATAGCGGTGACATCCGAAACGGCTGTCATTGGGTTTGAACCGCTGGTCGCAGGAGAAGGATGATAATGCAGGGCAAAGCCCACAAAGAACAGGACGGTGGTGCAGACAAGGGCAAGCGATATTGGCCCCGCCATTCGCATTGGAGCGGGGGGTTCATTGCGGATAACCCGATACTGCAGCCACTCGCAGATACTGATGGCGATGATCAGCCACATCGCCCCAACCAGGTAACCGCCCCACACATCGCTCAGATAATGGACTCCGAGGTATATCCGGCTGAGTCCAATGGCCAATATCATCAGGATCCCGGTGAAAAAAACATTCACCTTCCTCTGCCAACTGGGTGTCAAGCGAATGAGGATGTAGGAGATGAAGCCGTACAGTGCAACCGCAATGGTCGCGTGACCACTGGGAAAAGAGAATGAGCTTTCAGCAAAAATTGCCATTTCCGGGCGGGGTCGATGGAATGCGAGTTTGCCAAGATAGGTGAAAATCTCGCTTCCCGTCACGGCGATGAGAAAAGGAAGGACATACATATATCTCCGCCAGATCAGCAGCAGGACGGTTGCTGCGGCGATGACGACGATGACGACCTGGCTTTTCCCGAGCAAGGTTATCCAGGTAAAAACCGTTGCCAGACCGTCGGACCGGAAGACGGCAAGGAGGTTGGCAACACGGATATCGGCGAAGACAATGGGATCAGAGGTTATCAGGTCTTCAACGATGCCGCCGAACAACGCCAGTACGTAAATAAACGCCAATATCAGAATCGATAACGGCAATCCGGTAAAGGTTGAATTGTTCAACCGACTGTGGAGAAACGTGGTGGTCCCAGGATGTCGTTCAATCCAGGCATGTATATGCTCATTGCCGAGGAAAGCTCCCTTGACGGAATTCCACAGAGAACCGACGACAGGAGAGATATCCTTGCCATTTTTTATAATGAACCATTTGGCGCTGTAGAGAAGCGTGCCGAGGAGCAGGACCACCGCAAGGAACAAGCCGGCCCGCGACAACCACAATTCTGCGAGGTTAAGGGAATGGGCGAAAACATATCCGGCAAGGACCCATTGGAAACCCCATCCAATGGCCCCGAGGGCATTCCAGAACATGAATGTTCTGATATTCATCTGGATGCTGCCGGCGATGAATGGCATCACCTCTTTCAGGCTTGGTACAAATCTCCCGAGAAAGATACTTTTGGCTCCATGCTTATCCATGAAATGTCTGCTTTTTTCAAGGTGATCTGGCTTAATGAACCAGATGCCGTTCTTGAGCCAGCGCGCACCGAATCTCTTTCCGAGAGAGTAATTTACATTATCGCCGACGATCGCCCCGAGAACGGCGAACCAGATAAGATCACCGGGGTCGAGATACCCCCGGGCGGCCAGCGCGCCAAGGATGAGGATTATTGTCGAACCGGGAAGAATGAGGCCGATCCCTGCGGTTGTTTCAAGCAGAGCGGCAAAAAAAGCGATCCAATACCCTCCACCGCGAAAATGTTCGACCGAAGGCAGTATATGATTGATAAGGTCATTGAACATGATGGTCTCTCGACAACTGTGCTTTGATACGCCGTGAAGAATAATCGAAAAATCTGATAACCGGATCATTCAGGCAAGACAGATGTGTCCGGATGCGGAAGATGCAGATCGAAGACAAGGTAGCGATGAGGATCGACCCGACGATGTCCAACGGGAAATGGAGTCCGCAGAAGACCCTTGCCAGCCCGCCGAGAAGGCCAAGAACAAACAGAATGATACCTTGCATGCATGATTGTTCAAAGAAAACGAGCGTGCTGGCAATTGACAGCATGAGCGTTGCGTGATCAGACGGGAACGATGTTTCAGCGGCATGTTGAACCAGGAGTATTCCCATGTCTTCCATGAAAGGTCTTGGGTGGAAATAAAAGATGGTGACCATGAAATTGAGCGACAGATCAGTCAACATTGAATATCCTGCGAGCAATGCAATGTTTTTATAAATTTTTTCCTTCTTGAGCCATAAAATGACGAGCCATACGGCAAAAATCAGCGGGAGATATTCGGCTGTTATCCGTGCCACCTGATCGAGGACTGAGGATCTGCCGGCAAAAGCGTTGATACACTCGAATATTACTATATTTAATTGATTTAACATTGTATTTTTCTCGCCAACCTCTATATTGCTTCAGCAGGGAGAAACCTGGAACACAGGAATTACATACGAGCACGTTGTCGACCGAGACGGAGTGTTACCATTGCAAGATGAAGAAATTGTGAAAAACCAGTCTGGAGGTCTGACGAACAGACCCAGTTCCAATGCTCCGCTTAAACGGCGACACCACATTTCCAGCCGTTGAGTCTTAAGCCGATCAGCCCTTCCCCACTTGAATATCATCACACGACGCACACCATGACCATCGACAGACATCAGAACATGGCGCAAGGCTTGAGCGAGTCGCAGGCGCTCGATAAAATCAAACAGGATGGTCACAACGAACTCCCCTCCTCGAAGCCCAGAAATATTCTGGCCATTGCCCTGGGGGTGGTCAAGGAACCGATGTTCCTGCTGCTGGTGGCCTGCGGGGCACTGTACCTGATTCTTGGCGATGTGCATGAAGGCCTGATGCTCCTCGGCTTCGTCTTTGTGATCATGGGGATTGAGCTGTATCAGGAGAAAAAGACCGAGAAGGCCCTCGATGCCTTGAAGGATCTGGCGAGTCCCCGAGCCCTGGTCATCCGCGATGGCATGGAAAAGCGAATCGCCGGACGCGAGGTCGTAACGGATGACATCATCGTTCTGCAGGAGGGCGACAGGGTGCCCGCCGACGCCACCGTCCTGACATCCGTCAACCTCCTGGCCGATGAGTCACTTTTGACCGGCGAACCGGTACCGGTGCGCAAGAGCGAATGGGACGGATTGGAGGAAAAGGTCCACCCGGGCGGTGATGATCTGCCTTTTGTCTATTCCGGTTCGCTGATCGTCCAGGGCAATGGCCTGGCCAGGGTCACGGCCATCGGCATGAACACCGAGATCGGTAAAATCGGCAAGGCCCTTGAGTCTGTAACCGAAGAGGAGACCAAGCTCAAGCGCGAGATGGGCAGGCTGGTAAAAAAACTGACCGTCATCGGTCTCGCCCTGTGTCTGCTGGTGATCGTCGTCTATACCCTTTCCAGAGGAGATCTGCTGAAGGGCTTTCTCGCCGGTATTACCCTGGCCATGGCCATGCTCCCCGAGGAATTTCCGGTTGTCCTTACTGTCTTTCTGGCTCTCGGTGCCTGGCGCATGTCAAAACGCAATGTCCTGACCAGGAAGCCTGCCGCCATCGAAACCCTCGGCTCGGCCACAGTCCTGTGCTCTGATAAAACCGGCACCCTCACCCAGAACAAGATGACTGTCGCCTGGCTGTCCAACGGCACCGAGTTTTTTTCTCTGGCCGAGTCCCGTAATTTCCCTGAAGGATTCCACGAAATTGCCGAATACGCCATGCTGTCGAGCCAGACCAATCCCTTTGATCCCATGGAAAAAGCCATATTGCGGATGAGTGAGCTGTATCTGCGCGACACCGAGCATGTCCACGCCGACTGGGAGATGTTGAAGGAATATCCATTGTCCAGGGACCTGCTGGCCATGTCGAGAGTCTTCAGACAGGTAGGTACCGATGAAAAAACCTCAGCCGTCAAGGGTGCTCCCGAGGCGATCTTCGACCTGTGTCATCTGGATAACGATAAACAGAGAGAACTGGCCACGGCTGTGGAGTATCTGGCGGCCAAAGGCCTGCGGGTCCTGGGGGTAGGCAAGGCCCGGGTCAACGCCTCAAACCTGCCGGCAATACAGCATGATTTCGATTTTGCATTTGTCGGTCTGATCGGCCTGGCCGATCCTGTTCGGGAAAATGTGCCGGATGCGGTTCAGGAATGTTATCGTGCCGGCATCCGGGTCATCATGATAACCGGCGATTATCCCGTGACGGCGATGAACATCGCCGGGGAAATCGGTCTGCGCAACCATGACGCCTGCATCACCGGCCCGGAATTGCAGGCGATGTCTGAAGTTGAGTTGGGTGAGAGAATCAAGACCGTCAATGTCTTTGCCAGGGTGATGCCGGAACAGAAACTGAAAATCGTCAACGCCTTGAAGAAGAACAATGAGATCGTGGCGATGACCGGTGACGGAGTCAATGATGCCCCGGCCCTGAAGGCGGCGCACATCGGCATCGCCATGGGTGAAAAAGGTACGGATGTCGCGCGCGAGGCCTCATCGCTGGTCCTTCTCGATGACAACTTCGCCTCCATCGTCGGGGCGGTACGGATGGGGCGGCGGATTTTCGACAACCTCCAGAAAGCCCTGGGATATATCTTTGCGATCCATGTACCGATCGCCGGTCTCTCCCTTATCCCGATCTTTTTCGCCGACCTGCCGCTTATCCTGTGGCCTGTTCATATTGTCTTTATGGAATTGATCATCGACCCTGCCTGTTCGATCATTTTTGAGGCTGAAATGGCGGAGACCAACGTGATGGCCAGGCCTCCAGCCAGGCTGGATGAACCCTTTTTCAGCGGCCGCAAGATCTTTCTCAGTTGCCTGCAGGGGGTGAGTGTTCTGGTCATCGTCCTGGCGCTGTACGGTGCCGGTCTGTATCTGGGGTATGCGGAAAAAGAGGTGCGGGCCTTCTCCTTTATCGCCCTTATCTCCTCCAATATCGCCGTGATACTGTCCAACCGTTCCTGGAACAAAAATATCTTCCAGATCCTCGCCACCCCCAATGTAACCGTGAAATGGGTTGTGGGCGGAGCCATCCTTTTCCTGGCCCTGGTGTTGAATGTCCCGTTCCTGAGAAATGTGTTTCAATTTGAAAAGGTCGATACGCTGGAGATTGCCCTCTGTTCCCTCGCTGGCCTGCTGAGCATCGCGGGATTTGAGCTCTATAAACTGGTGACGAACCGGAGCGCCCACACCACCTGAAAGTCCCGCGATCACGTTGTACGCAATCCGCAGGTTCGGAGTTGCGCCCGGAGATGGCTTTCTTTTTTTGACAGGAGCGCCCTCCTTGCTGTCCTCTGATGGTCCTGGCGTTGGGGCGTGCGGGCGGACGGTGCGATTGCCGGCTGACGGCGTGAGTGGCAAGCTGCTGCAGCGGCTTTTTCATTGTTCCCTTCCTTCCCCTTCCACTCGTGGCAATCCCCCTCTCGTCGGTCGGGAAAAAATTTTCTCACCTTGGGCTATTTCCTCGCCGTCGTCACCGGCAGGCTGGAATTCCACAAACGAGCGATCAATCTCACCGCCTGCGAACACGGCATGATCAACGGACTGCAGATCGTCATCCCCTCCAGTCGGTTGCCCTGGCTGCTGGACAACCAGATCGACTCGTTCGAAAGCATCAAAACTCCGCAAACCCTGCTGATGCTCATCACAATCGCCATGCGCTTCGCCCGTGAAGGGCGGGAGGGCAAGCCGATCGGCACCAGCTTCATTCTCAGCTCACCCGAGGATGTGGCACCGTACACCTGGCAGTTCATCCTCAACCCATGCGCCGGCTATCCCGAAAACATACGCAACATCTTCCCGCAATGATTTCATTGAAATAATCCGTGAACTGAGCGCCCTGGACGGGGCGTTTCTGGTCAGCCCCAACGGTGAAGTCCGGTCTTCCGCCGCCTTCATCGCTTCTCAAGGCCGTCCCGACGACGGGATGCAATCCGGCAAGGGGGCGCGCCACCACTCAGCCCGCGCACTCACAGGTCATACCCATGCCATAGCGGTCGTCCTCTCCGAATCCTCCGGAGAGATCACGGTCTACCAGGCGGGCAGAGAACTGCTCCACTTCACCTGATAATGGATTCGACCGGACTTCTCCCCCTCCGGAGGCGCCGATCGCTCGTCGATGCGATCCTGATCGGGACGGCGCTCCTGCCAAGCCCTTGTCGCCATCGCTACCGCCGACAAAACCTGTCGGATTTCAGACGTATCGATGGTCCGCAACGCCGCTTTTTCGAGGGCATGCACCGCGTAAATCAAGGTGGCGAACCGTTTATTCCGGGTCAAGCCGTGGAAATAGCGGTTGTAGATCTGCTGGGCGATAACGGCCGGGCGAAAGAGCCCGAAGCAGTAATAATACTGAAAATCGCTCATATTCCTGCCGGTCTTCTCCCCATACCGGGCGACGATCTTCCGCCGGGTCAGCATCCCCGGGAGATGGGTGGGCATGGACCGGATCACCTGCATCTCCTCGGGGTCATGTTCGTTGACCCAATACGCCAGGCTGTTGCCCAGATCCATCAGGGGATCGCCGTAGGTGGCCATCTCCCAGGCCAGGATGCCGACGATCCGGTCCGACCGCTCCGGGTCCAGCACCAGGTTGTCCATCTTGTAGTCGTTATGGACCATGGCGGGAGCGGCCGTATCATCCGGCATGTTTTGAGCCAGCCAGGCCATCAGCCTCTCGCAGTCCGGGGCATCTTCCGTCCTGGCCTTGCGGTATCGGGCCGACCAGCCCTCCACCTGGCGCCGCACATAGCCATCGGGCCTGCCGAGCGAATCGAGCCCCGTGGCCTTCATGTCGATGGCGTGGATCTCCACCAGGGTGTCGGTCAGGCCTTCACACAGCGCCCGCGCCTGCCCCGGCGACAGGGTCAGCCCCGGGGGCAGGTCTTTTCTCAGGATGCCGCCGGACATTTTTTCCATCACGGAAAACGGGGCGCCGATGAGTCCGGGATCATCGCAATAGGCCAGGGGCCGGGGGCAGCGGGGAAACACCGGATGCAGCGCCGACAGCACCCTGAATTCCCGCTCCATGTCATGGCCCTTGTCCACCTTGGCCCCGATCGGGGGGCGGCGCAGCACCATCTCCCTGTCGCCGGCCTTCAACTGGTAGGTCAGGTTGGAATAGCCCGAAGGAAACTGGCTGATTTCAATGGCGCCGGACAGCCCGGGCACCCTGGTCCTGAGATATTCCCCGATTCGTCCGGCATCGATCTCCTCCCCACTCCTGACCGTGGTCGCCGGGCCGGAACACTCCTTCCGCCTCCCCCTGCTCGAGGATATCGCATAAGATTTTCTGGGTATGGTCCTCCAGGGCCTTGACCGCCTCGAATTCCGCCGATTTCAGGTTCCTGGCCTCCATGAAGGCGAAATAGAACCAGGGTCGGAGGAGCTCCGAAAGGAAGATATGGGTTTTGATGGTCACCCGCAGCCTCTCCAGGGGATGGGCCAGTTCGCGGGAAAACATCTCCAGGGTGTCGCAGACTATGCACCGTCCCTGTTCCAGGATGATGGCCAGCAGCTGGTCCTTGCTCTCGAAATAGGGGTAGAGTGCGCCCGGGCTCAACCCCGATTTCTGGCTCAGGTCCCGCATCGTCATGGCATGAAAGCCCTTCTTCGAGGAGATGCTGAAGACGGCGGCGAGGATCTTTTCCAGGTTGTCCACCGCCGTCTTTTCCTTCTTGATCCGCATGGTATCCTGGTTGGCCAGGTAGACCTGCTGGGAGACGGCGGTGGAGCGGGCGGCGTACTGTTTCTTGAACGTCGTGTAGTTCGTGCTGCCGTCATGCATAGGTTTTCAATATCCGTCTGGCCAGTGCCGTCTTGTGCACCTCGTCCGCCCCGTCGTAAATCCGGGCCGCCCGTTCATGGCGGTAGTACCAGGCGAGGATGGTGTCATCGGTCATTCCCAGGCCGCCGTGGACCTGGAGGGCCCGGTCGACGATCCGGCCCATGGTGTTGGCGACGACAAATTTGATCATGGCGATGGAGTCGCGGGCTGCCGCCGCCCCGACGCTGTCGATCTGCCAGGCCGAATGCAGGGTGAGGAGGCGGGCCGATTCCAGCTCGGCTGCCGATTCGGCGATCCAGCCCTGGACGATCTGGCGGCTGCCGAGCGTCTCGCCGCAAGGCGAAACCACCCGGCTGTTGGCTCGCCGGCACATCAGGTCGAAGGCCCGGCGGCAGACCCCCAGCCAGCGCATGCAATGGTGGATGCGGCCCGGCCCCAGCCGTTCCTGAGCCATGACAAACCCCTGCCCTTCGGCCCCCAGCATGATCATGCCGACGATGGTTTGAATCCGATTCGATATCTGGAAGTCCACGGTGATTTCCTTTTGACGAAGTTTGAAGGCGTTAAACCCGTTAACGTTGCCGCCTGTGGATGGTGGCCGGCGGCATGGTGCTCATCCCGATTCCAGGAACGCCTCGATGAAGGCATTCAGGTCGGCCACGATGGCGAGGTCCGCATGGCGGCAGATGGGGGCATCGGGATTCTTGTTGATGCTCACCACCCATTTCGCCCCGGACATCCCCGCCAGGTGCTGAGTCGATCCGGAAATGCCGCAGGCGATATAGAGATCGGGGGCGATCGTGGCCCCGGTAATCCCCACCTGCCGGCCATAAGGCACCCAGCCCATGTCCACCAGGGGGCGGGAGGTGGCCAGGCAGGCGCCGGCGAACCGCTTGGTGAACGCTTCCATCCTGGCAAAATTTTCCTGTTTCTCGATGCCCCGGCCGGCCCCCACCACAATCCTGGCCCCCTGGATCTCCCGGTTCTCCGTCGCCGGCCTGGTCATCGACAACCGCCGCACCGCCGGCTGCAGGCAGGACGGCGGCACGTCCATTGTCATCACCTCGCCCCTGGCGGCGTCGCCTTCGCTCGGTCCGCCGGTAAAGCTCCCGGGGGCGATCGTCACGATTCACATGCCCTTCCCGGCCGGGCGGAGGGGGGAAGGAGGCGGGTGTTGTCCAGCACCGGCCGGTAGAAGACCAGCCACCCCCGATGCCGCTGAATATCGGTAACGCCCGCCACCGTGCAGGCGCCGAGTTGCGCCCCGAGACAGGGCGCGACCTCCCGCCCCATGGTCGTCTGGGGCAGGATGACATAGGCGGGGCGCAATTGTCCCAGGAAATGGGTCAAGCCCTGGCGCAGGGTTTCCGGCGTCACCTCGCCCGGCCACCGCACCGCCAGCGTCGGGATCCCGGTGCGATCATGGATCTCCTGGGCCAGGGCATGGGGAGCTGATCCCGGGACC